>JBMOOF010000014.1:0-22017 GCA_049323695.1 Pseudomonadota bacterium
CGACGGCGTCAAGGAACCGCTGAACCGCCGCTCGACCATCTCGATCAACTTCTGATCCAGATCCGACGGTTCGACGAACCTGCGAGGCCCCGGTGGAAACACCGGGGCCTTTGCCTTGCCGGCGACCCCGGGACGGACCTGGATTCATCCGCCGCCGCGTGAAATCGCCGACGAAGCCGATTCCACCCCGGGCCTTCCCGCACTAAGCTCGGGTCGATCGGCGCCGAGCGACCTTGACCCAACCCATCCTCGCCATTGACGACCTGAGAGTCGCCTTCGACACCCACGACGGCCTGGTCGAGGCCGTGCGCGGCGTCTCCCTGCGCGTCGACGCCGGCGAGTGCCTGGGCGTAGTGGGCGAGAGCGGATCGGGCAAGAGCCAGACCTTCATGGCCGCGCTGGGCCTGCTGGCCGCCAACGGCCGGGCGAGCGGGTCGGCGCGGTTCGAGGGGCGCGAGCTGCTCGGCCTGAAGCCGGCCGCGCTCAACCGGATTCGCGGCGCGAAGGCGGGGGTCATCTTCCAGGATCCGCTGACGGCCCTGACCCCGCACGTGCGCATCGGCGATCAGATCGCCGAGCCGCTGCGCCGGCACCTGGGGCTGTCGGCCCAGGCGGCGCGCCAGAGGGCCCGCGACTGGCTGGACCGCGTGCGGATCCCGGAGGCCGACCGCCGCCTGCGTCAGTATCCGCACGAGCTGAGCGGCGGCATGCGCCAGCGGGTGATGATCGCCGCCGCCATGGCCTGCGGCCCCCGGCTCCTGATCGCCGACGAACCGACCACCGCCCTGGACGTCACGGTCCAGGCCGAGATTCTCGACCTGATGGCCGAACTGGTGCGGGAGAGCGGCGCCGGCCTGGTGCTGGTGACCCACGACATGGGCGTCATCGCCCGCCTGGCCGACCGGGTCTGCGTGATGAAGGACGGGATCTATGTCGAGGAGGGCCCGGTCCAGGCCGTGTTCGACGCGCCGCGCACCGACTACACGCGCGACCTGCTGGCGGCGATACCGCGGCTGGACCGCGCCGACCGCGGCGGGCGCCCGACGCCGCCGCCGGTCGCGCCCGATGCGCCGGTGGTGGTTCGCGGCGAGGACATCAGGGTCTGGTTCGGCGCCGATCGCGGCCTGTTCCGCCGGCCCCGTCCGCTGCGCGCCGTCGACGGGGTCAGCTTCGAGATCCGTCAGGGCGAGACGCTCGGCGTGGTCGGGGAAAGCGGCAGCGGCAAGTCGACCCTGGCCCGGGCGGCGCTACGGCTTCTGCCCCCCGGCGGCGGCGACCTGGGAGGCTCGATCACCGTACTGGGCCGCGATATCTCCCACGCCGACCGGGAGACCCTGCGCGCCGCGCGCCGGGACCTGCAGATCGTCTTCCAGGACCCGCTCGCCAGCCTGGATCCGCGCATGCCGGTCGGCGCCTCGATCGCCGAGCCGCTGCTCGTCTTCCGCCCGGACACCACCCGCGCCGGCCGCCAGGCCGCCGCGGCGGCGATGATGGAGCGCTGCGGCCTTTCCCCGGACCTGATCAACCGCTACCCGCACGAGCTCAGCGGCGGCCAGAACCAGCGGGTGGGCATCGCCCGGGCGATGATCCTGGAGCCCCGGCTGGTCATCTGCGACGAGGCGGTCAGCGCCCTCGACGTCTCGATCCGCGCCCAGATCATCGATCTGCTGATCGATCTTCAACGACAGCTCGGCATGGCGATGATGTTCATCAGCCACGACCTGGCGGTGGTGCGCGAGATCAGCCACCGGGTGATGGTCCTCTATCTGGGCCGGGTCATGGAGTCGGCGGGCCGGGACCAGATCTACGGCGATCCCCGGCACCCCTATACCCGCGCCCTGTTGTCGGCGGCGCCGATCCCCGATCCCCGGATCGAGCGAACGCGCGAGCGCGTCCGGCTGCCGGGCGAGCCGCCCTCGCCGCTCGATCCGCTGGCCGGCCTGCGCTTCCTGCCCTCGCGCCTGCCGGCCGCGCCCGGAGACCCGGTCTACCGCCCGGCCCTGACGCCCGTCGCGCCGGGTCATCTCGTCAGCGAATTCGATCCGGTCTGACGGTCGGGAACGCCGGGTTCTAGTATCGCCGCCTGAGGCCGCAGCGTTCGCAGGTCAGGAATCCCGACTTGCGACGGCTGTTCTGCCAGCGGTGTCCGAGCCGCAGTCACTTGATCAGCTTGATGAGATTGAGCAAACCGGGGGCTCCCGCGCGTCGACAGCATACGCCTGCGCGGCCCCGCGTCCATGCGCCAGACGCCGCGGACCTCCGAACCCGCGATTCGCCGCCCGGCCGGGCGCTACAGGGGGAGAGACAACGCCCCCGCCTTTGGCTAGGAAGCCTCCATGACCGCCTACGCCGTCCCGATCCGCCCCCAGCCGGTGGTTCCCGTGGAGGGGTCCGACCGGCCGTTCCCCGTGCGCCGCATCCTCTGCGTCGGTCGCAACTTCGCCGCCCACGCCCGCGAGATGGGCGGCGACGGGCGCGAGCCGCCGTTCTTCTTCTCCAAGCCCGCCGACGCCGTGGTCCTTCCGGGCGCGGACGTCCCCTATCCGAAGGCGACCGCCGACCTGCACCACGAGATCGAACTGGTGGTCGCCCTGGGCGAAGGCGGCGCGATCTTCGGTTTCGCCGTCGGCGTCGACCTGACCCGGCGCGACCTGCAGGCCGGGTTCAAGGCCAGGGGCCAGCCCTGGGACGCCGCCAAGGGCTTCGACGCCAGCGCGCCGGTCTCCGCGATCGCTCCGTTCGCGGGCGTGGTCCCGGCGGGGCGCATCACCCTTGCGGTGAACGGCGCGACGCGCCAGGACGCCCGGGTCGCCGACATGATCTGGAGCGTCGAGGAAATCCTGACCGAGGCCGGCGGACTGTGGTCGCTCGAGGCCGGCGACCTCGTCTTCACCGGCACGCCCGAGGGCGTCGGCCCGCTGGTCCGCGGCGACCTGGTCGAGGGCTCGGTGGAGGGCGTCGGCGGCCTTCGCTTCAGGGTGGTCTGATGCGCCTGCGCCTGCACAGCGCCTGGCGGGCCTCGGCCCCCTACCGGGTCCGGATCGGCCTGAACCTCAAGGGCCTGGCCTACGACTACGCGCCGGTCGACCTGGTCGCCGGCGAGCAGCGGTCGGACGCCTACGGCCAGGTCAACGCCCAGCACCTCGTCCCGGCGCTGGTGGTCGACGGCGAGCGCGTGCTGACCCAGTCACTGGCCATCCTGGAGTGGCTGGAGGAGACGACGCCCCGGCCGCCGCTGCTGCCCGGCGACGCCTTCGACCGCCAGATCGTGCGGGCGATGGCGGCGATCGTCGCCTGCGACATCCATCCGGTGAACAACCTGCGCATCCTCAAGGCGCTGGCCCGGCTCGACGTCGGCCAGCCGGCGATCGACGACTGGGTGAGCCGCTGGATCGGCGAAGGCTTCTCAGCGCTCGAGCCCATGATCGCCCGGCATGGCGAGGGTTTCGCGTTTGGAGCCTCGCCGACGCTCGCCGACTGCTGCCTGGTGCCGCAGGTCTACAACGCCCGGCGCTTCAAGGTGGACCTGACGCCCTATCCCGCCCTCGTCGCCGCGGCCGACGCCGCCGCGGCCCTGCCGGCCTTCGCGGCCGCGCACCCCGACAACCAGCCGGACGCCAGGATCTAGGACATGCTCGAGGATCTGAAGGAAAACAACCGGCGCTGGTCGCGGCGCAAGACCGAGGTCGATCCCGAGTTCTTCAAGCGGCTGGAGACGCAGCAGAGCCCGGAATATCTTTGGATCGGCTGTTCCGACAGCCGCGTGCCGGCCAACGAGATCGTCGACCTCGACCCCGGCGAGCTGTTCGTCCACCGCAACGTCGCCAACCTGGCCCCGCCGCAGGACGCCAACTACCTCAGCGTCCTGCAGTTCGCCGTCGACGTGCTGAAGGTCCGGCACGTGATGGTGGTCGGACACTACGGCTGCGGCGGGGTCCGCGCGGCGGTGGACGGCCGGCGGCGCGGCCTGGTCGACCACTGGCTGCACCCGATCCGCGAGGTCTACGCCGCCCACAGGGAAGAGCTCGAGGCCCTCGACGAGAAGGAGCGCTGGGACCGGCTGTGCGAGCTGAACGTCGTGCGCCAGGTGATCAACGTCGCCTCCGACGTCTTCGTGCAGGACGCCTGGGCCCGAGGCCAGGCGATCTCGGTGCACGGCTGGGTCTATCGCCTGTCCAACGGACTGGTGAACGACCTGGGCGTCACCGTCTCGAACGCCGACGAGGCCGCCGGGCTGAAGTTCGGCTGACCGGGGCGCGGGAAATGGAGGGACAGCTTACGCATTTCCCGGTTGGTCGGCGCGGCGATCAGGAAATGCGTAAGCTGTCCCCCCATTTCACTTCACCCGCACCTTCGCGCGGGCCTCGCGGCCGAGCCTGTCGACGACGGTGATCTCGTAGAAGCCGGGCGCGGCCGGACGCCAGATGGTGCGGCCGCTGACGGGGTCGGCCTTCAGGGGACGTCCCTCCACGTACCAGGCGAGGCCCTCGCCGCCGCCGGCCAGGGCCAGCCCGCGCGAGGCCGGGCCGAAGGCCTCGACCTGCACGGTCGCGCCGTCGGGCGGGAAGATCAGGCCGGGCCCCGATTCCGGCCGCTCCAGCGCGGCCAGCGCCGCCGGGGCCGAGCGGGGCGCGATGCGCGGCGGCGCCGTCCGGGGCGCGGCCAGGACGTCGGCGGCGTCGATCAGCATCGGCAGCGCCGCCTCCCGGCCGGTCAGCCCGCCCCGCGCCCCGCCGTCCGCCCGGCCGGTCCAGACCACGATGACGTAGCCGCCGACCACGCCCGCCGCCACGGCGTCGCGGAAGCCGTAGGAGGTGCCGGTCTTGTAGGCCATGCCCGGCCCGCCCCGGGTCAGGGCGCTGGGGATGCGGCCCTTGGGCGCCGGGGCCTCCCGCAGGATGTCCAGCACCTGCCGCGCCGCCTCCGGCCGCACCAGCCGCGACCCGCCCAGGCCGTGGTTGCGCTGGGCGGCCGCCTCGGTGAAGGCCAGCGGCCGGGCCACCCCCTCGTCCCCCAGCGCCGCGTAGAGCAGGGCGAGGTCGCGCAGCGAGATTCCCTCGCCGCCCAGAGCCAGGGCCAGGCCCGGCGCCTGGGTCCGCGCCTTCGGCCGCACCAGCCGCACCCCCGCCGACTCCAGCCGCGCGAGGAAGGCCGAGGGGCCGATCCGCTCCATCATCGCCACGGCCGGCACGTTCAGCGAGTGCGACAGGGCCTGGCGGGCGGTGACCCGGCCCCGGAACACGCGGTCGAAGTTCTCTGGCTGGTAGTCGGCGAAGCGGGTGGCGACGTCCTCGATCTCGGTGTCGGGCGCGGCCACGCCGTCATCGAAGGCGAAGGCGTAGATGAACGGCTTGAGGGCCGACCCCGGCGAGCGCAGGGCTGTGGTCATGTCGATCCAGCCGCCCGGGCGGTCGAGCCCGCCGGAGCCGACCAGGGCCCGCACGGCCCGGCCCTCGATCTCGACGACCAGGATGGCCGCCGTCGCCTCGGGCCCCTGGTCGCGGGCGTAGGCGGCCGCCAGCGGCTCGAGCCTGGCCTGCAGCGCGGCGTCCAGGGTGCTGACCACCGTGGCCTGCCGGACCGGGGCCCGGCGCGCCAGCTCGCCGGACGCGTGCCAGGCCAGGGCCGGGAACGCCGCCCGGTCCGGCAGGGGCTCGGTCGCCGCCTCGCGCGCCTCCGCCTCGCTGGCCAGTCCGGCTTCGGCCATGCGGGCGAGGACGAGGTCGCGGGCCCGTCGCGCCGCCTCCGGCCGTCGGTCGGGCCGCCGCGCCTCCGGCGCCTGGGGCAGGGCGATGAGCAGCGCCTGCTCGCCGAGCGTCAGGGTCTCGGGTTCATGGCCGAAGTAGGCGAGGCTGGCGGCCCGCACGCCCTCCAGGTTGCCGCCATAAGGGGCCAGGGTCAGGTAGAGGGCGAGGATTTCGCGCTTGGTGTAGCGGGCCTCCAGTTGCGCGGCGCGGACCATCTCGACCAGCTTGGAGCCGAGGTTGCGCGGCCGCGGCTCGAGCAGCCGCGCCGTCTGCATGGTCAGGGTCGAGGCGCCCGAGACCACGCGTCCGCGGGCGACCGCGCTCGCGCCCGCGCGGGCGACGGCCAGGGGATCGACGCCGGCATGCCGGAAGAACCGGCCGTCCTCGATGGCGACCAGCCGGCGCAGGAAGGCGCGGTCGGTGCGGTCGAGGTCGGCCCGGACGCGCCAGCGGCCGTCCTCCACCGGCAGGGCCCGCAGCCAGGCGCCCTTGTGGTCCAGCACCACCGGCGAGGACCGCTCCCCGCGCGACAGGTCGGGAGGGAGGGCGGCGTCCAGCGCCAGAAGGACGATCTGGACAGCCAGCAGGGCGAACAGGGCCAGGAGCCACCGTCGCGCGACGCCTCCCCGCCCCCCTCCGGGGGGAAGGGGAAGGTCGTGTCCGTCGACCATTGCGCCCCCCGCCCTAGAACCCCGGCGCGATCGTCGTGCGGCCAGCGGAGCCACGGGCGTTGACGGCGGGGCGGTACATGTCGCGCACCTCGGGCGCGGGCAGGAAGAAGTCGCCCGGCGTCACCGCCCGCGCCACATAGGCCATGGCGAAAGGCTGCGACCCCGGCAGGTCGACGGCGGCGATAAAGCGGTCGTCGCGCGCCTCCTGCACGTCCGCGCCGGTCAGGGTTCCCAGGAACCGGAACGGCCCGTCCTTGGCGTCTTCCGGACTGAGCACCGTCTCGATCTCCCAGCCGGCCGGCAGGGCGTCGTCGACCACCAGCGGCAGGGTGCGGGCCTGGGCCGAACGGCCGTGGACCAGCACCACCACCCGATCGCCCTGGCGCAGGCCGCCGAGGTTCACCGGGCCGCCCTGCAGGGTGAAGAACCGCTTGTCGACCGAGACGCCGTTGGCGGCCGCGCGCGGCGCCTCCACCGGCGCCCCGCGCACCGTCACCGTGCGCCACAGCGCCCCCGCGCCGCGGTTGACGAAACGGGCGTCGGCCAGGCGGCCGACGGCCCAGCGCGGCGCGCCGCCGGCGGGGCTGAGCGCCCGCGCCCCGGTCGCCTCGATGCGCATGGTCCCGGCCGCCTTGAGCATGAAATGGGCGGCCTGCAGCAGGCGGGCCTGCTCCTGGGTGTTCAGCGCGTCGGGGTCGCGGACGGCGTTCTCGAGGCGGCCCTGCAGGCTGCGGGCGATCTCGGTCTCGCCGGCCTCATAGGCCAGGGCGATGACCCCGGCGAGGTCGCGCAGCTGGCTCTGGTACCAGTCGGCGTCGTCGCGGTAGCCGAGCGCCTGCACCGCCCGCCGGAACGAGGAGCGGGCCCGGGCGCGGTCGCCCATCAGGGCCAGGCCGGCGCCGATCTGGGCCCGGGCCATGGGCGAGTCCTCGTCCTTCATGTGGACGTCGTGCCACCAGCGAAGCCGGGCGAGGTCGCCCTTGCGGGCCTTGGCCAGGATGTAGAGGGCGTAGGCCGAGGCGCGGCTGCGCATGCGGACGGTGGCCTTCTTCGACTCGTCGGCGTTGGAGCGCCACCATTCGGGATACTCGAGCCGGTAGGAGACGCTGGCCCAGCCGTCGGGCCGGCTGATCTGCTTCATCGCCGACAACGCCCGGTCCATGGCCGCTTCGGGCACCGGGGCGCCCATCCGACTGGCTTCGAGCAGGAAGTCGGTGGCGTAGGCGCCCAGCCAGGCGTCGGCCTCGCCGTCGCCGACCCGCCACAGACCGAAGGCCCCATCCAGCGTCTGCCGGTCGAGCAGGCGGCCGACGGCGTCGTTGAGCGCCGCCGATGACGACCGTCGCCGCGCCGGATCCGGCGCCATCTCGCCGGCGTAGAGCAGCGGATAGGCGACCGAGATCACCTGCTCGGTGCAGCCGTAGGGATAGCGCGACAGGGCGATGGCGATCGGCGCCGGGTCGAACCCGCGGAACGGCGAGTAGCTGACCTGCAGCGTCACGTCCCCGGCCGCCAGACCCGACAGCAGCGCCGGCGGCGGGGTGAAGCCCTCGCCCGGGCGCTGGAGATCGACGGTGGTCCGGACGATCGGGCCCCAGCCCAGCCGGGTCTGGATCGGATAGTCCTTGCCGGTGCTGAAGTTGGGGCCCAGCACCTTGAACCCGACCTTGCCAATGCCGGTGCGCGTCGGCGCCTGGAAGGCGATCCGCTCGGCGACCCGCTGGTCCGGCGCCAGGCGGAAGACCTTGCGGAACAGCATCGTCACCCCGCCGGAGGCGCTGGTCTCGGCGGCGTAGTTCCCCGCCGCGCCCTCGACATTGTGCAGCTCCAGCGTGGCGAAGGGCCGGTCGCCCGGCGCCAGGAAGCGCGGCAGGTTGAGGTCGGCGACCACGGCTTCGCGCACCGTCATCGCCTTGGCGCCCGAGCCGACGGCCTCGTCGGTCCAGGCCACGGCCATGACGCGCAGCTCGCCGTTGAAATCGGCGGCCGGCAGCCTGACCCGGGCCTTGCCGTCCAGGCCGGTCTCGACCACGCCGGACCACAGGGCCACCGACTTGATCGGCGTCACCGTCAGGCCCTCGCCGCCGAGCTGGTCGGCGCCGAAGTTGACGTTGGCCGGGGGCCCCAGGTTGGGGTCGAGCAGCCGGCCATAGTCGTCGCGGTAGTCGAGCGTCAGGGCCCGCTTGCCGAAGTACCATTTGACCGGATCGGGGCTCTCGAACCGGGTCAGGCGCAGGATGCCCTCGTCGACGGCGGCCACCGTGACCCTGGCCCGCTGGCCGACGCCCAGGCCCCGCACCGTCACCGGCACTTCGACCGGCGCGCGGCTGGTCTGCTTGACCGGCGTGCCGAGTTCGACCGCCAGCCTGCGGTTCTTCGGATCGAGCGGGACGTACATCAGCCCCAGCGCCCGCCGCGGCCTGGGCGAGGCGACCGGGTCGCGCGGCTGGACGACGCTGACCAGGACATAGGCGCCGCCGCCCCAGTCGGCGCTGGTCTTCAGGGTCACCGAGCCGCCGTTGGGCCCGACCGGGAAGGTCTTGAAATCGATGACCCGGTCAGTGGCCACGGCCACCTGCGCCTCGCCGGCGTAGGGCGCCTTGATCGTCAGGGTGACGTCCTCGCCCTGGGCCCGGGTCCCGGGTCCGGCGGTGATGCGCACGAAGTCCGGCGCCTCGGCGTCCTTGGCCGGCGCCCCCCAGCCGGCGGCGAAGCGGATGACGCTCTTCGAGCCCCCCGGCGTCTCGACAACGATACGATAGTCGCCCCAGTCGAGCCGTCGCGCGATCCGCGCCGCGCCGCCCGCGCCGATGGTCAGCGCGCCCTTCTGGACGACCACGTCGCGGCTGGTGCGCCGCCATTGCCAGCGGCCGTTTTGCTGGAACCAGTCGTAGTCCCAGTTCTCGGCGATCAGGGTGTAGGTCGCGCCCGGCGCGGCGATGCGGCGGCCCTGGGCGTCGACGGCGATGACGTCCAGCGTCACCGGCGCGGCACGGCCGCCGGCGGCGTCGGCCTGGTCGACCTTGACGCCGAGGTAGAGCGGCCGGGTCCGCAGTTTCAGGAACAGGCTTTCACGCACGGGCCGCCCGCCCGGCTCGAACACCGAGGCGGTGACCGTGGCCTTCAGCGGCGCGGCGGTGTCGCCGGCCTCGGCCGCGCCCAGGGTCAGCACCGCCCGGCCCTCGCCGTCGGTGACCGTCGAGCCGAGCTCGACGAACTTCTCGTCGAAGGCGGTCTGCTGATCGCCCCATTGGTAGCCCGCATAGGCCGGGAAGGGGTTGGGGTCGGCCATGATCCGGGCCTCCCCCTGGGTCTGCAGCCCCGCGCCCGCCGCGCCGTAGAGGAAGCGGGCGAGCACGGAGATGCGGCGGGCTTCGCCGGCCCCGACCGGCGTCGTTTCGGCGCCTTCGGCGGAGACGGCCAGGCGCTGGGGCGCGAAGTCCTCGACCGAGAAGGACATCTGGCCGACCGGCTCCTCGATCCCCTCGATCTCCAGCGCCGCCCGCCAGCGGCCGCGCGGCGCGCTTTTCGGCAGGGCGATGTCGGCGGTGACCGCGCCGCTGGGCGCGCGGTCGAAGGCGATGCGCCTGAATTCCACGCCCGAGGGCCTGCGGATCACCAGCGCGCCCTTGCGGTCCTTGACCGCCCGCGAGCGCAGGTCGCGGATCAGGGCCGACAGGTGCGCCGTCTCGCCCGGCCGGTAGATGCCGCGGTCGGCGTAGAGGAAGCCGTCGATCTCGCCCTCGACCGTACGCCCGCCCGTCTCGTCGTCGCCGGCGGCGGCGGTGGTCCGGCCGCCCATCCCCTGCCTGGACAGGTCGACCGGCGAGCGGTCGAGGTCGAGCACGGCCAGGTCGCCCTGCGGGCCGTAGGCCATGACCATCCTGGGTCGCAGGCCGCCCTCGCCCTCGAGCAGCGGACGCAGGAAGCGGACGCGGCCCGAGCCGTCGGTGCGGGCTTCGGCGAGGTCCTCGCCGTTGCGGGCGACCAGGGCCACGCGCACGCCGGCCTGGACGCGGGCGGTCTTCAGCGAGCGCACCACCACGTCCAGCGACTCGGCGCCGTCGTAGGCGATCATCGCCATGTCGGTGAAGACGATCCAGCGGCGGGCCTGGGCGGGCTGGGTCCCCTCGCCCTCGTCGTCGTCGTCGGTGCGCGAGCCGGAGGAGGCGTCGCGCGCCTTGATCACATAGCCGCCAGGCTTCATGTCCTTGAGCACGGCGCCCAGCGGGAAGACGGTGGTCGTCCGCTCGCCGGCCCCGCCCTTCACCGCGATGTCGCCCTTCCAGACGACGCGGCCCTCGTCGTTGGGGCTGTCGTCGCCATAGTCGCCGGGCCAGTCGCCCTCGCCGGTGGGATCGGGGGCGCTGATGCTGGTGCGCACCAGGTTGCGGTCGACGACGCGCCAGACCTCGATCGACAGGCGGCTGACGTTGACGGTTTCGATGCCGACCCCGTCGGCGTCCTCGCGCGGCAGGATGACGCCGTCGCCGGCGAACCCGACGTAGGGCGGCTTTTCGCCGAAGGTGAAGTCGACGTCGGCGTTGGCGGCGAGGGTCTGGCGCCCGGCGCCCGGCAGGCCCTTGAGCAGGGTGACGCGGCGCTCGGTCAGCCCCAGCCCGCCGATGCACAGCTCCGACCGGTTGGCCGGATTGACGCTCACCGCCGGCTGGCCGCCGAGATCGGGCGAAACCAGCACGAAGTCGGCGTAGGCCTTGCCCGGGTCGAGCGGCCGGGTCATCTCGATGCAGGCCAGCGGCTCGGGCTTGCTGGTGTCGAGCCGGGTCTTCCAGACGGCGAAGCCCTCGGGCCTGGGAATGCCGCGGCGGGGCGCGTTGGCCGCCCGGGGCTTGCCGAACATCGACCAGAGAGAGGGCTTCTGGGCCTCGCCGGTGGCCACCGAGCCGCCGCCGGCCTTGCCGCCGAATCCGCCCAGGGCCGCCGCGGTCACCAGGCCGCCGCCGAAGCCGGCCGCCAGGGCGATGGCCGCCACCGCTCCGACCGGCAGTCGCCAGCCGGCCCAGAAGCGCCGTCGCGGCCTGTCGGCGGGGAGGGTCAGGGGCTCGTTCCCCGGCGCGTCCGGCGCCGATTCGCTGGGAGTTTCGTCCGACGGCGCCATGCTGGCCGCTCCTTGGGCTCGAGCCTTCGAAGAACGATGTGAGCCCAACCCTGCCAGCCGGTCAATCCGCGCGCGAGGCTGCTCCCGCGACAGGCGAGCCCCGGCAAGATCGTGCTTGACCTGACGGCAATGGCGGGACATTTGCCGCGCCAATTCCCGCAGTGAGGAAATGACCATGCGCGTCGGCGTTCCCAAAGAGATCAAGCCCGGCGAACACCGGGTCGGCCTGACCCCCACGGCGGTCCGCGAGTACGTCGCGCGCGGCCACGAGGTGCTGGTCGAGACCGGCGCGGGGATGGGCGCGGGATACGCCGACGAGACCTTCCGCAAGGCCGGGGCGAGGATCGCCCGGGACGCCGAGGCGGTGTTCGCCGACGCGGAAATGATCGTGAAGGTCAAGGAGCCGCAGAAGGTCGAGTGGGAGCGGCTGGAGCCGCGCCACATCCTGTTCACCTACCTGCACCTGGCGCCCGACCCGGCCCAGACCGAGGGGCTGATCGCCTCCGGCTGCGCCGCCGTCGCCTACGAGACGGTGACCGACGCCAAGGGCGGGCTGCCGCTGCTGGCGCCGATGTCGGAAGTGGCCGGCCGGATCGCCGTGTTCTCGGCCGCCGAGACCCTGCTCAAGCACAACGGCGGCATGGGGCTGCTGCTTTGCGGCGTCCCCGGGGTGCCGCCCGCCCGCGTCGTCGTGCTCGGCGGCGGCGTGGTCGGCATGAACGCCGCCCGCATGGCCATGGGCCTCAACGCCGAGGTGGTGGTGCTGGAGCGGTCGATCCCGCGCATGCGCGAACTGGACGACATCTTCATGGGCCGGGTGCTGACCCGCTTCTCGACCCTTGACGCCGTCGAGGACGAGATCCTCAAGGCCGACGTGGTCATCGGCGCGGTCCTCACCGCCGGCGCCGCCGCGCCCAAGCTGGTCAAGCGCGAACACCTGTCGCGCATGAAGCCGGGCTCGGTGCTGGTCGATGTCTCTATCGACCAGGGCGGCTGCTTCGAGACCAGCCACCCGACCACCCACGCCGAGCCGACCTATGTCGTCGACGGCGTCGTCCACTACTGCGTCGCCAACATGCCGGGCGCCGCGCCGCGCACCTCGTCCGAGGCCCTCGGCAACGCCACCCTGCCGTTCGGCCTGGCGCTGGCCGACCATGGCCTCGAGGCCCTGCACCGCGATCCTCACCTGGCCAAGGGCCTCAACGTCCTCAAGGGCGAACTGACCCACCCGGCGGTGGCCGACGCCCTGGGCAAGGCGTTCGTGGATCCGTTCAGGGTCTGGGGAAGCTAGGGCATAGGGCGTAGGGCATAGGGCGTAGTCGGCTCTGCCCGCGGAAACGCCGCGCCTCTGCCTGCTACTCCCTATTCCCCACGCGCTACTCCCTCTCTTGCACTGCGAAACTCTCGCAAGCATAACCCCGCGCAGGCGGTCCCCCTCGGGGGCCAAGAGGGAACGGGGTGCAACTCCCCGGCTGTGCCCGCAACTGTCAGCGGCGAGGGCCGCGTCCGATTTCCCCGCGAGGGGCGCCACTGGGAAACCGGGAAGGCGAGGACGAGGCCCGGCGACCCGCGAGCCAGGAGACCTGCCGCCGCCGTCGCTCGTCCGTGACCCGGGTCCAGGTCATCGGCGCGGGGAGGGCTGACGCCTTGCCGTCGAAGCGACCGCCGGCCGGCGCGCCGGTGTGTTCGCTTCGGATCCCTCGCCTCGCGGCGCCGCGCGGGCCCTTTGACAAGGACCCCGCGCCATGATGCGCCTTCTCCTGACCACCGCGGCCGGCCTCGCCGTCGCGACCGCCGCCCGGGCCGAGACCGCCGAAACGACCGCGGTCGACGAGCTGATCGTCACCGCCACCCGCCTGGAAAGCCGCGCGGGCGACTCCCCCGGCGTGCGCGTCATCACCGACGGCGAGATCGAGGAATCCCAGGCCGCCTTCGCCGGCGACATCCTGGAGACGCTGCCGGGCGTCTCGCTGAGCCGCAACGGCGACTTCGGCGGCGTCGCCTCCGTCCGCCTGCGCGGCGCCGCGTCGGACAAGACGCTGGTGCTGGTCGACGGCGTCGTCCTGAACGACCCGTCCAGTCCGAACGGCGGCTACGACTTCTCCAGCCTCGACCTGGCGGACGTGACGCGCATCGAGGTGCTGTCGGGGCCGCAGGGCTCGCTGTGGGGGTCGGACGCCATCGGCGGGGTGATCGCCTTCACCACCCGCCAGACCGACGGCTGGCGCGCCGCCGCGGAGGCCGGGTCGTTCGGGACCGTCCGGGGTTCGGCGGCGATCGGCGCCGCGAGCGACGAACGGGCGCTGGGCCTCTCCGTCTCCGGCTTCCGGACCGACGGAATCTCCAAGGCCGCGCGCGGTAACGAGACCGACGGCTTCGAGAGCTGGACGGCGGGCGTCAACGGCCGCCTCGCGCTTTCCGACACGGTCCGCCTCGAGGGCCGCGCCCGCTATAACGAGGCCGAGGCCGACATCGACGGCTACGACGCCTTCTTTGTCTTCGGCGACACGCCCGACCGCACCAGGAGCCGCAGCTGGACCGGTTTCGCCCGGGCCTCGGCCGAGGGCCTGCTCGGCCTCGACCAGACCTTCGACGTCAGCCTCTACGACCTGACGCGCGACAACATCTCGGCCTTCTCCTCCCGCTACGACGCCCGGCGCACGACCTGGCGGTGGACCGCGGGGCGGGGCGACGTCGACGACGCGATCGCCTTCGTCGTCGGGGCCGAACGCGACGAGACCGAGGCCTCGATCAGCACCGGCCAGACCGCGGACCTCGGGGCCGGCTCGCTGTTCGGGGTCCTGCGGGTCGACCCGTCAGAGCGGCTGACGCTGAGCGCAGGCCTGCGCCACGACGATCCCGACCGGTACGAGGCGAAGACCACCGCCCGGCTCTCGGGCGCGCTGGCGCTGGACGGCGGCGTCACCCTGTCGGCGAGCTGGGGCCAGGGCTTCAAGACGCCGACCATTAGCCAGACCGTCTGCGACTTCTGTTTCCCGGCCGGGCCCTCGGTCGGGCTGCGGCCGGAGACGGCCGAGGGATGGGACTTCGCCCTCGCCTGGCGCTCGGCGGATGGCCGCCTCTTCCTGCGCGCCACCGGCTACCGGCTCGAGGTCGAGGACCAGATCAGCTACGGAATCGGCCGCTACGTGAACATCGACCGCACCGAGACCTCCGGCGTGGAGGCCGAGGTCGAGGCCGATCTGCCGGGCGGCTTCGGGGTGAAGGCCGCCTGGGCCTTCACCGACGCCGTCGATGCGACGACGGGGGCCGAGCTGCTGCGGGTTCCCGCGCACGCCGGTTCGCTGAGCCTCGACTGGACGGGCGCGCGCCTGGGCGCCGCGCTTCGACTGCGGGCCGAGAGCGACCAGGCCGACAGCGATCCCTCGACCTTCGCGCCGGCGCGACGGGACGGCTTCGTCGTCGCCGACCTGCTGGGCCGCTGGCGGCTGTCGGAGCGCGTCGAGCTGACCGGCCGGATCGAGAATGTGGCCGACCGGACCTGGAGCCAGTCGCTGGGCTACGGCGAGACCGGCCGCGCGGTGTTCGTCGGCCTCAGGCTGCGTGACTGAACCGGGCCAGGTCCTGGCGCCCGCCGATCAGGTCGAGCACGTCTTCCATGACGAAGGCCGGGTCGGCGGGATGCAGGGCGTTGTAGACCGCCCGGGCGAAGGCCAGGTCGGCCGGGGTCTTCACCCGCCAGTCCAGCCGCGACAGGTCGCGCGGGTGGCGGAACGTCGCCTGCGAGAAGCGGTCCGGATGGGCGCGGATGAAGGCGGTCGGCGAGACGCGGGCCATCGGCTCGCGCGGCTGGGCCGCGGCGGCGGCGAGCGCCGCGCCCTTCACCACCTCGACCTCCAGCCCCTTTGGATAGGTGGCGGGCTCGCGGTTGGCGACGTAGTCGGCCCCGCTGACGATGGCCAGGCGCACGGCCTCGTCGACGACGCGCGGGTCGACGAACGGCGCGTCGCCCTTGATCCGCACCACGTGCTGGGCGCCGCCGACGCCGGCCGCGCAACGGGCGAAGCGGTCGAGCAGGTCGGTCGGCGCGCCGCGGAACACCGCCTGGCCCTGTGACACCAGCCAGGCGGCCAGGGCGTCGTCGCCGGGCTCGCAGCTGGTCGCCACGACGATGCGGGTCAGCGTCCTGGCCCCGCGCAGCCGCTCGAGCTGGCGCCAGATCAGCGGCTGGCCGCGCAGCGGCGCGAGCGCCTTGCCGGGAAGGCGTTTCGAACCCATCCGGGCCTGAACGACGGCGAGGATCATGGCGGGGCTCCTTCTGAGCGGTCGCCGTCGGGGCCTCAGGCGGCTTCCCAGCGGCGGGGATCGAGGACCACGGGGTCGTCCATGGCCATCTCGGTCCAGTCGAGATCGGGGGGCGGGCTGGCGGCGGCGGCGATGACGGCCGACAGCTCCGCGGCGGTGGTGACGTTGACCAGCACGGCGCTGGCCTCGGCGCGCGACAGGGCGAAGCCGAGCGCGGCCTGCAGCGGATCGCTGCGGCCTTCGGCGATCATCCGGCGCACCTTCGACAGCGTGCCTGACGCGGCCTTCAGGGGCGTCGGGATGCGGTCCAGCGGCAGGAACAGCAGGCCGTTCAGGAAGATCGAGCGCAGCTGCACCTCCACTCCCATGCCGGCGATCCGCTCAAGGGTGCCGTCGGCCAGCATGCGCTGGTCGAGGAGCGAGGCGGGGGCCTGGATCAGGTCCGGGCGGAAGCGGCGCACGACGCCCACGGGATCGTCCGTGGCGTGGACGGCGACGCCGACGCGGTCGACCAGCCCCCCGTCCTTCAGCTGCCGCAGGCGGGTCCACAGGGCCTGGCCATGCGGCCCGAAGAGGTCTCCGGCCATCGGCACGACCACGGCGTCGGCCTTCTCGACCGCCAGCCGGCGGAGACTGGCGCGCAGTTCGGTCTCGACGAAGTCGGGTCCCCGGTCCGGGCGCGCCGTCGAGACCACCAGGCGGAACGGCAGCGGACGCGGCATCAGGTCGCCGAGCAGCGTCTCCGACCGCCCCCAGGCGCCGGACGCGTCGAGCACCGACAGACCGCCGCGGGCGGCGATGGTGAGGATGTCGCGGGCCTCGGCCTCGGGCGAGCGGCCGCGCGGCGCGGCGGCGGCGCCGGGAACGAACTGGGCCGAGCCCAGGCCAAGCTTGGTGATCGGGGACTTCATGCGTGTCCTTCTGGACGGGCGTCGAACGCGAAGACGGGACGGGTCGGGCGGCGGCCCTCCTCGGCCAGCCGGGGCGCCAGGGCGCCATAGGCGGCGATCAGGGCCGCGACCTCGGGCTCGCCATGGGCGGCGGAAAGGGCGTGGGCGCCGATGACCACAAGGCCGCGCGCGGCCATGGCGCGCAGCCACAGCCCCTCGACCTGGGGCCGGGCGAACACCGGGGTGGGCAGGGTCGGGTCGCCCTCGAGCGCCAGCAGGTCGGCGACGCCGGCGGTCCCGGCCAGGCGGGCGATCTCGGCCTGCAGTTCGGCCCCCAGCACCCGCAGGCGGGGAGCGACCGGATCCTGGGCCAGCAGGCGCAGGGTCATGGCGGCGGCGGCCAGGCTGCCGGCCCGCGGCGGGGGAAGATCGTCCGGATCGAGGGCGAAGATCAGGTCGGCCCGGCCGGCGACCGCGCCGATCGGCCGGCCGTTGGCGAGCGCCGCGCCGAACACGGCCAGGTCGGGAGTCACGCCGGACATCCCCTGGACCCCCGATTCATGCACGCGGAAGGCGGAGGTCCCCTCGTCGAAGATCAGGGCCGCCCCGGCGGAGTCGGCGGCGCGGCGCACGGCGGCGAGGTCCGCCGGCCCGGCCCCCAGGGGGTCGACGACGATGGCGGCCAGGTCGTCCAGGCCGCCGAAGGCGCCGGCGCCGATCTCCCAGACGGCGGCGCGGCGACGACCGGTGGCGCGGCGGGCCCCGTCGATGGCGGCGGGCAGGGCCTGGGATTCCTCGGCGCAGAAGCGCACGGCGCAGACGCCCGGCAGCAGGGCCGAAAGGGCGGCCTCGGCCTCGCTCGCGGCGGGGGCGCCGGCGGCGACGGCGGCTTCGACCGCCGGGTGGGCGTGGCCCAGAAGGGCGGCGCCGCCGGCCATGTCGAAATCGATCCGCGCCTCGCCGTCGGCGTCCCAGATGCGGCAGCCGCGCGCGATCAGGCGCGGTCCCCCCCTGGGCGCGGGCGGCGGCGGAATGAAGGCGGCGCGGCCCATCGCGGGCTTCCCTCCCCGGCTTCGTGGTGAAGTCGACGGAAACCATGGCCCACAGACCCTTAAGGAAGCGGTATCGAGACCGTTTCGCCGCCGTTAATGTTCGCCGCATGGAGACCGCCCTGCCCGACTGGCCGCTGTTTGGCCTGGCCGACGACCAGCGGCCGGCGCTGAGGGCGGCGCTGGCGGCCGGCGCCCCGGCGGCCCTGGCGACCATCGCGACGCTCGGCGGCGGCGGTCCGCGGCCCGTCGGGACCCAGATGGTCTTCGCCGAGGGGCGGGTGTCGGGCTTCCTGTCGGGGGGCTGCGTCGAGGGCGACGTCGCCCGTCACGCCGCCGCCTGCCTGGCCGACGGCGAACCGCGCCGACTGGTCTACGGCGAAGGCAGCCCCTGGCCGGACATTCGCCTGCTCTGCGGCGCCCGCATCGAGATCCTGGTCGAGCGGATCGCCCCGGACGACGCCGCCGCGGCCGGACTGTTCCGGCTGATGGACGGGCGGCGGCCGGCCGTCTGGATCACCGACGGCCGCCGGCGGGTCTGCGGCGAAACCGGCGAAGCCTGGCCCGGCGCCCTGGTCCGACGGCACGATCCGGTCTGGCGGATGATCGTCCTGGGCGCCGATCCGACGGCGTTGGCCATCGCCGACCTCGCCGCCCGGGCCGGGTTCGAGACCACCCTGGTGCGGCCGCGCGGCCCGGACGCCGGACCGCCGCTGGCCGGCGTCGGCTACCGCCGCGACGAGCCGGGCGAGGCCCTCGCCGCCATCGGCCTCGACGCCTGGACCGCGGTCGCCGTCTGCGGCCACGACCTGGAGGTCGACCACGCCGCCCTCGCCGCCGCCCTGCCCTCGCCCGCCCCCTATGTCGGCCTGCTCGGCGCCCGCCGCCGCCTGGCCGAGCGGCTCGATCGCCTGCGGGCCGAGGGCGTCGGCGACGCCGCCCTGGCCAGGCTGCGCGCGCCGATCGGCCTCGACCTCGGCGGCAAGGCGCCCTGGGAGGTGGCGGTGGCGACCCTGGGCGAGATCGTGGCGGCGCGCGCCAGGTCCCTTCTCCCGGAGGAGGAGGACCGGACCGGTCCCGCGCGGCCGACGGCGAGGGAGGATCGGCGGCTGAGGGTCTAGGGGCGACCGCGACCCCGCGGCCTCCGGACGCGGGCGGTCAGGGCGCGGGGGGCCGCTTCCAGCCGCCCGACTTGCCGCCGGTCTTGCGCTCCAGCTGCACGGCTTCGATGACCATGGCCTTGTCGGCGGCCTTGAGCATGTCGTGGATGGTCAGGCAGGCGACGCTGACGGCGGTCAGGGCCTCCATCTCGACCCCGGTCGGTCCGGTCGTCTTCACCCGCGCCGTCACCGCCAGACCCTCGTCCCAGGGCTCCACCGCCACCTCGACCTTCGACAGGGCGAGCGGGTGGCACAGGGGGATCAGCTCCGCGGTCTTCTTGGCGGCCATGACGCCGGCGATCTCGGCGACGGCGCGGACGTCGCCCTTCTTCGCGTCGCCGGACAGCGCCAGGGCGCGCGTCGCCGCCGACATCCGCACCCGGCCCGTGGCGACCGCCTCGCGCACCGTCGCGGCCTTGTCCGAGACGTCGACCATCCGGGCCCGGCCCTCCTCGTCGATATGGGTCAGGCGGCTCACGATTCCAGCAACCTCGGCATCAGCTCGACCATGTTGCAGGGCCGGTGGCGGCTGTCGAGCTGCGGGGCGATGACCCGGTCCCAGCCGTCGCGCACCGCCCCGTTCGACCCGGGCAGGCAGAAGACGAAGACGCCTTTCACCAGGCCCGCCAGCGCCCGCGACTGCAGGGTCGAGAGGCCCACGCTCTGGTAGCTGACCAGATGGAAGACCACCGAGAAGCCGTCGATCTCCTTGTCCAGCAGCGGCCGCACCGCCTCGGGCGTGACGTCCCGGCCGGTCAGGCCGGTGCCGCCCGTGGTGACGATGGCGTCCACCGATCCCGCGGCGACCCAGGCCTCGATCTGCTGGCGGATGGCGGCGACCTCGTCCCTGACCATGGCCTTGTCGGCCAGCGCGTGGCCGGCGGCCCTCACCCGCTCGGCCAGCAGGCGGCCGGAGGTGTCGCTCTCCTCGTCGCGGGTGTCGGAGATGGTCAGCACCGCGACCCGGACGGGCGTCAGGGTCAGGCTCTCGTCGATCTTGCCGCCGATCGGAAGGGTCATGGGGTCTCCCAGCGCTGGGCGTCCGTCCTATCGCGCTCGGTGGGCTCGATCCAGCGGGCGCCGTCCGGGCCGTGCTCCTTCTTCCAGAACGGGGCGCGGCTCTTGAGATAGTCCATCAGGTGGTCGCAGGCCTCGAACGCCTCGCGGCGGTGCGCCGAGGCGGTCGCCACGAAGACGATCGGCTCGCCCGGCCCGATCGGCCCGGTGCGGTGCACGACCAGCCAGTCCTGCAGGCCCCAGCGCCGCGCCGCCGCCGCCCCGATGCGCTCGATCTCGGATTCGGTGAAGCCGGGATAGGCCTCCAGCTCCAGCGCGGTCGCCTGTCCCGCCTCGGCCCGGGCGAGGCCGGCGAAGCTGGCCACGGCGCCGGTCTCGGTCCGCCCGGCGCAGAAGGCGGTGAGCAGCGCCCCGGGCTCGAACGGCGCGGTCTGCAGGACGACGTTCATCCGCCGCTCATCGGCGGCAGGAAGGCGACCTCGGACGCCGCCGTCAGCGCCGCCTCGCCGCGCACGATGGCCCGGTCGACGGCCGCCTGCACGCCGGGGCCCGCCAGCGCTTCGCCCAGCGCCGCGTCCGTCCCGGCGATCGTCGCCCGCAGGTCCGAGAGGCTGTCGGCCTCGATGGCCCGCTCGCGCCAGCCGGCGACGTCGGCGAGCCGGCCGAACAACAGCACCTTCGCCACCTCAGCCTCCCGTCGTCGACATGTGGCGGGCCAGCGCCGGAGCCGCGTCGCGGGCGATGCGGAAGTCGTGGCCCCGCGGCTTGGCGTCGACGGCCAGCCGTATGGCGTCGACGAGGTCGGCGTCGCTGGCTCCCGCCCGCAGCACCGCGCGCAGGTCGCTGGCGTCCTCCCGCCCCAGGCAGGTGTGAAGCGTCCCCGTGCAGGTCAGCCGCACCCGGTTGCAGGCCTCGCAGAAGTTGTGGCTCAGCGGGGTGATGAAGCCGAGCCGCCCGCCGGTCTCCTCGATCCGCACGTAGCGCGCCGGCCCGCCGGTCGAGAGCGGCAGGTCGGTCAGGGTCCAGTAGCTCGACAGCTCCCGCCGGACCTGACCCAGCGACAGGAACTGGTCGGTGCGGTCGGCTTCGACCTCGCCCAGCGGCATGGTCTCGATCAGCGTCAGGTCCAGGCCGCGCCCGTGCGCCCACCGGATCAGGTCGGGGATCTCGCCGGCGTTGTCCCGCGCCAGGGCGACGGCGTTGACCTTGACCGCCATGCCGGCCGCCTTCGCCGCCTCGATCCCGGCCAGCACCCCGGCCAGGTCTCCCCCGCGGGTGAGGGCGCGGAACAGCTCCGGTTTCAGGGTGTCCAGCGAGACGTTGATCCGCTTCACGCCCAGCCGCGCGAGATCGCCGGCGAACAGGGCGAGCCGCGTGCCGTTGGTGGTCAGGGTCAGTTCGTCGAGCGCCCCGCTGCGCAGGTGCCGCGAGAGGGCCTCGACGAGGCCGAGGAAGCCCTTGCGCACCAGCGGCTCGCCGCCGGTCAGCCGCAGCTTGCGCACGCCCAGGCCGACGAAGGCGCTGGCGATGCGGTCGAGCTCCTCCAGCGTCAGCAACTCCGCCTTGGGCAGGAAGGTCATGTGCTCGGCCATGCAGTAGACGCAACGCAGGTCGCAGCGGTCGGTCACCGAGACCCGCAGATAGGTCACGGCGCGGCCGAAGCCGTCGATCAGGGCGGGACGGGAGGGCTCGGGCGTCATACGGTCCCTAGAATAGGTCGGAGAGACGCGTGGCGACAGAGGCGCCCCTTCTGGAAGCGATCATTCTGGCGGCCGGGGCGGGAAAACGCTTCGGCGGCGGCAAGCTGACCGCGCCCTGGGGCGAGGGCGCCCTGATCGACGGCGCCCTGGCCGCCGCCTTCGCCGCGCCCGTCCGCCGCGTCACGGTGGTCTGGGGGGCGGACGAGGGGGTGGTCGCGGCCGCCCGCCGGTTCGCCGCCGCGCGGGGCGAAACCGCCCGTCTGCGGCTGCTGGGCTGCCCCGGCCACGCCGAGGGGCTGGCCGCCTCGCTGCGCGCGGGCATCGCCGGCCTGTCGCCCGACGCGGCCGGGGCCTTCCTCTTCCTGGGCGACATGCCCCGCGTCCCGCGCGACCTGGCT
>JBMOOF010000015.1:0-21996 GCA_049323695.1 Pseudomonadota bacterium
ATCCGAATCCACTGCGCATCGCTCAGTTCGTAGCGCTTCACACCCATCACCGACCTCCGCCAAAGCGGAGACCTATGAATCACGCATCCCGCGAACCGTGAATCCCTGAATGTCGATTGGACCTAGCCGGGCGGGGGCCGCAGGATCCGGTCCATCGCCTTGCCCCGGGCGAGCTCGTCGACGAGCTTGTCGAGGCGGCGGATCTCCCGCATCAGCGGATCGGCGACCTCCTCGACGCGGACGCCGCAGACCACGCCCCGGATCTCCTCCCGTGCGGGGTTGGGCCCGGGCGCCGTTCCGAAGAAGGTCTCGAAGTCGGCGCCGTCGGCCAGCCGGGCCTCGAGGTCGGGCTGGCTGTAGCCGGTCAGCCAGCGGATGATCTCGTCGACTTCCGCCCGCGTGCGCCCCTTCTTCTCCGCCTTGGCGACATAGTGCCGGTAGACGCTGGCGACGCTGGTCCTGAAGATCCGGTGCGGGGTCATGCCTTCAGGGTCCCTCCATCTGCGGCCTGCGCGCAAGTCAAACACGCCGTTGACGTTCGGCAATCGCCCCTGGCCCGCGAGGGGTTAGAAGCGCACGCGGCCGAAAAGCGGAGCCGCAACACTGAGGGAGGCGGCGTATGGCAGACTTCCTTTCCGGCTATTCCGTGCAGAAGTGGCTCGAGTCCTGTCCGCAGGGCTATCTCGAGGACACGGTCTACGGACATGGCGAGGACGAGGTCGAGTCCGAAGAGATTCTCTCCAACGAGACCTTTCGCGAGCAGCAGATCCGCACGACCGTGCAGCTCGTGCTCGGCGAGCAGTGCGCGCTCGCCGCGTCGTCGGGGCTGGTGAACGCCGCGCCCGACCGGCCCAGCAAGCTGTTCCTGGCGACCCAGACGCTCGACGAGGCGCGGCACGTCGAGATCTTCGTGCAGCGGCTCTACGACCTCGGCGTCAAGCCGGCGGACCTCGAATCCACGCTCAGGGCCTACGGCAACCCGAACCTCGTGAAGATCGCCGAGGTCCTGCTCGAGAAGGTCGACAAGAAGGACTTCGTCGCCGGCGTCGTGGGCCAGAACATCGTCCTGGAAGGCATGGCCTTCTCGGTGTTCGAGATGCTCCACGCCACCAGCGAGACATCCAACCCCAAGTTCGCCCACACCCTGTCGGGGACGATCGCCGACGAGCGGCGTCACGTCGGCTTCGGCGAGAACCGGATCGGCGAGCTGATCCGGCGCCATCCCGAGCGCAAGGCCGACATCCAGAAGATGCAGCGCGAGATGTCGGTGCACATGCTGGCGACCTTCCACGACCTGTTCGCGGCGAGCGCGCGGGCCACGGACGAGGCGCGGCGCCGCGCCGACGGGGACCGCGGCCCGATCATGTACCGCGGCCTAAACCTCGCCGAGGCCTCGACCGAGGACATGGAAGGGACGCTCTCGGCCACGGTGCTGGGCGAGTTCAGGACCCGGCTCGGCCGCATCGGGCTCGAGTACCAGTCGCCGATGTAGCCGCCCGGCGCATGCTCGATCCGCTCGAACATCCCGCCGACGAGACCAGGCCGCGCAGGCGGTTCGAGCTCGAGGACACGGGCTTCAAGGAGGTCCCCCGGCGCTTTCGCCGCTTCTACCGGCTCTGGCGCGGCGACGGCGACAGGCTGGGGCCCAACGAGGCGCTCTGTCCCGTCTGCAAGGTCGTGGTCCGCTCGACGCGGGAGCTACGCGCGGGCGACCTCGTCTACTGCATGCCCTGCATGTCGCGCCTCCTGCTGGTCGAGGAGGGCGGCCTTCTGGCGGCGAGGGTGATGTACTGACCGCGGACGCCGCGGAAATGGAGGGACAGCTTACTCATTTCCCGGCGGGGCGGCGCAAGCCGGGGCGAAACGAGTAAGCTGTCCCTCCATTTCCGAATCCACGCCGTCCCGAAGGACCCCCCATGGCCGTCGTCATCCACGGAATTCGCAACTGCGACACCATGAAGAAGGCCCAGGGGTGGTTGAACGAGCGGGGCGTCCCTTACGCGTTTCACGACTACCGGACCGCCGGGGTCGAGGCGGCGACGCTGCGGCGGTGGGCGGACGCGGCGGGCTGGGAGACGTTGCTCAACCGGTCGGGGACGACGTTCCGCGGCCTGCCGGAAGCCGACAGGCGCGACCTGGACGCCGACCGGGCGATCGCCCTGATGCTGGCCCACCCGGCGATGATCAAGCGACCGGTGCTGGAGGTCGACGGCGCCCTGCTGGTCGGGTTCCGGCCCGAGGCCTGGGCCGACGCCCTCGGCTGAGCGGTCAGGATCCCCGGGCGCCCAGGCGTTCGACGGCGGCCAGCCAGCGGGCGGCCGTCGCCGGCTCGACCTTGGCCGCGCCGCCGAACAGGGTCCGGCGCACGGGCCCGACGCCCGTCAGCCAGAACAGCCCCCGCTCCAGCGCCGACAGGCCGTGCCCGCCCAGCACCCAGCGATAGATCGGCAGCGGCATGCCCATGGTCACGATCAGCCGCGCCGAGTGGCCGCTGAGCACGCTCTCCATGGCCGACTGCGGCGAGGAGAGGGCGAAACCGCGGCGCAGCGCCTGTTCGAGGAAGCCCTTGAACACGGCCGGCGGCGAACCGAACCAGATCGGGAAGATCATCACCAGGTGGTCGGCGGCGAGGATCGCCTCCTGCGCCTTCTCGACGTCGGGCGGCATGGGCGAGACCTGGTAGTCGCGCATCGAGCGGATCAGGGGGAAGGCGAGGGCGCCGACGTCCAGCCGCGAGACGTCGTGGCCGGCGGCCCGGGCGCCCCGCTCGTAGGCGCTGGCCAGGGCGGCGCAGAGGTGTTCCGGGGAGGGATCGGGGTGGCCGTTGATCACCAGGATGCGCCGCGCGCGCGGGCCGTTGGTCTCTTCGCTCATCAGGCGAACTCGGGGCTGTGCAGCCAGGCCCGCAGATCGTGGTTGCCGACGTGGGTCAGGTCCTTGGCCAGTTCGAAGACGACGCTGGCGCGGGTCTCGGCGTCGAGGCGCTCGCGGATGGCGCGGAGCAGGCGGGGCGGGGCGACCAGGGCCAGGCGGTCGAACTCGGCCCGCCGATGCTGGGCGTTGACCAGTTCGGCCAGCTCGCGGCCAAAGTCGGCGACCTGGCGGGCGGCGACATCGCGCTCGCCGGCGCCATGGCGCATGCCGCCGGCGGCGCTCTCATGGGCGGTGGTCTTGGGGCCGGGCCGGTAGTCGCGGCTGGGCCGGGCTTCGAGAAGGGTCGTGGGGTCGATGTCGCCGGGCCGCCGCTCGACCCAGCGCGCGCCGCTCCCGTTGGCGACGAGGATGCGGGTCCGGGGCGCTCTGTGCATGACCATGATCTCCTGGATCGGGATGACGACAGCAGACTAGGCGGCCGCGTCCCGCCCGCCTTGATATGGCTCAACCGGCCTGACCGATGTCCCCCCGGAGGTTTGATCCGGATCAATGTGCCCGGGCGTTCGGGGGCTTAACCAAGGCTCGTTCCGGCCTCTGATGCGCCCCCCAGGCCTCGGCTGGACGCAGGGCGTCCCGCGCCTCCCGTGCGGGACGCCCGATTTATTTCAGCGGCCCTGCATCCGGCCGGCCCTTCGGCGGCGACTATCGGACAAAACGGCGCGAAGATGCGCCGGCGCTGGAGGGCGAAGAGATGGAAGACCTGTTCCGTTCGTACTGGTGGCTGCTGTTTCCGCTGGGCTGGCTGATCGCGGGCGCCTGGCACAGCCTGATCGGCTACCGCCGTCACCGCGACACTCTGGACCTGGTGAAGTCCTACGTCGCTCAGGGCAAGGAGCCGCCGGCCGGGCTGCTCGACAGGCTCAACGGCGGCGTCGTGGACGATGACTGGGGCGACAGCCGCGCCGACCGCCATGAGCGCCGCGCCTATCGCCGCTACTATCGCTACCGCTACTGGGGCGGCTGGCCGAACGTGGTGCTGTTCGGCTCGCTCTGCGCCGGCTTCGCCTACGCGTCCTGGACCGACATCTACGGCGCCGGCGAAGCCTTCACGATCGTGGCGTTCGTGATGGGCGCCATGACCCTGGCCACGCTCGTCCGCACCCTGATGACGCCGCCGCCGAAGGACTGATCCGTGGACGCGACCCTGGTCAGGGCGGCCAGGTCGGGATCGCGGGGCGCCTTCGCCCGCCTCGTCGAGCGCCATCAGCGGGGCCTGCGCGCCTTCCTGCGGCGGATCGCCGGCCCCGACGCCGACGACATCGCCCAGGACGCGCTGGTGACGGCCTGGACGTCGCTGGACCGCCTGCGCGACCCGGACGGCTTCCGGTCCTGGCTCTACGGAATCGCCTGGCGCCGGGCCCAGGCCCTCGCCCGGTCGGGCGCCCGGGCCGCCCGTCGGGACCGGGACTGGCTGGACGCGACCGAGCTGGACCGCGGAACGGCGCTGGCGGCCGAAGACCGCCTGGCGCTCGAGGCGGCGATGGCCGCGCTGGCGCCCGACCAGCGGGCCGCCGTCGCCCTGTGCCTGGCCGAGGGCTGGACCCACGCCGAGGCGGCGGCGGCGCTCGACCTGCCGCTGGGCACGATCAAGTCGCATGTGGCGCGCGGTCGCGATAGACTGCTCGCGGCGTTGGGAGACAGGCCATGACCGCGCAAGATCGTCTGACGGCGTTCCTGAACGAGGGCCGCGGCCCCGAGCCGGATCCCGCCTTCGCAGCGGCGGTCATGGAGCGCGTCGCCCGGCGCGAGGCCCTGCGCTCGGTGCTGGTCACCGCGGCCATGTCCGGGGCGTCGGCGGTGGCGCTGTGGGCCAGCGCCCCGATGCTCACCGCCGTGCTGGAGCCGATGGCCCGCACGCTGCTGCCCACCGCCGCGGTGCTGGTCGCCACCGCCGGCCTGACGGCGTTGGGCCTGCGCCTGGCGCCCGGCCCGGCGGGCGCCTGAACCGCCTTACGAAGATTTCATCCGGCCGGCCGCATCCGTTGGCCGCCGGCCGGGCCTCTTGTCATCAGAAGGCGGCGACAACCCGCGCCGTCCACCGATCGAGAAGGGTTTCACCATGGAAGACCTCGTCCCCCTGGCGGCGATCAGCATGCCGTTCATCATGGTCATCGCCATCATCGTCATTCCCGCCTGGCTGAAGAGTCGCGAACGCCGGGAGATGCAGACCACGCTGCGCGCAGCGATCGACAAGGGCCAGCCGCTGCCCGCCGAGATCATCGACGCCATGACGAAGAGCGTGAAGACTCCGCCGACCGCGCAGAAGGATCTGCGCACGGGCATCGTCTGGCTGGCCGTCGCCCTGGGGTTCGCCGCCTTCGCCTTCTTCTGGGGCTACGAAGAGGCCGACGCCTTCCATCCGTTCCTGGGGGTCGCCGCCATTCCCGCCGTCATCGGCCTGGCCTTTATCGCCCTCAGCTTCGTCAATCCCAACAAGGGCCCGCGGTCCTGAGCTGACGGGCCGACGGGAGAGGGGCGCGATCATGGCCGGGGGCCGCACACCCGCCAGTCTGCACGACGTCGAGCTGGCCGCCCTGGCGGCGGCGGGCGACCGGCCGGCCTTCGGCGAGCTGGTGCGCCGCCATGGCTCGGCCGTGCGGGGCCTGCTGCGGCGGATGGGGGCCGAGGCGGCCCTGGCCGACGACCTGGCCCAGGACGCCTTCCTGGCCGCCTTCGAGCGGATCGCCGAGTTCCGCGGCGAGGGGACCTTCTCGGCCTGGGTCCGGCGCATCGCCGCCCGCCTCTACATCCGGCGCTGGCGCAAGGAGGCGCGATTCGACCTGGAGGCCGAGACCGCCGACGAGGGCCATGGCGGGGAAGTCCTCGCCGCCGCCCGCATCGACCTGGACGAGGCGCTCCGGGCGCTGGCCCCGGCCGAGCGGATGTGCGTCTCGCTCTGCTACGGCGCGGGCCTCTCGCACGCCGAGGCGGCCGAGGCCTTGAACGCGCCGCTGGGAACGGTGAAATCCCATGTCAAACGTGGTCTGGATAAGCTCCGGCTCCGACTTGCGCCTTCTGCGGGCGCGATCGGCCGGCCGGCGGGGAGCGAAGGTCATGGCTGACCTCGATTTCGAGATGACCCTGGATCGGCTGTTCAACGAGCCGCCGGCGACGCCGGACGCGGAGGCCTTCGCGCGACGGGTGGAGACGCGACTCGACCGCGGCTGGAGCCTGCGCCAAGTCGGCATCGGCGCGGCGGGCCTGGTGGCGGGCCTGGTCGGCGTCGGCCAGCTGCTCGATTCGCGCCTGCTGTTCACCGCCGGCGAGGCGACCGAACGCAAGGCCCTGGCGCTGGGCGACGGCGTCAGCGGACTGTTCCGGGCCGGCGAGGCGCTCGGCGGATTGCCGTTCGGCGGCGAGGCGATGTGGCTGGCCGCGGCGCTGGGTGCTATGGCGCTGGCCTTCGCCGTCACCCGGGCGGTGGAGGAATTCCAGTAGCCGCGGGAGGCCCAGCTGTCCGCCCATCGTGAAGAGACCGTCCGCCGCCTCGCCGCCCCGGACATCGCCGCGCGCAAGGGCGGCGAGCCCATCGTCTGCCTGACGGCCTACACCGCGCCGGTCGCGGCGCTGCTCGACGAGGCCTGCGACCTGCTGCTGGTCGGCGACTCGGTCGGCATGGTCGTCCACGGCCTGCCCAACACCGTCGGCGTGACCCTGGAGATGATGATCCTGCACGGCCAGGCGGTCATGCGCGGCGCGCGCCGGGCGATGGTCGTGGTCGACCTGCCGTTCGGGTCCTACGAGGGCTCCAGGGAAGAGGCCTACGCCAACGCCGCCCGGGTGATGAAGGAGACCGGCGCCCAGGGCGTGAAGGTCGAAAGCGGTCCGACGGTGCCGGAGACGATCGACTATCTGGTCAAGCGCGGCGTGCCGGTGATGGGCCATGTCGGCCTGCGCCCGCAGGCGGTGCTCGTCGACGGCGGCTTCAAGGCCAAGGGCCGCACCGACGCCGAGCGCGAGCGCATCCTCGCCGAGGCCCGCGCCACCGCCGACGCCGGGGCTTTCGCCGTGGTCGTCGAGGGCGTCGCCGAGCCGCTGGCGCGCGAGATCACCGCGGCCATCGCGCCGCCGACCATCGGCATCGGGGCCAGCGCCGGCTGCGACGGCCAGATCCTGGTCACCGACGACATGCTGGGCCTGTTCGACTGGACCCCGAAATTCGTCCGCCGCTACGCCGACCTGAAGGGCGAAATCGCCGCCGCCGCCCGCGCCTACGCCGACGACGTGCGCGCCCGCCGCTTTCCGGGGCCGGCGGAGACCTATTTCGCGAACAAAACCTGAGCCGCGGGCCAGCGCGCCGCGTTGCAGCCGCGCGGCTCACCCTATAGGTTCCCCGCCTCTGTCGGCGGCAAACCGGAGCGCCCCCAAGTGGTCGATGTGTTCGAAGAGGTCGAGGACCAGATTCGCGGCGAGCGCTATCGCGCGCTGGCGATGAAGGCCCTGCCCTGGGTCCTGGGCGTGGCGGCCGCGGCGCTGCTGGTGACGCTCGGCTGGTGGGGCTTCGATTCCTGGTCGAAGGCCAAGGGCGACAAGGCCGCCGAAACCTACATGGCCGCGCTCGCCGATCTCGGGCAGAACGACCAGGCGGGCGCCTTCGCCAAGTTCGACGCGGTCGAGAAGTCGGGCGCCCGCGGCTACCGGGCGCTGGCCCTGATGGCCAAGGCCGGCATGCGGATGGAAGCAGGCAAGACCGACGAGGCCGTCAAGCTCTGGGACGAGGCCGGCAAGGCCGCCACCGACCCGGCGCTCGGCGACCTGGCCCGCCTCAAATCCGCCTTGGCCCTTGTCGATACCGCCCCCTACAAGGATCTGGAGGCGAGGCTGACCCCGCTCATGGCTGACAACCGGCCATACCGGCTCAATGCGCGCGAGGCGCTGGCCTACGCCAAGCTGATGGCCGGAAAGACCGCCGACGCGCGAGGCGACTTCGTCTATCTGACCCAGGTGCTCGGCGCGCCGCAGGGCATGCGCCAGCGGGCCTCCGCCGCCCTCGGCCTCATCGATTCCGGCGCAGCCGCCGCCATTCCGGCGACGGTGAAGGCCGCGGCGGCGCTGCCGCCTCCCGCCCCGGTCTTTCCGGGCGATCTGCCTCCGGGCCTCGCCGGTCCGGACGCGCCTCAGGGAACCCCTCAATGACGATGCGTAACGGCGGCTTCGCCGTCCTCCTCGCCGCCGCGGTGACGCTCGGCGGCTGTTCGACCGTGGGCGCCGTGGGCGACGCGGCCGGCCGGCTCAACCCCTTCGGCAAGAAGGACGAACCGCAGGAAGTCGCCGGCGACGGACGGCGCATCTCGATCATCGCCTTCGACCAGAAGATCGAGGCCTCCGAGGTGCTCAAGGGCGTCGACTTCTTCCTGCCGCCCGCGTTGCCGCAGTCCGACTGGCCCCAGCCTGGCGGCCTCGGCGAACTGAACGCCCAGCACGTGGAGGCGGCGCCCGCCTTCGAGGTCGCCTGGCGCAGGGGCTTCGGCAAGGGCGGCGACCGCACCTTCCATATCACCGCCCCGCCCATCGTGGCCGGCGGCCGCGTCTATGTGATGGACGCCGAGACCGACGTCGCGGCCCTCGACGCCCAGACCGGAGCGACCCTCTGGCGCAAGCAGGTCTCGCCGCGCACGCGCCGGGACAAGGACGGCTTCGGCGGCGGCGTCGCCTTCGCCGACGGCAAGCTCTATGTCGCGTCGGGCTTCCGGATGGTGGCCCAGGTCGACCCGGCGACGGGCGTCGTGGCCTGGAAACAGCGCACGGCCTCGCCGCTGCACGGAGCCCCCGTGGTCAGCCATGGCCGCGTGTTCGTGATCAGCACCGACAACGAGCTCCTGACCTTCGACACGGCCACCGGCGCGCCGGGCTGGACCTTCCAGGCGCTGGTCGAGCCGGCCCGCATCCTGGCCTCGCCCAGCCCGGCGGTGTCGGGCGACACGGTGGTCGCGGCCTTCGCCTCGGGCGAGGTGGTGGCCCTGCGGGCGTCCAACGGCAACGACCTTTGGAACAACACCCTCTCCAAGGCCAGCCGCACCAGCGCCCTGTCGGAAATCCGCGACGTCGCCGGCCGGCCGGTGATTCTCGAGGGCGACGTCTACGCCGCCAGCCACGGCGGGGTGTTCGCCGCCACCGATCTGCGCACCGGCCAGATGCGCTGGTCGATCCCGGTGGCCTCGATCTCGACGCCCTGGGCCGCCGGTTCGGTGGTCTATGTCGTCTCCCAGGCCGGCGAGGTGGTCTGCGCCTCGCGCGAGAACGGCCAGGTCTACTGGATCACCGACCTCAACGCCGGGGTGAAGAAGGCCAAGGACCGCGCCCTGTTCAGCGGACCGGTGCTCGCCTCCGACCGCCTGGTGGTCGCCTCCAGCGACGGCCGCGCCATCGCCCTGAACCCGAAGACGGGCGAGGTGATCAAGTCCATCAAGGTCGGATCGCCCGTCCTTGTCTCCCCGGTGGTCGCCAACGGCATGATCTACCTGGTCACCAACGACGGCGAACTGGTGGCGATCCGGTAGCTTCCGTGGTAAGGGCGCGGCCCTTCCGCGGGCCGCGCCTTCCATGCCTCTCAAACTCGCCATCGTCGGTCGGCCAAACGTCGGCAAGTCCACGCTGTTCAACCGGCTGGCGGGCAAGAAGCTCGCCATCGTCGACGACCGGCCGGGCGTCACCCGCGACCGTCGCTTCGCCGCGGGCCAGCTGGGCGACCTCGAGCTGACCCTGATCGACACGGCCGGCTTCGAGGACGTCCTCGACGACAGCCTGGAGGCGCGCATGCGCGCCCAGACCGAGCGGGCGATCGAGGAATCCGAGGCCGTTCTGTTCCTGATCGACGCCCGCGAAGGCGTGACGCCCGGCGACGAGATCTTCGCCCAGATCCTGCGTCGCCACGACCGGCCGGTGGTGCTGGCGGCCAACAAGGCCGAGGGCCGGGCCGGAGATACCGGCGTCGCCGAGGCCTGGACCCTCGGCTTCGGCGAGCCGGTGGCGATTTCCGGCGAGCACGGCGAAGGCATGGCCGACCTCTACGCCCTGCTTTCGGGCCTGGCCTCGGAGGTGAGCTTCCAGGACGAGGCCGACGAGGACGACAAGCCGATCCGCATCGCCATCGTCGGGCGGCCGAACGCGGGCAAGTCGACCCTGGTCAACCGGCTGATCGGCGAGGATCGCATGCTGACCGGCCCGGAGGCCGGCATCACCCGCGACGCCATTCCGGTGGAATGGGAATGGGACGGGCGCAAGGTGCGGCTGGTCGACACCGCCGGCCTGCGCCGCAAGGCGAAGGTGCAGGAAAAGCTCGAGAAGCTCTCCACCGCCGACACCATCCGCGCCATCACCTTCGCCGAGGTGGTGCTGCTGGTCATGGACGCCACTCATCCCTTCGAGATCCAGGACCTGCAGATCGCCGACCTGGTCGAGCGGGAGGGGCGGGCGCTGGTCTTCGTGCTGGCCAAGTGGGACCTGGTCGAGGATCCGCAGGCGCGGCTGAAGGCCTTCATCGAACATGCCGAGCGCATGCTGCCGCAGGTGAAGGGGACGCCCGTCGTCGCCCTCTCGGCCGAGACCGGCCGCGGCGTCGAGCGACTGATGCCGGCGCTGGCCAGGGTCTACGAGAACTGGTCGACCCGGGTGAAGACCCGCGACCTGAACGACTGGCTGGCGATGGCGGTGCAGCGCCACCCGCCGCCCGCGGTCGGGGGCAAGCGCATCAAGCCCAAGTACATGGCCCAGACCAAGGCGCGGCCGCCGACCTTCGTGCTGTTCTCCAGCCGCGCCGACCAGATGCCCGAGCAGTACCGCCGCTACCTGGTCAATTCCCTGCGCGAGAGCTTCGACCTGCCCGGCGTGCCCATCCGCCTGTCGCTGAAGAGCAACCGCAACCCCTACGCCGAGGGCGAGGACAAGGGCGGCGCGCCCTCGTTCCAGCAGGGCGGCAAGCCGAAGAAGGAGAAGGCCAGGGCCCTGGCCGCCGAGGCGAAGGCCGAGCCGGCCGCGCCCAAGGTCGTGGCCAGGCCCACCGGCGTCAAGGCGGCCAAGGCCCGCGCGGCCAAGGCGGCCAAGTTCACCAAGGCCCTCGGCGCCAAGGGCGGCCGGCCAGGCATCGCCAAGCTGCGCGGCGGCGGTTCGACCAAGGTCCGGCCGACAAAACGGAAGTAGATCTCCCTCACCCGGAGGGAGACGGGCAGGGGTGAGGGCGTACGGAGTACGACACCCTGATCCGTCGGTCTGCGACCGACGCCTCTCCCTCAGGGGGAAGGAAGTCCGCGTTCCTTCCACGCCTGGAACATCACCGCCTCGCGCGGCAGGCCCAGGTCGGCCTGGGCCAGTTCGACGATCAGCGGAGCGATCTCGGAGGGGTGGGTGACGGTGGCCGGGTCCTCGCCGGGCATCGCCTCGGCCCGCATGCGGGTGCGCATGGTGTTGGGGTCGAGCAGTACGGCGCGGACGGTGGTGTCCTCCAGCTCGTCGGCCCAGCACTTCACCAGCGCCTCCATGCCGGCCTTGGTGGCGGCGTAGGCGCCCCAGAAGGCCTTGGGTCGCTGGACCCGCCCGGTGGTCAGGAAGATGGCCCGGCCGGCGTCCGAGGCGCGCAGCAGCGGCTCCATGGCCCGGATCAGCCGCCAGCTGGCCGTCAGGTTGACGGCCAGGGTCTCGTCCCAGGCCCTGGGGTCGATGTGGCCGGTCGGCGTGATCGGCCCCAGCACGGCGGCGGCATGGACGACGAGGTCCAGCCGCCCGTAGCGTTCGAACAGGTGCGCGCCCAGCGGGTCGAGGCCTTCGGGCTGGCGCAGGTCGATCGGAACCAGGGTGGCGTGCCGGCCGGCGGCGGCGAAGATCTCGTCGTCCAGGGCCTCCAGACCGCCCTGGGTGCGGGCCAGCGCGATGACGTGGGCGCCGGCGCTCGCGAGGCCGAGCGCGGCCTGATAGCCGATGCCCCGGCTGGCGCCGGTGACCAGCGCGACGCGGTTCTCGAGTGGGAGGGAATCCATGCGGGGCTTCTAGCGACTGCGGTCCGGGCCGTCATCCCCGCCGCGCGCCGCATACCGCTGGGCGATGACGGCGCAGGCGATCATCTGCAGCTGGTGGTAGATCATCAGGGGGATGATCGTCAGCCCGGCCGTGGCGGCGGGAAACAGGATGGCGGCCATCGGCGCGCCGGTGATCAGGCTCTTCTTCGAGCCGCAGAAGACGACGACGACCTCGTCCTCGGTGGAGAAGCCGAGGCGGCGCGCCAGCCGCCGCGATCCCGCCAGCACGACGCCCAGCAGGACGGCGCTCAGGACCGCGACAACGACAAGCTCGCCCGCCGAGACCTGGGTCCAGACGCCGGCCACGACCGCGCCGCTGAAGGCCGAATAGACGATCAGCAGCACGGAGAAGCGGTCGACGACGCCGACGATCCGGGCCCGGGCGGCCAGCCAGGGGCCGACGAGGGGCCGGGCCGCCTGGCCCGCGAGGAAGGGCGCCAGCAGCTGCAGGAGTATGGCCTGGACCGCCGCGGCGCCGACCCCCGCGCCCTGGGCGTGGAGCAGCAGTCCGACCAGCAGCGGCGTCAGGGCCATGCCCAGCAGGTTGGAGGCCGAGGCGCTGCACACCGCCGCCGCGACATTGCCCCGGGCGATCGAGGTGAAGGCGATCGACGACTGCACGGTCGAGGGCAGGCAGGCGAGGAACAGCACTCCCGTCGCCAGCGGCGCGGGCAGCAGGCTCCCCGGCAGCAGGCCCGCCGCCAGACCCAGCAGCGGGAAAAGGGCGAAGGTGATGGCGAGCACGGTCAAGTGCAGCCGCCAGTGGGTCAGGCCCGCGATTACCGCTTCGCGCGACAGCTTGGCGCCGTGCAGGAAGAACAGCATGGCGATGACGCCCTTGGCGGCCAGGGCCAGGCCCTCGGCGGCGACGCCGCGCGCCGGCAGCAGGGATGCGGCCAGGACCGTCGCCAGCAGGGCGACGACGAACGGATCGGGACGCAGGCCCTTCACGGCGCCGTCGCTTCCCGGCGGGACGGCCGCACCGTCATCCGCCCCGCCTCGCTCAGGCGGGTGGACCTTATCCGGGCGGGATCAGCCACCGGGGGCCGGGCCGGGCCGGATCACTAGGCCCCCACCAGGAACGACAGCTGCTTGCCCTCGCCGCCGCCCTCGGCGATCTCGCGGTCGAGGAGGCGGGTGGGGTAGTCGCCTGTGAAATAGTGGTCGGTGAACTGCGGGCAGGCCGGGTCGCGGGGGCCGGCCTCCAGCGCCCAGTAGAGGCCCTCCACCGACAGGAAGCCCAGCGAATCCACCTCGAGGTAGCGGGTCATCTCGGCCAGGGTCTTGCGCGCGGCCAGCAGCTTGTCGCGGTCGGGCATGTCGATGCCGTAGAAGTCCGGCCACATGATCGGCGGGCTGGCCGAACGCAGGTGAACCTCGCGGGCCCCGGCCTCGCGGACCATGCGCACGATCTTGCGGCTGGTGGTGCCGCGGACGATGGAGTCGTCGATCAGCACCACGCGACGGCCCTCCAGCACGGCGCGGTTGGGGCTGTGCTTCATGCGCACGCCCAGCTCGCGCACGCTCTGGGTCGGCTGGATGAAGGTGCGGCCCACGAAGTGGCTGCGGATGATGCCCAGTTCATAGGGCAGGCCGCTCTTCTGGGCGTAGCCGAGGGCGGCGGGGACGCCGCTGTCGGGCACCGGCACGACCACGTCGGCGTCGGCCGGCGTCTCCTCGGCCAGCCGCATGCCCATCCGCTTGCGCACGTCGTAGACCGAGCGGCCGTTCACGACGCTGTCGGGACGGGCGAAGTAGACGTATTCGAAGACGCAGGGCCTTGCCTTGCCGGCCTGGAAGGGCCTGAGGCTCTCCACCCCGGTCTCGGAGATGATCACCATCTCGCCATGCTCGATGTCGCGCACGAAGCGGGCGCCGATCATGTCCAGGGCGCAGGTCTCGGAGGCCAGCACCGGTCGGCCGCCGAGGTCGCCCAGCACCAGCGGGCGGATGCCCAGGGGATCGCGCACGCCGATCAGCTTCTTGTTGGTCAGCGCCACCAGGGCGTAGCCGCCCTCGATCTGGCCGATGGCGTCGATGAAGCGGTCGACCACGCGCGCCTTCCGCGAGCGGGCGATGAGATGGAGGATGACCTCGCTGTCGCTGGTCGACTGGAAGATGGCTCCTTCGGCGACCAGCTGCTCGCGCAGCGCCAGGAAGTTGGTCAGGTTGCCGTTGTGGGCCAGCGCCACGCCGCCGGCCTCGAGATCGGCGAACATCGGCTGGACGTTGCGGATGCCCGAGCCCCCGGCGGTGGCGTAGCGGGTGTGGCCGATCGCGTGCGAGCCGGGCAGCCGGTCGATCAGGTTGTCGCCGCCGAAGGCCTCGCCGACATGGCCGAGGTGACGCTCGGTGTGGAAACGCTCGCCGTCGAAGGCGGCGATGCCGCAGGCCTCCTGGCCGCGATGCTGCAGCGCGTGCAGGCCCAACGCCGCCACCGCCGCCGCGTCCCGCGCCCCGAACACGCCGAAGACGCCGCACTCGAGCCGCATCCCGTCGTCCTCAGGGTCCCTTCGGAGGGTCATCGTGTCTTCTCCACCAGATCGTCCACGGCCCGGCGCTGGCCGGCGTCGTAGCCCTTGTCGATCGCCCGCGGCGCCGCCTCGGCGCCGGCGCGCACCGCCTGCTCAAGCCTGGGCGCCACCTGGCGCACCGCCGACAGGCCGCTGGGCGCGAAGGCCTTCAGGACGCGTCCCGACGCCTCGCTGACCGGATACAGCAAGGCGCCGGTCACCCACTTCGGCGCCGTCTCCCTGGGCGTCGCCAGGTTGAACAGCAGGCTGAAGCCGCCCAGCAGCACCAGCGCCCGGACCAGGCCGAAGCCCGTGCCCACCGCCCGGTCCAGCATGCCCGAGGCCGGGCCCTCCTGGACCTGGCGCTCCAGCCCCGCGCCGAGCAGGCGCAGCGCGATATAGGCGAGGCCGAAGACGAAGAGAAGCGCGACCCCGACGCCAGCCCAGTCCGGATCGATCAGCGCCCGACCCGCCGGCGCGGTGAACCGAAGGGCGTAGACCGCCACGATGGCCGCCAGCAGGAAGGCGAGCACGGTGAGGAGCTCCTTGGTCGCTCCCCGCGCGAAGCCGACGATCGCGCAGACGATCAGCAGCGGTCCGGCGATGAAGTCGAACTGGGTCATCACGGACGGCCCCCCGGCGTCACGACCATCGTTGTTCCCCGATCCTCGCCACGGCCTCGTCGAGCCGCGAGACGCCGGTGACGGCCAGGCCCTCGCCGGCCCCGGTCGGGGCCAGGGCGCGCTTAAAGCCCAGCTTCGCGGCTTCCTTCAGGCGGGCCTCCATGCGACCGACGGAGCGGACCTCGCCCGACAGGCTGATCTCGCCGAACACCACGCAGTCCTGCGGCAGGGCCTCGTCCAGCGCGGAGGAGGCGAGGGCGGCGGCGGCGGCGAGATCGGCGGCCGGCTCGGCGATGCGCAGCCCGCCGGCGACATTCAGGTAGACGTCGCGGGCGCCGAAGGCGAGGCCGCAGCGGCTTTCCAGCACCGCCAGCACCATGGCCAGCCGCCCGCTGTCCCAGCCGACCACGGCGCGCCGGGGCGTGCCGTAGGCGCTGGGCGCCACCAGGGCCTGGAACTCGACCAGCACGGGCCGGCTGCCCTCGATGCCGGCGAACACCGCCGCCCCGGCCGACCGCGCGCCGCCCGCGTTGAGGAACAGGGCCGAAGGGTTGCGCACCTCGGAGAGACCCGCGTCGCCCATCTCGAAGACGCCGATCTCGTCGGTGGCGCCGAAGCGGTTCTTGGCCCCGCGCAGGATGCGGAAGGGATAGCCGCGTTCGCCCTCGAAGCTGAGCACCGCGTCGACCATGTGCTCAACGACCCGCGGCCCGGCGATCTGGCCGTCCTTGGTTACGTGGCCGACCAGGACGATGGCCAGGCCCTTCTTCTTGGCCAGCCGGATCAGTTCGGCCGCGCAGCTGCGCACCTGGGTCACCGAGCCGGGCCCGGCTTCATGGGCGTCGCTCCAAAGGGTCTGGATCGAGTCGACGACGACCAGGTCGAAGGGCTCCTTCTTCAATCCGTCCAGGATGTCGCGAAGGGCGGTCTCGGCGGCCAGCTTCACCGGCGCCGCGGAAAGGCCCATGCGCTCGGCGCGGCCCCGGATCTGCTCCACCGCCTCCTCGCCGGAGATGTAGGCGCAGGCGGCGCCGCGCGCGGCGGCGCTGGCGACCACCTGCAGCAGCAGGGTCGACTTGCCCACTCCAGGGTCGCCGCCCAGCAGGATGGCGCTGCCCGGCACCACGCCGCCGCCGCAAACGCGGTCGAACTCCTCGAGGCCGGTGACGATGCGGGGCGGGGCGGGGGTTTCGCTCTTCAGGCCCTCGAAGGCCAGCCCGCGCCCGCGGGCGGCGCGTGAAGGCGCCAGGGCCCCGGGCGGGCGGCTGGTCAGCTCCTCGACCAGGCTGTTCCAGGCCCCGCAGGCCGGGCACTGTCCGGACCATTTCGTCTGGGTCGCGCCACAGGACTGGCAGACATAGACGGCGCCGTCGCGGGCCATGGACGCTCCGATTCGTGGATCGCCGCACAATACCGGCAAACGGGCCGCCCCGCCCGTGCGATCGGCGCCCCGCCGTTCGCGGAACCGTGTTTCGCCACGGGCCTTGAAACGGGTAATTTCGCCCGCAGGGGGAACTTCGCCAGCCTGCTGGAGGGGAAGCCATGAGTGTCTTTGAAGGAGGTGGTTCGTCCGGTCTTGTCCGACGCGTGCAGGACATCCTGCTGAGACCGGCGGCGACCTGGGAGAAGATCGATACCGAAGCGGCGACGATCCGCGGCCTGTTCACCGGCTACATCGTCATCCTGGCGGCCATCGGGCCCGTCAGCCAGTTCCTGGGCGGCCTGCTGTTCGGCGGCTTCCTGTTCGGGCCGGCCAGCCTGGCGGGCGCCATCGTCGGCTATGGGCTGGCGCTTGTCGCCACCTACGTCATGGCGCTCGTCATCGACGCCCTGGCGCCGAGCTTCGGCGGGCAGAAGAACCCGGTCCAGGCGATGAAGGTCTCCGCCTACAGCGGCACGGCGGCCTGGCTGGCCGGGATCTTCCAGCTGGCGCCGATGCTGGCCTGGCTGGGGATCGTCGGCCTCTACAGCCTCTATCTGCTCTACCTCGGCCTGCCGAGGCTGATGAAGGCGCCGGCCGACAAGGCCCTGGGCTACACGGCCGTGGTCGTCGTGGTGATGATCCTCGTCTACGCGGTGATCGGCGGCGTCGTCGTATCGATCACGGGCCGGGGCGCCATGGGGGCGATGGGCGCGGCCACCATGGCCTCGGCGATGAACTAGGCGGCGCCGATCCATCGCCGCTCGGCCCGGACCGACAGCCGGGTGAGGATTTCATAGGACGAGGCGCCGGCCGCGGCGGCCGCCTCGTCGACCAGCAGGTTCGGGCCGATCAGTTCGACCATGGCGCCCGGCCGCGCCTCGGCGCAGCCGGTGACGTCGACGGCGATCAGGTCCATCGAGATGCGGCCCAGGAACCGCCGCCGGGCCCCGGCGAACCAGGCGCCGCCGCGCGGGTGCGAGGCGCGCAGCACGCCGTCGGCGTAGCCCGCGGCGATCACCGCTGCCGCGAGGGGCGCTTGCGCCGTGAAGGCGGCCCCGTAGCCGATGCCCTCGCCCGCGGTGACCCGCCGCACCTGCAGGATCGGCGCTTCCAGCGTGGCCACCGCGGCGATGCGGGGATCGGGCCCGTCGTGCGGACCGCCGCCGAACAGGCTGATGCCCGGCCGCACCTGGTCGAAGGCGTAGGCCCGGCCGAGGAACACGCCGCCGGAGCTGGCGAGGCTGGCCGGAACGCCGGGAAACAGGGCCCGTACGGCCTGGAAGCGCTCCAGCTGGCGCGCGTTCATCGGGTGGTCCGGCTGGCCGGCGCAGGCCAGGTGGCTCATCACCAGCGTCGTCCGCGGGCGCCCGGCGAGGCCGCGCGCCTCGTCCAGGGCGAGGCCCAGCCGGTTGAGGCCGGTGTCGACGTGCACCGCCGCCGGCTCGTCCCAGGCCGCCGCCTGCTCCAGGCTGTTGATCACCGGCGTCAGCCGGGCGGCGCGGATCCTGTCGAGGTCTCCGGGCGTGGGGCCGTCGAGCAGATAGATGACCGCCGGGCGTTCGCCCAGGGCGGCCCGCAGGGCTTCGCCCTCGGCCAGCCTGGCGATGTGGAAGGCCCGGGCCCCCTCGCGCCAGAGCCGCAGCGCCACCGGCGCCGCGCCCAGGCCGTAGCCGTCCGCCTTGATCGCCGGCGCCGCCTCCACGCCGGCCGTCTCCCGGATCAGCCGGTAGTTGGCGGCGAGGGCGTCCAGATCGATGGTCAGCCGGGCGGCGGTCATCCGCTGCGGCTAAGGGCCCGTCGCGGCAGGGTCAAGGTCTCGCTCGATCCGCCCCTCGCCGCGGGCGGGGAGGAGAGGATCACCTGGGCTCGAAACGCCCCTCGCGGGCGAGGTTGCCGAACTTGGTCAGGTCGGCGTTGAAGTGCAGCTTCACGGCGCCGATCGGGCCGTGGCGCTGCTTGCCGATGATGACTTCGGAGATGTTGGCGACGCGGTCCATCTCCTCCTGCCAGGCCAGGTGTTCGGGCGTGCCTTCGCGCGGCTCGCTGCGGCCCAGGTAGTAGGACTCGCGGTAGATGAACATGACCACGTCGGCGTCCTGTTCGATCGAGCCCGACTCGCGCAGGTCCGACAGCTGGGGCCGCTTGTCCTCGCGGCTCTCGACCTGGCGCGACAGCTGCGAGAGGGCGATGATCGGGACGTTCAGCTCCTTGGCCAGGGCCTTCAGCGCCTGGGTGATGGCGCTGACCTCCTGCACGCGGTTGTCGCTGCGGCTGGAATCGCCGGTGGTCAGCAGCTGCAGATAGTCGACGATGATCAGGTCTAGGCCATGCTGGCGCTTCAGCCGCCGGGCCCGGGCCGCCATCTTGCCGATGGCCAGGCCGCCGGTGTCGTCGATGAAGAACGGGCTCTCCTGGATCTCGATGGCGGCGTCGCGCACGCGGCCGAACTCGCTGGCGTCGATCTCGCCCTTGCGCAGCCGGTCGGAGGAGACGCCCGAGACCTCGCCCAGCATCCGCATGGCCAGCTGCTCGGCGCTCATTTCCAGCGAGAAGAAGGCCACCACCCCGCCATTGACCGTCTTGCGGGCGCCGTCGGGCTGGGGCTCCCAGCTGTAGTTGCGGGCGATGTGGAAGCCGATGTTGGCGGCCAGCGTCGACTTCCCCATCGAGGGGCGGGCGGCGAGGATGATCAGGTCCGACGGGTGCAGGCCGCCGAGCAGCTTGTCCAGGTCGATGAGGCCGGTGGAGAGGCCGGCCAGCCCCCCGTCGCGGCTGTAGGCCTCGGCCGCCATCTGCACGGCGCCGGTCAGGGCGTCGGCGAAGTTGGTGAAGCCGGTGGACGAGGTCCCGCTCTCGGCCAGGGTGTAGAGCTTCTGCTCGGCGGCCTCGATCTGGTCCAGGGCGCTGGCTTCCAGGTCGGGCGCCTGGGCCTCGACGGTGATCTCCCCGCCGATGCGGATCAGGTCGCGGCGCAGCGCCAGGTCGTAGATGGCCCGGGCGTAGTCGGGCGCGTTGGCCGCCGGCGGGGCGCGATCGACCAGGTCGGCCAGGTAGCGCACCCCGCCCAGGTCCTCGAACGCCGGGTCGCGCTTGAACTGGTCGGCCAGCAGGATCGGCTCGGCCAGCTGGCCCTTGCGGATGTGGATCTCGATGGCCGCGAACAGCCGCTGGTGGAAGGGCTCGTAGAAATGCCGCGCCTGCAGCCGGTCGCTCAGCCGCTCGTAGGCGGCGTTGTCGTAGAGCAGGGCGCCCAGCAGGGCCTGCTCGGCTTCGAGGTTCGAGGGGGCCGTGGCGACGGTCGCTTCACTGGCTGCCGGCCGGAGATCGAGAGCGGGAACGAGAGCCATGGACCTAGTTAACGAATGTGAATCGGCGGCGCGCGGGCCGATCCGTCGCACCCGCGATTCAGTTGTGAGGTTCTGTGTATGTTCGCATGCGTCGCCGGCGGGGCGGGCGTCACATCCGCGTCACCGGGCCGATGAAAAAGGGGCGGCCCGGATGGTCCAGGCCGCCCCCGTTTCGCTGGCAACCCTCAGGCCGTCCTACGCCTCTTCGGCGAAGGTCTCCTGCTGGCCGGCGCCGCCCTCGAGGAGGTCGGCCGCGGCCTCGGCGTTGAGCGCCGCCTCTTCCTCGAACTGCGTGGCGATGACGTTCTCGCCGCGCGCCTGGCGTTCGGCCTCGTCGGCCGAGCGGGCGATGTTGATGTTCACCGTGACCGTGACCTCGGCGTGCAGCCGGATCTTCACCGGATGGACGCCCAGGGTCTTCAGCGGCTTGTCGAGGACCACCATCGAGCGGTCGACCTTGCCGCCTTCGGCGTTGACGATGTCGGCCACGTCGCGGCCGCTGACCGAGCCGTACAGCTGGCCGCTCTCGCCGGCCTGGCGGATCAGGACGTAGGACGCGCCGTCCAGGCCCTCGCCCGCCTGGCCGGCGGCCTCGCGGGCCCTGGCGTTGCGGGCCTCGATGTCGGCGCGCTGGGCCTCGAAGACCTTCAGATTGGCGGCCGTGGCCCGCAGGGCCTTGGCCCGGGGCAGCAGGTAGTTGCGGGCGAAGCCGTCCTTGACGACGACCACGTCGCCCAGGGCGCCGCGGCCTTCCACGCGTTCGAGCAGAATGACTTTCATCGGTCCTTCCTCCCTTACTTCACGACGTAGGGGAGCAGGGCGAGGAAGCGGGCGCGCTTGATGGCGCGGGCCAGCTCACGCTGCTTCTTGGCCGAGACGGCGGTGATGCGCGAGGGCACGATCTTGCCGCGCTCGGAGACGTAGCGCTGCAGCAGCTTGACGTCCTTGTAGTCGATCTTCGGGGCGTTGGCGCCGGAGAACGGGCAGACCTTGCGGCGGCGGTAGAAGGGGCGGCGGGCGCCGGCGGCCGACGGGGCGGCGGCGGGCGCTTCGGGGGCGGTGTCGGTGTCGCTCATGATCCTTAGGACTCCCTTACAGCGCCGCGAAGTCTTCGCGCGGCGCGCGCTCGGCCCGGTCGCGGTCGCGGCGGGCGAGGACCGGCGAGAGCTCCAGGTCCAGCTCCTCGACGCGGACGGTCAGGTAGCGCAGCACGTCCTCGTTGATCGACAGCTGGCGCTCCATCTCCTTCACCGCCGCGGCGGGGGCGTCGATGGCCATCAGGGAGTAGTGGCCCTTGCGGTTCTTCTTGATGCGGTAGGTGAGGTTGCGCAGGCCCCAGTACTCGATCTTGGCGACGTGGCCGCCCTGACCTTCGATGAGCGCCTTCATGTCCTCGTTGAGTTGCTCGGCCTGCTGCGGCGAGATGTCCTGCCGCGCGATGAGCACGTGCTCGTAAAGAGCCATCGGTTTCCTCTTCCGTTGTGGAGGGCGGCGCGGCCCGGGCGGGAAGGGGCCCGGGTCACGATGGCTCTGTCGCGGCGGACGGGATGGTCCCGACCCTTTGGAAGCTCCGCGAAAGACCGCCTTCCGTGAAAGGGCGCGCTACTACGCGAGATCGGCCGGGAAGGCAAGGGCGGGAAGGGGACAGGCGCGCATTGCGAGGCCGGGCGAGCGCGCGCCTCGCGGGCGGCCTGTTCCGCGGCCAGGGCCTCCGGCGTGGGCGGCCGGGGGCTGGGTCGGCGTTGACGGGATCGGACCATGGGGCCTCCTTGAGGGCATGGCCTCGCGGCTTCACGGGCGAGGCCTTGTGAAGGCGGGGAGGGTTGCGGAGCGCCGGGCCCTGCCCGGAGCATGGGAAGAACAACCGTTTCGACAGGACGCGACCGCTCCGCGAAGTCCGTTATCCGGGAGCCGCCGGCGGGCAGCGCTCTTGACGCTTTACCGGCATAGGCCTCCGGCGGGCGGGCGGCGGCGAGGCCGTCCCCGGACCGCGGCGGTAACCCCCCGCCGCCTGCCGCCCGTCCCGGCCAGGGGCCGGTCCGGTCCCGCTCCGCCGACGCGGTGCGCGGCGACGGCAGGACCTTCCCGGCTGGCGCCGGAGCGGGCTTCCCGCTCGAACCCCGCCCCGCCGCCGCCTCGGATCGC
>JBMOOF010000016.1:0-20802 GCA_049323695.1 Pseudomonadota bacterium
GGACCACGGTCTGGGCTTCCGGCGTCAGGATGTACTGATCGAACGGGAAGTAGACGATGAATTCCCGGGCCTCGTACTGCGGCGGCGGCGGAGGCGGCGGCGGCGGAGGCGGCGGGGGAGGCGGCGGCGGCGGAGGCGGCGGCGGCGGCGGCGGGGGCGGAGCTTCCTCCTGGAAGCTGTAGCGGATGCCGACCGTCACCGACTGGTCGTTGTAGCTGCCGTTCAGCGGCCCGGCGGTGCCGACGTTCTCGAAGTCGAAGTCGCCGGTCTGGAAGTAGCGGTAGGTCAGGTCCCAGTTCATCCGGTCGCTGACCTTGGCCGTGGCGCCGGCGATCGCCTGCCAGGCCCAGGTCGCATCGTCGGCGTCGACGACCAGCGTCGGGGCGCCGACCGCGCCGAGGTTGGCGCGGGCGAGACCGGCGCCGACGCCGATGAACGGATGCAGGTCGCCGTCCGGAATGAAGTCGACGATGACGTTGCCCATCAGCGACATGACTTCCAGGTCGCCGTCGGCGGTCAGCGTGCCGCCGGCGGGCAGGGTGCCCGGACGCCAGCCGCCCTCAAGCTCCACGCGCCAGTTCGGCGACAGGCGGTAGCCGAGGCGGGCCAGGGCGATCCACTCGTCGTCGCCGTCGAGGTTGACGGTCCCGAGGGCGGTTTCGAAGTCGGAGTCGTCCGACCAGTGATAGCCCACGTCCAGCGCGCCGTACCAGCCGCTGTCCTGGGCCGCAGCGCCCGACGCCGCGAGCGTGGCGGCGGCAAGAGCCGCTCCCGCCAGAAGCTTGAATTTCATAATGAGAGCCCTCTCCTGCCCACGATGCGACCATCGGCCGCTCGAACCTTTGTTATATCAACCCAACGGCGCTCGCAAAGTGTCAGCGAAGCCACACCGATCCCTATTTTCTGGCGGCCGAACGGTGAAGGGGGAGTTTCTCAGTCGAGGGTTGTGCGGTACCGCGCCATGGCGAAGGCCACGACCACGGTCATGAACACCGTCAGGGCGGCCAGGCTCGGCCACAGTTCCGGAAAGCCGATCCCCTTCAGGAGCGCGCCGCGGACGACGCGCAGGAAGTGGGTCACCGGAATGACCGTCCCTAGCCACTGGGCCCAGTCCGGCATGCCCCGGAAGGGGAACATGAAGCCCGACAACAGGATCGAGGGCAGGATGTAGAACACCGACATCTGCATGGCCTGCAGCTGGGTGCGGGCCACGGTCGAGAGTAGGAAGCCGAGCGCCAGGCTGCCGACGATGAACAGCATGATCCCCGTCGCCAGCGCCCCCCAGCCGCCCGCGAAGGGCACGTCGAACAGGACCCGCGCCGTCAGCAGGATGACCAGGGTCTGGATCAGCCCGACCAGCACATAGGGCGCCAGCTTGCCGATCATCACCTCGATGGGCTTCACGGGGGTGGCCAGCAGGCTCTCCATGGTGCCCCGCTCGTACTCGCGGGTGACGCCCAGGGCGGTCATCATCACCAGGGTCATCGACAGGATCACCCCGAGCAGGCCCGGCACGATGTTGTAGGCGGTGATGGCCTCCGGATTGTAGCGGCGATGGACCACCACCTCGAACGGCGGCCGTCCGGGGACGGGCGGCGCGGCGGCGCCGCGCAGGTCGTGGCGGAGGGCCTCCTGCGGCAGGGCGGCCAGGGCGGCCACGGCGCCGCCGGTCGCCGAGGGATCGGCGGCGTCTGCCTCGACCAGGATCTGGGCCCGGTCGCCGCGCACGACGCGGCGGGTGAAGTCGGCCGGGATGGTGACCGCGAACTGGGCCCGGCCGGCGGCCAGCGCCCGGTCGAGCTCGCCGGGCGTGCGGGCGGTCAGGACGATGTCGAAATAGCCGCTGCGCTCGATCGCGCCCAGCGCGGCCCGGGCGAACGCGCCGTGATCCTGGACCAGCACCGCGGTCGGCAGGTGGCGCGGGTCGTTGTTGATGGCGTAGCCGAACAGGAGCAGCTGCACGATCGGCATCAGCAGGATCAGGGCGTAGGTCAGCCGGTCGCGGGTGAGCTGGGTGAACTCCTTGATCAGCACGGCGAGGATGCGGGCGCCGCTCATTCGAAGTTGTCCTTCGCCTGGCCCATGAGGTGGATGAACACGTCCTCCAGCGTTGGGGTCACCTCGGTCCAGCGGAACGGCGGCCGGCGCCAGGGGGCGATGGCGGCCTCGAGGGCGGCCCGGTCGGTGCCGCTGACGTGCAGGGCGGCCCCGAACGGGGCGGCCATCTCGACGCCGGGCCTGCCGGCGATGTCCCGGGACAGGCGGTCGGCGCCCGGCCCCTCGGCGCGGAAGGTGACCAGCCCGGACCGTTCGACCACGGCCTCGCCTGTTCCGCGGGCCATCAGCCGGCCATAGGCGATGTAGGCGATGTCATGGCAGCGCTCGGCCTCGTCCATGTAGTGGGTGGAGACCATCACCGTCAGGCCCTCCGCCGACAGGGCGTGGATCTCGTCCCAGAACTCGCGCCGGGCCTTCGGGTCGACGCCGGCGGTGGGTTCGTCGAGCAGCAGCAGCCGGGGCTCGTGCATGACGCAGGCGGCCAGCGCCAGCCGCTGCTTCCAGCCGCCGGAGAGGCTGCCGGCCAGCTGGCGCCGGCGGTTGCCCAGTCCGAGCCGGTCCAGCGCCGCGTCGACCCGCGCCCGGCGCCGGTCGAGGCTGTAGACGCGCGCCACGAAGGTCAGGTTCTCCTCGATCGAGAGGTCCTCGTAGAGCGAGAACCGCTGGGTCATGTAGCCGGTCTGGCGCTTGACCCGTTCGGCGTCGCGCCGGAAGTCGAGCCCCAGCACCTCGCCCTCGCCGCCGTCGGGCGTCAGCAGGCCGCAGAGCATGCGCAGGGTGGTGGTCTTGCCCGAGCCGTTCGGGCCCAGGAAGCCGGTGATCCGGCCGGTCTCGACCTGGATGGCGAGGTCCTGGACGACGTGCTTGTCGCCGAAGCTCTTGTTGAGCCCGCGGACGTCGACGGCCAGAGTCATCGTCCCGCTCCGGCGGGCCTGACGTCGACCGGCTGGCCTGGGTTGAGGTCGCGGGGGGTCGTGGGACGCGCCTCGACCATGAACACCATCCGGTCGCGGCTCTCGCGGCTGTAGATGATGGGCGGCGTGAATTCGGGACGCGGGCTGATGTAGTCGATTGTCGCCGTCAGCCCGGCGGGGCAGCCGTCGCAGCCGAAGGCGATCCGCTGGCCGACCCGGAAGGACGAAAGCTGCCTCTGCGGCGCGTAGAACCGCACCTTGACGCGGTCGTCCGGGATCAGGGCGACCACCGGCTGGTTGGCCGCCGCCCATTCGCCCGACTGGAAGAAGACGTCCTCGACCCTGGCGTCGGCCGGCGCGCTCTGACTCGTCCGGTCGAGCAGGGCCTGGGCCTCGGCCAGGGCCTGGCGCGCCTGGTCGACCTGGGCCTCGGCGGCCCGGACGGCGTCCGGCCGCGCGCCGAGCGTCTGGGCGCCGCGCTGGCCGGTCGCGGCGCGCAGGTTCGCCTGGGCGGCGTCGCGCGCCGCGCGGGCCATGTCGAGCCGCGCCGGCGCATAGACGCCCTGCCGGACGAGCGGTTCGATGCGGTCGAACTCAGCCTTGGCCTCGCGCAGGGCGGCGCGGGCGGCGGCGGCCTGGGCGTCGGTGACCGCCAGCTCCTGCGGCCGCAGGCCCTTGCGGGCATCCGCCAGCCGCGCCTCGGCCTCCGCCAGGGCGGCCCTGGCCCGGTCGCGCTGGGCGACCAGCGGGCCGGCGTCCAGCGCGAACAGCGGCTGGCCGGCGGCCACCCGCTGCCCGCGCACGACCGACACCTGCGACACCGCCCCGGCGGTCGACGACGACAGATAGAGCGCCTCGCCCTCGATGTAGCCCGAAAGGGCGCCGTCCGGAGTCTCGCGGCCCCAGAACCACCAGGCGCCGAACCCGGATGCGGCCAGGACGGCCAGGACGGCGACGCGAACAACCGGCTTCATGCGCGGCCTCCTTCGGTCAGCATGCCGGCGAGGGCGGTCTCGGCGTGCTGGACCGCCAGCGCCCTCAGGTCGATCCGCGGCGCCCCCGCCGGCTCCAGCACCTCGCGCCAGAGCACGCCCATCATCAACGCGCCCATCATCGAGAAGGCGTGGACGCGCGGATCGCCCGGCTTCACCTCGCCCCTGGCCTGGGCCCGTTCGATGACGCCGGAGACGACGCCGAGCATGGGGCCGACGAACGCGTCGTGCCAGACGCTCGCCAGCTCGGGGAAGTTGCCGGACTCGCCAATCACCATCTTGGCCACCGCCGCCAGACGCGTGGCGACGGCGAGGTCCGCGGCCCGGACCACCAGCATCCGCGCCAGCGCCCCGAACGGCAGATCGAGGTTCCGGGCGCCCGCCTCGACCGCCTCGATGTTGGGCGTCACGGCGTCGCGGACGACGGCGTTGAACAGCTCCTGCTTGGTCTCGAAGTAGAGGTAGAGAGCGCCCTTGCTGACGCCGGCCCGGGCCGCGATGTCGTCCAGCCGGGCGGCGGCGAAGCCTCGCTCCGCGAAGACCTCCAGCGCCGCCGCCACGATCTCGGCGGGCCGGGCCTCCTTGCGCCGCCGCCACTTCGGCTGACCGGGAACCATGTCGCGCCCTTCACTTATAACTGACCGGTCAGTTATTTATGAACGCTGGCGATGAGTCAAGACCCCTCACGGCCGGGCGTCCGCGCCCTACGTCCGTCCGGCGGACCTCAGGCGCCGGCGGCCGCCCAGGGCCTCCGGGTGGTTCAGCTCCTTGCGGAATTCGTCGCGGCGCTCGTGGATCGAGGCGATGACCAGGCCCATCGGCACGCCGATATCCACGAGCGCGGCCTCGGAAAGCTGCAGCGAGGCCTCGATGGTCTCGGGCACGGCGTCGGTGGCGCCCAGGTCGTAGAGCCGCTTGGCGTGGCGAGCGTCCCGGGCCCGGACGACGATGGTCAGGTCGGGGCGCAGCTCGCGGGCCGTCGCCACCACCGCCTCGGCGCCCTCGGGGCTGTCCATGGTCACCACCAGGGCGCGGGCGCCGTCGAGACCGCAGCGGCGGAGGAACTCGCCGCGCGAGGCGTCGCCGAAGAAGATGCGCTTGCCCGTGCGGCGGCCGGCCTCGACCAGCCTGGGGTCGCGGTCGGCGGCCGCCCAGCCCACCTCGTGCCGGCCCAGCATGTCGCCGACCAGCTTGCCGACCCGGCCGTAACCGACCACCAGCACCGCCGGTCCCTCGCCCTCGCCGGGCGGGTCCGTGGGGAGGTTGACGGGGTTGGCGGAGGGCCGGCCGCCCAGCCTGGCCCCCAGCATCGCCAGGAAGGGAATGAGCAGCATGGTCACGGTCACGGCGACCAGCACCGTGCGGCCGGCCTCGGCGGCGACGACCCCGGTCTGCATCGCCGCGTCCAGGATCACGAAGGCGAACTCGCCCCCGGCCGCCAGCAGCAGGCCGGCCTCCAGCGCCTTGCGCCAGGGCAGCCGGAAGGCCAGACCCAGTCCGAAGACCACCGTGCCGATCAGCGTCAGCGACCCGGCGGCGATGCCGAGCACGAGAACCGGCTTTTCCGCCAGCAGCGACAGATCCAGGCCGATGCCGACGGAGACGAAGAACAGGCCCAGCAGCAGACCCTTGAAGGGTTCGATCGTGACCTCGACCTCGTGGCGGTACTCCGTCTCGGCCAGCAGCAGGCCGGCTATGAAGGCCCCCAGCGCCATGGACAGGCCGGTGAGGGCGGCGATCAGGCCCGAGCCGATGACCACCAGCAGGCAGGCGGCCATGAACAGCTCCTCGCTCTTGGCCCGCGCCACCGAGCGCATCATGGGACGCAGCAGCAGCCGGCCGATCACGACGAGCGCCAGCACGCCCAGCACCGCCGGCGCGACGGCCAGCAGCAGGCGCGGTGAAAACAGCGCCTCCTGACGGCTTCCGATGATCGTCAGGGTGACCAGGATCGGCGCCACCGCCAGGTCCTGGAACAGCAGCACCGCGAAGGTCGCCCGGCCCGCCTGGCTGTGCTGGCGCTTCTTCTCGGCGAGCAGCGGCATCACCACCGCGGTCGACGACAGCGACAGGGCCGCGCCGATCGCCGCGGCGGCCTGCAGCGGCTGGCCCAGGGCCATGGCCGCCGCCGCCACCGCCGCCGCGCACAGGGTCACCTGCAGCGCCCCGAGGCCGAAAACATAGCGCCGCATCAGCCGCAGCCGGTCCCAGCTGAGCTCGAGCCCGATCATGAACAGCAGGAAGACGACGCCGAACTCCGCCAGCTGGCGGATGTCTTCGGGCCGCTCGATGGTGACGATGGAGAGCCAGGGGACGGCGTCGGTCAGCGCGCCCAGGCCGAAGGGGCCCAGCAGCACGCCCGCGCCGAGGAATCCAAGGATCGGGCTGATCTTCCAGCGCCGGAACAACGGCACCACCACGCCGGCCGTCGCGAGGAAGAGCACGACGTCCTTGTATTCGCCGGGGGATACCTCAGCCGCCATGCCGTCTCCGTCGCGCGAGTCGCCCAGTATGGGCGCCGCGGCGCGGCTTGCGAAACCCCGGAGGCGGGCGTAATCGCCGGCCCGCCTGTCCGCACCCAGCCCGCACCGGGGAATTCGCCGTGAACCGTCGCGCCGCCGCCGCCCTCGCCCTGTCGTTCATCGTCGCCGCCGCCGCCGGGGCCGGCGCGGTCGCCGGGGGCGCCCTGCACGTGGACCAGGCCTGGAGCCGCCCCGCGCCGAAGGGGGGCACGGGCGCCGGCTTCATGCGGATCGTCAACCACGGCGCGGCCGAGGACCGGCTGGTGGCGGTTTCGTCCCCGATCGCCGCCCGGGCGGAGCTGCACGAGACGATGATCATGGGCGGCCGGGCGATGATGCATCCGCGGCCCGAGGGCCTGGTCATTCCGGCCGGAGCGACGGTCGACCTCAAGCCCGGCGGCCGGCACGTCATGTTCATGGGTCTCAAGCGGACCCTCAGGGCCGGCGACCGCTTTCCCGCGACCCTGACCTTCGCGAAGGCCGGCGCGGTGAAGGTCGAGTTCGTCGTGCGGACCGGCGCGGCCGCGTCGACGGCGACGCCGCACGACCACTGACGCTGGGTCACGCGTTGACAGCCGGTTCCTGAACGCCGCTTACTTTGCCCGACGGCCTGGGGCGCGTGATATCACGCGAGACAATCGAACGAGACCGCCGCTGTGTCGGCGGCGAGGCCGCGCAGGGAGACGTGCGATGAGCGGCTGGAACTTCGCCGATGTCTGGGAAGAAGTGGCGGCGGCGGCGCCGGACAGTCCCGCCCAGGTCCGCGGCGATCGGGTGATCGCCTGGCGCGACTTCGATCGCCGCGCCAACGCCCTGGCCGCGCACATGCTGGCCGCGGGAATCGGCCGCCAGGGCAAGGTCGCCGCCTATCTCTACAACGCGCCGGAGTACCTGGAGACCTATTTCGCGGCCTTCAAGGCGGGCCTGGTCCCGGTCAACACCAACTACCGCTACGAGACCGAGGAGCTCTACTACCTGTTCGACAACGCCGACGCGGAGGTCATCGTCTTCCACGCCGGGTTCGCCCCCAAGCTCGAGGCCCTGCGCGGGCGCCTGGGCAAGGTGAAGTGCTGGATCGCCGTCGCGGACCAGGGCGCGCCGGTCCCGGACTGGGCCGACGAATACGAGCGCATCGCGGCGACGGGCGCCGACCGCGTCCTCGCCCCCTGGGGTCGGTCGGGCGACGATCTTCTGCTGCTCTACACCGGCGGCACGACCGGCATGCCCAAGGGCGTGATGTGGCGCCAGGACGACCTCTTCCAGGTGCTGGGCGCGGGCGGCAACGTCCTAGCGATGATCCCGCCGCTGGAGACGCCGCACGAGGCGGGGGTCAGGGTCCGGACCGGGCGGGCCGGCGATCTGCATCTGCCGCCGCCGTCGATCCAGATCGCCGCCTGTCCGCTGATGCACGGCACCGCCCAGTTCGGCAGTTTCGCGGTGCTGACCGCCGGCGGCTGCATCGCCACGCTGCCCTCGACGCGGTTCGACGCCGTCGAGCTGTGGAGCGAGGTCCACCGCCTGCGGGCCAGCGCCATCGCCATCGTCGGCCAGGCCTTCGCCGCGCCGATGCTGGAGGCGCTGGAGGCCAACCCCGGGCGCTGGAACCTGTCCAGCGTCCAGCGCATCGGCTCGTCCGGCACGGTCTGGAGCCACGAGAACAAGCAGGCCCTGCTGAGGCGCCTGCCCGCCGGCGCGATGCTGATGGACAGCCTCGGTTCGTCGGAAGCCGTTGGACTGGGCTCCTCGATCTCGGTGGCCGGGGCCGAGGCCGGCACCGCGCAGTTCCTGGTCGGCCCCAATTCGGCGGTGTTCAACGAGGCCGGCGAGCGCGTCGCGCCGGGCGGCGGCGAGCGCGGCCTGGTCGCGGTCGGCGGCTTCATCCCGGTCGGCTACTACAAGGACCCCGAGAAGACCGAACGCACTTTCAGGACCTTCGAGGGCCGGCGCTGGTCGGTCCCGGGCGACTTCGCCGAGGTCAACGCCGACGGCACGATCCGCCTGCTCGGCCGCGGCTCCCAGGTGGTCAACACCGGCGGCGAGAAGGTCTTCCCCGAAGAGGTGGAAGAGGCGCTGAAGACCCACCCGGCGGTGCGCGACGCGGTGGTGGTCGGCGTGCCCGACCCGCGCTTCGGGGAGCGGGTCTGCGCGGTGGTCGACGTCGGCGCGGGCGAGGCGCCGACCCTGGAGGAGCTGGCCGCCCACGTGAAGGGCCGCCTCGCCGCCTACAAGGCCCCGCGCGAACTGGTCGTCGCGCCTGTGGTCCGGGCGGCCAACGGCAAGGTCGACTACAAGGGCGTCCGCGCCCAGGCCCTGGCGGCGCTGGGGGCGCCGTAGGGACGGACGCCGGGCGCCTGTCCCGGGGGACGACGCGCGGCGGCTTCATGACTCTTTTGTAAGCAGCGCGGCCGCGGACGGGCGTGCATGAGTCCGCCGGATTTCCACTTCGGGGCCTCCTCGTCATGAAACGCGTTCTGCTGTCCGCCGCCGCGGCCCTGGTGCTCGCCAGCGCCGCCGGCCTTTCCGTCGCCGTCGCCCGCGCGGCCGACGCCGTATCCGCGCCGGTTGCGGCGGACCTGGCCAGGGCGCCGCGGATGGGCCCCTGGGGTTTCGACCTCTCCGGCATGAACCGGACCGTGCGCCCCGGCGACGACTTCGTGCAGTTCGCCGGCGGCGTCTATCTCGACAACCTGACGATTCCCGCCGACCGCACCGGCTGGGGCTCCTTCGACGCCCTCGCCGAACTGTCCAGCAGCCGGATCAGGGCGGTGATCGACAACGCCGCGGCGGCCGCCAACCCGGCCGGCGAGGCCCAGCAGATCGGCGGCCTCTACAACAGCTTCATGGACGAGGCCCGCATCGAGACCCTGGGCGTCCGGCCGCTGGCCGCGGACCTCGCCGCCATCAGGGCGGCGAAGACGCGCGAGGCCCTGGCCGAGGGACAGGGCGCGACCCAGGGCGGATTCGGCGGCGGGTTCTTCGCCGCCTACATCAGCCAGGACGCCAAGGACGTCTCCGCCAGCGTCCCCTATCTGACCCAGGCCGGCCTGGGCCTGCCCAACCGCGACTACTATCTGGAAGCCCAGTTCGCCGAGAAGAAGGCCGCCTACCAGGCCTACATCGGCAAGCTGCTGGGTCTCGCCGGCTGGCCCGATCCGCAGAAAGCCGCCGCCGAAATCGTCGCGCTCGAAACCGAGATCGCCCGGGCCAGCTGGCCGATCTCCGATCAGCGCGACGCCGACAAGACCTACAATCCCAAGACGGTGGCCGAGCTCGAGGCCCTGGCTCCCGGCTTCCCGTGGAAGGCCTGGATCAGGGGCGCGAACCTGGGCGGCGCGACCCGCCTGATCGTCGGCGAGCCGACCGCGTTCACGAAGATCGCCGCCATCTACGCGGCGACCCCGGTCGCGACCCTGCAGGCCTGGCAGGCCTTCCAGACGGCGGACCAGGCGGCGCCCTACCTCTCCAAGGCCTTCGTCGACGCCAATTTCGACTTCCGGGCCCGGGTCCTGAACGGCCAGCTGGAGCAGCGCGCCCGCTGGAAACGCGGCAGCGCCCTGGTCAGCAACAACCTCGGCGAGGCGGTGGGCAAGCTCTATGTCGAGGCCTATTTCCCGCCCGAGTCCAAGGCCAAGATGGAGCAGCTGGTCGCCAACCTGCGCGTGGCGATGAAGGCCCGGATCGACAGGCTCGACTGGATGAGCCCCGAGACCAGGGCCAGGGCCCAGGCCAAGCTCTCCACCTTCATGGTCAAGATCGGCTACCCCAACAAGTGGCGGGACTATTCGGACCTGACGATCAGGGCCGACGACCTCTACGGCAACGTCGAGCGGGCCGCGGCCTTCAACTGGGCCTTCGAGGTCGACAAGCTGGGCAAGCCGGTGGACCGCGACGAGTGGGGCATGTTCCCGCAGACGGTCAACGCCTACTACAACCCCACCCTCAACGAGATCGTCTTCCCGGCCGCCATCCTGCAGCCGCCGTTCTTCGATCCCGAGGCGGACGACGCGGTCAACTACGCCGGCATCGGCGCGGTGATCGGCCACGAGATCAGCCACGGCTTCGACGACGAGGGCCGCAAGTACGACGCGGACGGCGCCCTGCGCGACTGGTGGCAGCCGAGCGACGCCGCCAAGTTCGAGGCGCAGGCCACGCGCCTGGGCGCCCAGTATTCGGCGTTCGAGCCGCTGCCCGGCCTGCATGTCAACGGCGACCAGACCATGGGCGAGAACATCGGCGACCTGGGCGGCATCCTGATCGCCCTCGACGCCTACCACCTCTCGCTCGGGGGCAAGCCCGCGCCGGTGATCGACGGCCTGACCGGCGACCAGAGGTTCTTCCTCGGTTTCGCCCAGATCTGGCGCAGCAAGTATCGGGACGACACCCTCCGGCAGAGGGTCGTCGCCGACGTCCACTCGCCGGCCTACTTCCGGGTGATCGGCACCCTGCGCAACGTCGACGCCTGGTACGACGCCTTCGGGGTCCAGCCTGGCGACAGGTGGTACGTCAAGCCGGAGGACCGCGTCCGCATCTGGTAGGCCTTCCGGGGTTCGACCCGCGCCCGACGGGGCTGCTCGTCCGACGCGGTCCGTTCGCGTCTCCCCGGGCGGCCCCGGACCTGGGCGGAGGCACGTCGCAACAACGGCCCGTCGCGGCGGGTCCATGAACAATCTTTAACGACCGAAGCCCGGGCGGCGGGTGCAATCTGCCGCCAAGTCTGAATTCCGGGGAATCTCCGACCATGAATCGCCTGTTGCCGAGCGCCGCCGCCGCGGTCGCCCTCGTCCTCGCCGCCGGCCCCGCGCTGGCCCACGAGGAGCACGTCTGCCTCGACGCCTTCTGCCTGAACCAGGCGCTCTTCACGGCCGCCGATCCGGCCGCCGGGGGCGAAACCGTGTCGCTGGAGAGTCCGCGCTACGGCGCCTGGGGCTTCGACCTGGCGGGCATGGACCGCACGTCGCGGCCCGGCGACGACTTCTACAACTGGGCCAGCGGCGGATGGAACGCGCGGACGGAGATCCCGTCGGACCGCAGCCGCTTCGGCAATTTCGACGTCCTGTCGATCCTGTCCGAGGCCCGCACCCGCGCGATCATCGAGGACGCCGCCGCCGGCAGGATCGACTCGCCGGACGCCGCCAGGATCGGCGCGGCCTACGCCGCCTTCATGGACGAGGCGAGGGTCGAGGCGCTGGACGCCAAACCGATCGCCAGGGAGCTGGCCGCGATCAAGGCGGTCAAGACCCGCGACGACATGACCGCCCTGATGGGGCTGTCGAATGTCTCCGGCTACAGCGCCATCCTGGGGCTGGGCATCGGCGACGACGCCAAGAACCCGTCGCGCTACGCCGTCTACGCCGGGACGGGCGGCCTGGGCCTGCCCGACCGGGACTACTACCTCGACGCCAAGTTCGCCGAGAAGAAGGCCGCCTATGAGGCCTACATGGTCCAGATGCTGACCATGATCGGCTGGCCCAGGCCGGCCGAGGCCGCGAAGGCGGTGATGGCCTTCGAGACCCGGCTGGCCGAGGCGTCGTGGACGCGCATCGAGCGGCGCGACCGCGACAAGACCTACAATCCGATGACCCTGGCCGAGCTCAAGGCGGCGACGCCGGGCTTCAACTGGGACCGTTTCCTGGTCGGAGCCGAGCTGAAGGGCGTCGACCGCTTCATCGTCGGCCCCAACACCGCCTTCCCGAAGTACGCGGCGATCTATTCGGCGACGCCGATCGAGACCCTGAAGGCCTGGCAGGCCTTCCATGTGGCGGACGGCGCCGCGCCGCTCCTGTCGAAGCGGTTCGTCGACGCCAACTTCGAGTTCCGCAGCAAGACCCTGGCCGGCCAGCCCGAGCAGAAGCCCCGCTGGAAGCGCGGCGTCGCCTTCGTCAACGGCGTGCTCGGCGAGCCGGTGGGCAAGGTCTACGTCGCCCGCTACTTCCCGCCGGAATCCAAGGCCAAGATGCAGGCGCTGGTGGCCAACATCCGCGCCGCCATGAAGGCCCGCATCGAGCGCCTCGACTGGATGGGGCCGGAGACCAAGGCCCGGGCGCTCGACAAGCTGGCCAAGTTCGGCGTGAAGATCGGCTATCCCGACCGCTGGCGGGACTACTCAGGCCTCGAGATCCGAGCCGACGACCTCTACGGCGACGCCATGCGGGCGGCCGCCTTCGAGTGGCGCTACGACGTCGCCCGCCTGAACGGGCCGGTGGACAAGGGCGAGTGGAGCATGACCCCGCAGACGGTCAACGCCTACTACAGCTCGGTGAAGAACGAGATCGTCTTCCCCGCCGCCATCCTGCAGGCGCCCTTCTTCCACCCGGACGCGGACGACGCGGTCAACTATGGCGGCATCGGCGGGGTGATCGGCCACGAGATCAGCCACGGTTTCGACGACCAGGGCCGCAAGAGCGACGGCGACGGCATCCTGCGCGACTGGTGGACGGCCGAGGACGCCGCCAAGTTCAAGGCCCAGGCCGACCGCCTCGGGGCCCAGTACTCGGCCTTCGAACCCTATCCGGGCGCGAAGGTGCAGGGCGCCCTGACCATGGGCGAGAACATCGGCGACATGGGCGGCCTGTCGCTGGCCTACGACGCCTATCTCGTGTCGCTGGGCGGCCGGCCCGCGCCGGTGCTGGACGGCTTCACCGGCCAGCAGCGGGTGTTCCTGGGCTGGGCCCAGGTCTGGCGCCAGAAGGCCCGCGAGGACTACGTGCGCCAGCAAGTGGTCACCGACCCCCACTCGCCGGCCTACTATCGCGTCAACGGCACCATCCGGAACGTCGACGCCTGGTACGAGGCCTTCGGGATCAAGGACGGCGACAAGCTCTTCGTCTCGCCCGCCGAGCGCGTGCGCATCTGGTGATCTCCCTCGCCTGACCCATGCGAAGGGCGGTCCGCGAGGACCGCCCTTTTCATTTGGGGAAATGGCCCAGCACGAAGTCGGCGCGCTCGGCGATGCTCACCCTGGGAAGTTCGACCAGCCTGTAGCCACGTTCCCGGTAGGCGGCGCAGAGGGGCGCGTGGACGGCCAGGGCCTCGTCGAAGCCGTGGCGGCGTTCGGCGTCGGCGGCGAAGATCTCGGGCCAGGGCGGGGCGACGAAAACGGTCTCGTTGTAGCGGACCCGGTCGGCCGCGCCGCGGATGGTCGCCGGGACCGGCAGGCCGGCATGCTCCAGTCCGGCGAGCTGGTCGATGGGGCCGCGGTCGAAGAAGCGAAGCCCCTCGCCCGCGCAGGCCAGGGTCAACTGGAACAGGGCGCGCGACACGGTCATCTCGCAGAACCGCACCGGCTCGGTCCAGGGCAGGGCGTCGCCGCCCGTCCAGTCCTGCTCCCTGACGATCTGGCGGCCGGCCTCCGGGAAGGTGCGACAGCCCCGCCGCGCGAGCTCGGCCAGCAGGCTCGACTTGCCCCCTCCGGAACAGCCGGTGATGATGACGAAGCGGTCGCCATGCAGGGCGATGTCGGACGGCCGGTAGCCGTCCTCGGTGCAATCGTTCATTTGCTGTTCCAGCCGTGCGTGGTCCGGCGTGCGGCCGGACACGTCATCCCGAGCAGGCCCTCACCGGTCCGGCGAAGCCGGCCCGAGAAGCAACCTCCAGGCGGTGACGAAAGATTTTGACGCTGATGTCGAAAAACTCGAACCCGCCGCGGGGGATAATCGCGGCGGGTTCGGTCTATTCCTCGATCACTCGATCCAAGCGGGCGTTTCCTCCCCGAAACGCCGTGAGACCAGGACTCTCGGGGGTCCGTGTGTCTCGCGCACCGTCAAGGGACGGCAGTTCTCTTTCCGTGTCAAGGCGCGCGCCGGCCCGTCCGCGCAAGAATATGTGCAAAAACTCCCCAAATGGGGTTGTTTCTTGGACCGCTGAGTCAAAAGAACCCGAAATGGGCGCTACTTTTTGACTCGCCCGTCAATTCTTTCCGCCAGGGCCTCGGCGGCCGGCGAGGGGGGCTCGAAGAGATGCTCGGGGCGGGTCGCGGCCACCGGGCCGACGCCGGCGGCGGCGAGGCGGGCCTGCGCCCCGACGAGGTCGGCCTCGGCGATCAGCAGTCCGTTGGCGCGGGGGCGGGCGCCGCGCCCGGCCAGTTCGGCCAGCGCCGCGCGGGCGTCCGCGTCGGACTCCGCCGGCCAGACCAGCATCACCGAATCCCGCGCCCGCGCCCGCGCCTCGACGAGGCCGAGCAGCCGGCGCACCAGCTCCAGCCGCTCGCCGTCCCAGTCGGCGGCTAGGGACGCCGCCAGCTGCGCCTGGCTCTTCAGGATGGTCCCGTCGCCGATGACCTTGAGGTGGTTCGCCGCCAGGGTCGCGCCGGTGGTGGTGATGTCGACGATGATCTCGGCGGCGCCGGAGGCGGGCGCGCCCTCGGTGGCCCCGCCGGATTCGACGATGCGATAGTCGGCGACGCCGCAGCGGGCGAAGAAGGCCCGGGTCTGGACCACATACTTGGTCGCCACCCGCAGCCGCCGTCCGGTGCGCAGCAGGTGCAGGTGCGCGACCTCCTCGAGATCGGCCATGGTGTCGACGTCGAGCCAGCCGCGCGGCGCGGCGACGACCAGGTCCGCCCGGCCGAAGCCGAGCGGCCTCAGCAGCATCACCCGGGTCTCCAGGTCGGCGATCTGCTCGCGCAGCAGGTCCTCGCCCGTGACGCCCAGATGGATGTCGCCGGCGTCGAGGGCGGCGGCGATGTCGGCCGCCGACAGCAGGCGCACCTCGACGCGCGGCAGGGCCGGCACGGCGGCGGTGTATCCCCGTCCGCCCGGCGTCGCCGCCAGCGGCAGTCCGGCGTCGGCCAGCCAGGCCTCGACCTGCTCCTTGAGGCGGCCCTTGGAGGGGATGGCGAGGATCAGCGGCCCGCTCATTCGGCGCCTCCCAGAATGGCCCTGGCAGGACGGACCATGCAGCCCACCGCGCCCTGCCCGTTCGCCGCTCCGAGCCGGACCGGCAGGCTGTCGTAGCGGCCGCCCGCCGCCACCGGCCGCGCCTCGCCCAGATCGGCGCTGCGCACCTCGAAGACGAGGCCGTCGTAGTAGCCGAAGGCGCGGCCGAAGCCCGCGGCCAGGGTTGCCCGCTCGAGCGGCACGCCGCGCCGGGCCAGGTCGCCCAGCCGCCGGCTCCAGGCCGCGAACGCCGATCTGAGCGGCCCCTTCTTCGGGCCCGCGAGGGCGCGGATGCGCTCCAGGGCGCGGTCCGGCGGGTCGGCGACGGCCAGGTAGTCGCGCACGGCGGCGGCCTCGCCGCGCGACAGCGGCGGCGTGCGCGCCGCCTCGGCCCGCTCGGCCAGGCGTCGCACGATCTCGCCCGCGGGGCGCGTTCCGACAGGCTCGATGCCGGCCAGGGCCCACAGCCGCCGCAGCGCCGCCTCGCCCTCCTCGGCCGGCACGCCCTCCAGCGGATTCACCGCCGCGGCCGCCGCGCCGGGCGCCGCGTCGTCGGCGCGCTCGAGCTCGGCCTGCAGCAGCCGGGGCCGGGTGAACAGCCGCTTGAGCCTCGTGGCGAGCGCCGGGGCCAGGGCCAGGCTGTCGACGAACGCTCCGAACAGGGCGATGTCGCCGAGCACGAGGGACAGGTCGGCGCGCCCGCCGGCCGCCGACGCCTGCCAGGCCAGGGCGGCGACCTCGGCGTCGGCGAGGGCCGGGTCGCCGGTCCCGAAGGTCTCGACCCCGATCTGCAGGAACTCCTCGGCCCGGTCGGAGCCGGCCGGCGCGGCGCGGAAGGCCTTGCCCTCATAGCTGTAGCGCCCCTTGCCGGCGCCGGAGGCGATGTGCGCGCGGGCGACCGGGATGGTGAAGTCCGGCCGCAGCGCCAGCTCTTCGCCGCCCTCGGCCTGGACGACGAACAGGCGCGGCCGCATGGCCTCGCCCGAGAGGTCGAGCAGCAGGGCCAGGGGCTGAAGCACCGGAACCTCGACCGGGGTCGCCGACGCCGCCTCGAGCGGCGCGCGGATGGCGGCCAGGGCGGCGGCGGGAACGGGGGGCTCCAGTCTCACCGGCCGGCCTCGACGATGCGGCGCACCGTGGCGACGAGGTCGGCGCGGGCGACCGTCTGCTGGCCGGGCCGCTCGGCCCGCCAGGCGGCGTTGTCGCTGACCCCGCGGGCGAGGTCGCGGCCGAGGTCGAGGTCTTTGACCGTGGCGGTCCCGGCGGCCAGCTCGTCCTCGCCGACGATCACCGCCGCGGGCGAAAGGCGGCGGTCGGCGTATTTCATCTGGGCCTTCATGCCCGACGAGCCGAGGTAGACCTCCGCCGCGATGCCGCCGGCCCGCAGCTCGCCGGCGATGGCGAAGTAGTCGGCCATCCGCGCCGCGTCGAAGGCGATGACCACCACCGGCCCCCGGGCGCCGCCCTCGTCCCGGCCCGCCGCCCGCAGCGCCGCCGCCAGCCGCGAGACGCCGAAGGAGAAACCCGTCGCCGGGGTCCGCTCGCCGGTGAACCGGGCCACCAGGTCGTCATATCGGCCGCCGCCCCCGATCGCGCCGAAACTCGGTTGCCCCAACAGCAGCAGCTCCGCCTCAAAGACGGCACCGGTGTAGTACTCTAAGCCTCGAACTACCGACGGATCGAAAGCGACTCGCGAGTTCCCGAGCCCCATACCGTTCAGCGCAGCGTCTATCCGGGCCATCTCTTCAAGGCCTTCGTCGCCTTCGGGCGAACCGCCAATGATGTTGCTCAGATGATCAAGCGTGTAGCTCCGGGACCCATAGACATGTCCTTCGAGAAACTTGAGGACTGCCGTTTGAGCCGCGATCCCAAGCTCTGCACCTCGCGTGAAGGCACCGGAGTCGTCCAGTCGGCCAGCTCCCAAGAGATCCTGGACCCCCCACAGCTGCAGGCGATCGAGCTTGTCGATGGCCCGCAAGACAGCAAGGCGCTGTTTCGGGTCCTCCACGCCTTGCGAACTCAGAAGGCCATTGAGGAGCTTCCGATTGTTGACCTTTAGGAATGCGGTTCCCGGCTCAAGGCCAGTCGCCTCGAGACCGGCCGAGGCCATGGCGATGATCTCGGCGTCCGCCTCGGGCCGCGCCGAGCCGACGGTGTCGGCGTCGCACTGGATGAACTCGCGGAAGCGGCCCGGGCCCGGCTTCTCGTTGCGCCACACCGGCCCGAAGGCGTAGCGGCGATAGGGCTTGGGCAGGGTCTCCCAGTTCTGGGCGGCGAACCGGGCCAGGGGCGCGGTCAGGTCGTAGCGCAGGGCCATCCACTGTTCGTCGTCGTCCTGCAGGGCGAAGACGCCCTCGTTCGGCCGGTCGCTGTCGGGCAGGAACTTGCCCAGCGCGTCGGCGTACTCGAAGGCGCCGGTGTCCAGCGGCTCGAAGCCCCATTGCTCGTAGACCTTCGCGACGGCCTCCACGATCCGCCGCTCGGCGCGCAGGCTCGCCGAGCGCTTGTCGGCGAATCCGCGCGGGGCGCGGGCTTCGGGGCGGAAGGTCTGGTCGGTCATCGGTCAGCTCTACATTCGGTCTTGGTGGGCCGGATGGAGCCGTCTTGGCCCCATCCGCGTTCGGCGGGGCCGGTCGGTCTGCGCCTGCTCTAGGCCGCGCGAACCCGATCCGTCCCGCGAGGGAAGGCGTGGTGGTGCGCGTGATGGTGCGAGGCGCGGGTCATCGGGGCGGGGATATAGCGGAAGCATCGCCCAAGGGCTAGCGGGAGAGTCTCCCGTCTCCCCGCGAGGGAAGACGGGGTTCAGGGACGCCTCAGCCGCCCGATCAGCGCCGCCGTCGAGGCGTCATGCGCGCCGGCCTCGCCGCCTTCGAGCTCCCGCAAGACCTGGCCGGCCAGGGTCTTGCCCAGCTCCACGCCCCACTGGTCGAAGCTGTCGATGTCCCAGAGCACGCCCTCGACGAAGACCTTGTGCTCGTAGAGGGCGATCAGGGCGCCCAGGGTCCGGGGCGCCAGGCTGTCCATCAGGATGAAGCTGGACGGCCGGTCGCCGGGGAAGTTCCGGTGCGGCTCCGCGGCGTTCGCCTGGCCGGTCATCAGGGCCTCGGCCTGGGCGATGGCGTTGGCGAGCAACATGGCCTGCTGCGGCTCGGGACCCTCGGCGGACCGGGCCACGGCCACGAAGTCCGCCGGGATCACGTCCGTCCCCTGGTGCAGCATCTGGAAGAACGCGTGCTGATCGGTGGTGCCGGCGTTGCCGAAGACGACTGTGGCCGTGCCGCGCGCGACCGGCCGGCCGGCCAGGGTGACGCGCTTGCCGTTGGACTCCATCTCCAGCTGCTGCAGGTAGTTGGCCAGCAGCCGCAGGCGCTCGGCGTAGGGCTCGACCACCCGCACCGGCCGGCCGAGGCCGTTGCGGTTGAAGACATGCGCCAGGGCCAGCAGCAGCGGCGCGTTCCGTTCCGCCGGCGCTGCGCGGAAGTGGTCGTCCATGGCCGCCGCGCCGTCCATCACCCCGGCGAAGGCGTCCCAGCCCAGGGCCACGGCGCAGGACAGGCCCACCGCCGACAACACCGAATAGCGTCCCCCGACCCAGTCCTCGAAGCCGAACACCCGGTCCTCGGGGATGCCGAAGCCGGCGCAGGCCTTCAGGTTGGTGGAGGCGGCGACCAGGTGGCCGTCGCCGGCGTCGCCCAGCGCCGCGCGCAGCCAGCTTCGCGCCGCCCCGGCGTTGGCCATGGTCTCCTGGGTGGTGAAGGTCTTGGAGACGACGACGACCAGGGTCTCCGCCGCGTCGAGGCCCGCCAGCGCCTGGGCCACGTCGGCCGGATCGACGTTGCCGACGAACCGCAGGTCGATCGCCGGCTCCAGCGGCTTCAGCGCCCGCCACAGCAGGCGCGGACCGAGGTCCGAGCCGCCGATGCCGATGTGCACCACGGTCCGGAACGGCCGACCGGTCGCCCCGCGGACCTCGCCCGCGCGCACCGCCTCGGCGAAGGCGCGCATGCGGCCGCGGACGGCCTCGACATCGCGGGAGACGGGCCGCCCGGCCGCCCTGAAGTCGGCGCCGTCGGGCGCGCGCAGGGCCATGTGCAGGGCGGCCCGCCCCTCGGTGACATTGACCGCCTCGCCGGCGAACAGCCGCTCGCGGGCGGCCTCGACCCCGGCGGCGCGGCCCAGCGCCAGGGCGGCCTCGAATCCCCGCCGGCTCCAGGGCTGCTTGGCGAGGTCGATCCGCAGCCCGCAGGCCTCGACCACCATGCGGTCCAGCCGGTCGGGCTCGGCCGCGAAATGATCGAGGATGCGGGTCCCGGCATCCTGGCGGGCGGCGGCCTCGAAGGCGGTCCAGGCGGCGGCGAGGTCGGTCATCGGGTCTCCTGGACGGGGGGCGGCAAGACCCCGTTTACCATGCCGGGCTTACCAGAGGACGACTCCGCCCGCATCAGGTACGCCGCCATGTCCTGTGACGCCGTCGCGTTCGCCGCCGTCCTCTTCCTCGCCTCGTCGGAACCCGGGGCCGCCGTTCCGGCACCCGCGGTCGCGGCGGAGGCGCCGCCGCTGGCCCGCGAGCCGCTGTTCGCCGACATCGTCAAGCGCGCGGACGCGCTCAAGGCCCGGGTCGACGTCTGGAAGGGCGTCGAAGGTCCCCTGCCCGGCTACGCCGACTTCCGGGGCGAGGTCGAGGTCCTCGCCCGGCTCGACATGCAGGCGCACCGCCTGCTGGCGGAGCGGGGAACCGACGGCGATCTCAAATGCATCCTGCGCGGCATCGCCCAGGATCTGCCGGCGCGCCTGAAGGAGGTCGAGACCGCCGCCGACCGGCGGGCCCGCGACCAGGCGCTGAAAGAGATGTTCTGGCTGCTGCGCGACAATGTCGAGGTGATCGTCACACCGCCGACCGTGACGTCCGGCGCCGACGCCTGACGGCTTCTGATCGGCCGCACCGAATCCCGGATCGCGCCTCGGGGTGGTCAGCGGCGGGCGGCCGTCTCGATGGCCTCGATGACCAGTCCCTCGGTCAACAGCTGCGGCAGGACGACGGCGTCGGCCCCGTCCGCGCCGTAGACGAGGTACAGCGGCACCCCCACGCGGCCATGCTCGGCCAGGGCCGCGGCGATGGCCGGGTCGCGGTTCGTCCAGTCGGCCTTGAGGTAGACCGCGTCGGCCCTCGCGAAGGCGTCGGCCACGGGCCTGGTCGACAGGGCGACCTGATCGTTGACCTGGCAGGTCACGCACCAGGCGGCGGTGAAGTTGACGAACACCGGCCGGCCCTCGGCGCGCAGGGCGGCGAGCCGTTCCGGCGACCAGGACTCGTAGCGCAGCGCCGCGCCGATGGCGGCGGCCGGCGCGGCGCGCGGGGGCGCCTTGGCCACGCCGACGGCCAGGGCGACGGCGGCCAGCAGCGACACGGCCGCCAGGACCCGGGCGATCGGCGCCCGTCCGC
>JBMOOF010000017.1:0-144403 GCA_049323695.1 Pseudomonadota bacterium
CGCGCCGCAGGCATCATCAGCACATCATCACCAGGCATCATCAGCACACCAAGCCACCTCGACACGTCGGCCGGGAGACTCCGCGATCAGATCAGCCCTGGGAAGGTGGGGCCAAAGCCGCGCTTACGATGATGCCGAACTCCGCGGCGTAGCTTCGGAAGGCGTTCGAGAGCTGCGACTTCACGCTGACAAGCCGCTCGCGCACGGTCATGAGCATGCAGGCGGCCTGGCGGTCCCGCGATTTAACCGGCACGAACCGCATGGTCGGCCTGGTCACGGCCTCGCAAAGCGCCTCGGCGTCGGCCGCATCGTTCTTGCCCCGCTTCACGTAGGGCTTCACGTACTGCGGCGGGATCAGCTTCTCCTGATCGCCAGACACTGTGTAGGATGACCGAGTGCTTTCGCGCCAGGGCCACCCGCGCCTTCCCCGGGCCGGCGCGCTGCGTGATCGCGACCGCCCAATCCTTGAGATGAGACGCCCGCTTGACCCGGTGCAGGATCACGATAGCCGCCTCGTACATCAAGGTGCGGGCCAGCCCGTCACCACACCTCGAGATGCGCCCACTGCGGTCGATCTCGCCGGACTGGTAGCGACGTGGCGTAAGGCCCAGGTGGGCGCCGACGGCGCGCGAGCGGCTGAAGCGCTCCGGATCTTCGACGATGCTAACATAAGCCAGCGACGAGAGTGCGCCGATCCCCGGCACGGTCATGAGCAGCCGGCACGTCGCATCAGCTCGAACCTGGCGCTGCACGGCTCTGTCGAAACAAGGAATTTGCTGGTCGAGGTGTCGCCACGTCTCCAGCAGCGGCCGCACGATCATGGCGACCTGCGGCTCGCCCTCGATCAGAGTGTCGACCTGGCGATCGAACCGCTGGCCTCGTCCGCTGCCGGGCAGCATTCCAAAGGTCTTCAGCACCCCACGGATCATGTTGCTGAGGCGAGTCCGCATGCCCACGAGCTGAGCTCGCGCGCCTAGCAGTGATCTGGCGCGGTGAGCGTCCAACGATAAAGCCTATTGGTCGCAATGATCATATACAATGATATTTGGTTCATCGTAGAATACCGATTCGCTCTGCCTCTAGAAGCGCTTGAACCCTGTTCTTGACTTTCAGTTTCGAAAATATATGGCGAATGTGCCATTTCACAGTGTCTTCACTTATTCGATGCTTCATCGAGATATCACGATTAGAGAGTCCTTCTCTTATCCGGTGAAGCATTGCCAGTTCTTTTCTCGTGAGCACAACGGAAGCCTCGCTGCTCGGCGCGCGTACGCGATGGTCGCCCGGCGCAGGTTCTCGACGCCCCAATTCCTCCTGGCTCGGAATGAGGTTCAACAGCGGCGTCGAGATGGATCCAAGTGCCTGCAGATGCCACCGCTCATCGAGGAGTGTGCGATAACACCCAAGTCGGGAAGCGATATCAATCGCGTCGGCTACGCGTTGTTCAGAGAGGGCGGCTCTTCCTGTCCCCGCCCCAGCAACGGCGGTGCAGAGTAGCGCCGCAACCTCCAGCCTGCCCAGGTCTGATCGGCGCGCATGGTCTATAGCAACGTTCGCAAGGCGGTTGGAAAGGTGAAACTTCCCCTGTCGAGCCGCAATACGAGCCTCCGTCAACGATTGTCGCGCGCGGAGATAGGGACCATGAGATGTGAGAAAGATAGGGTCGCTGCGGTTCGGCAAAATGGCGATCGCCTCTTCCGCGCTCTCTACAATGAACAGATCCGCGAGCGTCAATCGCGCGAGTGCATCAAGCCGCAAGAAGCCGAATTTCCCCGCTATCACGCGCATCTCTTGAAGGAGCTCGACAGCGCCTTCTGGATTGCCATTCCGTCGGGCAATTGCTGCGGCGGTGCGATAAGCCGAGAATGTAAAATCGACAATGCCATGCTGTCGCGCAAAATCGAGAATTTCGTCGATGCGTGTTTCTAGGCCGTCCAGTTGGTTTGCTTCGTAGCGAAGTTCGAGTTCCAGCGTGTTCAGGAGGTTTACAGAGAATGGGGTGGTGTTGATCTGAGCATTATCGTCTTTACGCGCCTTCCGTAGTAGTTCAGCACCTGCGTGCATGTCGCCTTTGGCAAGCTCGGCGAAGATCATGGCACTGTGAAGCCAGCCCAGCGCGTAGCGGTGATCGGCGATGTTGTTAACCGAAGATGCTTCAATCCACACCCTCCTTTGATCATCAAACCGGTGTTCACTGGCCGCGATGAAGCAAAGACATGTCAGGATGGCGCCTTTGCAGACGAGATCCGCCTCTTCATAGAGCTTCATCCAAGCTTCACACTGACGCCGACTTTCTGTCAGATTGTCGCCGGTCGCCTCGCCAATGGCGGCAATGAGGTCGCACCAACACTCCATTTGTCGGCGTGTCTGTTGATCAAGAGCGCCAAGGTCAATGGCGCGCAAATCGGCCAACAGGCCTGCCGCGCGCTTGTGGTCGTGGCTGAAAATCTGGGCCCAGGCCAGGCCAAGAGCGATTGTTGGAGCGCCAGAAACGACAGCAGCGGAAAAACTTTCTTGCCATGATTGGATTTGATCTATCTCGCCTTGCCGCAGCGCAATATCCATCATGTTTTCAGATCCGACATCAGCAGCCGATTCGTTCTCACCCGCGCGTAAGAAAAGGCTGATGCTTTCGCGACTGTTGTTGCTTTGTCTTTGCCACTGGGCGGCGCGGGCGAGCAGGTTTAGCTTCGAGCCGCGATACTCTACCGAGAATCTGTGCTCGAAAAATTCGCGAAGCAACGGGTGGAATTCATACGCCGTCTGAGATCGGTCCACCGCTCGCAAAACCATCTGCTCGGCGGAAAGTTTGTCGATATAGTAAGCCCCATCGTTCCTGCGGAACACATGGTTGAAATAGTCTGCGGATATCAATCCAAGAATTGATGCGCAAACACAAAATTCCAGAACGTCATCGGCGAGCGGGTTCAGTATCGTGCTCCGGAAATATTTATCCAGATCAATGTCTCTGCCTGTGACGCGGTCGGCTATAAGGCGGTCGGGCGAGGATCGGCTTTCTGATGCCGCTTGCATCAAAAGGCAAAAGACTTCGGGCCAGCCTTTGGTGCGCTTCCAAAGCGAATGAATTTCAGCTTCTGAGACTACTGGCCTTTCCCGGCCGCAGGTGGCTGCTTTTGCTTCCTGGAGTGTGAAGGCAAGCGCATCACTCCTTAACTCCTGGATTTCTTGTCGGGCTTTCATTCGCGCAAAGCCGGTGTCTGACGAGGTCGCCGCGATGAATTTCACTTCGGCTGGCGCCGCCAGCATAAAATCCTCGATCTGGTCTATCGAATGCAGATCAAACTCGAGATCGTCGAAACAGATGAGAACCTTTGATCCTAGTCGATCCTTGGTGTCCCGGAGCCAGTCGGCGAGTTCATAGAGGCTGCGAGGCCTTTCCCTCGGCGGTGTAGGCGATGTGCCGCCGCCGCCGGCCTCGCGGGTTGCGGAGAGCTGCGCGCAGATGCGTTCCGCGAGCAGCTGCAGATCGCGTCGGCATTCCTTGATGGAAACCCATGCCGCTGCAGCGCAGGCTTCCTGATGATCAGCCCAGTACTGGGCCATCGCGATACTTTTCCCGTAACCCTGAGGCGCGCGAAGGAGATAGCAGCGTGCCGCCTGATCGGCGATGAAGAGGCGAGGACGCGAAAGGCATCCGGAGGCCAGCGAGGCCACACGCTCATTGACGGAGCCTGCGAGCGGTTGTGCGCTTTGTCGACGGTCGGTCTCCGGAGGCCGCATTTCAGATCTGCGCGGATGAGTTGACCCAGGCTCATCCGCTCGAATGCCTTTCACTTTCGTAGCTTTGACATGCGCCATCGGGGCGGAACTATAGCAGCAGGCCGCCCGCGCGCAAACCAGAACCACTCTTTAGTGGGGGCTTTGGCGTCGGCTGGACTGGCCGACCGCAGGCCGTCTCTCGCCGCTCGTCGGCGTCCGAGGACAGCGCCCATGATCGCCAAATTTCGGTCTCCGGCTGTTAGTTAGGCCGCGATCTCCTTCAGGTCGACGGTCGGGTCGCCCAGCTTGCCGATGTCAACCGTCTTGCGACTGGCGATGAGTTGCTTGCCGATTATGAAGTCCTGCGGCGAGTTGATCGCCTCCACGCATTGGACTTGATCGCCCTTCAAATGGAAGACGGCGAACCTGGCGATGGCGGGATCGCCGCGGAGAAAGACGCGGTCGACGTCGAAGGCGTGGCCGGCGATCTGCAGTTTCAGGTCATACTGGTCGGACCACTGCCATGGCGCCTCGCCAGGTGGTGGGGGACGGCCGACGATGGCGCAGGCGGCCTGTTTCGCCTGTTCGAGCGCGTTGGGCACGCTCTCCATGCGAAACATGCGGTCGTAAATAGGCATCGGTCGGCGGGTCACGTCGCCAATGGCGAAGATGGCCGGATCTGCGGTGCGGGCTTCCAGATCGACGATTACGCCACGGGCCGTGTCCAACCCCGCGTCCCGCGCAATCTCGTCATTGGGCGTGGCGCCGACGCCGATCAAGGCGGCGGCGCAGGCGATCGTGCGGCCGTCGTCGAGGTTGACGCCACTCACGCGTCCATCCCGTCCCTCGAACCCCGACACCGTCGCTCCCAGTTCGAAACTGACGCCCCGCTTCCTGTGATAGTCGAGGAAGAAGGCGGAAAGCTCCGGGCGGGCGACCCGGGCGAGCAGCCGCGTTTCGCGCTCGATCACCACCACCTCCGCGCCGAGCGCGCGCGCGGACGCGGCGACTTCCAGACCGATATAGCCACCGCCGATAACGGCCAAGCGCTGGCCGGACCGTATGACCGCCCTCAGCCGTTCGGCGTCGGCAACCGTCCGCAACTCCAGCACCCCGGCCAGATCCGATCCTGCTACCGGCAGTTTGATCGGCCGCGCGCCCGTGGCGATGATCAGGCAGTCGTAGGTCAGAACTTCGCCCGTCGAGAGTGTCACCGCCTTGGCCCGGCGCGCCAGCTTTTCCGCGCGAACACCCGGCCGGAAGTCGATGCCATGCCCGGCGTAGAACTCCGCCGGCTTCAAGGGAAGCGACACGGCGCCGGGGCCGTCCCTGAGCCAAGCCTTGGACAGGGGCGGGCGATGATAGGGCGCGATGGGCTCCTCGCCCACAAGGGTTATGGATCCCTCAAATCCATACTGGCGAAGCAGGGCGGCGGCCGTTCCCCCGGCGTGGCCCGCGCCAAGGATCAATACATGTGGGTCTGATCGGTTCATAGAAGCCCTTCTCCAAAACCGAGCGCAGTTGTGTGGACTTCCAGACACCAGCCGCGACTGCGAGCCTGCTCCCGATAGGGGGCTCGAGGTGGGTTCAAAACCACACTTTAGTGGGGTTGTTCCGTGACCTCGAGGGATCGAGATAAATGGCGACGGTCAAAAAGACCGGATTCTAGAACACAGTGAATGTGTCTTCCTTGGGAGAGGTGACGCCAGATGAGCACTATCGCGAGAAATTTGTCCACTGACGACACGCCAGATCGCTATGTGGATAGAAAACGCTATCTATGGATGTTGTCGGTCGTCTGGCCGGCAGCGCCATTGATCGGCCTTTACCTTGTCAGTTTGACAGGATGGGGCGTCTTTTACGCCTTCACGCTGGTGGTCTGGTATGGCGTTATTCCGGCCCTGGACGTCTTGTTCGGAAACGATCCGAATAATCCTCCGGAAGCGGCGGTGGCGCGTCTCGAGGCGGACCGATACTATCGAATTCTCACCTATCTTACCGTCCCCGTGCATTATGCCTCGCTGATCGTCTCGGCATGGTGGGTGGCGACCCAGCCGATGGCTTGGTGGGAAGTTATCGTGCTCGCCTTGTCCCTGGGCATCGTCAACGGTCTGGCCCTGAACACTGGGCACGAACTTGGCCACAAGAAGGAAGCCTTCGACCGCTGGATGGCCAAGGTCGTTCTGGCCGTGGTCGGCTATGGTCACTTCTTCATCGAGCACAATAAGGGGCACCATCGCGACGTCGCGACCCCCGAGGATCCAGCCACGTCGCGGATGGGCGAGAGCATCTACAAATTCTCGCTGCGCGAGATTCCGGGCGCGTTCCGGCGCGCTTGGAATCTGGAAAAGGTGCGGCTGGAGCGCGTCGGCAAGAGCGAATGGAGCCTCAGCAACGAGATCATCCCGCCGCTGCTGCTCAGCGTGGTGATCTACACGACGCTGATCCTCGTGCTCGGGCCCGATCCGAAGCTGCTCGTCTTCCTGCCCATCCAGATCGCATTCGGATGGTGGCAGCTCACCAGCGCCAACTATATCGAGCATTATGGACTGCTGCGCGAGAAGATGGCGGACGGACGCTATGAGCGCGCCCAGCCGCGGCATTCCTGGAACAGCAATCACATCGCCTCGAATCTGATTCTGTTCCATCTTCAAAGGCACTCCGATCACCACGCCCACCCGACCCGCAGCTATCAATCGCTTCGGGACTTCAAAGACCTGCCCGAGTTGCCCACGGGCTATCCCGGCATGTTCTTCATGGCGATGATCCCGCCCGTGTTCCGGTCTGTGATGGACCGCCGCGTCGTGGAGTGGGCCGGCGGCGATCTCGGCAAGATCCAGATCGATCGTGCGCGCAGGAAACAGATCATCCGCAAGTTTGGTGCATCGCGCCAATCCGCTCGGATTGCAGCCGAGTAACCGTTGGCCTGAGTTGGCGATCCGGGGAGGCGTGCGTGCCTCCCCGGAGAACCGCCTAGGCTTGGCGGCGATGGTCTCCAGCCCAGGAACAAGGGCGATGGCGTCATCGTCGGCGACCGCCCTTTCGGGGCATTTTCACAACACACGTCTATGAAGGAAAGCGGCGTCATGGCGCGATATCAATGTCCCGATTGCAGCTACGTCTACGATGAAGAAAAGGGCGAGTCCCATGAAGGCTTCCCGCCCAATACGTCATGGGCGCAAATTCCCGAAGATTGGGCCTGCCCCGACTGTGCGGTGCGCGACAAACCCGATTTCATTCCCTTGGGCCCGGGCGAGGTCGGGGAAAAGGCGGCGGACAGCTCTAGCGTCAGAGCCGAACGATGACCAGGGGCGGCCAAGGGCTGGAGCCGTCGGAGTCCGCCGTGGAAACCGGGCCGTTCGCGAAATGGCATTGCGTGACCTGCGGCCACATCTACGACGAGGCGCTCGGTGATCCCGACACGGGCGTGCCGCCCGGCACCCGTTGGGCGGATGTCCCCGCCGACTGGTACTGCCCGGACTGTGGCGCGACCAAGGAAGCGTATGAACTTTATGGGTGATCCATTCGAGCGGGCGACCGTCTTCCGGCTCGGCAATCTGGCGAATTCCTTGGGGAGGGCCGAATGAGCGTTCGTGCAGTCATCGGCCCGGCGCCGGTTCATCCCGGCGTCGGGGATTCGATTGAGTCCCTGTTCGCATTGCAGCGCCGATCGGCCGTCCAGAACAGGGCGAAATTCACGTTGAAGGCACGGCTGGCCATGCTGTCGCGACTGAAGACGACGATGAAACGCCGGGAGAACGACATCATCGGGGCTCTCTATGCGGATTTCAGGAAGCCCGAATCCGAGGTGCGGCTGACCGAACTCTTCCCGGTCTACCAGGAAATATCCCACGCTCGGCGACACCTCCGATCCTGGCTGAGGCCGCACCGGGTTCACGCCTCGCTGGGGATGTTCGGCACCGCCGCCGAGGTCCGCTACCAGGCCAAGGGCGTCTGCCTGATAATTTCCCCCTGGAACTATCCGGTCAATCTCAGCTTCGGCCCGCTGGTGTCGGCCTTGGCAGCCGGAAACACCGCCATCCTCAAACCGTCCGAACTGACGCCGGCGACGTCCGCCGTCATCAGAGAGATTGTCGAGGAGACCTTCCCAGAGGAGCTTGTCGCCGTATGTGAAGGCGACGCGGCGGTTTCACAGGCGCTTCTGGATCTGCCCTTCGACCACATCTTCTTCACCGGCAGTCCCCAGGTCGGCAAGATCGTGATGGCGGCCGCCGCCAAGCATTTGACCTCCGTGACGCTTGAGCTTGGCGGCAAGTCGCCGACCATTGTCGATTCGACAGCGAATATTGAAGACGCGGCCCGCAAAATTGTCTGGGGCAAGTTCGCGAACAACGGTCAGACCTGCATCGCCCCCGACCACATCTATGTCGCGCGCAACCAGGCGCGGGCTCTGGTCGACGCGCTTCGGCGCGAGATCGGACGGGTTTACGGACAATCCGACAGCCAGCAGAAAAACGGCGCCGACTACTGCCGGATCGTAAACCCGCGGCACTTCGAACGCATTTGCGCCCTGATCGACGACGCTTCAGCGCGCGGCGCCACGATCCTTGAAGGCGGGGTACGAGATCCAACCCAAAAATACATTTCGCCGACACTCATCGGGGAGACGACGCCGCAGATGGCGATTTCCCGGGAGGAAATTTTCGGCCCGGTTTTGCCGATCATCGAGTTCGACGACGTCAGCAGTGTCATTGAGACGATAAATTCGGGGCCGAAGCCACTGGCGATTTATGTGTTCAGCAGAACACGGGAGTTTTCTGAGAATATTGTAAAGCTAACGAGCTCCGGCGGAGTCTGCGTCAACCACAATGTCGTTCATTTTCTTCACCCGAATCTCCCTTTTGGTGGCGTGAACAACAGCGGAATCGGCAGTGCGCACGGTTTCTACGGATTCAAAGCTTTCTCCCATGAACGCGCCATTCTGAGAGACAAGTTCTCCGTCCTGCGCCTTCTCTTCCCGCCCTATACGCCGGCCGTAAAGAAGCTGATCAATCTAGCCGTCCGCATTTTGGGTTGAACCCATAAACAATATTGCGGCGGCGGTAGCCACAGCCCGGAGACTTAGATGTTTGACTATGACTATATTATCGTTGGAGCCGGGTCCGCTGGATGCTTGTTGGCGGAGCGTTTGTCGGCCAATCCCAGGACACGGGTCTGTCTGCTTGAGGCGGGCCCGCCCGACCGAAGCCTGTTGATCCACATGCCCATCGGGATAGCGCTTCTCTCCAAGAGCAAGACGCTCAACTGGGCCTTCGAGACTCAGCCTCAGGCCAATCTTGACGGTCGACGGCTGTTTTGGCCGCGCGGCAAGACCCTTGGCGGATCGAGCTCGATCAATGCGATGGTCTATATTCGCGGGCACCGCGACGACTATGACGCCTGGGGTGAGGCGGCCGATCCGATCTGGTCCTATGAGAATGTGCTCCCGCTGTTCAAGGCGATGGAGTCCAACGAGAGATTTGGGACCAACGCGTTTCATGGCGGCGATGGCGAGCTTCACGTCAGCGACTTGCGAACCCTAAACCCTCTCAGCAACGCTTTTGTCGCAGCCGGCCAGGAGGTCCAGTTTCCGCTTGCCGAGGATTTCAACGGCAAATCCCAGGAAGGCGTGGGACTCTACCAGGTCACGCAACACAAAGGGCGGCGCTGGAGTTCCGCGCGCGCCTTCCTTTCAAAGGCCAAAGGCCGGCCCAATCTGCGGATCGTTACGGGCGCGCGGGCGACCCGGATCATTCTGGAGGGCCGCAAAGCGGTCGGCGTGACCTATGCCGTGGGCGGCAAGCTGGTCGATGTGCGCACCAGGGGCGAGGTCATTCTTTCGGGCGGCGCCGTCAATTCACCGCAGCTACTGCTGCTTTCCGGCATCGGCGGCGCCGCCGAGCTGAACGCGCTTGGTATTCCGGTGGTTGTGGACCTTCCGGCAGTCGGAAAAAATCTGCAGGATCACCTCGACATCACGATCATGCATGAGGCGAACGACCGTACTCCGATCGGCATCGCACCATCGTTCATCCCGCGAGCGCTGGCGGGAGCGTTGTCCTACGCCCTCCTTCGAAAGGGCTTCTTGACGAGCAACGTCGCCGAGGCTGGCGGCTTCGTCAAAAGCTCGCCTTCGCAGAGTCGGCCGAATCTGCAGTTTCATTTTCTCCCCACCCTGTTGAAAGACCATGGGCGAGAAGTCGCGCTCGGCTATGGCTATACCTTGCATGTCTGCGATCTTCTGCCCAAGAGCCGGGGTCGCATCGGGCTCAAAAGCCCGAACCCGCTTGACGATCCGCTGATCGATCCAGGCTACCTCTCTGCGCCGGAAGACATTGAGACCATGGTCTCGGCGGTGAAGATCGGCCGGCAAATTCTGTCGGCGCCGTCGATGGCGGCGTTTTCGAAAACCGAACTGGTCCCAGGGTCGTCGGTCCAGACCGACGCGGACATCGTAGCGGACATCCGTCGGCGGGCGGAAACGATCTATCATCCCGTGGGAACATGCCGGATGGGACGAGACCCCCAGTCCGTCGTCGATCCGTCACTCCGCGTACGTGGCGTGCAAGGCCTTCGCGTCGTCGACGCCTCGGTCATGCCGACGCTGGTCGCCGGAAACACCAACGCCCCGACGATGATGATTGCGGAAAGAGCCGCCGAGCTCATTCTTGGGAAAACGAAACTCGCTTCGAGCGCCAATGGGAGAGGGGTGCACTCCACGTCGCAGAAAACGAGACGAACTGAAGCCGCGCCGGATAGCGCGGCTCCAGACATCGGAGCACCGCAGACCATCAACCAATGCCGATCCAGCGAATAGTGGCGGCGCACCGTAGGGAGGACAGTTCCATGAGTCAGACTGGCAAAGATATGTCTGCGAGGCTTTCGCAGTTCGCCGCCGCGCTCGCCGTCCTGAGCGCCTTCTCGCCTCAGGCTGCGTGGGCGCAGGATTCGGAAGAATTTAAGCGGTGGGCCGTAAGCCTGAATGCAACCCGGGTCTTCGTGGATGAGGATGCGCCCGACATCACCTTGGCGGGGGGGCCTGTCCCCGGCTCGAATGTGAGGATCGGGGACGCCACGTCGGCGACCGTTGATATCGGATATTTCTTCACGCCGAATATTGCCGCGGATTTGTTTCTCGGCGTACCGGCGACCGCGGAAATTGACGGCGCCGGTTCACTTGAGCCGCTCGGAACACTCGCCAAAGTCAACTATGGACCAGTCATCTTGTCGGCCCAGTACCATTTCAACAATCTTGGCAAGGTTCATCCCTATCTGGGGGTTGGCGTCGGCCGGATCGTCTTTCTGAATGAGCGTGACAGGGCTCTGGCTAATTTCAGCATCGACGACAGTTGGGCGCCCGCGGCTCAGGTGGGTGTTCGGTACGAGCTTGACGCAGCATGGATGCTGAACGCTGACGTTCGATACGTTCCCTTCTCCACGCACGCTACCGGTTCGCTGGGTGGAGCGCCTGTCCGGACGAGTTTGGACATCGACCCGATCCTGGCGAACGTCGGAGTGACTTACCGGTTTTAGGTTCAATCGGGCGCTTCTTAACGGAGGAATTGAATATCAAGAGGGAATCCGAATGTTGGGTCTGATGATGGACCGCCCGTTGCTGATCTCACAGCTTATCGAGCATGCGGCTGAATATCATGGCGACAACGAGATCGTGTCTCGGTCGGTCGAAGGTCCGATCCACCGTCATACCTATGCCGACGCTGCCCGGCGCTCACGTCAGCTCGCCAAAGCGCTTGAGGCGCTGGGCGTCGCGCCGGGCGACCGGATCGGCACCCTGGCGTGGAACGGCTATCGCCATTTCGAGATCTACTTCGCGGTCTCCGGGAGCGGCGCCATCTGCCACACGATCAATCCGCGCCTGTTCCCGGAGCAGATCGCCTATATTATCAACCATGCCGACGATCGGTTCATCTTCGCCGACCTGAACGTGCTCGCCATTCTTGAAGGACTCGAGGAGAATCTCGCCGGCGTGCGGGGGGTCATCGTGATGACCGATCCCGCGCATATGCCGACCGAGAGCAACCTGCCCAATCTGCTGTGTTACGAGGATCTTGTCGCCGCGCAGGACGACGTTTTCGACTGGCCGGATTTGGATGAGAACACCGCCGCGTCGCTCTGCTACACCTCCGGTACCACAGGTAACCCGAAGGGCGTGCTTTACAGCCATCGTTCAACCATCCTCCATGCCTATGCCATCAACGGCGCCAATGCCCTCGGCCTTACGCCTGACGACGCGATCCTCCCGGTCGTGCCGATGTTCCACGCCAATGCCTGGGGCATCCCATATGCAGCCCCGATGGTCGGCGCCAAGCTTGTGTTCCCAGGCTTCAAGATGGACGGCGCCAGTCTGTTCGAATTGTTCGACAGCGAAGCCGTCACCGCCGCCGCCGGCGTGCCCACGATTTGGCTCGAACTGTTGCGCTTTTGCGAAGCCAATGGCCGACGCCTGGACAAATTGCAGCGTACGCTGATCGGCGGCTCGGCGCCGCCGCGCGCCATGATCGAACGCTTTGACAAGGCGCATGGGGTGCGGGTCTTGCAGGGCTGGGGCATGACGGAGATGAGCCCGCTGGGCACGATCACCTCGATGCGGCGCGGCGAGCGCGATCTGCCAGCGGAGGCGCAATACGACCTTATCGCCAAGCAGGGTCGACCGATCTTCGGCGTCAGGTTGAAGATCGTCGATGACGCCGGTCGCGAGTTGCCCAAGGACGGCGTGGCGTTCGGAAACCTGCTGGTGCGCGGTCCGTGGATCGCCAAGTCATACTTCCGGGACGAGGGCGGCTCGGCGTTCACCAGCGATGGATGGTTGCACACCGGGGACGTCTGCACACTCAATCCGCACGGCTATATGACGATCACCGACCGGTCCAAGGACGTGATCAAATCGGGCGGCGAGTGGATCAGCTCGATCGACTTGGAGAATGTCGCGATGGGCCATCCTGCTGTCCAAGAGGCGGCGGTGATTGGCATCGTCCATCCCCAATGGGACGAGCGACCGCTGCTCGTCGTTGTGAGACGACCTGGTTCGACGGTGACGTGGGAGGCGTTGCTGAAATCGTTCGAGGGGAAGGTTGCCAAGTGGTGGATTCCGGATGATGTCGTCTTCGTCGATAGTTTGCCCCACACCGCCACCGGCAAACTTCTCAAGACGAAACTCAGGGAAGATTTTCGCGGATACAAAGCGCCCTCGGCCGAGGGTTGAGAATCATCATGTCGTGAGCGTGTCATCGCCTTCCATTCGGCCGATCGCAACGACTACCTGCGATCTCGACGTGCGCATCGGCATCCACTTCTACACCGGGCGTGGTCAGGGTCGTCCCAACATGGAATGGGCGGTGGCCTATCTCGGCGCCAGGCGTTTGGATGCGTCGCTCGTTACAATCGAGATTGCGGCGTTTGACGACACGCCGGAAGTGCTGGCGTCGGGGCCGATGAAGGCGGTGCTCGTGCGCGAGCGGATTCACGGTTAGCCGCGCGTGCAGCGACTTCGAATAGAACTCCGGCACCTAAGTTACGCAGATGCGGCGGAGCGATATGGCAGTTTCCGCAAGGCAGCCGTAGCGCTCGGACTCAAACAGTCTAATCTAAGCCGGCGAGTCAGAGATCTGGAGGAGCAACTCGGGATCGCGTTGTTTGAACGAACGAATGGCGGTGTGACGCCCACGCCAGCAGGCCGCGACTTTGTCAATGGCGTTCGGCGGATTTTCGATGAGTTGCAGATTGTCGTCGACGGAGCCAAGGCGGTCGGCCGCGGCGAGGCCGGGCACTTGACAATCGGCTTCTATACGTCGCTGTCGGCCGGTAATCTCAGGGCAAGTCTCGTCGAGTATGGCCGACGCTTTCCTCAGGTCGAGATCAGCACGGTCGAAGGGTCGCGCTCGCGCTTGTTCGATGGAATTCAGAACGGCACCATTGACATCGCCGTCGTCACGGGTGAGCCGGCTTCAGATTGCAATCGCTCGATGGTCTTGTGGAGCGAGCGCATCATCGTCGCCTTGCCCGAGGATCATCCGCTTGCCGCGAACGAGATCATCTACTGGACTGACCTGAAGCGCGAACGGTTCCTGCTGAGCGAGCGCGATCCAGGTCCGGAGATCCAAGACATCCTCGTGGCCAAGCTCTCCTCGCCCGGCGACCGGCCTGATGTCGTCCGGCACGATGTGAGTCCGGAGAATATCAAGAGTCTAGTTGGCGCCGGTCGCGGCGTCAGCCTCATGTGCGAAGCATGCATGGGCGCTAGCTATGCCGGCGTCGTCTATCGCGAAGCCCGTGACGGCAACGGCTCGACCCGGATTGGGTATCGCGCCTATTGGCGGGACGGCAACGACAACCCCGCGCTTCGGAATTTCATTCGCCTTTTGGAGGAACGCTGCCCGCCGATAGCGAACGGGAACGGCCCGCGTGGCGCATCTTCGCGAACCCCCGATCCGTCGCCATGAAGCGGGCGATCATCGGTGCGACCAGCTTGGCGGGCTCGACGACTTGCCCGCTTTCGCGGCCAAGGAGCTCCGCATACGCGAGAAGATCGCGGTGAAGGGCGGCGGGTAGCTCCACCGAGATCTTGACCGGCTTGTCGTCTTCAAGCGGTCCAAGCTTTAGCTTGCCCATCGCTCAGCCTCCGTAGGGTTCGAGGACCAGGTCGCGCGTGACGATGACGCGAACCGGGAAGCCCGGCCGTATCGTGAGTGTCGGCGCGATGTTGAGCTGGCGGCGAACGATCTGCTGACCGGCATCGTTGATGGTGTCTTGCCCGCCGTTGCGGATCGCCTGGATCAGGCGGTCGTCGTCATTGGTGGCGAGTTCGGCGCCGATGCTCAGCAACGTGGACAGCCCCGCCGCCTTGGCCAGATCCCACCAGTGATAGTCGACGCCGTCCTGAAGGCCCGCATAGCCTTCCGGATCGGCGCCGGGCTGACGTTCGAGGACGATCGAGCGGCCATTCGGGAAGATCAGCCGGTTCCAGACCAGGAGCACCCGGCTTTGGCCGAACTGAACGCTGTTATTGTACTGGCCTATCACGCGTGTGCCTTGGGGCACCAGAAGAATGCGGCCTGTCGGGCTGTCGTAGATGTTCTCCGTCACCTGCGCGGTGATCTGGCCGGGGAGATCCGAGTGGATGCCGGTGATGAGCGCCGCCGCGATCACGGCGCCTGCCTGAAGGATGTACGGCGACGTCGGTGCGGCGACACGATCAGGCGTGACAGTGCGCCGATCGGCGGCCGCGTTGAGGAAGGCGAGCTGGCGGTCCTGGGCGGATGGGGTGGCAGGTTGCGGCGCGAGGCCGAGGCCGGTGAGGTCCGGCGCCAGCGGCGGCGCGATCGTCGCCGCGCCGGAACTCGTCGAGGCCGTGACCCGGTTCTCAGTGCCGCTGAAAAGCCTGCTGACGCGGGCGGTTTCGATCTCCTGAAGCCGTCGCTGCTCCTCCGCGCTGAGGCCAGGATTGGGCTGGTTCGGCAATGGCTGGCCACGATTCTGCGCGCCCAGGATGGGTCGCCCGAGATCCCCCGGAAGCGGCGGACCGAGCTGGGGAACACCACTGTAGTCGCGCGGCAAGCCGGCGAGACCGTCGGCGGTCGAGCGGTTGTCGGTCGAATAGAGTTCTTCAGCGGGCCTGCCCCCATCGCGGGTTTGGAGTGCGTAGATCAATGCACCGCCGATACCGACGCTCGCCACGAGTCCGATGCCGGCAAGCACCTTGCGCGAGAGCCGCGTGACGCGCGGCGCCTCGGCGCGGAGCCGCATCGGGGCGGCTGCGGCGCCGGCCGACCCGGTCAGCGGCGCGTCGTCTTCCTCTTTCCGGGAGTCAGGCTCACTCACGACGCGGGCCTCCCATCGGTGCGGACGATCCGGACGCGCTTCTGGCGGTCGCCAGCGCCGAAGCGCAGCTCGGCGGCCGCGAACAGCCGGTCGACGACCATGTAGTTGCCGCGGACGCGGTAGTTCACGAGTTCGGAGGTGTTGCCCTCCGGGCCGACGACAAACAGCGGCGGCATTTCGCCCTGACCGATGCCGCGCGGAAACTCGATGAAGACCTGGCGCCCATCATCGTAGGCGCGCAGCGGTCGCCACGGCGCACGATCGCCTTCGATCGCATAGCGAAAATTGATGTTGGCGAGATCGACGCCGGTGGCGACGGGACTGCTTGCCTCGGCCTGCGCGTTCTGGCGGCGCAACGCGATGAGCTGATCCTGCGGATATTGCCAGGACACCGACGCCATATAGGTGCGCTCGGTGGAGCGCAGCTCCATGTGATAGGTGCGCAGATTGGTGTTGATGATGAGATTGGTCATCAGCTCGGCGCGGGTCGGTTTCACCAGGATGTGGACTTGGCTCGTCGCGCCCGCGCCGCTCAAGGTGTCGCCGATAATCCAGCGAACCGTGTCGCCGGCAGCGACCGGGCCGGAGCCGACCAGTTGCTCGCCTGGCTGAAGCGCGATGTCGGTGATCTGGCCGACCGCGGTGTAGACCTGATAGAGCGCGCCGCCCGTATAGGGATAGACCTGCATGGCGTTGATGAAGCCATCCCGGACCGGCTGAACGCGCGCGGCGGCATTGGCCTGGTTGACGCGCGCCGTGGGGTCGGTCGGCTCCGGCGTTCGGCGCGCCGGTTCAACGGGCTGCAATTGGCCGGGCAGAGGTAGCGGGCGTGGTATCTCGACAACCCGCACCGGAGCTGGAGGGTCCGCGCTCAGGGCCGCCGGCACCGCGTCATCATAGGAGATCTCGGGCGGCCTGTTCGCAGTGGCGCAGCCGGCGAGCGCCGACATGCACAGCAGGAGAACCGCAGATGTAGAAGTGCGAGAAGCCGGATTGCCGGCTTTACGGAAAATCGGATTTCTCATTGCCCCAGCTCCCGTGACCAGTTGATGGCGTTGACGTAGATGCCGAGCGGGTTGGCGCGCAGCCGGTCGGCGTTGCGGGGCACCTGCACGACGATGGTGAGGATGGCTGTCCAACGGGTCGTTTCAGCGAGCTGGCCGTTCTCGTACCGGCGCTCGACCCAGGCGACACGGAAACTGTCGGGCGACGCCCGGATGACGCTGGAGACGTCGACAGCGATCTGTTGTCGGCCGACCTTGGTGAAGGGGTCGTTCGAGCGCGCGTAGTCGTTGAGCGCCATCGCGCCGCGATCGGTCGTGAAATCGTAGGCGCGCAGCCAGTTCTGCCGGACGATGATGGCGTCGGACGGAATCGAGCGGACCTGCTCGATGAAGCGCGCGAGATGAAAGGCGATCTGCGGATCGGTCGCACGATAGTCCGCGACGGCGGGCGCGACGGCCTGCGCTTGGCCCAGCCTGTCGACCTGAACGACCCAGGGGACGATCGTGCCGCGGGCCGATTGCCAGACGAGCGCCGCCGCGAAGCTGGCGGATAGGAGCAGTGAACCGAACGCCATGAAGCGCCAGTTCTTCGCCTGGACGCGCGCGGCGCCGATGCGCTCGTCCCAGACCTGAGCGGCGCGCTGGTAAGGTGTCTCGGGTTCCGGCGCTTTGCCGTAGTGAGTAGAAGGTCGTTTGAACATCAGCGATCGCCTTGAGAGAGGTTGATGGAGGAGCCGCCGCCATGGCTGTCGCCGCTGCGCACGGCATGGGCGGCTGCCGTCACACCGTGGCTCAAGGCCTGAGAGCGCTTCATCCGCTGGGCCCATTCCGGCGGGCCGTCGGCGGACGTTGGCGGCGCAGCCTCGGCCGCGCTTCCGCCGATCGTGCCCATGGTCGACGTGCCGCCGGTGGCGGCGAACGTGGATTTGGCGCCACCGGAGAAGCTCGACTTCATGCTGTCTGCTGCGCGGCCGGCCGCACGCCGCAGCGGAGAGGTAGCGGCCGCGCCAGCGGCTTGAGCTACGCCACTGAGTCCAGACCCGACGGCGGACGCGCCCGACTGACCAGCGGCGCCGAGGCTGTAAGCAGTCGACGCGCCACCGGCCACTGCCGCGCCACCGCGCGCGGCCGCGGCCGTTCCGGAAAGAGCGGCGGCGCCGCCGCGCAGGGCCAGTCCACCTGCCGCGCCTGCCGCGACCAGCGCGCCGCCCGCCGCGAGTCCGGTTCCGACCGCGGCGCCGGCACCAAGCTGCGGACCACCGGAGACGAGGCCGTTGGCGATGCCGGGACCGAAGATTCCAAGACCCAGCAGCGACAGCGCGGCGAGCACGATCGCCATCGCCTGGTCGATCGTCGGCGTCTGGTTCGCGAAGCCGGCGGTGAACTGGGAGAACAAGGTCGAGCCGATGCCGATGATGACGGCGAGGACCAGCACCTTGATGCCGCTCGAGATGACGTTGCCGAGGACGCGTTCGGCCATGAACGCGGATTTGCCGAACAGGCCGAAGGGGATCAGCACAAAGCCGGCAAGCGTCGTCAGTTTGAACTCGATCAGGGTGACGAAGAGCTGGACGGCGAGAATGAAGAAGGCGAGCAGCACCAGGGCCCAGGCGAACAGCAAGCAGGCGATCTGGATGAAGTTCTCGAAGAAAGCGATCCAGCCCATCAGGTTGGAGATGGAATCGAGCAGCGGGCGGCCGGCGTCGAGGCCGGTCTGCGCGACGCGGCCGGGGCGCATGAGATCGTCGACGGTGAACCCCGTGCCCGACGCCTTCAGGCCGAGCCCCGCGAAGCTCTCGAACACGATGCGCGCGAGGTTGTTCCAGTTGCCGATGATGTAGGCGAAGACGCCGACGAACAGCGTCTTCTTGACCAGGCGCGCCATGATGTCGTCGTCGGCGCCCCAGCTCCAAAACAGGGCGGCCAATGTCACGTCGATGACGATCAGCGTGGTGGCGATGAACGCCACCTCGCCGCCGAGCAGGCCGAAGCCGCCGTCGATATAGCGGGTGAAGACCTCCAGGAATTGGTCGATGACGCCGGTGCCGCCCATGGATCACCGCCCGTCGTTCGGCTGCGGCGCAGGTGCGGGCGCAACGCCAAGGAAGCGGTCGCGGGTTTCGGCCCAGGTGCGCAGGCACTCGGTATCGCGCGCGGCGGCCTCACCCAGCAATTGGCAGCGCCGCTGCGCCTGGCGCAGCGGATCGGCCGGCGTGTCCTCGCTTGGCCGTGACGCCTGGACGGGCGGCTCTTCCTCTTTCCGGGTCATCTCGATCGCCGTCGCGGTGATGGCGACGGCGACGAAGACGACGGCGCCGAGGCGCGCCAAAAGCTTGCCGTCCATGACATGATCCTCTTGAGGGGCCTTAGTTGCCATTGGGGAACATGCGGGCGTTGCCGGGCTGATAGCCGACGCCGGGCGTCAGGAAGCGGCGGCGCTGCTCGCGACCCTGCTCGGCAGCCGCCGCACGCTCCGCTTCGGTCAGCGCTTGAGCCCGTCCGTTCGCGGCGACGACGGCCGTGAGATCGGCGAGCTGCTGGGCCTGGAGCGCGAGGAGCTGATTGCCGGCCTGCGACGCCTGCAAGGCGCCGGTCGCGCCCTGGCTCTGGCCGATGAGCGCCGACATCTCGGCGCGGTTGGTGTCGATGTTGCCGACGACGCCGGCCTGCACCCGCATGGCGTCCTGCAGGCCGCCGACGGTGTTCTGCCAGCGCTCGCGCGCCTGCGCCACGAGCTGCTGGTCGGAGGCGGACATCGACGCATTGCCGTAGGTGGACGTGAAAGCCTGGTCGATCTGCTGGACGTCGTAGGCGATGCGCTGCGCCTGGCCGAGGAGCTGCTGCGTCCGCTGCACGGACTGCTGCAACCGCTGGAGCGAGGAGTAGGGCAGGCTCGCGAGATTGCGCGCCTGGTTGATCAGCATCGTCGCTTCGTTCTGAAGCGAGCTGATCTGGTTGTTGATCTGCTCCAGCGCGCGAGCGGCGGAGAGAACATTCTGCACGTAGTTCGTCGGGTCGTAGACGACCCATTGCGCGGAAGCCGGCTGGACCATCACGGGCGACATCGCCACGGGAATGGAAAGGATCGACGCGGCAAGAAGCGCCGCGCGTGAGCGACGGATGATCATGGCTGGGTCTCCAGGTTGTTGAGGTTGGGGATGAGGTCGGCGGCCCAGGCGACGCCGCGCAGACGCAGCCAGGCCGGCAGGAATCCTTCGCGGCCGTGCTCCGCCATGACACGCTCGATCGCGGCCTGATCGGTCTTCGAGGAAGCGGCGCAAAGCGCCAATGCCACGTCGGACAGGCCGAGCTCGAACAGCCGGTTGCCGCGGCGGGATTGGCAGTAGTAGTCGCGCTTCGGCATCGCGCGGGCGAGGATCTCGATCTGGCGATCGTTGAGCCCGAAGCGGCGGTAGATCGCGGTGATCTGCGGCTCGATCGCGCGCTCGTTCGGTAACAGCAGCCGCGTCTGGCAGCTCTCGACAATGGCCGGCGCAATAGCGGAACTGTCGATGTCGGAGAGCGATTGCGTGGCGAAGACGACGGACGCATTCTTCTTGCGCAGCGTCTTCAGCCATTCGCGGAGCTGGCCGGCGAAGCCCTCGTCGTCGAGCGCCAGCCAGCCTTCGTCGACGATGAGCAGCGTGGGGCTGCCGTCGAGGCGGTCCTCGATGCGGTGGAAGAGATAGGCGAGCACGGCGGACGCCGCGTCCGTGCCGATCAGGCCCTCGGTCTCGAACGCCTGCACAAAGGCTTCGCCAAAATGCTCGGTCTCGGCGTCGAGCAGCCGACCGTAGGCGCCCCCGACACAATAGGGCCGGAGCGCCTGTTTGAGATCGTTCGATTGAAGGAGGACGGCGAGTCCGGTCAGCGTGCGCTCGCCGACTGGCGCGCTCGCCAGCGAGGTCAGCGCCGTCCAGATGTATTCCTTCACCTCTGGCGCGATGGTCACGCCCTCGCGCTGCAGGATCGCGACGATCCAATCCGCCGCCCACGCCCGTTCCGGCACGTGGTGGATGCCGGCGAGCGGTTGCAGCGAGACGCTGTCGGCCGCGCCTTCTGTCAGGCCGCCGCCAAGATCGTGCCAGTCGCCGCCCATTGCGAGCGCCGCCGCGCGGATCGAGCCGCCGAAGTCGAAGGCGAAGACCTGGGAGCCGGGATAGCGCCGGAACTGCAGCGCCATCAACGCCAGGAGGACAGACTTGCCGGCGCCCGTCGGCCCGACGACCAGCGTGTGGCCGACGTCGCCGACATGAAGGGAAAACCGGAACGGGGTCGAGCCTTCGGTCCTGCCATAAAGCAAGGGGGGTTGCCCGAAATGCTCGTCCCGTTCCGGCCCCGCCCACACCGCCGACAGCGGGATCATATGGGCGAGATTGAGCGTCGAGATCGGAGGTTGCCGGACGTTGGCGTAGACATGGCCGGGCAGCGAACCGAGCCAGGCGTCGACGGCGTTGATCGTCTCCGCCATCGCGGTGAAGTCGCGGCCCTGAACGATCTTCTCCGCCAGGCGTAGCTTCTCGGCCGCGATGCGTGGATCGGCGTCCCAGACGGTGATCGTCGCGGTGACATAGGCCTGGCCGGCATAGTCAGCGCCGAGTTCCTGCAGCGCGAGGTCGGCATCGGCCGCCTTGTTTGCAGCGTCGGTATCGACCAACGCCGAAGCCTCGTTGGTCATCACCTCCTTGAGAATAGCGGCGATCGACTTGCGCTTCGAAAACCACTGCCGCCGGATCTTGGTCAGCAACCGCGTGGCATCGGTCTTGTCGAGCAGGATCGCCCGCGTCGACCAGCGATACGGAAAGGCGAGCCGGTTGAGGTCGTCGAGCAGCCCGGGCGTGGTCGCGGTCGGAAAACCGACAATGGTGAGGATGCGGAGATGCGCGTCGCCCAGGCGCGGCTCCAGTCCGCCCGTGAGCGGCTGATCGGCCAGCAGCGCGTCGAGATACATCGGCGTCTCGGGCACGCGCACGCGATGGCGATTGGTCGAGACGGTCGAATGGAGATAGGTCAGCGTCTCGCCGTCATCGAGCCATGCGCATTCCGGCATGAAGTTCTCGATGAGCTGAAGCACACGGTCAGTGCGATCAGCAAAACCGCGTAACGCCTCATGAGGGTCAAGACCGTTGTCGGCCTTGCCTTCATAGAGCCAGCTCTCGGCGCGGGCGGCGTCCTCGGCCGGCGGCAGATAGACGAAGGTCAGGAAGTAGCTCGACTCGAAGTGCGAGGCGTCTTCCTCGAAATCGGCCCTGCGTTCGGCGTCGACCAGGGCCGACGCGGCCTCGGGAAAGCGGCTCGCCGGATAGGCGCCGGCGCCATGGCGCTGCGCTTCGACGAATATCGCCCATCCCGAGCCGAGCCGGCGGAAGGCGTTGTTGAGCCGGCCGGCGACGGCGACGAGTTCGGCCGGCACCGCGGAGTCGAGATCGGGACCACGGAAGCGGGCGGTGCGCTGGAAGCTGCCGTCCTTGTTGAGGACGATGCCCTCACCCACGAGCGCGGCCCAGGGCAGGAAATCCGCGAGGCGGGTTGAGGTCCGGCGGTATTCGGCGAGGTTCATCATCGGGGCCTCACGCGCTCAGATGGCCGGGGATGCGCAGGTGACGGCGCACCACGTCGACGAATTGCGGATCGCGTTTGGCCGCCCACACGGCCGCGAAGTGCCCAACCACCCAAAGTCCCAGGCCGACGAGCCAGAGGCGCAGACCGAGGCCGAGTGCCGCGGCTAGCGTGCCGTTGAGGATGGCGATGGAGCGCGGCGCGCCGCCGAGCAGGATGTGCTCGGTGAGCGCCCGATGGACCGGGACGGCGTAGCCTGGCACGTCGCTGGCGCTGTCGATCAGGCTCGCCATCAGACGAGCGCTCCGCCGCCGAACGAGAAGAACGACAGGAAGAAGCTCGACGCGGCGAAGGCGATCGAGAGGCCGAACACGATCTGGATTAATTTTCGGGCTCCGCCCGACGTGTCACCGAAGGCCAGTGTCAGGCCGGTGATGATGATGATCATCACGGCGATGATCTTGGCGACCGGCCCCTCGATGGATTCGAGGATCGACTGCAGCGGTGCTTCCCACGGCATGGAGGAGCCGGAAGCGTAAGCGGCCGGGGCCAGCATCATGCTGACGACGGTGACGGACACGGCGGTCGCGATATGACGGCGCGTGCGCAGGGCATGGCGGATCATGCGGGATCTCCTGGGGCGGGCTGGGTTGCGGGGATGAGGCGGTAGTCGCCGTTCGGCTGAAGACCTTCGACGCGGGCGAGTTCGGCGAGGCGACGAGTCGAGCCGCGGCCGCTGAGCACCGCGACGAGATCGATAGTCTCGGCGATCAGCGCGCGCGGGACGGTGACGACGGCTTCCTGGATGAGCTGTTCGAGGCGGCGCAGCGCGCCGATCGCGGTGCCGGCATGGATCGTGCCGATGCCGCCCGGGTGGCCCGTACCCCATGCCTTCAGCAGATCCAGCGCCTCGGCGCCGCGGACTTCGCCGATTGGAATGCGATCGGGGCGCAGGCGAAGGGAGGAGCGGACGAGGTCAGACAGCGAGGCGACGCCGTCCTTGGTGCGCATCGCCACGAGGTTGGGCGCTGTGCATTGCAGCTCGCGCGTGTCCTCGATTAGCACGACGCGGTCGGCGGACTTGGACACCTCAGCGAGCAGCGCGTTGGTGAGCGTGGTCTTGCCGGTCGAGGTGCCGCCGGCAACGAGGATGTTGCGGCGGTCCGCGACGGCGCGGCGGAGGATCTCAGCCTGTTCAGCCGACATGATCTCCGCAGCGACGTAGTCAGCGAGCGTGAAGACGGCGACGGCAGGTTTGCGGATCGCGAACGCCGGGGCCGCGACGACAGGAGGCAGCAGGCCTTCGAACCGCTCCCCCGTCTCGGGAAGCTCGGCCGAAACCCGCGGCGAACCGGAATGAACCTCGGCGCCGACATGATGCGCGACGAGGCGAACAATGCGCTCGCCATCGGCAGGCGAGAGCCGTTCTCCGGTGTCGGAGAGCCCCTCGGACAGGCGGTCGATCCAGAGCCGCCCGTCGGGATTGAGCATCACCTCGACGATTGACGGGTCTTCCAGGAATCCGGCGATGGCGGGGCCGAGGGCCGTGCGCAACATGCGCGCGCCTCGCAGGATCGCCTCTGATTGCTGGTGAGAAACCACGGTGTCGTCCCCGTTCTGCGCGGGACCGCGAACACGCGGCCCTGGATCGGGGATCAGTAGAAGAGGCAGAAATCAGGGCATGACAACAAGCAGAACGGGGGCGTAGTGCTCTGGCGTAGAAAGACAGGGAGACGGCGGAACTGACGGACTCTTGCGACACTTTGCGCGATGATTATTCCGCGCCCGCGATGCCTGCGACGTCTTCGGAAATCTCCTCACGCACTTTCGGTCCCTTCGCGAGTCGCCGCCCGAGCGCTGCGACGAAGGCGTCGTACCGCTCGCCCGCCTGTGCGCGTGCGGCTGCCTGGGCTGGCTCCGGTAACGGCGGATTGGTGGTGAGCCAGTGGCGGACGAAAACGGCCAACATTTCCACGGAAATGCCAAGGTCGCGTTCCATGCGCGTCATACGCCGGTCAAGCTGGTCCAATCGCTTGGTGGTCGCGGCTTCCTGGCGCTCGGCGGCGTCGGGCGACAGGAAGGATGCGATCGCCGCTTCCGCGACAAGTGATCGCGATTGATCGCGACGCGCAGCATAAGCGGCGAGCGCCTTCATGATGTCCGGATCGAGATAGACCGAGAGGCGCTGCTTCTTCGAAATCTTCATGACCGCCTCGCTCAGAGGTCCATCCCGTCATTGGGATCGAGCGAGACCTGCCGCGCGACGCCCTGCATCACCTGGTTCAGCCGACCTGCGCGCGCGGCCTCGTCATCGGCGTCGTCGGGACCATCGAGGTCGAACTCGTTGTCGATCGGCGCCTTCCTCTCGACAGGCTTCACCGCAGTCAGCTCCGGTTGCTGACGCCGTTCGGAGCCGGTCGAGTCGTCGTCGCCGGTACCGTCCTGCTGCGCGGCTGCATCGAGTTGCGGCCGCGACGGCAATGGCAGGACGCTCCAATCGTCCGCCTTTCCCGCGGCTGGCTTCGCAAGCGCCGGCGGCGGCAGCACGCGCTCCTGAAAGCGGCGATCCTCGAAGTAGCGCGCCTTCTTCGCGCGGATCGGCGGCGTGCCAGCGACCATGACGATCTCGTCAGCGGGCGGGAGCTGCATCACCTCGCCCGGCGTCAACAGCGGACGCGCGGTCTCCGATCGCGACACCATCAAATGGCCGAGCCACGGGCTAAGCCGGTGTCCGGCATAGTTGCGCATCGCGCGCATCTCGGTCGCGGTCCCCAGCGCGTCGGACACGCGCTTGGCTGTCCGTTCGTCGTTGGTGGCGAAGCTGACGCGGACATGGCAGTTGTCGAGGATCGAATTGTTCGGCCCATACGCCTTCTCAATCTGATTGAGCGACTGGGCGATCAGGAAGCTCTTCAGCCCATAGCCCGCCATGAACGCCAAAGCGCTCTCGAAGAAGTCCAGGCGCCCGAGCGCGGGAAACTCGTCGAGCATGAGCAGCAGCCGATGCCGCCTGCCTTTGGCATTGAGATCCTCCGTCAATCGGCGTCCGATCTGATTCAGGATCAGGCGGATCAGCGGCTTGGTGCGCGCGATGTCCGACGGGGGGACAACCAGATAGAGGGTCGAGGGTCGCGCCCCGCCGACAATGTCGGTGATACGCCAATCGCAGCGGCGCGTCACTTCGGCCACCACCGGATCGCGATAGAGCCCGAGAAACGACATCGCGGTCGACAAGACGCCCGACCGCTCATTGTCGGATTTGTTCAGCAGCTCGCGCGCGGCCGAGGCGATCACCGGATGTGGGCCCGCCTCGCCAAGATGCGCGGTCTTCATCATGGCGGCGAGCGTCGACTCGATCGGCCGCTTCGGATCGGACAGAAACGCGGCGACGCCCGCGAGCGTCTTGTCTGCCTCCGCATAGAGAACGTGGAGGATGGCGCCAACCAGCAGCGCATGGCTGGTCTTTTCCCAATGGTTCCGCTTTTCCAGGCTCCCTTCGGGATCGACCAGGATATCGGCGATGTTCTGGACGTCGCGGACTTCCCATTCGCCGCGCCGGACTTCGAGCAGCGGGTTATAAGCGGAGGACTTCGCATTGGTCGGATCGAACAGCAGCACGCGGCCGTGCTTCGCGCGGAAGCCGGCTGTGAGCTGCCAGTTCTCTCCTTTGATGTCGTGAACAATGGCGGAGCCCGGCCAGGTCAGCAGCGACGGCACCACCAGGCCGACGCCCTTGCCGGAGCGGGTCGGGGCGAAGCACAGCACATGCTCAGGTCCGTCATGACGAAGATAGGCGCCATCAAACCTGCCGAGCACCACGCCATCGGGTCCAAGGAGACCCGCGGCCCGCACCTCATCGGCGCGCGCCCACCGCGCCGAGCCATACGTCACGACATTCTTGGCCTCGCGCGCGCGCCAGACCGACATGCCGATGGCGAACGCGATGGCGATGAAGCCACCCGATGCCGCGATATAGGCGCCCTCGACGAAAACGCGCGGTGCATAGGCATCGTAGAAGTACCACCACCAGAAGAAGGCCGGGGGATGGTAGATCGGCCAGCCGAAGAGTTCGAACCAAGGCCGGCCGAGTTGCGGCTGGAAGCCGAGCTGCCAAGCCGTCCACTGCGTCGCGGCCCAGGTGGTGGCGAGCACAATTAGGGAGACGACAAGGATTTGGCCCCAGAGGATTTTGGTGGCCGACATCGCGGAGTCCTTTCGTGATGAGGCGCGCTGTTCACAGGCCGAGCCCCCGTTTGCGACCGAAGCTCCAATCGATGCCGCCGTCGCTTCGGGCGAGACCGGCGACATGGCGGCCGAGCTGCTTATCGAGTGACGGCGACCAGGGCACGAGCTGGAAGCCGAGGCCGTCATCGATCATCGCGAAGCGGCCGGAGGCGAGCGCGATGCGCCGCTGGTAGGCGCCAGCGACGTATTCCCCCGCCGCGGCCTTATTGAATGGGCGGCCGCTCTCTGCCGCGAGTCTGGCGCCCACGGCGTCCAGCTCGCGCCGGCGCAGCGTCTCGATGAGATTCCGGTTGAAGCTGACGCCGCGGTTCTGACGCTCCGCGAAGCCTTGTCCGATTAGATGCTCGGCGCGCCGGTCCAGGGCCTCGCGCACCTCGGCGCCGAAGCCTCCGCCACCGAGCCCAACCGGCTCGCGGGCGATCGCCTGCCGATCAAGCCAGGTAGCGCCTGTCGCCGTGACCTGCTGCTCGATGGTGAGGTCTGACCGGACTGCCATCGCGACGCGACGCTGCCCCTTCGCGTCATCGAACCTGCGCAACTCGACGATCGAGCCGGGCGCGCTGTCGCCGGCGGCGTCGAGGTCGGGCAACTTGATGTGATGGGTCCGTCCGTCTGTGCCATCGACCACGGCATAGGCTGTGCCCTTCAGCTCATCGTCGAGACCGCGGGCGACCAGCCGGCCGACGACAGGATCGTCCAGACTTTCCCCGGCGAGCACATAGTTGGACGCACCTCGCTCGATGCCGCGTTCGGAGAGGCCGCGATGGATGCGCTTGATGATATCGCCGCGTTCACCGATCTGGCGCAGCGTCGTCTCGGCGTTCTCCGAAATCGCCCACTGGCCGGGACCGATCTGATCGGCAAGGCCGAGGGACTCAAGCTTTCGCAGGCGTCCGACCTTGAGCGCATGAAATTCGTCGGGCTGGCGGTCGGGCCGCGGCGCGAGATCGACGACGCCGGTGCGGTAGCTGTCGCGGGCGAGCTGCCGATCAAGATTGGTCCAGCGCTCCGTGTCGATTTGGCGCTCGAGCGTGCGGCGGATTTCATGATCGGTGCGCGGTCCGAGTTCTTGAGTGATCAGATCCCGCGCCCGATCCCGCATCCCCTCCTTGATGTAGTCGCGGGAGATGACGAGGTTCTCGCCATCCTCGCGCACGCCGCGGACGATCAGGTGGACGTGGGGATGCTCGGTGTTCCAATGGTCGACGGCGACCCAATCGAGCTTGGTGCCGAGGTCTTTCTCCATCTGCCCGACGAGATCGCGCGCGAAGGCCTTGAGGTCCACCATTTCGACGGCGTCATCAGGCGAGACGATGAAGCGGAAGTGATGCCGGTCGTCCTCGCACCGCTCCGCGAACGCCTTCGGATCGGCTTCATCGCTGCCGGGGCCGAACAGCTTGGCCTTCTCTCCGTCCCGGGTGACGCCATCGCGGCGCAGATAGTTCAGGTGGGTGGCGAGCGGCGTGTTGCGGCCGCCGTGGCGGACGACGCGCGCCTTGACGACAGCGCCACATGAGCGGGTCGTGATGAGCCGATTGGCCTGCAACGATGCACGCTGGCCGCGGCCGAACCGAGAGCGGTGGCCTGGACCGATCGTCCCTTTGCGGGAGACCGATCCGCCAGCCCGCTGGGCGGCGGCGAGCGCCTGCGCGATGAACGGTCTGGCGCGCTGCACGCGGCTGGAGCGGATGCGGCCTGGCCGGATGCGGAAATCGTTCTCGTCGCTCATGGCGGCGAGACCGCACATCGCGCGATGGCGCTGATTTGCTTATAAAATGGCCGAAGCCGCAGGCTGCGCCGATCAGGCGCACCTCGCGAATTCGCAGCGTAAGCCCTTGAAAAAGCACAACCGAACCGAGGGGCACATCGCGCCCCTTTATCCTGCCATCGTGCGGTCGTGTAGCCTTGCTCCCCCCTCCAAGCACTCCATGATGCGACGGGACACGCCAGATTGCGAAAGAGGTTGAGGCTCGTCATCGCGGGTCTCCGCTGACGGATCGCGTGACGAACAGGCCGGCAGACTGCGGCGTGGCCATGGAAGCCTCGCGTACCGGAGCTGCCGCCGAGACGGTGTCCGGAGGGCTTTCCGTCTGCGCTGGATCGACAGCGGTCATGCGGCCAGCGCGCGTGATGAATAACGGCGCGCGAATCCAGGCGCGAGGATCGGCCGCGGCGACGGTGATTGCACCGGGTAGGTCACCGCCGCCGAAGGAAGGGAGCAATGCGGCGACATACGCGCGGGTTTCGGCCGGCAACGGGCGGCCCGCGAGGTACTCCTCGTAGCGCCCCGGTCCCGCGTTATAGGCCGCAAGAAATCCCGGCGAACCGTAGCGATCATACATCTCGCGCAAATACGCGGCGCCGGCCAGGATGTTGTCGCGCGGATCGTAAGGATTGCGCCCGAGCCGATGGCGGACGCGCAGCTCCGCCCAGGTATCCGGCATGATCTGCATCAGGCCCATCGCGCCGGCAGAGGAGGTCGCGCGCACATCACCGGCGCTTTCGGCACGCATGACCGCGCGAATCCACGCGGCCGGGATGCCGAAGCGCCGTGCGGCCTCTTCAATGTAGACGTCGAATGAATGGGTCGGCGCTGTTCGTGGGGGCGGTGTGGTCTGAGCGTTCGCCGTGGCGCCGAGCGGCACGGCGAGGAGCATGCCGGAAAGGAGAAGGAAGGCTGTCAGTCGGACGGCGTTTAGCCGCCCGACGACAGCTTGGTGGCGCGGGGCGGACATCGTTCAGTCCCGCTCGCCGCGCTTGGGCGGGCGATTCCAGTGCAGATTCCAGGCGGTTTTGTCGTCGATCGATTGGAACAGGTTGGCGCGGATCGGCTGGGCCAGCGTGGGATCGTCGATCTGCAAGGAGACGTAGTCGCCGGCCTTTTCGCCGGTGCGTTTCCATCCGGCGCCGATCTCAGGTCCGTCATCGTTGCCGTGGTGAACACGATAGTCCGGCGCATTCTCGGCGTCGGTGTGCTCAGCGGGGATGAGCACGATCCCGACGTCCAGCGAGAGCGTGCGGATGTGGCCGGCGTAGCCGTTCTTCGTGCGCGTGAATTCGCCGATCTGCGGCATGGGAAGACTCCTTTGTTATGCGGTGAGGTCGGATAGGCGCGCCGTTCACCGCGTCGCGGCGCGCCATTGGAAGCGGTCGCTGCCGTCTTCATCGGTCCACACCGGCGTTGCGCGGCCGATGATCGAGCGGGTGGAAATCGGACCGAAGTAGCGACCGTCGAGGCTGTCCTCGACGGACCAGTTCATGAGGAAGATTTCGCCGTCTGTGATGCGCCGGCAGCCCTGCCAGACGGGCAGACCGCGGCCGAGACGGTCGCGCGTCAGCGCTTCGCCCATCGCGACGCCGTCGACGGTGACGTGTGCGCCGGTACGGCAGACCTGCTGCCCGGGAAGAGCGGCGACACGTTTCATGAGCGGGACGCCGCGGGGCACGTAGCCACGCTCGGCGAGGAACGATGCGAGCGGTTCCGGGGCGTCCACGGCGACGAGGTCCGTCACTTCAAGGCGTGGCGACCGCTCGAGCGAATAGAGTCCGATCGGCGTGCTGGCGGAGGCGTTCCAGATCAGCCGGGGCGTGATGTGGATGAACGACAGGCCGCCGATCAGCATCACGGTGAAGTACGTCGTCATGACGTAGCCGAAGCGGGTCATGGCTCGACCCTTCGGCGCAGAAGGATGGCGCGATGCTGCTCGGCCGTGTAGCTGCGCGGCTCCTGGCCGGCAGCAAGACGATTGTGAACGTGCCGCCAATGATGCGGCGAGACCTCGGCGGGATTGATGCCGATCGACTCGATCGCGTCGACAATCTGCAGAACGCGCTCGACCTTCGGCCAACTCTCGGCCTTCAGCAGAATGTCGCCGCCGGGGCGCACGAAGGGCAGCGTCTGATAGGGTTCGCCCGGCGAGATCGCGCGCACGATGTCGATGCGTGAGATGATCGTTCCGAAGTCGTTGGCCGCCCAGCGGACAAAGGCGAAGACGCTATGGGGCGGGAAGCTGACCACGCGCCGGCGGCGGTCGAGAATCTGTTCGTGAACGTCCTGGCCGAACCTGACCCAGTATTCGACCTTCTTCTCAATCCATGTCAGCTCGACGTGAGTCAGACCAACCACAGTCGGTGTCGCAACGAGACGCAAGTCAGGAGCGCCGTTCATGGCGTACCTCCTTCGGTTGGGGGAAATTCGCGGGCGAGCAGTTCGCGCAGCATGTCGGCGACGGTGACACCGCGCTGGAACGCGGCGATCTTGATCTGACCGCGAAGGTCGGGCGTCACGTCGATGGTGAGCCGTGCGGTGAAATTCGCCGCATCGCCGCCACGCGCGGGGCGCGGATCAGAGGCTTTGACCCAGCTCTCAGGATCGGCTGGACGTGCGGTGAAGGCACGTTTGTGGGATCGCTCTGTCATGGCGCGATCCTTCCGACCTCGGCGCATAGCGCGGTGATTTCGCGTGCTGCCGGACTGTGTCCGTTGATTTCCGAGACGAGACGTCCGGAGCGTGCTGCGTCGGCGAAGGCGACGCGCTGGCCGACGGTGGTGGTGAGCACCGGCGGATCGTGATCGGCGAGCGTCTCGGCCGTCTCGCGGGCGATGATTGTGCGCGCGCCGCATCGGTTGAGGACGAGGCGGGCGGCGAGTTGGGGGCGGTAGATCCGCGCCTCGCCGAGCAGCGAGAGCATCTCCGCTGACGCCCAGCCATCGAAAGGCGATGGCTGCACGGGGATCAGCACCAGGTCGGCGGCGAGCAGCGCGGAGCGCATCAGGCCGGCGACCCGCGGTGGTCCGTCGATCACGACATAGTCGGCATCTCGCGCCAGTTCCGGCGCTTCACTGTGAAGCGTGTCTCGCGCCAGGCCGACGACACCAAACAGGCGCGGCAAACCTTCGCGCGCGCGCTGTTGGGACCAGTCGAGCGCCGAGCCCTGCGGGTCCGCGTCAATCAGTAAGACGCGCCTTCCCTTTCTGGCCCATTCGCCGGCGAGGTGCAGCGCGAGCGTCGACTTGCCGACACCGCCCTTCTGGTTGAGGAGCGCGACGATCATGACGCACCGCCGCCCCGCCGCGCGGCGGGGCCTTGGGCAATCCGTGCATGCGGCTTCGCGGGATGGACGACGTCGTGGCCGGGATCGGATGTGGACAGCCGCGTGCCGCGATCCGCCCAGACCTGAAGGTCGTCGAGAGCGTAGACGATGCGGCCGCCGAGCTTGCGATAGACCGGACCGGTACCGTAGGTGCGGTGCTTCTCAAGCGTGCGACCGGACAGGCCGAGGAAGCGCGCGGCCTCGGGCGTGCGGAGATAGCGTGGCGGGGTTTCGAGTCGCGTTGCTGACATTGGGCCTCCGGACGTCGGCTGCGCCTCCAGCGTGCGGTGGCGGAGCGGCGACCACGATGGCGAACCATCGGCGTCCGGGTGGATGACGGAGTGAGACCCCTCTGTGCGCGTACCCCTCTGATGACGCACGGCGGGAGCCGGCGTGCGGGTCAGCGGCCGGCGAGCAGGCGGAGATAGCCGCCGTGCATCATGGTCTGGCCGTCCTTGACGAGCCGGATCGTCTGGGCGCGGATGGACGACGTTTTCCATTCGGTGGCGGACTGCCAGGGCGTGTCGAAAAGCACGCCGGCGATTTCGCGATAAGTTGCGCCCGCCGATCGGCCATCGAGCGCGCGCACCATCCGCACCAGCCGCAGGCGGTGGCGTGGTGTAAGCGTGAGCGCGCGCGGTAGCGGACCGGCGGCACGTCCAGAGAGGCGGCGATGTAACCGCAATGCGGCTTCGACGCGGACGTGGAAGCTGTCATCGAGCGGCAGCAGGACGGCGAGCGGTTGAGCCGGGCCGATAGCGTCGGCGACCAAATGATGATCACCGTCCGGATCGGCCAACACGATCGCACCTTCGCCTTCGGGCGACGCGCGCAGTGTGACGAGGGTCAGGTCGAGTTGTTCGAGCCGGCGGGCCGTACGAAAGACCGTCGGCGCGGCTTCAAGCATCAGAACGCTGGCGGCAAGCTCGGGCCGCCAGAAGATCGCGGTTTCACTAGCGGAGCGGTCGGGATCGAGCAGGAAATCGCAACCCCCATTGCAGGGGGGCGCTCCCATGGGACAATGAGGCGCTTGGCCGACCAGTCGGCGTGCTGCGCAGGCGGTCATAGTCGCTGCGATAGTCGGGATTCCGGCGCAGAAACTCCCACGCGAACCCTTGCCGCTCCAGCCGGTTCAGCGCGCGTTCGGTTGTCTGCAATCGCCAATCCGGCGGCTCGGCCATACGCGTCTCCTCGTCCGCGCTCTGAGTGGCCCCCTGCACGCTAAGCCTCACCGGCACCGAGGCGCGGCGGAAGTCCCCGAAACTGCGGGGCGTGATGCCCCGCACAACCGGGAGGAGTGTCCTACTTTAAGACACGCGGGGACGGAGGAGCTCGCGATAGCCCGTGGTGGTCATCCAACGGGCGCGGGCGAGATGGCTGTCATGAACCCTTCGCGCGCGGTCAGCATCCTGGCCAGGATCGAGTCCGAATAGAATCTGCACGGCCTCACGCCAGTCGGCGCCCTCGGCGGCGGCGTCCAGGAGCCGAATATAGAGAGCGAGGTGGCATTCGTCGTAGCTCGTTACGCTGTCGCCGTCGGGCGGACGATCCTCAAAGGTGCTGACAGTCATGGACGCGCCCATCTCGTTTGGTTAACTGATCGTATCTGCAGCGCAACTGCAAACCAGACCGATAGTTGAAATTTCCCGATGCTTTTCACGCATCGCGTCAACCCACTTGCAGCATCAGACCAAGGGCCTATGGCCGTGTATTATAACACGTAGCGATATAATACTCGATTGTCTCCTATCCTGCGGATGGACATTCGCAGAGTTTTTGGAGCCAACGTCAGGAGGTATCGCGTCGCGGCCGGTCTGAGTCAGGAGGCGGTCGCCGTGAAAATGGGTGTGGACCGCGCCTATGTGAGCGGCATGGAGCGGGGCCAGCAGAACGTCACGCTGTTGACGATGTGGCATTTGTCGGAAGCGTTGGGTGTGAGACCCGCCGATCTCCTGGATGAGACGGTGGAGGACGCTGAAACCTGACTCTACGCCCGTCGCATGACAGTCCGCACTCTACGCAAAGCCGGCCAACCGGCGATCCGGAAAACCGACAAGGTGCAAAGCCGGAAGCCAGCCCGTTCGGGCCAGCCTCGATGTGGTTGCGCGTGCGCGCCTCGGCAGGGCCTCGAAGGACTGCCCCGCCCGAGGATCGGGCGGGGCGTCGCTGGCGGTTAGTCGGCGCGGCGGCCGTTGGGGCGGGACCAGATCAGGCTGTAGCCCTCGCCGTCCTCGTCGTCGAAGAGGTTGGCGTAGATCGGAGCGGTGAAGCTCGGATCGTCGAGCTTGAGGCCCAGATAGTCGCGACCCTCGTTGGAGCGCTTGGCCCAGGCGGCGCCGATCTCGACGCGGCCCACGAAGACGCGGTGGCTGGGGGCGTTCTCGCCGGAGCGGTTGGCCTCGGGAACGATGCGGACGTTCTTCGCCTGGACGCTGAGGGTGACGATTTGGCCGGTGAACTCGTTGCCGGTCTTCTTGAAGGTGCCGATGGTCGCCATGGTAGTTCTCCTTGATCTCTGTTTCGAGCCCGCACCATGCGGCCTCGATGGCGATCGGTTGGCCGGGGGCGATCGGCGGCGCACCTGCTTGCAGGCCGAAGCGCAGCGGAGGATGGCAGCCAGGCGACTTTGTTGTTTCGCGAGGAATGCCGGCGCAGCCGGCAGGGGAAGAAAGTCGATCGGCGCCATTGCGGCATAGGCGGTCGAGGCGCAGCCGGCCTTCGGCCAGATCAGCCCATCGAAGAGGTCGCTTGGAGTGCTCGATTTGACAGAGGTGTTTCGAGGAGAACGTGGCCGACCCGTCGCCTTCCCCACTGGACCGCCACGTTCAGCACGGCATTCCGTACCCGCGCCCGGCTGGTGAAAGGGGAGCGTCGCCCGGGCCGCGTAGACGAAAGACGTCTCAGGATTCACCATTGTGGTGTTGAGCGAGCAGCTTCGCCGATTGGCTTGCGTTCCCGGCCGGCTTCGATGTGGGCTGCTCAAGTCTAGTCGAGAGGGCTCGATGGCATCGTCTCGCCAACAAACGACTAGGGCGGCGTATGCAAGCCTTGCTCGTCCGCCCTTTCGGTGCAGCGCGCTTAAGCGCGCGCCATGCCGTCTTGTCCCGAGGGCGCGGTCCCAGCCAACGTCGTCACGCGAACGAACGCGGTGACGCCGACTGCAATGGCGCCGATCACAGAGAAGATGATCTGCCAGGTCTCGGACGGCATGGTGTGTTTCACGATGCCGTGGGTGGCGTGGTAGCCGGCGATTGCGGCGGGCGCGACGAAAGCGATCGCGATCGCGAGCTTCAGCCAGAGCGGCTTCGCGAACAAGAGCAGGAGCTGGCCGACGCCGAGAGTGACCAAGCCGGCGACAAATCCGACGACAATTGCTCCGAGCCATCCCGCGCCTGTGCCGTAAGCCCATGCGCCGACTGTGACGCCAGCGAACACGGGCAGCGCATAGACCGCGAAATAGAACAGCAAGCAGCAGAGAACGCCGATCGCGGCGATGCTGGCGATGCTGGCGATGATACCAATGAAGATCATGGCGATGGTCTCCCGTGAGAAGATGTCTGACGGTCGCGCCTTCCACCACCACCACCGCGGCGCGAGCGAAAGTATAGATGAAAACAGGCGCCAGCGGGAGTGGAAATCCCGCTGGCGTTCGGCGGTGCAGCTTGCTTGGCGGACCGCCCCTTTCATGGTTGGAAGGGGTCGAATTCGTGGATCACGGCGGCGGGATCGCCGTCATATTCGGCGGCGAGCATGACGCCGTAGTTGCCAGCGTCAGCATGAAAGACGACGACGCAGACCATGAGTGTGGTGGCGAGGTTCCAGCCGTTGGCGAATGCGAGGGCTTGAGACATTGATCCGGCTCCTGTGCTGAGGCGGGGACCATCCCCGCGCGACAGGCGCCCGATGTGTTCGGCCAGAGGCCGCAATCACCGCGTAGGCGAAGACCAAGCGGCGGCACGCGGCAGCGTAAGCCGACCCCCTGCGGGTTGATGGCGTCAGGCCCCTGGCCGGACCAAGGATCAGCGCTGATAGACGCGGGGTGGCGCCCGCCGATCACGAGCGGCTCTCGAAGCCCTCAGCGGCAGTGCGAGGAACATCGTTATCGTCACGGTGCTCCGACCGATCGGCTAAGGTGCGTTTACGGGTCGACATGATGGCTGAGGCACGCGGCATGGCGGAGTTCACGGGACGCGAGCTGCATCTGGTGAAGAAGGCGCTCGCGATTGCGGTGCTGACGATCGAGCGGCAGCCGGGCCCGTTTCAATCGGCGTCCGATCAAACCGACATGAAGGCGCTACTGGACGGCTTGATCGAGAACGACACGGAGCTGGCGCACTATGCGCGCGCGGCGCGGATCGCCGGTACGGGGGAGCCAGACTGAAAGACGGCTCCGCGCGGAAAGCCGCCGATCCGCCTTCCCGGTTTCACGTCATTGCGGAGGAAGAGAAGGCGGCGCTCACGCGCCGCCGAACTTCCAGACCGGGATGCCGAGCTTCTTCGCCTTGTCGGCGAGGTTGTCCTGGATGCCGGTGCCGGGGAAGTGCAGGACGCCGATCGGTAGAGTCTCCAGTAATGTGTCGTTGCGTTTGAACGGTGCGGCCTTGGCGTGCTTCGTCCAGTCGGGCTTGAAGGCGATCTGCGGGACCTTGCGACTGTCGGCCCATTTGGCGGCAATCAGTTCGGCGCCCTTAGGCGAGCCGCCGTGCAGCAGCACCATGTCTGGGTGCTTGACGCGGACCTGATCGAGCTTGGCCCAGACCAGCCGGTGATCGTTGAACTCGAGCCCGCCGGTCAATGCCACCTTCGGTCCCGCGGGCAGGAGCACCTGGTTGTCGGCGCGCTTCTTCGCCGCCAGGAAATCGCGGCTGTCGATCATCGCCGAGGTCAGGTTGCGATGGTTGACCCTCGACCCGTTGCGCGGCCGCCAGGCTGAACGGGTGTGGTGCTCGAACTGGTCGGCGGCCTGGTCGCGCATCAGCTCGAAGGCGTTGCGCCGCTCTATCAGCGTTTGACCTTCCGCAGTCAGCCGCTCCAGCTCGACGGACTTGACCTCGCTGCCGTCCTGTTCCCGTTGCGAGCGCTGTAGAGCCAGCTCGTTATCGTCGAGTTCGCGCTCGATCCGGTCGATGGCGCGGTGGAAGACATTCACCGTTGACCAGAGCAGGTCCTCGAGGTCGGGTTCGAGGCGTGTGTCTGAAAGCGCCACCACGAGGGCGTCGAAGATGTCGGAGATGCTGCCCGCGAGGGTGTTCGCTTCTGGAAGTGGCCTTGGATCGGGCTCGTCGTTGAAGGGACGGTAGCCATAGAGCTGGAGTTCGTGGAGGACCTGGTCGGTCGGGGATGAGCTGTGGTGCGGCTCGAATTCGTCGTCATGGTCGGTGGTCATCGCGGCTTTCCTCGTCGGATCGGCCGCGCCCATCGCGGCCTTCGTGGCGACGAAGGCTCACCGGCGGGACGGACTGGCAGCCTGAGCGCAGCGAGGGCCTTGATGGCTAAGGCCGGCTATTTTGCTTCGCGATGGAAAGCGGCCCCCTGGGCAGCGCCGGAAAATAGTCGGCCGCTGCCATTGCCCGGCCGGACCGACTGTGAGCCCGATCGCCCTCTCAGAAGGCCGTGGGCGTGGTCCTCCCCCGGCGCTGAGGGAAAGCATGCCACCGACGGATTGGCGACGCCGCTGCCCGCGCCCCGTCCCCGATCCGGCTAGGCCGCCAGCGCCATGAAGCGGGCGACGTCCTGCGCCGCGATCTGCACCCGGCTGGCCGCTCGAAGCGCGTCGATCCCGAGCAGGCGGAGATCCTCGTTGAAGTCACCGAGCCGTGGCGAGATCACGATCGCCTCGATCCCGGCCTCCTGCGCCCGATCGATCAATGTCGCCATTGCGCCGTCGCCGGCCGGATCATCGTCGCGGGCGATGTAGAGTCGCCGCAGCGTGTCCGGGAACAGGATGGCGGAGAGATGCGCCGCCGAGAGGGCTGCGACCATCGGCATGGTCGGCAAGACGCATCGGAGCGACAGCATCGTCTCGATGCCCTCGCCGGCTGCCATGACCTCGCTCCCCACGCCAAAGCGCACAGCGTGACCGAGGAGGTCGCCCATCGCCCGTCGCGGCGTGTCGATCGGCGCCTTGCCGAGTGTCGCCTCGCTGAAGCCGCCGGGATCGAGCCAGGTGCGATGCGCGCCGGTCAGGTGGCCGGAGAGATCGGTGACGGCGGCGATCATCGCCGGCCAGGTCTCGGTCGAGCTGTGGTCGTCGGGCCGGTAGTAGCAGCGCGGGTGGAAGCGCAGACTTCCGGTTCCGTGCAAAGCCGTAATGCCGCGATGACGCAAATACGATTCTACGAGGCAGCGTTCCATCGGCTGCGATATCGCGAAGAGTCGCCTTGCGGCCTCCGGCGATCTTGCCGGTGCGCTGGGCTTGCGCGAACGGGCGCGATCAGGTTCGGGCTCAGGATGCGGCAGGCTGAGGAACGAACGTGCCTCATCGGCGACATCCTTGAAATCAACCAGGCCGCAGCTTTCCCGGATCACGTCGAGCAGGTCGCCATGCTCGCCGGTGGCGGCGTCGGTCCATTTGCCCGCAGCGCCCTTGCCGGATTCGGGTCCCTTCAGCCGGACGAACATCGACCGCCCCGGCGTGTTGCGGGCATCCCCGACCAGCCAGTAGCGTCCTTCACGACGACCGTTGGAAAGATAATGACGGCAGACCGCCTCAGCGTGCCTGGCCATACGGCACGCCAGATCGGATGCAGTGTCCGACATCGTGTCCTCCGAGACGAAAAAGGGCCCGCCATCGCTGGCGGGCCCCTGGCGGTGCGGTTGGCTCCTCCGTTATTCGGCCGCGGTCGCGTGGGCTTCGAGCGCGACCGATTCATCCTCGGTCACTTCCTCGTCTTCGACCACGGCCGTTTCGCCGCCGTCCGCCGCCGTTTCTTCGCCCGCCGCATCGGCGTCTGCTTCTGCAGGGTCGATGGCATCGGGCTCAGCGACGATCGGCACGTCGCGACCCGGCGTACGCAGCGGTTCCGGCAGCCATCCGGAGCCGGCCAGCAGTGTCTCGGCCTGCTCCGCCATCTCGGCCTTCTTGAGGTGCTCGATGCGATCGCCCGCCCGCGTGCCCTTCGCCTCCCGCACGGCGGCGAGGATGCGGGCCTTGGTCACCCGGCCGAGATAGTTGCCGATTGTCGGCGTCCAGCCGGCTGCGACCATGTCGAGATCGACGGCTTGGGCGATGCGGTCGGCATGGGCCAGCGCGCGAGGCTTGCGATTATACGCCTCATAGATCGCATTGACCGACAGCGACACGCAATGGGCGAACAGCGCCTGGCGGCTGTCAGTGTCGAACGACATGAGCCCGTCCCAGAGGTCAGCCGGCTCCTTGGGCAGGGAAGAGAGCCAAGCCTGATGCCGGGCGTCGAAAGCGATGGCAAGTGCGCTGTCCGCGAGGCCCGGCGCCTGAGCGCTGAAACCGGCGCTCTTCAGATCGAGCTCAAGACAGGTGTCCTGCGCATAGCGGTAGAACACCTTGAGGCACAGGGCGTGAAGCGCGGCGACAAAGGCGATGTCAGGATTCTCGCCCAGCGCGTGGCGAAGCGCGAGGGTCCGATGGGACGTCAGCTCGGTCATCAGCCGGTCGGGGATCGGCTTGATACCATCGTCTTCCTCGGGCTCATCCGCAGGAGGCTCCGTGCCTGCGACCACGCTCGTACTGTCATGCCCGGTTCGCGCCGCGATCGTCGGCTCGTCGGCCGGATCGGTCTCGGCGTCGTTCTCCGGGGCGATCGGAAGTTCGTCCTCGGGGCGGACATAGCCGCGCTCGATGCGCAGGGCGCCGGAACCGTCGATGCTGACGAAGGCGCCAGCGCGCGCGACCTCCTCGGGATCGAAGGCTTGGGAGCGATCATCGAAGGCGGCAAGCGCCGTCTCGATCTCGCCGAGCCGCTGATCGACCTCGTCGGGCAGTTCCTCGGCTTCGGCGTAGGTCTCCTCCAAACCGTTCATCTCGGCTTGCAACGCATCGCGCGTCGCCTGCTCTTCGTCGGTGTGCGGAATCTGCTCGCCGCGCGATTGCCGCAGGCCATAGGTGTGGCCGTAGGCAAAGTCGGGCGCGACCTCGATCCACTTCCAGCCTTCGGCGCGGATCGCCTCGGACTGCTCCCGCAGCTTCTCGGCCACGAGCATGTCGAGGAGACCGACGTCCTGCAGCCAGCCGCCGTCATCGCCCTGGAACAGGTCGCGCAGAACCACGCCGCCCGCCTCCGTGTAGGCGTCGAGGCCGATGAATTGCGCGCGCTTGTCAGATGCCCGCACGGCGCCCTCGGTGAGCATCCGGCGGATGACATGCGGTTCCTTGGAGTAGGACTGGCTCAGGCGCTCGAACACCTGCTCCTGACGCTCGTGATCGCCGTTGACGGTGAACGCCATGAGTTGGTCCAGCGTCATGCCGTCGTCGGCATAGACGTCGAGCAGCTTGGGCGAGACGGACGCGAGGCGGAGGCGCTGCTTGACGATCGACACGGCGACGAAGAAGGCGGCGGCGATCTCCTCCTCCGACTGGCCCTTCTCGCGCAGTGTCAGGAAGGCCCGGAACTGGTCGAGCGGATGCAGCGGCGCGCGCTGGACGTTCTCGGCGAGACTGTCTTCCTCGGGAATGCCGTCGTCGCGCACGACGCAGGGGACGGGCGCGGTCTTGGCCAAGCGCTTCTGCTTGACCAGAAGTTCGAGCGCGCGGAAGCGGCGGCCCCCGGCCGGAACCTCGAACATGCCGGTCTCGACACCGTCGGCGCCGCGGACAGGCCGCACGGTGATGCTTTGCAGGAGCGTGCGCCGGGCGATGTCCTCGGCCAGCTCCTCGATCGAGACGCCGGCCTTGATCCGGCGGACATTGGACTGGCTCAGCACCAGCTTGTTGAAAGGGATGTCCCGCGATGAGGACAGGGTGATCTTCTTAACAGCAGTAGCCATCGGGATGTACTCCGCGACGGGCGGCCGAAAGACTCTCTCTCGGCCTCCAACCCGTCACGAAGCGAGCGCAGCCCTCTTCCTCTAGGAGGCTGGGGCTGCGCAGAAGCGTAAAGGCGCGGAGCCGCTAAGCCGGCTCCGCGCCTCCGATGTTACCGGACGCTGGACAGAAGCTTCGCGGCCTTGCCCTCCAGCTCCAGCCGCGAATCCTGATGCGGCTTGGTGCGGGCAAGCGCCGTGATCCCTTGAACGAAGTCGAAGATCGACTCCGGCGGACGTCCTTCTTCCTCCAGCACGGTGGCGATGATCTTCTCGGTCTCGGGACGCGAGAAGCCGCGCCTGCGCAAGAAGCTCTCGCGATCCTCATCCTTGCGGGCAACGATCTGCTCGCGAGCGGCCCTGATCCCCGCCAGAAACGGCGCGGGCGACGACGTGGCGAAGCGTTCCAGCGCCGGCGCCGCCTGATGCGCGAACCGGTGGCTGGCGAACTTGCTGTGGCGGATCGAGATCTCCTCGAAGCCCTCGGCGCCCCAGATATTGCGATTCATGCAAACTGCGCGGAGGTAGAAGGACGCCATGCCGAGCGTCTTCGAGCCCACCTCGCTGTTCCAGCAATAGAAGCCGCGGAAGTAGAGATCGGGATCGCCGTTGGGGAGGCGGCCAGCTTCGATCGGGTGGGCGTCATCGACCAGAAAGAGGAAGACATCGCGATCGGAGGCGTAGAGCGTGGTCGTATCCTTGGTCACCTCGACGAACGGGTTGTGCGTCATGGTCGACCAGTCGAGTAGGCCCGGCACCTTCCAGCGCGTATCGCCCGTACCCTCGCCAGCGATCTTCATGACCGCGGCGACCAGCTCATGGTCCCAGATACGGCCATAGTCGGGACCGGTGACGGCGCGCAGTTCGATTCGCCCGTCGTCCGCCTCCAGCGTCTTCACCAGCTCGGCCCGGTGCGAAAGCAGCCCGTGCTGCATGTTGATGCCTGCGAGCGGCGCGGGGAGCTGCCGCATATAGCCGGCGGGCGCGCCGACCAGGCTGCACATCTGGCCGAACGACCAGTGCGTTGGAGCGATGGGCTCCTCGCGGCCGGGCACGATCAGCGCCAGGCGTTCGGCGTCGTCGCGACTGGCTTCGACACGAAGGGTCCGGGTCTCGACGGTGCGGGCGGTGGCGCGATCAGCGCGGGCGCGAACGGCGGCGTAGAGCGCGCTGAGCGACAGGTAGCGCTCATCGTCGGGGCGCGAAAACCATTCGGACGACACCCGCCCGATCCGTTCGCCGCGCGAGATGTCGACTTTATATCCGGCAGAAACCGGCGGGGCTCCGAAGGCGTCTTGCCCGGGGAGAATGCTTATCTGGGTCATGGCAGTATCTCCATGACGGGCCGGCCGGGAGCCTCTCTCTCGACCCTCAACCCGTCACGGCGACAGCCGCGGCCCTCTCACTCTCGGGGCGTTGCGGGGTGTCCCCGCAGAAGGGGTCGGCCGAGACTGAAGGCTTGGCCGCAGGGGAAGGCTTTCCCCTCCTGCCTCGTGTCCTATCCTTCTACCCGCCTACACGCGGCCGCCGACTGCCTGTCTTTCTGCGCCACGGCGCGACGGCGCGTGGTTTTGGTTGCGCCGGGCGCCGCCCGTCGCTCCAGTGAGGCATGGCCCAGAAGCGACATTTGCGCCGCGTCCTGCCTGAATGGTCCGGCGATCCTGAAGACTTGTATGACTATGCGCGTCCACCAGCACCGCGCGCGGGGCGGTCATCCCTGAGCTTGGAGGGGGCGATCACCGTGACGGACGACTGGCCCGAGGTGGTGCCGATCACCGAAGCCGAGCTGCGGGTAGTAGAAGGTCACTTCGCTGAGGAGCTTGACGCGATCTTTGGGCCACGCGCCTAAAGCACGAACAGAAAAGGCTTGAATTGTTAGTCTATATGACGTACATTGTTGGGGAAATATAGCCAATGCTAGGAGCGCCCCAATGCCGCGCAAGCAGACTAAAATCGAACGGGAAACACCCAATCGCGTCGAGCGCCTCGGATTCCGGCTGGATGAAGAGACGAAGGACCTTATCGAGCGCGCCGCCCATCTGTCGCGGCGCAAAGTCAGCGACTTTTGCGTGACCGCGCTCACCGATACCGCGCGCCGGACGATCGCGGAGCACGAGACACTGGTGCTGTCCGATCGCGACCGCGCGGCATTCTTCGACGCGCTGGTCAATCCGCCTGAGCCGAGCGAGCGGCTGGTCCGCGCCCTGGCCGAGCATAAGCGCCGGGTCGCTTCCTGAGCATGGCGGCGCCTCGGCCAGACTTGAAGATCGAGGCGCTCGCGTCGCATCATGACCGGGACGGCTTTTCCTGCGGCGTCGACAGCCTCGACCGTTATCTCCGGACGCAGGCGAGCCAGGATGTGCGGCGCAAGGCGAATGGGGTTTTCGTTCTGATCGAACCTGACAAGCCGGATGTCGTGCTGGGCTACTATACGCTGTGCGCGACGGGGGTTGCGCAGGGCGAGGTGCCGCCCGCCGACCGCAAGCACATTCCGCGCTATCCGCTGGTCAGCGCCACGCTAGTCGGACGGCTGGCGGTCTCCGAAACGCGGCAGGGCGAGCGTCTGGGTGCGATGCTGCTCGCCGACGCCGTGCGGCGCGCCTATGCGAGTGCGGCCACGGTCGGTTCTTCGATGCTGGTGGTGGACGCCATCAGCGAGCGCGCCGCCGCCTTCTATGAGGGAAACGGCTTTGTGCGGCTGCCGGATTCGCTCCGGCTGGTGTTGCCGATGCACGCAATCCAGCGATTGGTGGAATCATGACCGACGCAGCACCTGCATCGCCTGACGCGACGGTCGCAAATGCAGTCGCCAAGGCTGCGCTCTATCTGCGCGTCTCGACGGGACGCCAGGCGGAGAGCGATCTGTCGATTCCCGATCAGCGGCGACAGATCACCGCCTATTGCGTTGCCAAAGGCTGGGATGTTGCGGCCGAGTTCGTTGAGCCGGGCAACACCGCCACCGACGATCGCCGGCCAGCGTTTCAGGCGATGATCGATGCGGCGCTGGTGAAGCCGCCGACCTTCACCGTCATCATTGTCCACTCCTTCTCACGCTTCTTCCGCGATCAATTCCAGTTTGAATTTTACGTCCGCAAGCTCGCGAAGAACGGCGTGCGCTTGATCTCCATTACGCAAGACCTCGGCGACGATCCGATGAGCGTGATGATGCGTCAGATCATGACGCTGTTCGACGAATACCAGTCGAAGGAGAACGCCAAACACACCTTGCGCGCTATGAAGGAGAATGCACGTCAGGGTTATTGGAACGGCGCGCTGCCGCCGATCGGCTATCGCATCGTCGCCGCTGAGCAGCGCGGGGCGAAAATCAAGAAGAAGCTGGAGATCGACCCGATCCACGCCGACACCGTGCGCCTGATCTATAGGCTCGCACTAACCGGCGACGGCGACAGCGGTCCGATGGGCATCAAGTCGATCACCACCTATCTCAACGAGCGCAACATTCGTACCCGCGACGGCGGACGGTGGGGCATCGCCTCGGTGCATCAGATACTCACGCGCACCAGCTATATCGGGCAGCATCGGTTCAATACGCGGGACCACAAGACGCGCACGGCAAAACCCAAGGCCGAGCATGCGGTCATGGACGTTCCGCCGATCATCACCGAAGCGGAGTTCGAGGCAGTCCAGGCGGCGTTGAAGGCGCGCAGTCCGAAATGGATGCCCCCGCGCGCGGTGAGCGGTCCGACTTTGCTGACCGGGATTTGCTTTTGCGCATCCTGTGGCGGTGCGATGACGCTACGGACCGGCAAGGGCAGCGCCGGCGGCATGTATCGCTACTACACCTGCTCGACGAAGGCGCGGCAGGGCGAGCGTGGTTGTCGCGGTCTGACGGTGCCAATGGACAAGCTCGATCGTGCCGTCGTCGATCACCTGGAGTGGCGGCTGCTCGACCCGGCACGTTTGACGACGATGATGGATCAGTTGCTTGAGCGACGTGAGGAGTGGAATGAACGCCGTCGCGGGCACATCGCGGAGCTGCGCAAGCGCGCCGCGGAAGCGGAAGCGAAGTTGAAGCGCCTTTACGAAGCGATCGAGAACGGCGTGGTCGATGTGGCCGACCCGTCGCTGAAGGATCGCATCACAGAACTAACTGCCGTGCGCGATCAGGCGCAGGCCGACGCCGAGCGCGCAACTTCTGCTGTGGAGCGACTCGGGCCTGCTATCACCCCGGACAGTTTGCGGCGGTTCGCGTTGGCTGCTCGACGCAAGCTGCGGAACGAAGATGGAACCTACCGGCGGGACCATTTGCGCGCGCTCGCGCAACGTGTCGAGGTCGTCGATCCGAGCGAAATCCGTATCCTCGGCACGAAAACCGAACTGCTACGGACACTTGTCGCCGCCGCGGGCGTAGAATCGGCGGCGGCTGGCGTTCGCAGTTTTATACCGAAGTGGCGCGCCCGGAACGATTCGAACGTCCGACCCTCAGATTCGTAGTCTGATGCTCTATCCAGCTGAGCTACGGGCGCGCTGCTCGGCGGCGGCGGATGCCGCCGGGCGAGGGCGCGGAACCTAGTCGGGCGCAGGCGGAAAGGCAACCCGCCCGGCGGCGGTTTTTTGCGGCCCGCGCGCGCCGGTCAGCGGCCGCCCGGGATGGGCGCGCCGAGGCCGCGCAGGATGTCCATGCCGGAGGGCTTTTTCGGCTTCTTCGGCGGCGGCGCGCCGGGCTGGCCGGCCGGGGCGCCGTCGTCCTCGCCGAGGTCGGCGCCCATGCCCGGCATGCTCATCCCCAGCATGCCGCCGGTGGCCGAGCGGTAGCGCACCTTCACCGTCCACTCGATGTTCCAGGGGATCTTAGGATCGGCCGGCCGGGCCGGATAGGTGAAGTTGGCCTCGCCGCCCCAGGCGGTGAACTGGTACATCGCCTGCGGCGCGGCTTCGGCGACCTCCCTGGGCACGGTGCAGCTGGTCTGGCTCGGGGGCATCAGCGTGCGGTTGGCGATGAGCCGGGCGACGTCCGCGGGCCGCAGGTAGTCGGGCAGGGCGAACATCAGGCTGGAGGCCTCGCTCGAGCTCCACAGCACGATCGTCTCGCCGTCGCCCCCCATGGTCGAGGCGGCGTAGGCCGTGGCGCCGGCCACCGGTTGCCAGCCGAGCTGGAACGAGCCGGTGGGGTTGCGCAGGTTGGCGGTCATCCGCACCGGCGGCAGGAAATCCTGGTCCGCGCCCAGGGTGAAGTCGATCCGCGGACTGTAGTTGCCCCGGATGAGGTGGGCGCCGGTCAGCGAGCCGGTCGCCGGCACGCTGGCGCGGGTCTTCTCGTTGGGCCACTCGCCGTAGGTGGCGTTGCGGGTCGGCGAGGGGGGCTGCATCGGGGTGATCTGGAAGCCCTGCATCAGCCGGGCGTACTCCGGCGGCATCTGGCCCTCGGCCAGGCGGGCGAAGTCGATGACCAGCGGCTGGCCGGGGCGGGCGCGCTCGCCGCAGCCCCAGAAGATCAGCATGCGGCCGCGCGGCTTCTCGTACTGCGGCGGCTCGCCGGGCTCCTCGCGCACCGTCGGCGCGGTCTCTCGACGGGGCGTCAGCAGCGGCAGGCTGGGCCCGGCGCCGAGGGCGGCGGGGGGCAGGTGTTCCGCTGCGGGCTCGCCGTCCGGGCGCCGCGCCGACCCGAGTTGGAGGACGAGGCTGTGGCTGTAGTCGGCTCCGCCGCGGCCCATGCCCATCATGGCGCCGAGCGAGGGCCGGCCGCCGCCGGCGCCGCCCATGCCGCCGAAGGTCATGCCGCTGAGGGTCTGGGCGCTCATCCAGTAGGTCGCCACCGGGCCGGTGACCACCTGCTTGACCGGCGCCGGCCCGGCCGCGCCCGCGCCCAGGATGGCCGCGCCGGCCGTCAATACCCGCCTCGAAAGCCTGATCGTCATCGCGCGAGCCTCCCCTGGCGCACACCATAAGCGTCGGCGCCGACGGAGGCGTTGACCTCCCTCAAGCGACGACACCATGCGCCGAAGATCGCCGTTCGTTAAGGGCGCGCGAGAGACGTCCAGTCGGGCGCGTCGCAGCCGGGCCAGCCGCGCGCCTCGTAGACGCCCCGGGCCACCGCCCGGGCCAGGCAGTCGGCGGCCAGGGCGCCCAGGCGGGCGACCATGCGGTCGGGGGTTTCGCCCAGGCTCCGCCGCCCGGTGGAGAGGGCGAAGACGACGTCCCCGTCGAAGGGGGTGTGGACCGGGCGGATGGCCTGGGCGAAGCCCGCTTGGGCCATGATCGCCACCCGCCGGGCCTGGGCGGGGGTCAGGGCGGCGTCGGTGGCCACGCAGGCGATGGTGGTGTTCTCGCGGGCGCCGGGGTCGAGCTTGGCCCGGCCCCAGTCGTCCGCGCCGATGGCCAGCCCGGCCGGCGAGCGGCCGCCGAACTCGCCGTCGATCTCGTACGGCGCGGCGTAGAAGGTCAGGCCGTCGCCCCCGACCACGGACCCGAAGCTGTTCACCGCCGCGATCGCGCCGACCGCGTAGCCGTCGTGGGTGAAGATGGACGCCGAGCCCGTGCCGCCCTTCAGTTGGCCCGCCTTGGCGCCGTAGCCCGCGCCGGCGGCCCCGAGGGCGACGTCGAGGTCCGCCGCCTCCGCCGCGGCGATCCCCAGCCGGCGATAGGGCGGCTCCAGCCCCCAGGCCTTGTCGCCGCCGTTGGCCAGGTCGAACAGGATGGCCGCCGGCACGATCGGCGAGGGGGGGACGCCCGGTCGCGTCGAGGCCCTGAAGCCGCGACCCCGGGCTCCCAGCCAGGCGGCGACGCCGTCGCCGGCGCCCAGGCCGTACATCGAGCCGCCCGACAGCACCACGGCGTCCACCGCGTCGACCAGGGTCTCGGGGCCCAGGGCGTCGGTCTCCCGCGTGCCCGGTCCGCCGCCGCGCACGTCCACGGCGCAGACCGCCCGCTCGTCGGGCAGGACGACGGTGACGCCGGTGCGCACGGCCGCGTCCTGCGCCTGGCCGACCTTCAGGCCGGGGACGTCGGTGATCAGGTTGCGGGGACCGGGGCGGGCCGTGCTCATGGCGCCTGAGGTGGCACGGCCCCCGGAACTTGTCCATGCGCGGGGCTTTCCCTCCACCGCCGGGCCCCTATGGTGAACGCGGTTCATTCCGGAGTTCGCATGCGTCTCGCCAGCCTGTTCGTCGCGCTTTTCCTCGCCGGCTGTTCCGTCCTCCCGTTCGCGCCCGACAAGGCGGCTCCGCCCGCGGCGCCCGCCGGTCCGCGGGCGATGGTCGCGGCGGCCAATCCCCTGGCGGTGGACGCGGGCCTGAAGGTGCTGCGCGAGGGCGGCTCGGCCGTCGACGCCGCCGTCGCCGTCCAGGCGGTGCTGGGCCTGGTCGAGCCGCAGAGCTCGGGCCTGGGCGGCGGGGCCTTCATGGTCTTCTACGACTCCAGGACCGGAAAGGTGACCGCCTACGACGGCCGCGAGACCGCCCCGGCGGGCGCGACGCCGGACATGTTCCTGGGTTCCGACGGCAAGCCGTTGCCGTTCGGCCGGGCCATCGTCACCGGCCGGGCGACCGGCGTCCCGGGCGTCGTCGCCATGCTGGCCCTGGCGCACGCCGACCACGGCAAGCGGGCCTGGAAGAGCCTGTTCGGCGAGGCCGAGCGGCTGGCGGACCAGGGCTTCACGGTCTCGCCCCGCCTGGGCGCGATGATCGCCGGCCCCTTGCCCCAGGCGGCGCAGCCCGACGCCATGCGCTACTTCACCAAGGCCGACGGCGGCCGGGTCGCGGCCGGCGACGTGCTGAAGAACCCCGCCTACGCCGCCACCCTGCGCCGGCTCGCCGCCGAGGGCCCCTCGGCGTTCTACGAGGGCCCGATCGCCCAGGCCCTGGTCGCCCGCGTGCGCGAGGGCGAGTACGCCGGCGCCATGACCCTGGCCGACGTGCGGGCCTACCGGGCGAAGTCGGGCGAGGCCCTCTGCCGGCCCTACCGGATCTGGGTGGTCTGCACGACGCCGCCGGCCTCGAGCGGGGTGGGCCTGCTGCAGGGGCTGATGCTGCTGGAGCGGACCGACATCGCCGCGCGCGGACCGGGCGACCCGGTCGCCTGGGTGCGGCTGGCGGAGGCCGAGCGGGTGATGTACGCCGACCGCGACCGCTATGTCGGCGACCCCGCCTTCGTCGAGACGCCGGTCGAGGGCCTGCTGGACCCGGCCTACGTCGACGGCCGCGCCCGGCTGATCGGCGAGCGGGCCGGGTCGCCGCCGCCGCCGGGCCGGCCGCGGGGCGCCGGCGTGCGGGCCCCCGACGCCACCGTCGAGCCGGGCGGCACCTCGCACTTCGTCATCGTCGATACGGCCGGGAACGTCGTCTCGATGACCACGACGGTGGAGAGCGTCTTCGGCTCGGGCCGCATGGTCGGCGGCTTCTTCCTCAACAACCAGATGACCGACTTCAGCTTCTCGCCGGCCAACGCCGACGGAACGCCGGCGGCCAACGCCGTCGCCGGCGGCAAGCGGCCGCGCTCGTCGATGTCGCCGGTGATCGTGCTCGACCGCCGGGGGCGGGTGGTGCTGGCCATGGGATCGCCGGGGGGGAACTCGATCATCTCCTACAATCTGAAGGCGCTGGTCGGGTACCTCGACTGGAAGCTCGACCTGCAGGCGGCGTTCGACCTGCCCAACCTGGTGGCCCGCGGCGAGCGGTTCTCCAGCGAGCCGGACCGCTTTCCGCCGGGCGTGGTGGAGGCGCTGAGGACCCGCGGCATCGTCTTCGGCCCCGGCGGCGAGAACAGCGGGCTGCACGGAGTGGCCTTCACAGACGCCGGCCTCGTCGGCGCCGCCGACCCCCGCCGCGAGGGCGTGGCGCGGGGGTTATGATCAATCATCGGCGACGGGCGCCGGTCAGACGGCCGGCCGGATCGGCGTCTGCCCCGGATGGCTGCGCCGCCGCCGCTTCGGCTTGTCCTGGCCGCCGGGGAGCTCCAGGTCGAACACGGTGCCCTTGGGAGTCGACCTGACCAGCCGCAGGTCGCCGCCGTGGCCCTGGGCCAGCTCGCGGGAGATGGCCAGGCCCAGGCCCGTGCCGCCGCGGCGGGCCGAGCCGGCGAACGGCTGGAAGAGGTTGGCCATCGCCCGCTCGGGCAGGCCCGGGCCGCTGTCCGAGAGGCGGATCGTGCTGACCCCCTCGCCGCGGGTGAGGGCCGCCTGCACCCGGCCCGAGCCCCCGCCCTTCTCCTCGATCGCCTCGCGGGCGTTGCGCAGCAGGTTGACGAGGATGCGGTGCAGATGGTCGGGGTCGGCGCGGATGGTGTCGGCCTCGTCGATCTGGGTTTCCAGCCGCACGCCGCTCTCGCTCAGGCCGGCGTCCTCGGCGGCGGCGTCGAGGGCGGCCTTCAGCGGCGTCTCGCGCGGCTCCGGCGCCGCCTCGGCCGACTTGCCGTAGGCCAGGACGTCGGAGGCCAGGGTCACCGCCCGGTCGAGCGCCCGCTCCAGCCTGGGCAGGGCCTGGGCGACCTTGGGATCGCCGATCGCCGCCAGCCGCTCCGAGGCGATCTGGGCGCTGGTCAGCATGTTGCGCAGGTCGTGATTGATCTTGGCGACGGCCTCGCCCAGCTGCACCAGGCGGGCGCGCGAACTGAGGGCGGCGACGAGGTCGGCCTGCATGCGGTCGAGCTCGGCCTCGGCGCGGCCGATCTCGTCGCGACGGCCCGAGGGCGTCACCCGCGCGGCCGGGTCGCCCGGATCGGCCCGGAACCGCTCCATGGCCAGGGTGATCTTCTGCATCGGCCGCACGAGGAAGGCGTTCAGGGCCAGGTAGACGGCCAGCCCGGCCAGAAGCGAGACGAACAGGGTGATCGCCAGCAACCGGCCGAGGTAGCCCAGCAGGGCGTCCTTCAGCGGCTGGTCCGGCGTGACGATCTCGACGAACTCGCCGGAGCGGAAGCGGGGCTCGGCGATCACCCGCACCATCCGGCCCTCGCCGCCGAACAGGGTCTGGAACGGCGCCATCATCCAGGCCAGCGGGTTCTGGTTGCGCATGTCGACCATGTAGGGCGTGCGCAGGTCGCGCGGCGCGGCCAGGATCAGCCGGCGCATGCCGTCGGTCTGGATGGCCACCGACACGACCCCGGCCTGCTCCAGCAGCTGCTGGCGCACCGGGGCGGTGACCCGGCGGGCGGGATCGGCCTCGGCGATGGTGCTGGCCAGTTCGGCGGCGCGGATGCGGTCGAGCAGCCACTGCTCCTCGAAGGCGGCCAGCGTCGGGGGCAGCACGAACAGGGCGGCGCCGGCGACGAACAGGATGGTCAGCACCAGCAGGCGCGCGGACAGGCCGCCGGGCCACAGCCAGCGACGGGTGGGCTGGGCCGGGGGTCCGGGCGACTCCGTCTCGGGCGGCGGGGCGTCGGCCATGGCCATGCGTTACTTCACGTCCGGCGGCTGAGCAACGCGACGACAATTCGCGTCCGGGGCGAAAAGCGCAAGGGCGGGCGGCTCATCGCGAGCCGACCGCCTCGCCGACGGAGGCGAAACCCTCGGCCCGCAGGCGGGCGGCCAGGTCGCGCTTGATCCGCGCGACCAGGCCCGGTCCCTCGAAGACCATGGCCGAATAGAGCTGCACGGCGGCCGCGCCGGCGCGGATCTTGGCCAGGGCGTCGGCGCCCGAGGCGATCCCGCCGGCGCCGATCAGGGCAAGGCCCCGGTCGTTGGCGGCGTGGAACCGGCCCAGAACCCGGGTCGACAGGCTCATCAGCGGCGGGCCGGAAAGGCCGCCCGCCTCGGACTTGGCCGCCGAGCGCAGGGACGCGGGCCGCGAGACGGTGGTGTTGGAGACGACGATCCCCTGCAGGCCGAAGGCGGCGACGGCGCCGACGATGGTCTCGACCTCGGCGTCCTCGAGATCCGGGGCGACCTTGAGGAACACCGGCGTCGGGGCGGGCGGAAGCGCCGCGCGGGCCTCGGCCAGCCGGCCGAGCAGCTCCTCCAGCGCCGCCTTGGTCTGCAGGGCGCGCAACCCCGGCGTGTTGGGCGAGGAGATGTTGACGGTGAACCAGTCGGCCAGGCCCCAGAGCCGCGTCAGGCCGGCCACGTAGTCGCCGATGCGGTCGGCGGAGTCCTTGTTGGCGCCGATGTTGGCGCCGATGGGCCCTAGGCCCCGCGCCCGGGCCAGGTTGGCGGCGAAGACCTCCAGCCCGGCGTTGTTGAAGCCCATGCGGTTGACGACGCCGCGGTCCTCGGCCAGCCGGAACAGCCGCGGCCGGGGATTGCCGGCCTGCGGCAGGGGCGTGACCGTGCCGCACTCCACGAACCCGAACCCGGCCCGCCGCATGGCCGCCGGAACCTCGGCGTTCTTGTCGAAGCCGGCCGCGAGACCGATCGGATTGGCGAGCCTGAGCCCGGCCAGGTCGGTCGCCAGGACCGGGTCGTCGGCGGCGCGGTCGACCGGTCCGAGACCGGCCTTCAGGGCGACGATGGCGGCGGTGTGCGCGTCCTCGGGGTCGAGGACGCGCAGTAGGCGGGCGACGCCGTCGTGAATCACGGTTGTCCCCTCCTCGCGGGGGAGGATCGGCCAGTCTCGACCGTCATGCCTCCAGCCCCGCCAGGACCGGAACGCCGTCGGCGTCGAGCGCCACCGCCTCGCAGCTGATCGCCAGCTCCGTGGGCAGGGGGGCGTAGAGGTGGGGGAAGAGATCGCCGCCGCGCGAGGGCTCCCAGCGCAACATGGGCCCCAGGGCGTGGGCCCAGAAGCCGACCACCACCAGGTCGGCGACGCCGGCGAAATACCGTCGGCCGGTCTCGGGCGCCTGGGCGGCGGTCGAGAAGTGGATGAAGCCGTCCGCCAGGTCCACCGGCGAACCGAGGAACACCTCCCCGGCGCAGGCGGCCTGCCAGTCGGCGCGAGACAGCAGCTTGTAGACGCGGGTCATTCGCCGCCGCCCCCGCCGTGGTCCGCGGCGTAGAACAGACCGTCGTAGACCGGCCGCCCGGCGGGATCGAAGGTGAAGGCCGCCACGGTGGCGGTGGGGAACCGGCTCTCGGCCCGGGCCACGATCGACGAGCCCGACCCGCCCTCGCGCAGCAACGCCACCGCCAGGGCGTGGATGCCGGGATTGTGGCCGACGACCATGACGGTGTCGTTCTCGGCGCCGGCGGCCTCGGCCTCGAACAGGATCCGGTCGGCCGGGGCGTGGTAGAGACTTCGCAGGACGCTGGCCCTGGCGCCGGGAAAGGCGTCCGAGGCCGCTTCCCAGGTCTCCTGGGTGCGCCGGGCGGCGGACACCAGGGCGACGTCGGGGCTCAGTCCCTCGTCGGCCAGCAGCCGCCCCATCAGAGCCGCGTCGCCGCGGCCGCGCTCGGCGAGGGCGCGGTCGAAGTCGCCGCCGGCGCTCGCGCGCTCGGCCTTGCCGTGGCGCATCAGGATCAGGCGTTTCATCGCGCCCCTCATAGCCCCCGGAGCCTTGCGCCGGAAGCCGCCGGTTGACTTCGTGGTCCGGCGATTGTCCAAGGCGGCATGAGCCTCGCGGCGGACGCCGGCGCAATCGTCGAGGACGGCGGGACCTGGGTCTTTCCGCCGGAGCGGCCGCTCGTCCTGGATTCCGGCGCCCGCATCCCCAACCTCGAGGTCGCCTGGCGCAGCTACGGGACGCTGAACGCCGACCGCTCCAACGCCGTGCTGATCTGCCATGCCCTGACGCTGGACCAGCACGTCGCCTCGATCCACCCGGTCACCGGCAAGCCGGGCTGGTGGACGCGGCTGGTCGGGCCCGGCCGGCCGCTCGATCCGGCGCGGCATTTCATCCTCTGCGCCAACGTCGTGGGCGGCTGCATGGGCAGCACCGGTCCGGGCTCGCTCAACCTGGCGACCGGCCGGCCCTGGGCGCTGTCGTTCCCGGTGATCACCATCGCCGACATGGTCCGCGCCCAGGCGATGCTGGTCGAGGCCATGGGCATCGACACCCTGCTGGCGGTGGTCGGCGGCTCGATGGGCGGCATGCAGGTGCTGCAGTGGGCGGCCGGTTATCCCGAGCGGCTGTTCAGCGCCGTCTGCGTCGCCGCCGCCGCTCGCCACAGCGCCCAGAACATCGCCCTGCACGAGGTCGGGCGGCAGGCGATCATGGCCGATCCCGACTGGCGGGGCGGCGACTACGCCCTGCACGGCACCCGGCCGGAGAAGGGCCTGGCCGTCGCGAGGATGGCCGCCCACATCACCTACCTTTCGGAGGCGGCGCTGCAGCGCAAGTTCGGCCGCGAGCTGCAGCGCGACGGCCTGTCCTGGGGCTTCGACGCCGACTTCCAGGTGGAGAGCTATCTTCGGCACCAGGGGGCCAGCTTCGTCGACCGCTTCGACGCCAACAGCTACCTCTACATCACCCGGGCGATGGACTATTTCGACATCGCCGCGGGCCATGGCGGCGTGCTGGCCGAGGCGTTCCGGCGGGCCAGGGACGTGCGCTTCTGCGTGCTCTCCTTCACCTCCGACTGGCTCTATCCCACCGCCGAGAGCCGCCACATCGTGCGGGCCCTGAACGCCGCCGGCGCCCGGGCGAGCTTCGTGGAGATCGAGAGCGACAAGGGCCACGACGCCTTCCTGCTCGACGAGCCGGTGATGGACGCGGCCCTGTCGGGATTCCTCGACTCGGTCAGCGCCGCGCGGGGCCTGCGATGACGGCCATGCGCGAGGACTTCCGCGAGATCCTGCGCCTGGTGCGGCCGGAGGCGCGGGTGCTCGACGTCGGCTGCGGCGGCGGCGAGTTGCTGGAGCTGCTGGTCCGCGAGAAGCAGGCCGACGCCCGCGGCCTTGAGATCAGCCCCCAGGGCGTCGCCGCCTGCCTGGCGCGCGGCCTGGCGGTGATGCAGGGCGACGCCGACCGCGATCTCGACCAGTTTCCGACTGGGGCCTTCGACTACGCGGTGCTCAGCCAGACCCTGCAGGCGACGCACAATCCGCGCCGGGTCCTGATCGAACTTCTGCGGATCGCCGACCGGGCGGTGGTCAGCTTCCCCAACTTCGGACACTGGCGGGTGCGCTGGTCGCTGCTTCGGCGCGGGCGCATGCCCGAGACCCGCTCCCTGCCCGAGCCCTGGTGGTCGACGCCCAACATCCACCTGTGCACCCTGGCCGACTTCATCGCCCTGGTCGACGACCTGGACCTGCGCATCGAGGCCTGCGCGGCCCTGTCCGAGGGACGGCCGGCCCGGCCCATCGATCCGTCGCGGCCGATCGAGAACTGGCGAGCCGAGGCCGCCCTCTTCCTGCTCGCGCGGCGCGACGCCGATCCGGCGGAACCGGATGGCGGCCCCCGCGATCTCTTCGGCGGATGAAGCTTCGCCTCATGACCTACAATGTCCACCGCTGCGTCGGGGTGGACCGCAGGCTGGATGTCGAGCGCGTGGCGGAGGTGATCGCGGCCTGCGAGGCCGATGTCGTCGCCCTGCAGGAGCTGGACGTCGGCCGCCGCCGCACCGGCGGCGTCGACCAGGCCCACCGCCTGGCCGAACTGCTGCGCATGAAGTCGCACTTCCACCCGGCCATGACCGTGGAGGAGGAGCGCTACGGCGACGCCATCCTGACCGCCCTGCCCGAGCGGCTGGTCAGGGCCGGCGCCCTGCCCGGGCTGCCGCGCGCCCGGGGGCTGGAGCCGCGCGGGGCCCTGTGGGTCGCGGTCGAGGTCGGCGGCGTCGAGCTGCAGGTCATTAACACCCACCTTGGCCTGGTGCCGCAGGAGCAGCAGGCCCAGGCCGCGGCCCTGATCGGCGGGCAGTGGATGGCCTCGGACGCCTTCACCGGGCCGGCGGTGCTGCTGGGCGACTTCAACGCCACGCCGTTCTCGCGCGCCTACCGCATCCTGGCGGCCGTGCTTCGCGACGCCCAGGACGGGATCGGCCGGCCGCCCACGGCGACCTTCCCGTCCGCCTTTCCCTTCCTGCGCATCGACCACGTCTTTCTGGCCGGGGACATCATTCCGCGGGCGATCGTCTCGCCGTTCGATCCGCGCGCCCGGGTCGCGTCCGATCACCTGCCGCTGGTGGCGGACCTGGAGATCGTTCGGCCCGAACCCGCGGAATCAGGGCCCGCTGCGCCCTGAGCCGGGCGCGTCGGGTCCAGGGCCGCCACGCGTCCGCGGGCGAGGCGGGGTCTCCCAGGCTCCAGGCCGCGACCAGGCGCTGCAGCGGCCCGGGCGGTCGCGGGCGGGCGGCGCGCAGCCGCCGCGGGGTCCCGTCGAGGGCGTCGATCGCGCCGCCCAGCGACCCCGCCGCGGTGACCGCCGCCTCGACCTCGGCCAGGGTCCGGCCCAGGTAGTGGCCGACCAGCAGGTGGCGGAAGGCCGCGATGGTCCCTCGCGTCCGGGCTCCCGCGACGCCGCCAGCCGCCTCGAGCGCGAGGTCGGCCTCGGTGTCGAGCCCGCCGGAGCGGTTGTTGAGGTTGGCCGAGCCGATGCGCAGGAAGACGTCGTCCACGGCGAGCACCTTTGAGTGGACGATGATCGGCTCGTCCGAGCGGGTGCGGGCGCAGAAGGCGCGGAAGCGGCCGTGGACGTCCGCCGCCGCCAGCGTCCGAATCGCCGCGTCGCGGGCCCCGTCCATGGTCAGGCGGTCGAAGAAGCTGGGGCTGGCGGCGGGGCCGATGACCACGATCTCCGGCCCGTCTGGCTCGGCCAGGCGCCGGGCCATCGCCTCGATGAGGGTCGGGGCGGTCAGGTACTGGTTCTCGATGTAGATCAGCCGGCGGGCGGCCTGGATGGCGGCGATGTGCAGACGCAGGCCCTCGGCCACCTCCGCGCGGCCCTCCCAGCCCGGCAGGGTGCGCACCAGCGCCACGGGGGCGCCGACCAGGTCCGGCGTGACGCCGGCCGGCCAGGGCGAATCCCCGCCCTCGGCGGCCAGGGCCTCGAGCCGCCCGCCGCCGGCCCGCGACCACCGCTCGGCGAACAGCCGGGCGCAGTCGAGGGCCGCCGGTCCTTCGACCATCACCGAGACGTCGTGGCGGGCGGGATAGCGGCGCAGATTCGGCAGGCGCCGCCGGCGGTCGCCGTCGGCGTGGTCGCAGGTGTCCCAGCGGTCGGCGCTGAGGTCGCCGCCGCTGACGAAGGCCAGCCGCCCGTCGATCACCAGCACCTTCTGGTGCTGGCAGGCGCTGGCGGGCAGGCTGCGGTCGAGGCGGAACCTGACCCGGGACCCGAGGAACTCCGCCACCGCCCGTTGCGGCGCGAACAGCTGCGAGGCGGCGATCGGGAAGGGCATGTTCCAGGCCAGGACGCGCACGTCGACCGCCGGGTTCAGCGCCGCGATCCGGCGCAGCAGCAGGCCCAGGCGGTCGGCGGTTTCCGGATTGGCGCTGCGATCGGGCCGATGCGGCTCCAGCCGGGTCAGGGGGTCGAACACCCAGGCCAGCAGCCAGATGGACCGCCGCGCCCGGAGCAGCGCCGCCTTCACCGCCGCGAAATAGTCCGCCCCGTCGACCAGGAACGCCAGGGCGTCGGCCCGCGAGGTCCGCCAGCAGGTGTCGCCTTCGCGCAGGAGCCCGGCCATGGGGCGGCAACGTCCTAGGGGGGATTATCGGTTCCCTCTCCCGGCGGGAGAGGGGCAGGGGTGAGGGATCATAGCGCCGAACGCCCTCGTCCGTCGGCGGCGTTTATCCTCGGGTCGGCCGGCCGAGCCCGGGGCCGACGCCGTCTCCCCGAGGGAGAAGGACGTCAGCCCGCGATCGCCGCCGCCCCGGTCTCGCCGGTGCGGATGCGCAGCACCTGCTCCAGGTCGAGCACGAAGACCTTGCCGTCGCCGATCTTGCCGGTGTTGGCGGTGCGGACAATGGCGTCGAGGACCGGCTGGACGACGTCGTCGGGCACGGCGATCTCCAGCTTCACCTTGGGCAGCAGCTTCACCTCGTATTCGGCGCCGCGATAGACCTCGGTCTTGCCCTTCTGGCGGCCGTAGCCGCGCACCTCGGTGACCGTCAGGCCCGAGGCGCCGGCCTCGGTGACGCCCTCGAGCACCGCGTCCAGGCGGCTGGGCTTGATGACGGCGACGATCAGCTTCATGGGGCGGCTCCCGCCGCCGACGACAGGGAGACGGGTCGGCGGCCCGACAAGCTAGGTCGGATTCCGCGTCCGGGCCAAGGGGGCTCGCGCGCCGCGGGCCTTCGGCGTCCGCCCGGCCGGCGCCGGCGGCAGCGGCGAGAGGGTTCCCGGCGCGAACACGCGCGCCCGCGCCCGCGCCGCCCTCGGCTTGACGGCGAAGGTCTGCTTCACCGCCTCCATCAGGATCAGTCCGGCCAGCGGCGGCCAGAGCCAGGCGCCGACCTGTTCGAATCCCTCGGCCCAGCCGGCCGCCCAGGAGAAGGGCGGGGCGTAGAGGGCCCGGGTCCAGCCGGACGGCTCAAGTTCGGCGTCGCGCAGCACGGCCTCCAGCTGCCGGCGGCTCCAGGGGCGGCCATGGCCGAAGGGGGTGCCCTCGGCGTTGGACCAAAGGCCGTTGCGGGCGGCGACCACGACAATGGCCCGGCCAGACGGCGCCAGCACGCGGCAGACCTCGGCCATCAGGGCCGCGGCGTCGTCGCTCTCCTCCAGCGCATGGACGCACAGGACCCGATCGAACAGGGCGTTGGCCAGGGGCAGGGCGCCCTCGTCGCCCAGGCAGGCCAGGTTGCGCCCGCCCGCCGGCCAGACCTCGACGCCCTGGGCGGCGGGCATCACCGCCACCGCCCGCCTCGCCCGCTCGCGCAGGGGCTCCAGATAGGGCGTGGCGTAACCGACGCCGAGCAGGTCGAGCCCGCGCACGTCGCCCCAGGCCTCGGCGACCTTGCGCCCGACCATTTCCCGCGTCGCCCGCCCGCGGGCGGAGGCGTAGAAGGCCCTCAGTTCAAGTACGTCGCGGCGCATGAAATTGGTCGCTGGCTCCTTGCGTCCTCGACACGCGGCCTTCGGCTGCCGCCCAGGATGACGTAGTCTATTGCAGCCCTGCTGAACACGACATCCCGAGCAGGCCCCGAAGGGGCCGTGTCGAGGGACGCAACGAGGTCGCCTGATGCCGCTGGAAATCCATCAGTTCCCCTGCCTGTCGGACAACTACGGCTTCCTCGCCCGCGACGCGGCGACCGGCCAGACGGCCTGCATCGACACGCCGGACGTCGCGGCGATCAAGGCGGCGCTGGCCGAGACCGGCTGGACCCTGACGCACATCCTCAACACCCACTGGCACCCGGACCACGCCGGCGGCAACGCCGAGATCAAGGCCGCCACCGGCTGCACCGTCGTCGGCCCGGCGGAGGTCGGGCGCATCGGCGCCGCGCCGGACCGCGTGGTCGACGACGGTGATGTCGTGAGGGTCGGGGAGACCGAATTCCGGGTGATCAACACCGGCGGACACACGCTCGGGCACATCACCTTCTATGACGCCGCCGACCGCATCGCCTTCGTGGGCGACACCCTGTTCGCGCTCGGCTGCGGGCGGCTTTTCGAGGGCACGCCGCAGCAGATGTGGGCGAGCCTTGGCAAGCTCGCCGCCCTGCCCGAGGACGTCGCGGTCTACTGCGCCCACGAGTATACCGCCTCCAACGCCCGCTTCGCCCTGTCGGTCGACGCCGACCCGGCGCTGCGGGCCCGGGCCGAGGCGATCTTCGCCGCCCGCGAGCGGGGCGAGGCGACGGTGCCCACCAGCATCGGCCTGGAGAAGGCGACCAACCCCTTCCTGCGGGCCCCGCTGCTGCGCCCCGACATCGCCGACCCGGCCGAGGCGTTCGCCGCCGTGCGGGCGGCCAAGGACGCGTTCAAGGGCTGACGGCCCTTCGGCCCCGGACAGCCGGACGACCCTATCGCAGCGTCACGTAGGCGATGCGCTCGGACGAGGGGCGGCCGGCGACGCCGAGGCTCGGGGTCACCACCACCAGCAGGGTGCCCGCGCGCAGGCCGACGGCGGGGCGGGCTCCCTCCATGATCACCACCCGGCGGACCTTGTTCAGAACCGCCGCCCCGTCCGGCCGCCGCGACAGCCGGCCCATGGCCTCGACGGTGAGGATGGCCGCGTCGGCGATCAGGGTCGAGGACTCGGGCGTCGCCTCCGCCTCGAAGCTCAGCCGGTGCCCCGACAGCCGCGTCGCCCTGGCGCTCGCCAGCACCAGGATGTTGTAGAGATCGACCGGTCCGATGGCCTTCAGCCGCACCGGGGGAGCGGCGCCGGTCAGTTCCGCCGACGACCCGCTCGGCCGCTTGCCGGTGAACAGGGTCAGGCCGCCCAGGCGCGTCGCCCGCAGCAGCACCTGGCCCAGGTCGTTCTTGTAGATGATGTCGCCGCGCGGCCCGATGGTCGGCTGCAGCACCCAGATCTCGGGACTGCCCTCGAAGCGCAGCAGCGGGCGCTCGGCCGAACTGCGGTCCAGGATGAAGCCCTCGCCGGCCTCGGACACGTAGCGGGCCACGGGCGGGGCCGGCGCGCGGCGCTGGGCGTCGGGCCGGTCGCCGAACAGGAAGTCCTTCAGCGAGCCTTCCTGGGCGAGCGCCGGCGCCGCCGCAAAGAGCAGCGTGATCGCCGCCGCGGCCATCGCCGCGACAGCAGAATGCCGACCATTCGAACTCGCCATCCCCTCAGCCATGCACGGCGACTGGGGCGATTCTTGGACGGGTCGCCGGCGCGGGGCAAGCGCCCCGCCGGCGTTGCGGGGGAGAGCCGCCCGCGGATATCCGTCCCGGCCGCCCGTCAGCTCGCCAGGTACTGGCCGCCGTTCAGGGTGAACGTCGCGCCGGTGACGAAACCGGCGCGCTCGCCGGCCAGGTAGGAGACCATGTCGGCGATCTCCTCGCCCTTGCCCAGGCGGCCCACCGGGATGCCGGCGATGATGCCCTGCAGCACGTTCTCGGGCACGGCGGCGACCATGTCGGTGTCGATGTAGCCGGGGCAGATGACGTTGACGGTGATGCCCTTCTTGGCGTTCTCGAGGGCCAGGGCCTTGGTGAATCCGATCATGCCGGCCTTGGCGGCCGAGTAGTTGGTCTGGCCGACCTGGCCCTTCTGGCCGTTGATCGAGCTGATGTTGATGATCCGGCCCCAGCTCTGGTCGCGCATGCCCTCGATGACCTGGCGGGTCATGTTGAAGGCGCTGTCCATGTTGACGCGGATGACCTCGCTCCACTGCTCGTAGGTCATCTTGTGGAAGAAGCCGTCGCGGGTGATGCCGGCGTTGTTGACCAGCACGTCGATAGGGCCGAGTTCGGCGGCCACGGCCTCGGCGGCGCGCTTGCAGTCGTCGAAGCTGCCGACGTTGCCCTTGACCACCATCACGCCCAGTTCCCTGGCGGTGGCCTGGGCGGCCTCGTCATTGCCGGAGTAGCCGGCGGCCACCTTCATGCCGTCGGCCTTGAGGCGTTCGACGATGGCCTTGCCGATGCCGCGGGTCCCGCCCGTGACGAATGCAACCCTGCTCATTGCGCTCTTCCCTTTTGTCGTTGGCCTTCTCCCCTCGCGGAAGAAGGTGGCCTCCGAAGGAGGTCGGATGAGGGGTTGAAGGTCGTTCGAGGATATCCGCCGGCCAACCCGTCAAAGCCGGAAGGATCCCTCATCCGTCGCCTGCGGCGACACCCTCTCCCGCAGGGGGAGAAGCGTCCAGCCTCAGACGGCTTCGACGCACATGGCCACGCCCATGCCGCCGCCGACGCAGAGGGTGGCCGCGCCCTTCTTCGCCCCCGACCGCTTCATCTCGTGCAGCAGGGTGGTGAGGATCCGGGCGCCCGAGGCCCCGATCGGGTGGCCGATGGCGATCGCGCCGCCATTGACGTTGGTCTTCTCGGGGTCGAGGCCCAGCTCGCGGACCACCGACAGCGACTGGGCGGCGAAGGCCTCGTTGGACTCGACGAGATCGAGATCGGCGACCTTCCAGCCGGCCTTGTCGAGCGCCTTCTTCATGGCCGGGATCGGGCCCGTGCCCATGATCTCGGGCTCCACGCCGGCGCTGGCCCAGCTGGCGATGCGGGCCAGCGGCCTGAGGCCGCGCCGGGCCGCCTCGCCGGCGCTCATCAGCACCAGGGCGGCGGCGCCGTCATTGAGTCCCGAGGCGTTGGCGGCGGTGACCGAACCGTCCTTGGCGAAGGCCGGACGCAGGCCCGAGACGCTGTCCAGGGTGACGCCGGTCTTGATGTACTCGTCCTGGTCGACGACGGTGTCGCCCTTGCGGCCCTTGACCGTCACCGGCGCGATCTCGTCGGCGAACTTGCCGGCCGCCCGGGCGGCCTCGGCGCGGTTCTGGGAGGCGACGGCGAAGCGGTCCTGGTCCTCGCGGGTGATCTGCCAGCGGCTGGCAATGTTCTCCGCCGTCTGGCCCATGTGGTAGCCGTGGAAGGCGTCCCACAGGCCGTCCTTGATCATCGTGTCGACGAAGCCCAGGTCGCCCATCTTCTGGCCGTTGCGCAGATTGGCGGCGTGGGGCGACTGGCTCATGCTCTCCTGGCCGCCGGCGACCACGATGCTGGCCGATCCGTCGGCGATCTGCTGGGCCGCCAGGGCGACCGCGCGCAGGCCCGAACCGCACAGCTGGTTCAGGCTCCAGGCCGGGCTTTCCACGGGGATGCCGGCGTTGACCGCCGCCTGGCGGGCGGGGCCCTGGCCGGCGCCGGCCTGCAGCACCTGGCCCATGATCACCTCGTCGACGTCGGCGGCGGCGATGCCGGCGCGCTCGACGGCGGCCTGGATGGCGACCTTGCCCAGCTCGTGCGCCGGCAGGCCGGAGAGGGCGCCGTTGAACGCGCCGACGGGCGTGCGGGCGGCCGAGACGATGACGATGTCGCTCATGGGATGTTCTCCGTCGTTCCCTGCGCGGCGCTGCGGTCGGGTCTCCGTGCCGGAGCGCTCGTTTTTGTTGCGAGGCCGCACCTTGCACAAACCGGGGCGTCTCGTCGACCGCTCTTTTTGCAGTGCAGCATGTTGCGCAGCAAAACGGGCCTTCCGTCATGCCTTTGCATCCGCGATAGTGCGGCGCCAAAACGCGCGGTTCGCGTTGTTCAGGGAATGGATATGTCCGATAGGCCCGAGACCGGCGAAAATGCCGCCGGCGAAAAAAATGGCGGCGAGCGCGTGGTCATCAAGAAGTACGCGAACCGCCGCCTCTACAACACCGCGTCCAGTTCTTACGTCACGCTCGAGCACCTGTCAGACATGGTGAAAGAGGGCGTCGACTTCGTCGTCTACGACGCCAAGACGGGCGAGGACATCACCCGCTCGGTGCTGACCCAGATCATCTTCGAGGAAGAGAACCGCGGCGGCGGCCAGAACCTGCTGCCGATCCAGTTCCTGCGCCAGCTGATCCGCTTCTACGGCGACCAGATGCAGGCCTTCGTGCCCAGCTTCCTGGAGATGAGCCTGGAGAACTTCGCCCGCCAGCAGGAGCGGTTCCGCAGCCAGTTCGGGGCGATGACCCCCGGCGCCGGGCTGACGGGCGCGGGGCTGGGCGCCTACGAGGAGCAGATCCGCCAGAACATGGCCCTGTTCGACCGGGCGATGAAGATGTTCTCGCCGTTCGGGGCCTACGGCCGGACCGAGGAGGGCGAGGCGGCCAGGCCCGCCGGGCATGCGCCGGCGTCCGGGTCGGACGAGGCGCTGAGCGAGCTCAAGCGCCAGATGGCGGCCATGCAGGCCCAGCTCGAGAAGCTGGCCTCGAAGGGCTGACCACTTCTTTACCTCCGCGGGGCTAGGCTTGGCCCATGACCGGGCCCGTCGACCCCCTGCGCGCTCTCGAACGCCGTCAGACCCGCCGGCGCGCGGAGGACCGACGCGCCTCGCCCGCCGCCGACGGCGGCGCCAACCTTCCGGTCGTGATCGAGACGGCCGGGCCGCGACCGCAGGATCGACCCGACCCGTCGGCCGCCGACGCCGCCGCGGCCTTCGCGGCCCATCTTTACGGCCAGACCGGCCAGAAGCGGGGCCTGCGGGCGGGCCAGCCGGCGATCGACCAGGCCCGCGCCGCCTACCTGGGCGCGGAATTCTCGGGTCCCGACGACCGCCGCCCGCCCAAGGGCCTGCTCAAGAAGGCCGAAATCTAGGCCCCGCCGGGTATCGCCGTGAAGGGCGGTCCCTATCCCGGCTTTCGCCGGGCCAGCTCCGCTTCCAGCGCCGCCACCCGACGCTCCAGCGCCGCGATGCGGGCCAGCGGGTCTGCGCCGGGCCTGGGCGTGGAGATCCCGGCCCGGTCGGCCACCTCGGCGGCCGTGACCCCCAGCAGCTCGGCGAAGGCCGCGACCTCGGCCGACGACAGCTCGCGCTGGTCCTTCCAAGCGAGCGCCAGCTCCGCCTCGCTCAGGCCGCCGGCGGCCGCCAGCACGGCGCGCGACAGGCCCCGCTCGGCCAGGCGGGCCTCGAACCAGGACTGATCGAAGAACAGGGCCATGGCGTCCCGCCCGTGGGCGTCCCGGATTGGCGCCGGTCTTGCTTAACCGGCGGTGAATCCCGAGCCGGAGCCCGTCGTGACCCTTTTCGCCATCCGCTTCCTGGACGTCGCCGTCGTCACCCTGATCTTCACCGCCCTGACCTAGTTGATCTCCGTGCCGCCTAGGTCGATGTCGCGGCGGGCGGCGACGATGGTGACGATGAAGCCGGCCAGCACGTCGAGCAGCACCATCACCGTCATCAGGAAGAAGGTCGAGGTGGCGAACGCCGGCGCCAGCAGGAACTCGACCAGGCAGATGATGAACAGGATCATCGACAGCGAGTGATTGATGATCGCGATGCGGCGGCTGGTGGTCGACTTCAGCAGCTCGATGAACAGCACCACCAGCGCGCCCGCCAGCAGCAGGTCCGACAGACTCACCGGCCAGGGCGAGCCCGAGGTCATGGCGACGGTGAACAGCGGCTCGTTGAACCGGCCGCTGGCCGCCTGCGAGCCGAAGCCGCCCTGCAGCGTCAAGGCGACGAGATTGTAGACCAGAACCGGCAGCGCCAGCAGCGGAAATGCGGCGAACATGGCCATGGGCCTCCCCGGGGTTATCGCCCTCGACGCAAGGGTTAACCGCTTTGCGGCCCGCGGTGAAGCATTCTCGCCTGTCGGGCGCGCCGCATGGGACGGTCGTCGACGCCTGAACGTCGGGAGGGGCCCTTCGGCCGCGGTCAGACCTCGTCGACGCCGCCGGGAAGGCGGGCGCGGGCCTGCAGCCAGAGCACGCCGAGCAGATCGCTCACCGACGCCTTCAGCCGCCCGAAGTTGGTGTATTTCGACACGCCGGTCTGGCGGTGGCGGTGGTTCACCGGTTCGAAGGCGATGCGATAGCCCTCGCGCAGCATCAGCGCCGGCAGGTAGCGGTGGATGTGATCGAAGTAGGGCAGCCGCAGGAAGGCCTCGCGCCGGAAGGCCTTGAGGCCGCAGCCGGTGTCGTCGGCGCCGTCCTTCAGCAGCCACTTGCGCGCGCCGTTGCCCAGGCGGGAGGCGAGCTTCTTAGCCTGGCTGTCCTGGCGCTTGACCCGCTCGCCCCCGATCAGTGCCAGGTCCTCCGGCGCCGCCTTCAGGGCGTCGGCCAGGCGCGGGGCGTCGGCGGGGTCGTTCTGGCCGTCGCCGTCCAGGGTGACGATGATCGGCGCCCGGGCGGCCAGGACGCCGGTGCGGATCGATCGGCTCTGGCCGGAGTTCCGACGGTGAGACAGCACGCGCAGCTGCGGGATTTCCGTCTTCAGCGCCGACATCCGCGCCAGGGTGTCGTCCCGGCTGGCGTCGTTGACGAAGATCACCTCGAAGGCGCGGCCGGCGAAGGCCTCGGCGATCTCGCGCGCCAGGGCGGGCGCCGCGCCGCCCTCGTCGAACACCGGAACGACGATCGAGACCTCGGGCGTGGCGGGAACGGTTGGCGCCTTGCGGCGGGGCGCCGGGGACGGGGTGGCCATGCCCCCCCTATAGCCGAAAAGCCGTCGCGGGGAAGGATCGTGCTATCAGGTGCGACATGACGCTCGAATCCCGTCTGGACCAGTGGAGCCGCGGCTGGCGCGGGCCCGCGCTCGCGGCGCTCGTCGCCCTGATCGCCGGCCTGCCGGGCCTGCTCGCCGCGCCGCCGCTCGACCGCGACGAGTCGCGCTTCGCCCAGGCCACCGCCCAGATGCTCGAGTCCGGCGATTTCATCTCGATCAACTACCAGGACCGGCCGCGGGAAAAGAAGCCGGTCGGCATCCACTGGCTGCAGGCGGCCAGCGTGGCCATCGTCTCCGACGCCGCGGACCGCGACATCCGCGCCTTTCGCATTCCCTCCCTGCTGGGCGCCATGCTGGCGGCCGCGGCCTGCGCCTGGGGGGCGGCGGCCTTCTTCGGGCCGCGGGCGGGGCTGCTGGCCGGCGCCATGCTCGGCGCCAGCTTCCTGCTCTCGACGGAAGCCGCGATCGCCAAGACCGACGCCGTGCTGGCCGGGACGACCACCCTGGCGCTGGCGGCGATGGGGCGGATCTACGCCGCCGCCCGGGACGGGCCGCCCGCCGGGCGCAGGGTGCGGCTGCTGTTCTGGCTGGCGATCGGCCTGGCCGCCCTGGTCAAGGGGCCGGTCGGCCCGATGGTCGCCCTGCTGACGGGGCTGTCCCTGTGGATCGTCGACGGTCCCGCGCCCTGGCGCGAAGGCCTGCGGCGATGGGCGACGGCGCCGCGTCCGGCCTGGATCGGGCGGCTGGGCTGGAGCTGGGGTCCGCTGCTGGCGCTGCTCATCGTCGGACCCTGGTCGCTGGCGATCACGGTGGCGACCGACGGCGCCTTCTGGGGCTCGGCCGTCGGCGGCGACCTGGCGCCCAAGCTCATCGGCGGGCACGAGCGGCACGGCGGCCCGCCGGGCTATCACCTGCTGCTCGCCCCGTTGCTGGTGTTCCCCGCCAGCCTGCTGCTGCCGGCCGCTCTCGTCCAGATCGCGCGGGCCTGGCGCAAGCCGGGGATCCGTTTCGCCGCCTGCTGGCTGGTCCCCGCCTGGCTGGTGTTCGAGCTGCTGCCGACCAAGCTCGCCCACTACACCCTGCCGACTGTCGCGGCCCTGACGTGGCTGATGGCCGCCGCCCTGCGCGCGCCGCTCGGTCGGGCCCTGCGCTGGGCGGGGGCGGCGAGCCTGGCCTATGCGGCCCTGGGCCTCTCGGCCGCCTGCGTCTACGCCCTGACGGCGTTCGGCGACGGGGGAGACGTCACCTGGGGCGCGGTGGCGATCGGCCTGTTCCTGGCGACCGCGTTCGTCGGCGGCTACCTGCTGGTCGGCCGGGCGGCGGGCGTGGCCCTGGTCGCCGCGGGGGTCCTGGGCGTGCTGGCCCACGCCGTGGTGCTGGGCCAGCTCCTGCCCCGCCTCGAGCCGCTTTGGCTGTCGGAGCGGGTCGCCCTGGCCCTGGCGCGGACGGGCCTGGCGCCGCGCGAGGGGGTGACGCCAGGACCCGTCGAGGTGGCCGGCTACGCCGAGCCGAGCCTGGTCTTCACCCTGGGATCGGAGACCGGGCTCGGCGGGCCGGCGGAGGCCGCGGCCGCCGTCGCGGAGGGCCGGCCGGCCGTGGTCGAGGCCCGAGAGGAGCCGGAGTTCCTGGCCCGCCTGGCCCGCGCCGGCTTGCCGGCCCGGCCGGCCGCGACCATCTCAGGCTTCGACTATTCCAATGGCGAAGACATGCGGCTGACGCTCTATCGCGGCGAGCCGCAGGTCCCGCCTGCGAGGGAGCCCGCGCCATGAGCGGCAGGATCGAGATCGTCGAGGTCGGCGCCCGCGACGGCCTGCAGAACGAGAAGACCGTGCTCGCGCCGATGCAGCGGGTCGAGCTGATCCGCCGGCTCGAGGCCGCCGGCGTGCGGCGCCAGGAGGTGGTCAGCTTCGTCAATCCCAAGCGCGTGCCGCAGATGGCCGGGGCCGAGGAGATCATGGCCGCCCTGCCGCGCGAGGACGGCCGCGTGCGCATCGGCCTGGTGCTCAACGCGCGCGGCTGGGACCGCTGCGTCGAGGCCAAGTGCGACCAGGCCAACGTCGTGGTCTGCGCCAGCGACGGCTTCGGCATCCGCAACCAGGGCGCCTCGGTGAAGGAGCAGGTCGAGACCATGGCCGCCATCGCCGGCCGCAAGCAGGCCGAGGGCGGGCCGCCCATCACCATGACCGTCTCCACCGCCTTCGGCTGTCCGTTCGACGGCGAGGTGGCCGAGGCGACGGTGGTCGACATCTGCCGCGAGGCCGCCGCCGCGAAGGTGGACGAGATCGCCCTCGCTGACACCATCGGCGTCGCCGACCCCTGGATGGTGCGCAGGCGGGTCGAGGCGGTGCAGGCGGTGATCGGCGACATCCCCCTGCGCATGCACTTCCACGACACCCGCAACACGGGCCTGGCCAACGCCTTCGCCAGCGTCGAGGCGGGCGTCCGCATCCTCGACGCCTCGGTGGGCGGCCTCGGCGGCTGCCCGTTCGCCCCGGCGGCCACCGGCAACATCGGCACCGAGGATCTCGTCTACATGCTCGAGCGTGCGGGCTTCGAGACCGGCCTCGACCTCGGCCGGCTGATCGAAACGGCCCGGTGGGTCGCGGGCCTGATCGGCAAGCCCCCGGCCTCGTCGGTGGCGCGGGCCGGCGGGTTTCCGGCGAAAGCGGCGGGCTGAACGACCCGGAGACTCATCCTCCCCGCCGAAGGTGGGGAGGGGGACCGCGCTTGCGCGGTGGAGGGGTCTGAGCCGGAGGCGGCTGTTCCGTCCCCTCCACCGGCTTCGCCGGTCCCCTTCCCCAGCAAGCTGGGGAGGATTTCCAGGCGGCCTACTGCGCCGCCATCTGCTCGGCCTGGCGCAGGTCCACCGACACGAGTTGCGAGACCCCCCGTTCCGCCATAGTCACGCCGAACAGGCGGTCGACGCGGCTCATGGTCACCGGGTTGTGGGTGATGGCGATGAAGCGGGTCTGGGTGCGGCCGCGCATCTCGTCGAGCATCGAGCAGAAGCGGTCGACGTTGGCGTCGTCGAGCGGGGCGTCGACCTCGTCCAGCACGCAGATCGGCGCCGGGTTGGCCAGGAAGACGCCGAAGATCAGGGCGCTGGCGGTCAGGGCCTGCTCGCCGCCCGACATCAGGCTCATGGTCGACAGGCGTTTGCCCGGCGGGCAGGCGTAGATCTCCAGGCCCGCCTCCAGCGGATCGTCGGATTCGATCAGCCGCAGCTCCGCCTGGCCGCCGCCGAACAGGGCCTGGAAGAGGGCCTGGAAGTGGCCGTTGATGACGTCGAAGGCGGCCAGCAGGCGGGCGCGGCCCTCGGCGTTGAGCTCTTCGATGCCCTCGCGCAATTTGGTGACCGCGCCGGTGAGGTCGGCTCGCTCGGTCTTCAGGGTCTGCAGGCGGCCCGCCTGTTCCGCGGCCTCCTCCTCGGCCCGCAGGTTGACGAGGCCGATGGCGTCGCGGTCGCGCTCCAGGGCGTAGAGGTGGGCCTCGACCCCGCCGGCGTCCTTGGGAATGGCGATGGCCTCGTCGGCGATGTGCCGGCCGAGGGCCTCGGGCTCCATCTTCGCGGAGTCGCGGATGTTGGCCGCGATCTCGGCGAAGCGCTCGCGGGCGGCGTCGAGGCGGGCCGACAGGCCGGCGCGCTGCTCGCGGGCCTCGGCGGCGGCGGCGTCGGCGGCGCGGGCGGCCCGGTCGGCGGCGGCGCGGGCGGCCTCGCCCTGCTCCAGGGCGTCCGACGACCTCGCCCGGCGGGCCTCGGCGGCGGCGTATTCGTCGAGCAGCTTCGCCGTGCGGCTCTCCAGCGTCCTGGGCGCCTCGCGAGCCGCCTCCAGCGCGGCGTTCGACCGGGCGCGGGCCTCGGTCAGGCCGTCGATGCGCTTGCGGGCGGCGGCGGCGCGGCGGGTCCAGTCGTCCTGGTCGCGCCGCAGGTCCTCCCGCCGCCGGGCGCGGCCGTCGCGCTCGCGGGTCTCGATGTCGACGGCGGCGCGGGCCTCGGCGGCCGCCTCGCGGGCCAGCGCCGCGCTGGCGCGGGCGGCATCCAGCATCGGCGACAGGTTCTCGGCCGAGGCGTCCTCGGCGGCGTCGGCCCGGGCGGCGGCGAGCGCGGCCTCGGCCTCGCCCCGCTCGGCGTCGAAGCGGGCGATGGTCTCGTCCAGCGACTGGGCGCGGGCCCCGCGACGGGCGGCCTCGTGCGACAGGCGGTCGACGGCGCCGCGGGCCGCGGCCACGGCCCGTTCGGCTTCGGGCGGGGCGCGGCGGGCCTCGCCGACGGCCTGGTCGGCGGCGCGCAGGCGGGCCTGGGCGGCGCGGTGAGCCTCGGCCGCCGCCTCGCCCTGGGGCGCCAGGGTCTCGATCTCGGCCTCGACCTCGGCCAGGCGCGTGCGCTGCTCCAGCCGGATGGCGGCGGGCCTGGGCGCCTCGGCCCGGGCGACGAAGCCGTCCCAGCGCCACAGGTCGCCCTCGCGCGACACCAGCCGGGCGCCGGCCGGCAGGGACCCTGCCAGCCGCTCGCCGTCGGCCCGGTCGACCAGGGCGGTGAAGGCGAGGCGGGCGGCGAGCGCGGGCGGCGCCTTGACCAGCGGGCCGAGCGGGCTTGCGCCGGCCGGCCAGACCGGTCCCTCGGCGTCGCGGCCGGCCCAGTGGGCGGGCGCCCGGGCGTCCAGCGAGGCCTCCAGGTCGTCGCCCAGCGCGGCGGCCAGCGCCGCCTCGTAGCCGCGGTCGGGGGTGACCGCGTCCAGCGCCGGGGCGAAGCCGGACTTCGCGCGCGGGGCGGAGATCTGGGCCAGGCCGCGGGCCTCGGTCTTCAGCCGCCCCAGGCGGTCCTCCAGCTGGCGGGCGGCGTCGCGGGCCTCGGTCTCGGCCGCGGCGGCGTCGGCGCGCGCGGCCTCGGCGGCGTCCAGGGCGGCCCGGGCGTCGGCCAGGGCCTGCTCGCCGGCGGCCAGACGGGCGGCGGCCTCGGCGGCGGCGGGGTCCTCGGCCGGGCCGAGGGCGGCGCGGTCGGTCCTGGCCTGCTCCAGGGCCCGCACCGTGCGGGAGAGGCGGCTCTCGGCGTCGGCGACCCGGGCCTGGGCGGCGCGGCGGCGAGCCTCGTCGGCGGCGACCCCGGCGGCCAGGGTCTCGACCTCGCGGTCGGCCTTGGCGCGGGCTTCCTCGGCCGCCTTCAGCGCCGCCTGCAGCTCGGGCAGGCGGGAGGGCGCGGCGGCGATCTCGGCCTCGACGGCGGCCAGCTCGCCGGCCAGCCGCTCCAGCGCCACGCCGGCGTCCTCGACGATCTGGCTCTCGCGGGCGCTGTCGGCGTCGATGCGGGCCAGTTCCGCGGTCAGGCGGTCGACCTCGGCGGCGGCGGTCTCGTGCTCACGCTCCAGCCGGTCCTTGTCGATGGCCAGCCGGTGCAGGATGGCGGCGGCGACCGTCTCCTCCTCGCGCAGGGGACGGATGGCCTCCTCGGCCTTCTGCGCCTCGACGGTCGCGGCGGCGGCGGCGCGGGCCGTATCCTCGACCAGGCGGGCGGAATTGGCGGACTCAGCCTCGACGCGCAGCAGGGTGTCGCGCGCCTCGCTCCAGCGGGCGAACAGGACGGCGCCCTGGACCGCGCGGATCTCGGCGGACAGGCGCTTGTAACGCTCGGCCTGACGGGCCTCGCGGCGCAGACGGGCGAGGGTCGCGTCGAGCTCGCGGATGACGTCGTCCAGGCGGGCGAGGTTGGTCTCCGCCGCCCGCAGGCGCAGCTCGGCCTCGTGCCGCCGGGTGTGCAGGCCGGAAACCCCGCCGGCCTCTTCCAAGATGCGGCGGCGGTTCTGCGGCTTGGCGGCGATCAGCTCGCTGATCTGGCCCTGACGGACCAGGGCCGGCGAGTTGGCGCCGGTCGAGGCGTCGGCGAACAGCAGCTGGACGTCGCGCGCCCGCACCTCGCGGCCGTTGATGCGGTAGGTCGAGCCCTCGCCCCGGTCGATGCGGCGGACCACCTCGATGACCGCGTGCTGGTTGAAGGCGGCCGGGGCCGTGTGGTCGGAATTGTCGATGGTAAGGGTGACTTCGGCGTGGTTGCGCGGCGGCCGCGAGCCCGCGCCGTTGAAGATCACCTCGTCCATGCCGCCGGCCCGCATGGCCTTGGCGGAGTTGGCGCCCATGACCCAGCGCAGGGCTTCCAGCAGGTTCGACTTGCCGCAGCCGTTCGGTCCGACCACGCCCGTCAGGCCGGGCTCGATCCGGAACTCGGTCGGATCGACGAAGGACTTGAACCCGGAAAGGCGCAGCCGCTGGAATTGCACGGGCCTGGATTGACCTTCCTACTTCGTCTTGGCCAGGGCCTTGGCGTAGGCGGCGTCGATCTCGGCCATGGTCATCTCGCCCCGGTCGTACTTGTCGTCATTGAAGAAGAAGGTCGGGGTGCCCTCGATCTTGGCTTCCTTGGCGTACTTCTGCCAACGCGCGTTGAAGGCCTCGATGGCCTTCTTGTCGCCGACGCAGGACATGAACTCCGCCTCGTCCATGCCGGCCGACTGGGCGACGCGCAGCAGCGGCCCGCGGATGTCGCCGGTGGTGAACATCTCCTCCTGGGCGTGGAAGACGGCGTCGACCACCTTGAAATAATTGTCCTTGCCCGAGCACCGGGCCAGCAGGGCGCCGGCGGCCGCCAGCTCCTGCGGCGGCGTGGCGAACTCGCGGAACACGTAGTGCACCTTGCCGGTGTCGATGTACTTGGCCTTGAAGGCCGGGAAAACGTCGCGGTTCCAGCGGCCGCAGTGGCTGCAGGCCAGCGACGCGTATTCGATGACGGTCACCGGCGCCTTGGGGTCGCCCAGGCTCATGTCGTCGGCGGTGACGGTCTGGCCGCCGCCACAGGCGGACAGGCCGAGCGCGGCGCCGGCCAGGGTGACGGCGGCGGCGGCGGTGAGAAGGGTGCGGCGGTCGAAGCGCATGGTGGGAAGCCCCCGGATGGCGAACGGTGATTAGAGCCCGATTCCACAGGTCTCAAGAAGGCGGCGATTGTTAGGCTCAAAGGCCGCGCGCGCGGCGGGATGTCAACCGCCGCGACCGCGCAGGGTCTCCCGGCCGAGGCGGATCAGGGCCTCGCGCAGGGGCCCCTCCGGCTGGGCGGCGAGGCCGTCGGCCAGCGCCTGTTCGGCGGCGGCGTCGAGGGGCCCCTTCGACCGGCGGCGGACCGCCTGCGGCCGCGCGGCATGGGCGCGCACGACGCCCTGGACGATGCGCAGCCTGCCCACCGCGCCCTGGCCGAGGATCAGGTCCAGCCGCTGCAGGATCTCCGGGGCCTGGTGCTGGACGATGGCGGCGGCGGGCCCGGCGACCTTCAGCTCCAGCACGCCGGGCTGGCCGCCGCGGCCCTTGACCAGCTTCACGGGCTCGGTGTGGCGGGCCAAGGTCTCGCCGACGATCTCGCGCCATTTCAGCTGCAGTTGGCCGGGGCCCTGGCCGAACCGCTCCTCCAGCCGGCGCAGAAGCGGGCCCAGGGCCTTGCCGGCGGGCGGGGCCGTCCGGCGCGGCGGCTTCGTCCGCTTCCGCCCGAGGATCTCGGCGGCTTCCTGCGCGGTGGGGAGGGGGCGGCGGGCCATCGGGGCATCCTACCGGTCATCCCGGTAGCCGGAAATGGGGGGACAGCTTACTCATTTCCTCCCGAACGGAGCGAGCCGGCCGCGGAAATGAGTAAGCTGTCCCCCCATTTCGCCGCCCTCCGCGTCGCGCTGCTGGCCTGGTACGACGACGCCGCGCGGACGCTGCCCTGGCGGGCGGGGCCGGGGGCGGGCGCGCGCACGGATCCCTACCTTGTCTGGCTGTCGGAGGTGATGCTGCAGCAGACCACCGTGCCGCACGCGACACCGTATTTCCTGGCCTTCACCCGGCGGTGGCCGACGGTCGGCGCGCTGGCGGCGGAGGCGGACGAGGCGGTCATGGCCGCCTGGGCGGGGCTCGGCTACTACGCCCGCGCCCGCAACCTGCTGGCCTGCGCGCGGGCGGTGGCGGCGGACCACGGCGGGGTGTTTCCGGACACGGAGGAGGGGTTGCGGGCCCTGCCCGGCGTCGGCGCCTATACGGCCGCTGCGGTGGCGGCGATCGCCTTCGACCGCCCGGCCAACGTGGTCGACGGCAACGTCGAGCGGGTGATGGCCCGTCTGTTCGCGGTGGAGCCGCCGCTGCCGGAGGCCAAGCCCCGGCTGAAGGCGCTGGCCGGCTCGCTGGTGACGGCCGAGCGGCCCGGCGACTGGGCCCAGGCGCTGATGGACCTGGGCGCCGTGATCTGCCGGCCCAAGGCGCCGCTGTGCGAGCGGTGTCCTGTCTCGGCGCACTGCATGGCCTTCGCGCGGGGCGATCAGGAGACGTTTCCGCGCAGGCCGAGGAAGGCCGACCGGCCCCGGCGGTACGGGGTGGCCTACCTGCTGGAGCGGGACGGGCTCGTGGCCTTGGTCCGGCGGCCGCCGAAGGGCCTGCTCGGCGGCATGCTCGGCCTGCCGACCAGCGACTGGCGGGACCGTCCGTGGACGGACGAGGAGGCCGTCGCCGCCGCGCCGGTCGTCGCGCGTTGGCGCGACGCCGGCGAGATCGACCACGTCTTCACCCACTTCGCCCTGACCCTGCGGGTGTTCCGGGCGGAAGGCGACATGGAGGCGGAGTGGACCACGCGCGCTGACCTGGAAGCGTTGCCGAGCGTCTTCCTGAAGGCCGCGAGGAAGGGGCTGCAGCGGGTGGCGTAGAGCGGCCCCGGCGCTATTCAGTCGGGTAGGCGTTCAACGTGACGCGGAACGTCACGATCTGGCCGGGCACCGCCCGGTCGGTCGGGCGCGCCTCCATGATGTTGTACAAGGCCGCGTCGCCGAAGCCCGGCTCGCTTTCGCGGATCCAGTGGCATTCCTCGAAGTAGCGCCCGCGACCAACGCGGCAGCTGATGTCGGCCCATCCCGGCCCCGGAAGCGGCAGTGGCTCTACGGCGCCGGCGGGAAGGGCGCCGCCGTCCGGGGCGGAGGGTCCGGATGGCCACCGAAATAGCCGCTCCGGTTCGCAACGACCTGGGGGGCAGTCGAGCAGGATCCCGCTGTCGCGAAATGTCGGTTCAAAGGTGGTCGGCCGAAGCGCTTGGACTCCCGCCACAAGCCAGAGGTGCAGCACCATCGAGGCGCCGAGCGCCAAGCCTGCGATGACCACCGGAATGGTTCTTCTGGTCCCGGTCGCCAACGCCATCGTCCGCGCCTCCCGCAGCCAACATCAGAAGGCTGCGACGCCAAGCGGTCAAGTACGGCTAAGCCGCCAGTTCCGCGCGGACCTTGCTTCTCAGGACATCGATCGGCGCGAGGCCCTTGTCGGTGCGGAAGTGCCAGTAGGTCCAGCCGTTGCAGGCGGGCTGGGACTGGATCATGGCGCCGACCTTGTGGATCGAGCCGGTCAGGTCGCCCACGGCAAGCGAGCCGTCGGCGCGGACCTTGGCGCTGCGCTGGCCCTTGGGGCACCAGACCGTGTCGCCCGGACGCAGCAGGCCGGCCTCGACGATGGTCCCGAACGGCACCCGCGGCTCGGACTTCTTGCTGCCCATGACCTCGAGGTCCTGCGGCGACACCGGGATGACCTTGCGGATGCGCTCCCTGGCGTGAGCGACGTATTCGCTCTCGCGCTCGATGCCGATGAACCGCCGGCCGAGCCGCTTGGCCGCCGCGCCGGTGGTGCCGACGCCGAAGAAGGGGTCGAGGATCAGATCGCCCGGCCGGGTCGAGGACAGGATCACCCGGTGCAGCAGCGATTCCGGCTTCTGGGTCGGATGGGCCTTGGCGCCGTCCGCGCCCTTGATCCGCTCCTCGCCGGTGCACAGCGGCAGGGTCCAGTCGGACCGCATCTGCACCTCGTCGTTGGCCATCTTCATGGCGTCGTAGTTGAAGGTGTAGCGGCGCGAGCCCCGGCCCTTGGCCGCCCAGATCAGCGTCTCGTGGGCGTTGGCGAAGCGGGTGCCCTTGAAGTTCGGCATCGGGTTCGACTTGCGCCAGATGACGTCGTTGAGCACCCAGAAGCCCAGGTCCTGCAGGATCGTCCCGACCCGGAAGATGTTGTGGTAGCTGCCGATCACCCACAGGGCGCCGTCGTCCTTCAGCACCCGGCGGCACTCGGCCATCCAGGCGCGGGTGAAGTCGTCGTAGGCCTTGAAGCTCTCGAACTGGTCCCAGTGGTCGTCGACCGCGTCGACCCGGGAATTGTCCGGCCGCAGCAGGTCGCCGCCGAGCTGGAGGTTGTAGGGCGGGTCGGCGAAGACGAGGTCGACGCTGGCGTCGGGCAGCTTCCTCAGCGCCTCGATGCAGTCGCCCTGGATGATGGTTTCCGCGCCGTACGCCATGACTGAATGCCCCTGAACCCGAGAGAGTCCAAGGAATCTCGCGGAGTCGGGGTTAAGGCCGGATTCACGGACATGGTTAACGGTCCGGGCCGCAAGATCCGGCTGTGACGCGCCGCCTTGTCCGGCTACCAAGGCGCCGATGACCGACCATCCCCTCGACCGGCCCGTCCTGGCCATGCTGACCGGCCGGCGGCAGCGCCCGCTGGCCCTCGTCGACGGCGGCGCGCGGCGCCTGGATCCGGCCTACGGGGTGTTCGCCGCCGTCGACGACGACGCGCCGGCCAGCCTCGCCGCCCTCGCCCGCCTGGTCCGGGAGACCGGCGACGCGGCTCTGGTCGAGCCCTTCGCGGCCCCGGCCGTCGCGGGCCTCGCCGTCCGGTCGCAGGCGGCGTGCGTGCAGATGGTCATGGAGAGGCTGGTCCCGGCGGCCGCGCCGGATTTCGAGATCGTCGACCTGACCCGCGCCGACGCCCCGGCGATGTTCGCGCTGGCGACGCTCACCCGGCCCGGACCCTACCTCGCCCGCACCAACGAGCTCGGCGACTTCGTCGGGGTGAAGCGCGAGGGCGTCCTGGTCGCCATGGCCGGCGAACGGATGAAGCCCGACGGCTTCACCGAGGTCAGCGGCGTCTGCACCCATCCCGACCATCGCGGCCGCGGCTACGCCGCCGCGCTGATGCGAACGGTCATGGGCCGCATCGCCGGGCGCGGCGAGACGCCGTTCCTGCATGCCTACGCCGACAACGCCGTCGCCATCGGCCTTTACGAGACGCTGGGCTTCAGGGCGCGGCGCGAACTGGTGATGACGAGCCTGACGGCGGGCTGACAGCGCCCCGCACGGCGAGCCGCTAGATCGCCCGGCCCCGGCCCGCCCAGTAGGGGTCGCGCAGCTTGCGCTTGAAGATCTTGCCGCTGTCCTCGCGGGGCAGGGCGGGGACGATCTTCACCGTCTTCGGGACCTTGAACCGGCTCAGCCGCCCGGCGAGGCCGGCGCGCAGGGCGGCGGGGTCGAGGTCGGCGCCGTCCAGGGGCTCGACATAGGCGCAGAGCGCCTCGCCGAACTCGTCGTCCGGCACGCCGAAGACGGCGCAGTCCCTGACGCCGGGAAGCGTCACCAGCACCGCCTCGATCTCGGCCGGGTAGATGTTGACCCCGCCGGAGATGACCATGTCCCGCTTGCGGTCGCTGAGGAAGACGTAGCCGTCGGCGTCGATCCAGCCGACGTCGCCGACCGTCACATGCGCGCCGCGGCCGACCTCGCGGCGCTTGTCGTCGGCCCCGATGTAGGTGAAGTCCGGCAGGTTGGCGGGGCGGATGTAGAGTTCGCCGACCTCGCCGACGCCGAGCTCGCGGCCGTCGTCGCCGACGACGACGATGTCCACGCCGGGCAGGGGCCGGCCGACCGTGCCCGGCCGCTCGAGCGCCTCGCGGGCGGTGTGGAACGCGGCCAGGCCGGTCTCCGACGACCCGTAGTACTCGTTGATGACCGGCCCCCACCAGTCGATCATCGCCCGCTTCACCTCCGGCGGGCAGGGCGCGGCGCCGTGGACCACGAAGCGCAGGGATGAGAGGTCGTACCGGGCCTTCACCGCCTCCGGCAGCTTCAGCAGCCGCACGAACATCGTCGGCACGATGTGCATGTGGGTGACGCGGTGACGCTCGATCAGCGCCAGCATCTCCTCGGCGTCGAAGCGGGCCTGCAGCACGATGTCGGCGCCCACGAAGACGGCGCTGAGGCCATAGATGTTCGGGGCGGCGTGATACATCGGCCCGTTCATCAGCACGACGATGGGACCGGGCTGGTCGAGGCCGAAGGGAGTCAGGCCGCTGAGGGTCGGCGGCGTCGCGCCCGGCGCCGGCGGCTGCCGGCGCACCCCCTTGGGCTTGCCGGTCGTGCCCGAGGTGTAGATCACCGCCGAGCGGTTGACCGGCGAGGGATCGGCCAGCGGGGCGTGGCCCGCGACGAAGGCGTCCCAGGCGGTCGTCGCCCGCGCCGCCGGCGGCCAGCCGCCCAGGCCGTAGGCGGCCGCGATCTCCGGCGGCGTCTCCACGAGCAGGGCGGGCAGGCCGTCGCGGACGCCGGGCTCGATGCCCGGCAGCAGGTCGGCGTGGACCACCAGCGCCTTCGCCTGGCAGTCGTCCAGGATGTAGGCGGCCTCCTCGGCCGTGGCGTGCCAGTTGATCGGCACCGGATAGGCGCCCGCCAGGCTCGCCCCCAGCGCCGCCTCGAAGAAGGCTACGTCGTTGCGCAGGAACAGGGCCACGCAGTCGGCTTCGCCGACGCCCATGGCGCGGAAGCCGGCGGCGGCGCGGATGGCCCGGTCTCGCAGGACGTCGAAGTCGATCCGCCGTTCGCCCGATATCACCGCCGGCATCGTCGTCCCTCCGCGTTCAGGCCCTAAACTATACAGCGTAAATCACGGACGCAACGGTCTCGACTGCCCCAGCGGAATGGCTGAAATCTTGAGGACGGGAGCGCCTGTCGCCGGCGCCGCCTGGGTCCCGGCCCACGCCGGGCCGATCGGAGGAAGCATGCCCAGCCCCCTCGAGCCGCTCGACTCCGCCCGCCGCAGTCCGTTCTACGAGCCGCATCACGAGGCCTGGCGCGAGACGCTGCGGCGCTGGGTGGACAAGGAGATCATGCCCTTCGTCAACGACTGGGACGAGGCCGGCGAGTTTCCCCGCGAACTCTATCGCAAGGCCTCCGACATCGGCCTGCTGCGGCTGGGCTGGCCGGAGGAGTACGGCGGCATCGCCACCGACCCCTTCATGTCGCTGGTCACCAGCCAGGAGATGGCCCGCCACGGCGCCGGCGGGGTCAACGCCAGCCTGATGAGCCACGGCATCGGCCTGCCGCCGATCCGCCGCCTCGGCAGCCAGGCGATGAAGGACCGCATCATCCCGCAGGTGCTGTCCGGCGAGAAGATCTCGGCCCTGGCCATCACCGAGCCGACCGGCGGGTCCGACGTCGCCAACCTGAAGACCGCCGCCCGCCGCGACGGCGACGACTACGTGGTCAACGGCTCCAAGATGTTCATCACCAGCGGCATGCGGGCCGACTACTACACCGTCGCCGTGCGCACCGGCGGCGAGGGGGCGGGCGGGGTCTCGCTGCTGCTCATCGAGCGGGACCGGGAGGGCTTCACCCGCACGCCGCTGAAGAAGCAGGGGTGGTGGGCGTCGGACACGGCGGCGCTCTATTTCGACGACGTCCGGGTGCCGGCGGAGAACCTGATCGGCCAGGAGAACTACGGCTTCGCCGGCATCATGCAGAACTTCAACGGCGAGCGGCTGGGGATGAGCGCCTCGGCCACGGCCTTCGCCCGGGTGTGTCTGGAGGACACCATCGACTGGGCCCGCGACCGCAGGACCTTCGGCAAGCGGCTCGCCGACCACCAGGTCATCCGCCACAAGCTGGCCGACATGTACAAGCGCATCAACGCCACCCAGTCGTGGCTGGAAATGCTGGCCTGGCGCATCGCGCAGGGGGAGCAGCCGATCGCCGAGATCGCCCTGCTCAAGGTCCAGGCCACCGAGACCATGGAGTACTGCGCCCGCGAGGCCATGCAGGTCATGGGCGGCACGGGCTACATGCGCGGCAGCCGGGTGGAGCGCATCTACCGCGAGGTCCGGGTCAACGCCATCGGCGGCGGCAGCGAGGAGATCATGCGCGACCTGGCGGCCCGGCAGATGGGGATCTAGAGCGCCAGGTCGCCCTGCACCGCGTCGTCGAAGGCGTGCATGGGGTCCAGCCCCATGAGGGCCAGCTTCACCGGCCCCCAGCCCAGGCGATGGATTTCGCAGGGGCCGAGCTCCTGAAGGGCCTTGCCGTGGATCGGCGCCCTGTAGCCCTTGTGCAGGGCGAAGCCGTAGCCGGGGTAGAGGCCGTCCATCTCGATCATCAGGCGGTCGCGGGCGACCTTGGCCAGGATCGAGGCGGCGGCGATCGACTTCGATTTCGCATCGCCCCCGACCACCGGCCTGACCTCGCAGGGCAGGGGAAAGCGGTAGTTGCCGTCGACCAGGGCGACCACCGGCGCCACCGCCAGGGCCTCCACCGCCCGGCGCATGGCCAGGCCCGTGGCGTGCAGGATGTTGAGCTGGGCGATCTCCTCCACCGAGGCGAAGCCGACGCCCCAGGCCGCCGCCTTGAGCTTGATCTCGACCTCCAGCGCCTCGCGACGGGCGGCCGTCAGCTTCTTGGAGTCGTCCAGGCCCTTTGGCGTGCGACGCGGGTTGAGGATCACCGCCGCGGCGCTGACCGGTCCGGCCCACGGCCCGCGGCCGGCTTCGTCGACGCCGCAGACGGGGCCGGGGCAGGTCTTCTCGAGCAGGAAGTCGGGACCCTTGGCCATCAGCGCGCCAGCGTCTGCACCGGGCCGTGGCGGAAGCAGCCGGTCAGGTGGTCGTTGACCATGCCGGTGGCCTGCATGAAGGCGTAGACGATCACCGGGCCGCAGAACTTGAAGCCCTTCGCCTTCAGGGCCTTGGCCATGGCCTCGGCCTCGGGGGACTTCACGGGGACCTGCCTGGTCGAGTCGAAGTGGTTCACGATCGGCTTGCCGCCGACGAAGTCCCACAGGAAGGCGCTGAAGTCCTCGCCCCGGTCGCGCATCTCCAGGAAGATCCTCGCGCCGGCGATGGTCGCGTCGATCTTGGCGTTGGAGCGGACGATGCCGGCGTCGGCCATCAGCCGGGCCCGGTCGGCCTCGCCATAGCAGGCGACCTTCTCCGGATCGAAGCCGTCGAAGGCGGCGCGGAAGGCGTCCCGCTTGCGCAGGATGGTGATCCAGGCGAGCCCGGCCTGGAAACCGTCGAGCACCAGCTTCTCCCACAGGGCGCGGGGGTCGTACTCGGGCACGCCCCATTCCTCGTCATGATAGGCGAGATAGAGGGCGTCCGAGGTCCCGGGCCAGGTGCAGCGAGTCGGCTCGACGGTCATGGACCTCGTCTAGCACGGCGGGCCGGGGGGAACAGAAGGGGAAAGGCGGCCGGCCGACGACGATGTCGCGGGCCCGCCGGGGGTGGACGAATTCGCCCGGGAGTGGAATTCCGGGGCGGACGGCCTCGGAGCGGCGTTCAATGCCCGGCCCGTCACCGGGACGCGGGGGAGGAAGGCGATGACCAGGCGCATGACGGCGTTCGGCGGCGCGGGGACGGCGATCGCCTTGCTGGCGGCCGGGACGGCGCTGGCCGGCGACGGGGCCGACTGCCCGCCCAACCCCGAGCCCGGCAAATGCTACGAGAAGGTGCTCGTTCCGCCGATGTACCGGGACGGCGCGCTGGTTCGGCCGGGCAGCTTCGACTGGCGCGAGGTTCCCTGCATGTCGCGGGCCGGGGCGCCGCCGCCGCCGGGCTATGTCGCCGCCGGCGGCGCGCCGTTCACGCCCGCGGCCGAGGTCCGCGTGCTGACCAGTCCCAACCTGGTGCGGGCCGTGCAGACGGCGCTGAGGGACCAGGGCTACTACCGCGGACCGGTCACCGGCCTGTCCGACGACGCCACCGAGCGGAGCCTCGCCCGCTTCCAGGCCGACCATCGCCTGCGGCCCGGCTGGAACAAGGACACCCTGCGGGCGCTGGGCGTGCCCTATCCCTGGGGCTCGCCGGACTAGGTCGGGAACTCCAGGTCCGCGTCGAGGACGAAGTCGTCGAGCCGCGTCGCCGCGCCGCCGCGCCGGCCGGCCAGCGGGACCGCCTCGATCTCCAGCCGCACGGGGCCCTCGCCCGACCAGAGGGCGCGCAGGTCGATGCGGCAATTCTGGCGTTCGGCCCGGTGGCCCATCGGCACCAGGAAGACCGCGTCGGCGTGACGGTCGGACCCGTCGGCCAGCGACCGGGCTGTCAGCCGCACCATCGACGCCGCATGCGGGTCCGGGGTCGCGGTCAGGAACCCGTCCGCCGAAAGGGCGCGGCCGGCGGCGAGGGCGGCGGAGATCTCGATGAACCCGGAAGCCGGCCCCATGGGCTGCAGCCGCCAGCTGTAGCGCCGCCGCCGGGTCGGCGGCTGCGGGCCGACGGCGAAGGCGATCGGCGGGGTCGGGTCGAAGGCGTACCGGTAGCCGAACGTCAGGGTGTCGACCGTGGCGCCGGCCGTCATCGACGGGACCGGCCGGCCGGCCTCGTCCAGGAAGCCGCCCAGCGCCTCGGCCCGCCAGGCGGCGGGGCCGGCCTCGCCGCGATGGCGGTCCTGCCAGAGCGCCCAGATGCGGTCTATGTTGGCGTGGTGCAGCCAGAACAGCGGGTCGTTCGGCGACCGGTCCAGCCGACCCATGTCGCCGCCGACGAATCCATGGATCAGGTTGTGGCCGCTCCATTCGCCCGACCCGGAGAAGTAGCGCCGGCCGAGCTGGCCGTCGGTGGGATCGGCCGTGGCGCGCGGGCGCCCGAAGAAGGTCGCCCAGTCGTCGCCCAGGCGCCCGGTGAAGCGCTGGCCGTTGCGGCTGAGGAAGTCCTGGATCGACTCGCCGGGAGCCGCCTCGCGGCCGGGGTGGTCCAGGGCGTCGCCCTGGAGGAACAGGTCGGGGATGCGGTCGTCGTCCCAGTCCCAGTAGGGCAGGGCGAAATCGGCCTTGCCGCTGGCGCGCGCCACCTGTTTCTCGAACCAGGCCAGCTGCAGCCGGTGCCAGGGCAGGAATCGCCACGACGAATGGTGGCGATGGCGCATGTCGGCGTGGAGCGCGACCTGGGCCTGCCAGGCGCCGGTGCGGCGCATGACCGGAATGGCGCGGCGATAGGCGTCGAGGTCGTCGTCGTTGCGCGACAGGTCCGCGATCGCGCGGCGCGTCCGCGGAGTCGCGGCCGCGGCCAGGCCGCCGCCGCTCGCCGCCGCCACCAGTCCCGCCAGCATCGCGCGTCGTTCGATGTCCATGGCGCTCCCCCGCCGCCATTCGCGGGCCGATCGGGGAGGCTGTCAAACCGGGTCGCGCGAGGCGGGAGCGCGCCTGGGGCGCCGCTCCGGCCCTGAAATTCGCCTGAAGGACGAAGAATTCTCCGCCGAGGGGCGGCCTGGATCCGAATTCGGTCAATCCCGCGCGGGAGCCATTGCACGCAGAACGGTGTTAGATATGGTTAACGGGATCGCGCCGGGGCTGGCCGACCGTCGGCGGCCCGGAAGTGAACGAGGGTCCGGGACCCTCAGAGAGGGGAGCTGCCGTGAAGAAGGTACTCGCAATGAGCGTGCTGGCGCTTCTGGCCACGGCCGGAACCGCCTATGCGCACGATCCCTATGGTCCGCCGCCTCCGGGCGGCCCGCCGCTGCCTGGGCCGGACTGCGTGTGCACGCGCACCGTCGTCTTCTACGGCCCGGTCCCGCCGCCGCCGACTATCAACGTCCGCGCGCCGGGCGTTCGCGTCACCGGCGCGCCGGTGTTCGTGCCGGGCGGCCGCATCAATGTGCAGGGGCCGCCGGTCTACGTCGACGCGCCGCCCGTGCACGTGCAGGCCCCGCAGATCTATCTGCAGCGGCCCGACGTCTATGTGCGGCCCTCGACGGTGACGGTCGAGCCGCCGGTCGTGCATTTCGAAGGTTGCGATCCGGGCGAAACCTGCGCCCCGGCGCCGCATCCCTGAGGCGCGGCGGGTCGGGCAAACGGGCCCGACCCGCCCGGCGCCCGCGGTTTTCAGGCGGGATATCGACAGACGGGATCGGCCGGGCCAGCGCCCGGCCGTTTTCGTCTTCGGCCGCCAGGTTCAGTTCCGGCAGAAGTCGCGCGCCTCGCGGGCCAGGGCGAGATCGCCGCCGTCGAGGGCGCTCTTGACCGCCTCGTCGCACTTCTTCTCGCCCAGCAGGGCGGTGACGCGGGCGCGCAGGGCGTCGGCGGCCTCGGCCTGGGCCTTCAGCGCCTTCGCCTCCCGCCGCTCGCCGGGCAGGCACAGGGACATCCAGCCCGCGTCGGCGCAACGGGCGATCAGCTTCGCCCGTCTCGCCGCCTCGGCCCGGTCGGCCTCGCCGACGGCGGGGGCGACGAAGACGGCGGGCGGGGCCACGGTCGCCGGCGCGCCGCCCGGATCGACGATCGTCACCGGCGGCATGCGGTAGTGGCAGACCCAGCCCGCCGGGGTCATCTCGCAGCCCTCCAGGGTCGCCTGGGCGCTGTCGGCCGGGGGCGCGTCGGCCAGAGCCATCAACAGCAGCAGCATCGCCCTCCTCGCGAGCGGACCCCCCGTCCCGGACCATAGCGCCATGGGGCGGCCGGCCAAGGCGAATTCGCCCGCCGGGCGTTCAGTCCGCCATCCAGTCCGGCCGGACGACGGCGACGGGCCTGCCCCCGACCGTGAGCGCGGCGCCGGCGATTCGGTCCAGGCGCAGCAGGGCGATCGCCCGCCTGGCGGCGCCCGACAGGACCTGGCCGGCGCGCAGGTCGCCCGCCAGCACCTCGGCGCCGAAGGGCGGCGGCGGACCGTCGAAGTCGATGGGCAGCATGCGGCTGCGGACCTGGCCGCGCCGCTTCATCCGGCTGGTGATCTCCTGGCCCACGAAGCAGCCCTTGTGGAAGTCGATGCCGTTGAGAAGGTCGAAATCGGCCTCGATGGGCCAGGTCGCGTCCTCGCCGAAGTCGGCGGTCGCCGGCACGCCCAGGGCCAGGCGACGGGCCTCGTAGTCGGATTCGTCGGCCGGCGCGGCGTCTTCGGGCGCGGCGAGGCCGTAGCCCCGGAGGCCGAGCGCGGGCAGCCGGGGGTCGGCCGCCCAGCCGCCCGGGCGGGGACCCTCGGGAAACAGGGCGAGGATCCGGGCGTCGACGACGGAAATCTCCACCTTCGCCCGCAGGCGATACATCGTCAGGCGTCGGACCAGGCTCTCGCGCCGGTCCGCCGCCACGTCGAGCCAATAGCCGTCCGGACGGCCGAGGATGAAGAGGTCGAACAGCAGCCGCCCCTGGGGCGAGAGCAGCGCGCCGTAGCGCAGTTCGCCCGGCGCCAGGGTCGCCACGTCCTGGGTCAGCAGGCCCTGCAGGAAGGTCCGCCGGTCCTCGCCGGTTACGGCGACCAAGGCGCGGCTCGTCAGGTGGGCGCAGGCGGGCGTTTCGCTCATGGTCCCGATGTGGCCTTTCGCGCGCTGGAGCGCCAGACCCGGGCGACCTATACCTAGCGCGATGGCCGCCAAGCCCTTCCCGATTCTCTTCATCGGCCCGAGCCGCATCGGGGACGCGGTGCTGGCCTCGGGGCTGATCCACAAGCTGGCCGTCGAGGCGCCGGGCGCCCGCTTCACCATCGCCGTCGGTCCCGCCGCCGCGCCGCTGTTCGCCGAGGTCCCGAACCTCGACGCCCTGATCGTCATGGAGAAGCGGAAGGGTTCCGGCCACTGGTTCGCGCTGTGGAACCGGGTTCGCGGGACGAAGTGGGCCCTCGTCGTCGACATGCGCGGCTCCGGCCTCGCCCGCTTCCTGCGCCACGAACGACGCTCGGTGCACCAGCGTCGGCGCGCCGGCGAGCCCGAGCACAAGGTGATCGAGGCGGCGCGCCTGCTGACGCTCGAGGACGATCCGCCGGCGCCGTTCATCTACGGCGGCGCCGAAATCGACGCGCGCGCCGCCGAGCTGGTCGGCGAGGGCGGGCCCGTGCTGGCGATGGGGCCCGCCGCCAACTGGTTCGGCAAGACCTGGCCGATCGAGCGCTTCGCCCGGGTGGCCATCGAACTGCTCGCCGACGAGGGCCCGATGGCGGGCGGGCGGCTGGTGATTCTCGGCGGTCCGGGCGACGTGCGGCACGTCGAGCCGCTGACCCGCGCCATCGCCCGCGACCGGGTCATCGACCTGACCGGGCAGGCGGACCTCCTGACCGTCCATGCGGTGCTCAAGCGGGCCCGGCTGTTCATCGGCAACGATTCGGGGCTGATGCACCTGGCGGCGGCGGCGGGCGCGCCGACCATCGGGCTGTTCGGTCCATCCGACGACCGGCTGTACGCCCCCTGGGGCCCGCATGCCCGCGTCGTGCGCGGCCCGCGGACCTTCGAGCAGTTCCGCGAGGTCGATCCCGGCCTCAACCAGACCATCGGCCACATGATGGACCTGCCCGTCGACGCCGTCGTCGAGGCGGCGAAGGCGTTGCTGGACGCCACGACCTAGGGTCCGGACCCGATAGGGTTCCAGCGAATTCAACGGCTTGCCCCTACCATCCGCTCATCCCGGCGAATGCCGGGACCCAGATCTCATAGCTCCGACGCTGATGGGATGGCCTCGGCGGTTGTAGAACCCACGCCTGCGCCATTCCATCTGGGCCCCGGCATTCGCCGGGGTGATCGGTATTGAGTACAGACCCTAGCCGGGCGCCGCCCCTCGCGGCGCTCCGGTGAGGATAGTCGATGCGTCGGCCGCATCGCGGCGATAAAGGTTCCCCATGGCCCAGACCTTCGACCTGATCATCCGCGGCGGCGAGGTGGTGAACCACGCCGGCAGGGGCGTCGCCGACATCGGCGTGCGCGAGGGGCGATTCGCCGCGATCGGCGATCTGTCCCGGGCCTCGGCGGGCGAGGTGTTCGACGCGGCCGGGCTGACCGTTCTGCCCGGCGTCATCGACAGCCAGGTGCATTTCCGCGAGCCGGGCCTGGAGTGGAAGGAAGACCTTCGGACGGGCGCCGACGCCGCCGTGCTGGGCGGGGTCACGGCGGTATTCGAGATGCCCAACACCGAGCCGACGACCACCGATCCGGACGCCCTGGCCGACAAGCTTGCCCGCGCCCGGGGACGGATGAGCTGCGATCACGCCTTCTGGGTCGGCGGCACGCATGAGAACGCGGCGTTCCTGGGCGAGCTGGAGCGCCTGCCCGGCTGCTGCGGGATCAAGGTGTTCATGGGCGCCTCGACCGGCAGCCTGCTGATCAAGGACGACGCGGGCGTGGAGGCGGTCCTGCGCAACATCGGCCGCCGGGCCGCCTTCCATTCCGAGGACGAATATCGCCTCGAGGAGCGCCGGCCGCTGGCCCGGACCGGCGACTGGACCAGCCATCCCGAGGTCCGTGACGCCGAAAGCGCCATCCGCTCGACGCGCCGGCTGGTCGACCTCGCCCGCAAGACCGGCAAACGCATCCACGTGCTGCACGTGACCACCGCCGAGGAGATCGCCTTCCTGGCGCTGAACCGCGACGTCGCCAGCGTCGAGGTGACGCCCCAGCACCTGACCCTGGCGGGTCCCGAGGCCTATGAGCGGCTGAAGGGGTTCGCCCAGATGAACCCGCCGATCCGCGACGCGGCCCACCGCGAGGGCCTCTGGCGCGGAGTCGCCTCGGGCGTCGCCGACGTGCTCGGCTCCGACCACGCGCCGCACACCCGCGAGGAGAAGGCGCGGCCCTATCCGGCCTCGCCCTCGGGCATGCCCGGCGTCCAGACGCTCGTGCCGGTCATGCTGACCCATGTGGCCGAGGGACGGCTGACGCTGGAGCGGTTCGTCGACCTGACCAGCCATGGGCCCAACCGCGTCTTCGGCCTGGCCGGCAAGGGCCGCATCGCCGAGGGCTTCGACGCCGACTTGACCATCGTCGACCTGAAGGCGCGCCGGACGATCCGCCATGCCGACATGGCCAGCCGGGTCGGCTGGACCCCCTTCGACGGCCTGGAGGCCAGGGGCTGGCCGGTGGCCACCATCGTCCGCGGCCTGACCGTCATGTGCGACGACGAGATCCTGGCGCACGGCCGGGGCAGGCCCGTCCGGTTCCTGGAGACGCTGCCCTCCGCCTGATCCTCCCCGACGAAGTTGGGGAGGGGGACCGCCCGCAGCGTGGTGGAGGGGACGGCGCAGCCCCGGCGCTCGATCCACCGCCGGCTGGGCGGCTGCACTTCAAGAGGCGACGAACGAACCGTCATGACCCGTTAGGTCCCTGGAGACGCTGCCCCCGCCTGATCCTCCCCGACGAAGTTGGGGAGGGGGACCACGCGAAGCGTGGTGGAGGGGACGGCGCAGCGGGGGCGAACTATCGCGTGGCTGCCATGATCCGTTCCAGCGCGGCCTCCATGTCATCCAGAACCAGGTGGTTGGGCAGCCTCAGCACCTTCAGACCTTGCCGCGCGATCCACTCGTCCCGCGCGGCGTCATGCAGCTGCGCATCCTCGTCGTCGTGCGCACCGCCATCAAGTTCGACGACCAGTCGGGCAGAGGGGCAATAGAAGTCGAGGACATAGGGGCCGAGCACGTGCTGTCGACGGAATCGAAGGCCTTCGAACCGGCGGCTCCGCACGACGCTCCAGAGCGCAAGTTCAGCTCGGGTCAGGGACCGGCGAAGATGCTTGGCGAGCCTTCGGGTTGAGTCAAATCGCATGACACAACTATAGAGGGCATCGAGATGCCTCGCAATGACCCGCTGCGCCGTCCCCTCCACCGGCTTCGCCGGTCCCCCTCCCCGCCTGCGGCGGGGAGGATCCATCCGTGCTTGAGATTCATTCCCGGACCCGGTCGAATCCTGGCGACCCCTCCCGTCCGACGATCCGGGCGTCCGGCATCGCTCGAGCCATGGTCGCGCGCGGCGGGTTGAATGGCGGCGGGCGGCGCCGGATAAGCGACGGATGGACGGAAACGCCGGTCTGACGACCGCTCCCTTTCGCGACGCCCGCTACGCGCCGCGCCGGCTCGAGGTCGAGCGGCGGGGGGACGGGACGCTTGTTCTGGCCAATCCGACGCCGGTCGAGTCGGCCTTCGGCACGACCCTCGACGCCCTGGCGCACTGGGCCAAGGCGGCGCCGGACCGGGTCTGGCTGGCCGAGCGGGCCGGCGAGGGCTGGCGCACGACGACCTACGCCGAGGCGGCGGCGCGCGTGTCGGCCCTGGCCGGCGGCCTGGCCGAGCTGGGGCTGACGCGCGGCGAGGTGCTGCTGATCCTGGCGCGGAACGGGATCGATCACGCCCTGATCGCCTATGCGGCCATGGCCGTCGGCGTCGCGGCGGCGCCGGTGTCGCCCCAGTACGGCCTCGCCGGGGCCGACCTCGGCCGCCTGGAGCACGCCTGCGCCGTGCTGTCGCCGGCGGCGGTCTACGTCGACGACGCCGCCGCCTTCGGCAGGGCCCTGGCCGCGCCGTTCCTGGCGCGGGTTCCGGTCATCGCCAGCCTCAACGGACGCCGGGGCGATGTCGCCTTCGCGCGGTTGGCGGCCTCGCCGCCGACGGCCTTCACGGCGACGCCCGACGACGTCGCCAAGCTGCTGCTGACCTCCGGCTCGACCGGCCGGCCCAAGGCGGTCATCGGCCTGCACCGCAACATCGCCGTCAACGCGGCCCAGATCGCCGCCTGCTTCGACGACCCCGATCCGCCGGTGGTGGTCAACGCCGCGCCCTGGAGCCACAGCCTGGGCGCCAACGCCATCCTGCACATGGTGCTGCACCGGGGCGGCACGCTCTATATCGACGCCGGCCAGCCGACGCCCGGCCGGTTCGCCGAGACCGTGCGGAACCTGCGCGAGATCGCGCCGACCTACCACAACATGGTCCCGGCCGGCTGGGGCCTGTTCGTCACCGCCCTGGAACAGGACGACGATCTCGCCCGCACCTTCTTCTCGCGGGTGCGGGTGCTGCAGTACGGCGGCGCCTCGATGGCCCAGAGCATCCTCGATCGGGTTCAGGCCGTGGCCGTGCGCACCACGGGCGAACGGGTGACGTTCGCCACCGGCTACGGCTCGACGGAGACCGGGCCGACGGCCTGCAACATCCACTGGCTGAACGCCCGCTCCGGCATGATCGGCCTGCCGGTGCCGGGAACGGCCGTGAAGCTCGCGCCGAACGGCGAGAAGTACGAGATCCGGGTGAAGGGGCCGCAGGTGTCGCCCGGCTACCTGGGCGAACCCGGGCTGTCGGCCCAGGCCTTCGACGAAGAAGGATTCTACCGCCTGGGCGACGCCGCGCGCCTGGCCGATCCGCGGGATCCCGAGGCCGGGCTCGTCTTCGACGGCCGGCTGGTGGAGAACTTCAAGCTGGCCAGCGGCACGTTCGTCGCCGCCGGCGCCCTGCGCGTGGCCGCCGTGTCGGCCATCGGCGGGGCGGTCAGCGACGCCGTGGTCTGCGGCGAGGGCCAGGAGGGCGTCGGCCTGATGCTGTTCGTCGACCCGGCGGGCGCCGCGCGGCTGGGCGGCCCCGGGCCCGTGCGCGAGGCCGTGCGCGCGGGGCTGGAGCGGTTGAACGCGGCGGCCCGGGGCGGCGGGGGCCGCATCTGGCGGGCCCTGATCCTGGACGGCGCGCCGGACGCCGCCAGCGGCGAGCTGACCGACAAGGGCTACATCAACCAGGGCCTGGCCCGCGATCGTCGCCCGGACGAACTGGCCCGGCTGTTCGCGCCCGAGCCGGACGCCGGCGTGCTGGTGTTCGCATGACCGCCGCGGCGCGCGCGCTGGCCCTGCTGTCGGCCGTCGTCGCCCTGGGCGCGGGGCGGGCGGCGCTGTCGGAGGAGCAGGCCGTCACCGCGGTCTGGGAGCGGGTGCCGACGGCCGAGGACATGGCCGCCATCATGCCCCCGCCAAGGCCCTGCGCCGGGATGGCGGCGGGCGGCTCGGCCCTGGTCGAATGCCGCCTGGCCGAAGGCGGCGGTCTGGAGCAGTGCCGGATCGTGCGCGAGGCAGCCCGTCGGCTGCGGCTATGGCGAGACGGCGCTGAAGGCGACGCGGTTCTACCGCGCCCGCGCGAACCTGCCCGACGGGCGGCCGATCCGCCCGGGCATGATGGTGTTTCTGCCCATGGAGTTCCGGCCCGCGCCGCCGGAAGCCGCCCCGCCGCCGGCGCTGTCGCCGGTCAGCGACCGCCGCTGAGGGTGCGGTCGACGCCGGTGCAGATGCGCAGCTGGCCCACGAAATAGAGTCCCCAGACGGCGAGACCGACGACCAGGTCGTCGGGCGCGCGCCCGGCGACGCGGGCGAAGATCAGCAGGTCCGAGACCAGGAACATCAGCGCGCCCAGTCCGACGGCCAGGCGCGGAAAGCGGCTGGTCCAGGCCATCGCCGCCATCGCCGCCAGCCCCAGGGCGTAGACCGCCGTTCCCAGGTCGCCGGTCAGGGTCCAGGCCGCGGCCACGGTCGCGGGAACCAGCAGCGCCGCGGCCAGCGCCTGGCCGCGGGCGAGACCAGGCCGCCGGTTGCGGGCGTAGAGGACGATCGCGGCGACGTGTCCCGCCAGGAAGGCCGCGCCGCCGACCACGAATCCGTGGGTCTCCAGCAGGACGTCGCCGAGCGCGCCCAGGGCCATCACCGCCGTCAGCAGGCGGCCGTCGACGGTGCGCGCCCGGAGGGCGGCGTAGAGGGCCAGAAACCCCACGCCCGAGCCCTTCCACGCCGTTTCCAGCCCGGCCGGCAGGTCCAGGCCCCGGGCGGCGACATAGCTGACGCCGCCGACCACCGCCGCCGCCAGCGCGGCCCGCGCCAACATCCTTCGATCCATCGCCGCTTCCCCCGACTCGTCCCGGACGGTTCTCTCCCGCCGACTTGTCCTGGATCAAGAGCGCGGCAGGATGGGACGGCTAGCTTCCATCCCCCGAAGGAGACCGCCATGCAGGATCTGCTCGACACCCTGACCGTCAGGCTCGGCCCGGGCGGCGTGCTCACGGGCGAGGCGGCGGCCTCGCGGCCGCGCGGACCCTGGACGCGGCTGGGCGAGCCGCTGGCGGTGTTGCGGCCAGCCTCGACGGCGGATGTCTCGGCGATCCTCGCGCTGGCGTCGGGGGCGGGAGTCCCGGTGACGCCCTGGGGCGGCTGCACGGGCCTGGTCGACGGCTGCCTGGCCGACGGGACGCTGGCGCTGTCGCTGGAGCGGATGGCGGCGATCGAGGCGATCGACGCCGTCGCCGGGACGATGACCGTCCAGGCCGGCTGCGTGCTGCAGACCGCCTGCGAGGCGGCGGAGGCGGAAGGCCTGTTCCTGCCGCTGGACCTCGGCGCCCGGGGCTCGGCGACGATCGGGGGAAACATCTCGACCAACGCCGGCGGCAACCGGGTGCTGCGCTACGGCATGACGCGGGACCTGGTGCTGGGGCTGGAGGCGGTGCTCGCGGACGGGACGGTGATCTCGTCGATGAGCCCGCTGATGAAGAACAACACCGGCTACGACCTCAAGCAGCTGTTCATCGGGGCCGAGGGCACCCTGGGCGTCGTCACCCGGGCCGTGCTTCGCCTGAGGCCCGCGCCGGCCAGCCACGACGTCGCCTTCGTCGGGGCGGCCGACTTCGACGGCGTCGCCGGCCTGCTGCGCCGGCTGGAGCGACGCCTCGGCGGGGCGATGTCGGCCTTCGAGGTGATGTGGTCCGACTTCCATGACCTGGTCACCAGCCCGCCGGCGAAGGGACGGCCGCCGCTGGCCGGACGCCATCCCTACTACGTCCTGATCGAGAGCCTGGGCGGCGATGTCGAGGCCGACGCGGCGCGGTTCGAGGCGGCCCTGGCCGAGGCGCTGGAGGACGGCCTCATCGCCGACGCCGCCATCGCCCGCTCCGGGGCCGAGAGGGCCGCCCTCTGGGCCCTGCGCGACGATGTCGCCCAGACGGGGCGTGAGGGCCCGATCATCGCCTTCGACGTCAGCCTGCCGATCGCGGCGATGGAGGCCTATGTCGCCGGGGTGCGGGCCAGGCTCGCCGCGCGCTGGCCCGACCTGGGTCCGCCGATGGTGTTCGGCCACCTGGGCGACGGCAACCTGCACGTCATCGCCCGCATCCCTTCCGGCGCGGGCCTGGACGAGCGCCACGCCATGGAAGACATCGTCTACGCCCCGCTCGGGCCCATCGGCGGGTCCTTCTCGGCCGAGCATGGCGTGGGCCTGGCCAAGCGCGACTGGCTGCCGCTGTGCCGTTCGCCGCAGGAGATCGCGCTCATGGCGACGCTCAAGAAGGCCCTCGATCCGGCGGGCATCCTCAATCCGGGCAAGATCCTGGCCCGCGCCTGACCGTCTGGCCCGTTGGCGCGGGCGAGGAAATGGTGGATGGAGGCGGGCGAGATCCGCTGGAGACGAACATGAACGGCGCCGACGCCCTGATCACGACCCTGGCCGACAACGGCGTCACCGCCTGCTTCGCCAATCCCGGCACCAGCGAGATGCAGTTCGTCTCGGCCCTGGATCGCGAACCGCGCATGCGCTCGGTGCTGTGCCTTTTCGAGGGGGTGGCGACCGGGGCGGCCGACGGTTACGGGCGGATGGCCGGCAAGCCCGCCTGCACCCTGCTGCACCTGGGCGCCGGCTACGCCAACGGCGGCGCCAACCTGCACAACGCCCGCCGGGCCGGGACGCCGCTGGTCAACGTGATCGGCGATCACGCCACCTATCACCGCCGGTTCGACGCGCCGCTGAACAGCGACATCGCCGGCTGGGCCGCGCCCAATTCGCTGTGGGTGAAGTCGGCGGACAGCCCGGACGCCGTCGGCCCCCTGTCGGCCGAGGCGGTGCAGGCCAGCTTCGGCGCCCCGGGCGGTTGCGCCAGCCTGATCCTGCCGGCCGACAGCGCCTGGCTGGAGACCACCGTGAAGGGGCCGGTGCTGGCGCCCAGGCCGCGGTCCGTCCCGGACGCCGCGGCGGTGGCGGGCGTGGCCGCCCGCATCAAGGCGGCGAAGAAGCCCGTCGTCCTGATGGGGGGCGCGACCTGCCTGGAGGCCGGCGTGCGCCAGGCCGGCCGGATCGCGGCGACGGGCGTGCGGATGATGACCGACACCTTCGTGTCCCGTCTCGCGCGGGGGGCAGGGCGCTTCGCCCCGGACAAGATGATGTACTTCGGCGAGATGGCCATGGCCGACCTCGAGGGGGTCGACCTGATGGTGCTGGCCGAAACGGTCGAGCCGGTGGCCTTCTTCGCCTATCCGGATCGGCCGAGCCTGCTGGTGCCCGAGGGCTGCGAGACGGTGAGCCTTTGCGGCCGCGAGGCGGACGGGATCGCCGCGCTGCGGGCGCTGGCCGACGCGCTGGGGGCGCCCGAGACGGGGCCGTCGGAAGCGCTGGAGCTGCTGCCCGCGCCCACCGGGGCCCAGACGCCCTACAGCATCGGCGCCTCGATCTGCCGGCACATGCCCGACAACGCCATCGTCTCGGACGACGCGGTGACGGCCGGCCTGCCGATCTACCAGTCGACGAGGACGGCGCGGCCGCACGACTGGCTGTGCCTGACCGGCGGGGCCATCGGCCAGGGCATCCCGCTGGCCGTCGGCGCGGCGGTGGCCTGTCCCGACCGCAAGGTGCTGAGCCTGAACGGCGACGGCGCGGCCATGTACACCGTGCAGGGCCTGTGGACGATCGCGCGCGAGCAGCTGGACGTGACGACGGTTGTGTTCGCCAACCACGTCTACCGCATCCTGGGCATCGAGATGGGCCGCACCGGCGCCGGCAATCCCGGTCCGGCGGCCAGGAAGCTGCTCGACCTGGGCGAGCCCCGCATCGACTGGGTGAGCCTGGCCTCGGGCCTGGGCATTCCCGCCGAGCGGGCCTCGACGGCCGAGGCGTTCGAGGACGCCTTCGCGCGCGCCATGGCGGGCAAGGGCCCCCGGTTCATCGAGGCGGCGCTGTAGAGGGACAGGCGCCCAGCGGCGCCTGTCCCCGGGCCGACGATCAGCTCTTGTTCGTCGGCATCTTGCAGCCGCCGCTGATGCCCTGGGCCTGCTTGCAGCTCAGGACTTCGCGCGCGACGTTGCTGTCCCTCGGATAGACCATCACCCAGCCGGGCAGGCCGTCGGCGCAGGCGACCTCGATGAAGCCATCGCCGGTGGTCTCGGCCTTGCCGATGACGCGGGCGTCGGAGACGACGCACGAGCCCTTGCCCAGCGCCTTGAGGTCGGCGCTCAGCTTGCCGACGGACCCGGCCATCGGGGTGAACGAGCAGCGGTAGCCCTGCAGTTCGGCGACGACGCAGTTGTAGACCTTGCCCGGACCGTCGGCCGGGAACACGGCGACGCCGCCGTCCGGCCGGTCGCCGCACTTCAGTTCGACCACTTCCAGGCCGCGGGCGCGGGCCGGGAACAGGGCGTACTTCTCGACCTGGCAGGGGAAGCCGGCCTTGGCCGCCAGGCGGCTGTAGAGGCCGGCCTGCTCGGTCTGGGCCTCACGCGAGTCGGTCAGGGTGCATTCGGCGCCGCTCGGCGCGTTGGCGCAGTCGATGGTGCGGGCCAGCGAGCCGTTGGCCGCGCGTTCGAGCAGATAGCCCTTGCCGTCGGCGCAGGCGACTTCGAAGAACTGCGAGCCGGCCACGGTGGAGAGGACGTAGCGCTTGTCCTTGATCGTGCAGGCCTTGCCCGAGCCGGCCATCAGGGTGTCGACCATGGCCAGCTGCGTCGCGCGGTCGGTCAGCTGGCAATAGAGGTTGCTGCTCGGGTCATCGTAGGCGAGGCAGGTGTTCATCTTGACCGGCTGGCCGGCGTCGGCCGGCGACGAGGTCTGCATGATGAAGCCGGCGCCGCCCTGGCAGGCGACCTCGAAGAAGGTGTTCTTGGTGCTGGCGCCGATCGAGCGGGCCTTCTCGATGGTGCAGGCGATGCCGGAGGCGGCGACCAGCGGATCGAGCGCGTGCACCGGGTCGGCGTTGGCGGGCAGCTTGCAGGCCAGCTGGCCGGGCTTGCCGTCCGGTCCGGGCTTGCCGGTTTCGAGGCAGGGATAGTAGGTCGGCTTGGGATCGTCCTTCTTGACCAGCAGGACGCCGCCGAGGCCGGGGTTGCAGGCCACTTCGTAGTAGCTCTGGCCGGTCTTCTTGTCCTCGCCGATCCAGAAGGCGTCGCTGACGGTGCAGGCCAGGCCCGCGGCCGTGACCAGGGCCGGCGTGTCGGCCATGCCCTTCTCGCGGGCCTTGGCGTCGATGCCTCCGGCGGCGGCGGGCTTCTTGGCGGCGGACACCGTGCTGGCGGGCGCCATCACGACGAGCGCAAGGGCGGCCGCAAGGCCGATCCCGATAATCCTCATGACCTGAAACTCCTGGCAGGTTCCTCGCGCGGACTTAAACGCGCGCTTTTTTCGAGGGTCAAGATGGCGCCCGCCACAGGCGGAATTGCGGCGCGGGACTGAACCGCCGATGATGACGCCGTTCATCGGAGAGCGTGAATTGCGGGACGGACTGGAAGAATCGGCGACCGAGGTTCGACGGCCGAAGCTCGACTATCCCTTCGAGTCCGGTCCGGCGGTCGGCGCGGGCGAGGCGCGCGAGGCGGCGCCCGGGGTGAAGTGGCTGCGCATGCCGCTGGGCGGACCGCTGCAGTTCATCAACGTCTGGGCCATCGAGGACGGCGAGGGCTGGGCGGTGGTCGATACGGGCCTGCAGACCCGCGACACGGCCCAGGCCTGGCGCACGGCCTTCAAGGAAAGCCTGGGCGGCCGGCCGGTGACCCGGGTGATCGTCACCCACCTGCATCCCGACCACATCGGCCTGGCCGGCTGGATGACCCGCAAGTTCGACTGCCGCCTGTGGATGACGCGGCTCGAGTACCTGCAGTGCCGCATGCTGGTCGCCGACACCGGCCGCGAGGCGCCCGAGGACGGCATGCGGTTCTACCGGGCGGCCGGCTGGGACGAGGATTCGCTGGAGAACTACCGCACCCGGTTCGGCGGCTTCGGCAAGGCCATCTACCGGCTGCCCGACAGCTACCGGCGGCTCAACGACGGCGAGACCTTCGACATCGGCGGCCGCCTCTGGCGGGTGGTGACCGGCAACGGGCATTCGCCGGACCACGCCTGCCTTCATTGCCCCGAGCTGAAGCTGCTGATTTCGGGCGACCAGGTGCTGCCGCGCATTTCGTCCAATGTGTCGGTGTTTCCCACCGAGCCCGACGCCGACCCCCTGACCGACTGGATGACCTCCTGCGCCAAGGTCAGGCGCGAGGTTCCCGACGAGGTGCTGGTGCTGCCGGCGCACAACGACCCGTTCCACGGCCTGCACGCCCGGCTCGACCATCTGATCAACGGCCACGAGCGGTCGCTGGGCCGGCTCGAGAAGCTGCTGGCGACCGAGCCGAAGCGGGCGGTGGACGTCTTCGGCGCCCTGTTCGCCCGGCACATCGGCCCGGAGCTGTTCGGCATGGCCACCGGCGAGAGCATCGCCCACCTCAACTGCCTGATCGGTCGCGGGCGGGCCGTGGCCGAGACGGACGCCGACGGGGTGGTCTGGTACCGGGCGGGGTAGGTAGATCCTCCCCGACTTCGCGAGGAGGATGCCACACTATTTCACATGCGAAGTTGATGTTTCGCATGCGAAGTATATAGTCGCGGCGATGAGCGAGCCGCCGATCTTCTACGCCCTGCTGAAGACCGCCTACCGGCGCATGGAGCGCTGGATCGAGGCCGAGGCGGGCCGGGTCGAAGGGCTCTCGGCGGCGCAGGCCGGGCTGGTGCTGTTCCTGGGCAGGCAGGACGGCGCGGCCATCGGCGACGCCGCCGAGGCGCTGGACGTGGCGCCCTCCGCGATGACGGGGCTGGTCGACCGCATGACCCGCGCCGGTTTCGTCGAGCGGCGGCCCGACCCCAGGGACGGCCGCGGCCAGAGGCTGCACCTGACCGAACGGGGCCGGGCGGCGCGCGGGGAGGTCGTCGGCATGCTGGCCGACCTCAACGACCGCATGGGCGAGGGCCTGGGCGAGGCCGAGGCGAGAATCGTCGCCGGCTGGCTGGAATCCGTCGCCGCGAAATTCACGAGAGAGGACTGACCATGGCCGACCGCATCACCTCGCCCTTCGGGGCGTTCACGCCGGCCCGCGAGGTCGTCGCCGGCGTTGATCTGGCCGGCAGGACGGCCATCGTCACCGGCGCCGCCACCGGCATCGGCGTCGAGACCGCCCGGGCGCTGGCCGCCGCGGGCGCGGACGTGGTCATCGCCGCCCGCAAGCCGGACCTGGCCGCCGAGGCCTGCGCCGACATCAACGGGACCGCGAAGGGGCCCGGCGCCCGCTTCGAGATGCTGGACCTGTCGGATTTCGCCTCGATCCGCGCCTTCGCGGAGCGCTGGGGCGAGGCGCCCCTGAACATCCTGATCAACAACGCCGCCGTCATGGCCTGCCCGCTGGAGCGGACGAAGGACGGGCTGGAGATGCAGATCGGCACCAACCATTTCGGACACTACCTGCTGAGCGTGCTGCTGGCGCCGGCGCTTGAGGCGGGCGCCGCGGGGGCCGGCCGGCCTTCGCGCCTGGTGGCGCTCAGCTCGATCGGCCACCGGCGGAGCGACATCAACTGGGACGATCCCCACTACCGCAGCCGGCCCTACGACAAGTGGGAGAGCTACGGCCAGGCCAAGACCGCCAACGCCCTGTTCGCCGTCGGCTTCCACAAGCGCTTCAAGGATCGCGGCGTCACCGCCAACGCGGTCATGCCCGGCGGCATCATGACCCCGCTGCAGCGGCACCTGCCGCACGAGGAGATGGTCGCGCTGGGCTGGATCGACGAAGGCACCGGCAAGATCCGCGACGGCTTCAAGACCCCGGAGCAGGGCGCCTCGACCAGCGTCTGGGCGGCCGTCGGGCCCGAGCTGGAAGGCGTCGGCGGCCTCTACCTGGAGAACTGCGGCCAGGCCGCGCCATGGAGCGCCGAGGCGCCCTGGGCCGGCGTCCTGCCCCACGCCCTCGATCCCGAAAGCGCCGACCGCCTGTGGGCGCTGTCGGCGGAGACGACGGGCCTGGCCTGAGCTTTTCCCGCCCACGGTCCGGTCGGGGCCGGGATCGGCCTTGCTGAATGCGCTTTGAGCCGGGGGTGGGGCCGGTCATCCTGACCATCCGGATTCGACAATGGGGACGGCCATGTCGCTGCAAGGCAAGACGCTCTTCATCACCGGCGCCAGCCGGGGCATCGGCCTGGCCATTGGCCTGCGCGCGGCGCGGGACGGGGCCAATGTCGCCATCGCCGCCAAGACGGCCGAGCCGCATCCGAAGCTGCCGGGGACGATCTACACGGCCGCCGAGGCGATCGTGCGCGCCGGCGGCAAGGCCCTGCCCCTGATCGTCGACGTGCGCGAGGAAGCCAGCGTCTACGACGCCGTCGAGCGCGCCGCCGCCGCCTTCGGCGGCATCGACATCTGCGTCAACAACGCCTCGGCCATCTCGCTGACGCCGACCGAGGCGACCGACATGAAGCGCTACGACCTGATGCACCAGATCAACGCGCGCGGAACGTTCCTGACCTCGAAGGCCTGCATTCCCTGGCTGAGGAAGGCGGCCAATCCGCATGTTCTGGCCCTGTCGCCGCCGCTGGACCTCAGCCCTCACTGGTTCGGACGGCACGTGGCCTACACGGTGGCCAAGTACAACATGTCGATGTTCATGCTGGGCATGGCCGAGGAGCATCGGGACCAGGGGATCGCCTTCAACGCCCTGTGGCCGCGCACCGGCATCGCCACCGCCGCCATCCGCTTCGCCCTCGCCGGCGAGGAGGGCATGGGCCACTGCCGCACGCCCGAGATCATGGCCGACGCCGCCCACGCCATCTTCTGCAAGCCGGCGCGGGAGTTCACCGGCCAGTTCGTCATCGACGACACCTTCCTCTACGGCGAGGGCGTGCGCGACTTCGAGAAGTACCGGGTCGATCCGGGCAAGCCCCTGATGCCCGACTTCTTCGTGCCGGACTGGATCGAGGCCCCGCCGGGCGTCAAGATCGGCTGACGCGGCGCCGAGGGACGCATCCGATGAGCGCGCCGCCGATCACCGTTCTGGACGTCGACGCGGCGGAGGCCCGGGCCATTTGCGAGGCCGTGATCGGCGCCGACGTCGCGACCATGGGGCCCGGCCGTTCGCTGGCGCGGCCGGAGGACGCCGCCGGGCTGGCCGCCTTCCTGGCCGACCCCCGGGTGTCGGACGCTATCTACGACCTGCCCCGGCCGTTCACGGCCGACAACGTCCGCCGCTGGATCGAGGAGTCCGAGGCGCAGCGGCTGGAGGGCCGGCGGCTGCTGGTCGTCACCCGCGACGAGGCGGGCGACATCGTCGGCTACAGCTGCGTCAGCGTCTGGCCCGAACGGTCGGCGGCGGAGCTGGCCGGGGCGCTGGCCGCCTCCCGCCAGGGCGCGGGCCAGGGCGGCTCCGGGGCGATCGACACCTTCGGCTGGATCTTCGACACCCTGGGGGTTCGGCTGATGGGTCTGACCGCGGCGCTGGACAACGTGCGGTCCGCCCGCCTGATCGACGCCGCCGGCTTCGTGCGCATGGGCACGCGCCAGAGCGTCAGGCCCGACGGCGGCGTCCGCGAGTCGCTCTACTGGGAAGTCACCCGCGAGCAGTGGCGGGAACGCTGGGGTTGAGCCGGGGGCTTGAACCGACGCCCGCTTCGGGTCACGCTGGCCGTCGAAACCGGGATCAACCGCAAGGGACGCTGGACATGTTGCGCGTGATCGTTCCGGCGCTGGCGATCAGCGCCCTCCTGGCGACCGCCGGCGCGGCCGAGCCGTCCGGCCCGGCGGCGACCGGGTCGACGACCGTGTCGCCGGCCGTGGTGACGGCGCCGCCCCCGCCCGCCACCCGGGCCAAGGACCGGCCGGACGAGATCGTCTGCAAGCGGTTGCCGGTTTCCGGCTCGCGCGTGCTGGGTCCCAAGACCTGCATGGCCCGGCGCGAATGGAAGTCGATGGAAGGCCGCGGCATGGAAGACATCGAGGCCGCCATCCGCGCCGGCCGCACGCGCAACTGCGCCGGCTGCTGACCTCGCCGCCTGGTCCCGGACCGGCCCCGTCTGACCCAAACGCGGTTCAGGCGCGCTCGAACACCGCGGCGATCCCCTGGCCGCCGCCGATGCACATCGTCTCCAGGCCGTAGCGGCCCTCGCGCCGGTGCAGCTCGCGCAGCAGGTTGGCCAGGATGCGGCCGCCGGTCGCCCCGATCGGGTGACCGAGCGAGATGCCGCTGCCGTTGACGTTCAGCCTGTCGCGGTCGTCCCAGCCCCAGCCCTTGAGCACCGCCAGCACCTGGGGCGCGAAGGCCTCATTGAGCTCGACCAGGTCGATGTCCTTCCACGACAGGCCGGTGCGGGCGAACAGGCGCTGGACCGCCGGGACCGGGCCGATACCCATGCGCGAGGGCTCACAGCCCGCCGCGGCCCAGCTGACGAACCAGCCCATGGGGTCGAGCTGCAGCTCGGCCAGGCGGTCCTCGGCCACCACCAGGCAGGCGGCGGCGGCGTCGTTCTGCTGGCTGGCGTTGCCGGCGGTGACGACGCCGTCCTTCTCGATCGGTCGCAGGGCGCCCAAGGTCTCCATCGAGGCGTCGGGACGGAAGCCCTCGTCCCTCTCGAACAGGACCGGATCGCCCTTGCGCTGCTTGACCGGGACCTTGACCAGCTCGTCGTCGAACTTGCCCTCGGCCCAGGCGGCGGCGGCGCGCTGGTGGCTCATCACCGCATAGGCGTCCGACTGCTCGCGGGTGATATGATAGTCCTTGGCCAGGTTCTCGGCGGTCTCGATCATGCCGCTGATGACGCCGAAGCGTTCGATCGGCTGGCTCATCACCCGGCCGCGGGTCAGCCGGTCGTGCATTGTCACCGAGCCCAGCCGCGCCCCGCCGCGCATGTCGGTGGTGTAGTATTCGACATTGCTCATGCTCTCGACGCCGCCGGCCACGACCACGTCGGCGACGCCGGTCTGGACCATCATCGCCGCGTCGACGACGGCCTGCAGACCGCTGCCGCACCGGCGGTCGAGCTGGTAGCCGGGCACGCTGATCGGCAGGTCGGCGGCCAGGGCCGACCAGCGGGCGATGCAGGGCGCCTCGCCGCTGCCGTAGCCCTGGGCGAAGATCACGTCGTCGATCCGTCCGGGGTCGATCCTGGTGCGGTCGACCAGGGCGCGCAGGATGACCGCGCCGAGCTCGCCGGCGGTCAGGCTTGAGAGCCCGCCCTGGAACTTGCCGACCGCGGTGCGGATCGGGCTGACGATGGCGGCGCGGCGCATTCCCTACCTCCGATTGCCCCGGCGAAGGCCGGGGTCCAAGCGGCCTGTCCGCTTGTCAGATTCAGCTTGGGTCCCCGCTTTCGCGGGGATGATCGGGTTGAAATCAAACAGGATCGTACGGGAACACCGAGGCGCTGGCCCCGGCGTCGAAGAAGCTGTTCTTCATCGCCGGCAGGGCGACGTCGAGCAGGCTGCGCGGGGTCCAGCCCGAGAGATTGGCCATGTTGCGCACCGGCCGCGGCTGGTCGAACAGGATCACCTCGTTGCCGCGCACGCCGAAGATCTGGCCGGTGACGGCGCCGGCCTCGGGCGAGGCGAGGGCCACGGCCAGCTGGGCCACCTGGTCGGCGCGCATGGCGTTCTTCATCCGCTCGACGCGCTGGGCGCTGGCCTCGTCCTTCACCGGGATGGTGGCGATCATCCGCGTCCAGGCGAACGGGGCGATGATGTTGGAGCGGACGTTCTTGAGCACCCCTTCCATCGCCAGGATGCGCGAGAGCCCCATCACCCCCAGCTTGGCGGCGGCGTAGTTGGCCTGGCCGATGTTGCCGATCAGGCCGCTGGTCGAGGTGAAGTGGACATAGGACCCCTCCTGCTGGTCGCGGAATAGCTCCACCGAGGCGCGGGAGACGTTGTAGGCGCCGCGCAGGTGCACCTCGATGACCTTGTCCCAGTCCTCGTCGTCCATCTTGTGGAACATCTTGTCTCGCAGGATGCCGGCCGGATTGATGATGGCGTGCAGGCCGCCGAATGTGTCCCTGGCCTGTTCGACCATGCCGCGGACGGCGGTCATGCTGGTGACGCTGTCGGAGTTGGAGACGGCCTCGCCGCCGGCGGCGCGGATTTCGGCGGCCGTCTGCTCGGCCGGGCCGGCGCTGCCTTCGTCGCCGCCCGCGACGCCGCCGCCGAGGTCGTTGACGACGACCCTGGCGCCTTCCCTGGCCGCCAGCAGGGCGCACTCCTTGCCGATGCCGCCCGCGGCGCCGGTGACCAGAACAACCTTGCCCGTCAGAACGCCCATATCGCCTCTCCCTTGGATGTTTCTTGCGTCCTAGGACGCCTACGCCACGTCAGGCAAGGTGCGTCCTTCGACCCCCGGACTTGATCCGGGGCGCTTCGCGGCTGCCCAGGATGACGTACGCGGACGCACGTCATGGTGCGCAGCGCTCGAAGGGCGCGTGTCGAACCACGCCACGTCAGGCCAGCCGGTCGGCCTTGCGCAGGTCCGGGAACAGCCTGGCCCACAGGGCGGTGACCATCAGCGCGCCGACGCCGCCGAACACAGCCGCCCCGACGGGACCCAGAAACCGGGCGACCAGGCCGCTTTCGAACTCGCCCAGCTCGTTCGAGGCGCCGATGAACAGCGAGGACACCGTCGCCACCCGGCCGCGCATGTGGTCGGGCGTCGCCAGCTGCACCAGGGTCTGGCGGATGTTGACGCTGATCATGTCGGCCCCGCCCAGCAGGATCAGGCCGGCCATGGAGAGCCACATCGCCTTCGAAAGGCCGAAGACCAGGGTGCCGACCCCGAACAGGGCCACGGCCGCGAACATGATCGCGCCGGCCCGGCGGCGGATGGGATTGCCGGCGAGGTAGAGGGCCACGACCGCCGCCCCGATCGCGGGTCCGGCGCGCAACAGGCCGAAACCCTCGGCGCCGACGTGCAGCACGTCGCGGGCGAACACGGGCAGGAGCAGGGTCGCGCCGCCCAGGATCACCGCGCACAGGTCCAGCGAGATGGCCCCGAACACCACCTTGTTGTTCCAGACATAGGCCAGGCCCTCCTTCATCAGGGCCCAGCGCGAGCCGGGCTGGACCTTGGGCTGGGCGTCGCCGCGGATCAGGAAGATGCAGAGGGCGGCGGTCAGGTAGAGGCCGGCGGAGACGGCGTAGGACAGCGTGGGCGAGGCGGCGACCAGCACCCCGCCCAGGGCCGGGCCGCCGATCGAGGCGCCCTGCCAGGCCAGCGACTGCCAGGCGATGGCCCGCGGCAGCAGGGACCTTGGCACCAGCATCGGCCCCAGCGCCGTGCTCGCCGGCGAGAAGAAGGACCGGGCGGCCCCGAACAGGCCCGCCGCGCCCAGCAGCACCGGGATCGTCGCCCAGCCGAGGGCGGTCACGGCCGTCAGGCCCAGCGCCACGACGATCTCGGCCGCGTAGCAGCGCAGCAGGATCCGGCGGCGGTCGTGACGGTCGGCGGTTTCGCCCGCCGGCAGGGCCAGCAACAGCACCGGCAGGAAGGTGACCAGGCCGATTAGGCTGACCGCCAGGGCCGCCCGCTTCACCTCCATGGTCTGACGGGCGACTTCGTAGACGTGCCAGCCCAGGGCCACCCCCTGCACCTGCACCCCGAGGACGGCCACGAAGCGCGACAGCCAGAACAGCACGAAGTCGCGCTGGCCCAGCAGGGCGCGGAACGTGCTGTCGGGTTCGGCTGCGGCGGGGGAGTCGGACATGGAGCGCGGCACCTTCGCCCGCGCGTCCGCAACTCGCAACCGCCGTTGACGGCGGGGGCCGGGGGCCCTAAGTCGCGCCCCTCTGTGGCGAGAAGGACGAGGGCGCGATGCGCAGCCTCCGACGAACGATCCGCCGCGCCGATCGCGCGCGCGTCTAGCCGCCCCCGCCGGAAGGCGCGGGGCCTTGCCCCGTCCTTTCGTCCAGGCCGCCATGACCGACATCGCCTATCGCCCCGAAACCCCCGACGACGCGCCCCTGGCGGACGCCCTGATCGAGCGCGCCTTCGGGCCCGGTCGCCACGCCAGGGCCGCCGATCGGCTGCGCGAGGGCAACGTCCAGATCGCCGGCCTGTCGTACGTGGCCCTGGCGGACGGACGGCTGATCGGCTCGGTGCGGCTGTGGCCGGTGACCATCGGCGGCCGGCCGGCGGTCTTCCTCGGCCCCATCGCCGTCGAGGCCGGGCGGCGCGGCCTGGGCGTCGGCCAGGCCCTGGTCGAGCATGCCTGCCGGGCGGCGGCGAAGGCGGGCTGGCGCGCCGTGCTGCTGGTCGGCGACGCCCCCTATTTCGGCCGCGCCGGCTTCGCGGCCGCGCCGGCGAAGGCGGTGGTCATGCCGGGCCCGGTCGACCAGCGCCGCGTGCTGCTCAGGCCCCTGGTCGAAGGCGGCGCGGAGGGGCTGGCGGGGAGCGTCCGCGCCGGGCCGGCCCGCGCCTGACGAAATGGAGGGACAGCTTACTCATTTGCCTTCGAGCCCGGCCGCCGCGCCGGAAATGAGTAAGCTGTCCCTCCATTTCCTCCATTTCCGGGACGCGCGAGCGACCACCGGGGGATGAACCTTGCTTTCCGCCGCGCAAGGGCGATCTACACTGGCGCGATGAGTGAAGCGAAGCCCGGCCTCGACGGAGTCCTCGCCGCCGCCAGACAGGCGCCGGGGCGCGGTCTGCCGCCCGTGCATCTGTGGAATCCCGCGCACTGCGGGGAGATCGACATCCGCATCCGCAAGGACGGCGTCTGGTTCCACGAGGGAACCCCGATCGGCCGCGAGGCGCTGGTGCGGCTGTTCTCCACGGTCCTTCGCCTGGACCCGGACGGCTTCCACCTGGTCACGCCGGTCGAGAAGATGCGCATTGTCGTCGAGGACGCCCCCTTCGTCGCCGTCCGCGTCGACCGCGAGGACGGGGCCCTGCGTTTTCTGACCAATGTCGGCGACAGCGTCGAGGCCGGGCCGGACAACGCCATCCGCGTCGAGACCGATCCGAGGACCGGCGAGCCCCGGCCATACCTGCACGTCCGCCGGGGGCTGGAGGCGCTGATCGCCCGGCCGGTGTTCTACGAGCTGGTGGAGCTGGCCGAGGAACGCGAGACGCCGCGGGGGCCGGCCCTCGGCGTGGCCTCCAACGGGGCCTGGTTCGCGATCGGCCCGGCGGGGGCGCACCGCCCGTGAGCCCGCACGCCCCGGCCGCGGACCTGCGCGACTGGATCGCCCGTCACCTCGATCCGCTCGAGGAGGGCGCGGTCTCCAGCCATCCGCACCGCTCCGATTTCGACATGAACCCGGGCCTGGGACCGGAGGCGCCGGCCGATCCGGCGCCCGCGGCGGTGCTGGTCGGCCTGGTCGAACGCGAGGCCGGCGTGTCGGTCCTGCTGACCCGCCGGGCTGACACCCTGCGCAGCCATACCGGCCAGGTCGCCTTTCCGGGCGGCCGGCTCGATCCCGGCGAGACCGTCTGGCAGGCCGCCCTGCGCGAGGCCGAGGAGGAGATCGGCCTGCATCGCGCCCATGTGCGCCTGGCCGGCCTGTCCACGCCCTATCGCACCGGCACGGGGTTCCTGGTCACGCCGGTGGTCGGCTTCCTGCCGCCCGACCTGCCGCTGGCGCCCAATCCCGACGAGGTGGCCGAGGTGTTCGAGACGCCGTTCGGCTTCCTGATGGACCCGGCCAACTACGAGCGTCGCCACTACGACACGCCCGACGGCCAGCGCCGCCACTTCTACGCCATGACCTGGGAGAACCAGCTGATCTGGGGGGCTACGGCGGGCATGCTGCGCGCCCTCTACGACCGCCTCTACGGCGCCGCGACAGCCTGACCCCAACGTCATGCTATGCACGCCGCCGCGGGCGCCTTAAGCGCAGACCCATGACGACCACCGAGACCATCGGCGCTCAGCCCTGGATGGCCCTGACGTCGACCCGGGCCGTGATCGCGGCCCTGGAGGCGCGCGGCTACGCCGGCTGCGCCCGCTTCGTCGGCGGCTGCGTGCGCAACAGCCTGCTGCGCCAGCCGGTCGACGACATCGACATCGCCACCACCCTGACCCCCGACCAGGTGGTCGAGGCGCTCGAATCGGCCGGGCTGCGCGCCGTGCCGACCGGCGTCGACCACGGCACCGTCACCGCCGTCGCCGAGGGCCGGCCCTACGAGATCACCACCCTGCGACGGGACGTCTCGACCGACGGCCGCCGGGCGGTGGTCGCCTTCACCCAGAACTGGGAGGAGGACGCGGTCCGCCGCGACTTCCGTCTCAACGCCCTCTACGCCGACGGCGACGGGCGCATCTACGACCCGACGGGCCAGGGCCTGGCCGACGCCCGGGCCGGCCGGATCGTCTTCGTCGGCGACGCCATGACCCGGATCCGCGAGGACTATCTTCGCATCCTGCGCTACTTCCGCTTCCACGCCTGGTATGGCCGCGGCGAGCCGGACCCCGACGCCCTGGCCGCGTGCAAGGCGCTGAAGGGCATGCTTTCCGGGCGCGCCGCCGAACGGACGCAGAAGGAGCTGCTCAAGCTGCTGGCGGCCGAGGATCCGCGCGCCGCCCTGCGGCTGATGGCCGCGACCAGCGTGCTGTCGGCCGTGCTGCCGCAGGTCAGGGCCCTGACCCGGTTCGAGACGCTGGTCGCCATCGAGCAGGAGCAGCTGTTCGAGGTGGAGGCGGAGCTTCGCCTCGCCGCCCTGCTGCCCGACGATCCCAGGGTCGCCCAGGACGTCGCCGAGCGCCTGCGGCTCTCCAATAGCCAGAAGGACCGGATGGTCGCGGCCGCCGGAAGCGAGCCGCGGATCGTCTCCTGGATGAGCCCGCGCGAGACCCGCCGGGCGGTCTATCGCATCGGCGCCCGCGCCTTCGCCGACCGGGTCAAGCTGGCCTGGGCCGCCTCGGACCGGCCGGCGGCGGCGACCCAGTGGCGGGCGCTGATCCCCCTGGCCGAGACCTGGAGCCCGCCGCCCTTCCCGCTGACCGGCGAGGAGGTGATCGCCGCCGGCGTTCCCCGCGGCCCCCTGGTCGGCCAGGTGATGCGCGAGGTCGAGGAATGGTGGATCGACCTCGACTTCATCGACGACAAGCTGGCGGCGGTGGAGCGGCTGAAGGCGGTCGCGCAGGGGATGGCGTACTAGCGGAAGGGATTGAGGATGGTCAGCGACCGGTCGATGACCTGCTTGTGCTGCATGTCCTCCGAATAGACGACATCGCAATCGGCGAGCAGCGCCGCGGCGAGAATCTGGCTGTCGTAGAAGGCGTATCGATAACGATCGGCCAGAACCAGAGCGCGGTCGTAGGTCTCCGCAGTCAACGATGCGATCAGGCAGGTGGCCCTGATGGGCGCGAGCGCAATGTCGATTTCCGCCAGTGTCTGGGCATTGCGCCTAAGGGCGGCATTCGTGAACTCGGCCAGCACCTGGACGCTGATCACGCCGTCGCCCTGCCTGAGAAGAGCCTCGGTTCTTGCGGCCTTGGCCGGATCGGAAGAGATCAGATAAAGCAAGGTGTTCGTATCGAAGAACACCCTAGCCACGGCTGTTGGCTTCTTCCCGGTCGAACTTGAAATCGGCCGGCAACCGACCCCGGAAGGACCTGAGCCGCTCGAACATCGCGTCGATGTCGGGCTTGGCGACGAGTTCCAACGCGCGCGGGCCGGTCACGCGGATGTCGATCTCATCGCCTTCCTTCAGGTCCATGACTTCCGCAACGCCAGCGGGAATTCGGACCGCAAGGCTGTTTCCCCATTTAGCGACGCGCATGGCTATTCCTGATATACATTATCCAATCAGTATATCAGAACTTCAGATTGCAATCTACGGCCACTTCACCGCGGGCGGCATGGAACTGAGGATCGACTCGACATTGCCGCCGGTCTTCAGGCCGAAGGTGGTGCCGCGGTCGTAGAGCAGGTTGAACTCCACGTAGCGGCCGCGGCGGACCAGCTGCTCCTCGCGCTCCTCCGCCGTCCAGGGTTCGGCCATCCGGCCCCGCACGAGGCGCGGATAGACGTCCAGGAAGGCCTCGCCCACGTCGCGGGTGAAGGCGAAGTCGCGCTCCCAGTCGCCGCTGTCGTGATGGTCGTAGAAGACGCCGCCGATCCCGCGCGGCTCGTTCCGGTGCGGCAGGAAGAAGTACTCGTCGCACCAGGTCTTGTAGCGGGCGTGCCAGTCGGGGTCGTGGGCGTCGCAGGCGGCCTTCAGGGCGGCGTGGAAGGCGACGGCGTCGGGGAAGGCCTGGTCGCGCTGGAAGGCGAGGAGGGGGGTCAGGTCCGCCCCGCCGCCGAACCAGCCCTTCGTGGTGCAGATGAAGCGGGTGTTCATGTGCACGGCCGGCACGCGCGGGCTCGTCATGTGGGCGATCAGCGAGACTCCGGTGGCGAAGAACCGCGGATCCTCGCTCGCGCCCGGCATGGTCGCGGCCATCTCCGGCGTGAAGGTCCCGAACACCACCGAGGTGTGCACCCCGACCTTTTCGAACAGGCGGCCGCGCATCATCGACATCACCCCGCCGCCGCCGGCCGGCCGGTCCCAGGGCTTGCGCTCGAAGCGTCCGGGCGTCCCGGGATAGAGGTCGGCGGGGGCCTCGTCCTCGAGCGTCTCGAAGGCGGCGATGATCCGGTCCCGCAGCGTCTCGAACCAGGTCCGGGCGCGGGTCTTGCGGTCTTCCAGCAGGGCGGCGTCGGTCATGGCCGGGCTTTTACAGCCTCGGTCGCCGAGGTCCATGCAAACGAGATACCCACATTCTCGGTATGGTCGGTTGAAAAAGGACGTGACGCGCACTAAGCGGTGCTGCCACGGGCTTTCGCCGGGGCGGCGATCGATTCAGGCGGGGCGACCCGTACGCGCCGCCCAGGCTTCGCCTGCAAGGATTTTCAGAGTCGCGCGACCACACCGCGCGGCGCATTCGAGGGGTGATCTCAAGGTGGCCGACACCGCCGCGGACGCAACAACCCACGCAGCCGGGGACGATCCTTCCCGGCGTGACTTCATCCACATCGCCGCCATCACCGCCGCAGCCGGCGGGGGCGCCTTCGCGATCTGGCCGTTCATCTCGCAGATGAACCCCTCCGCCGACACCCTGGCCCTGGCCAGCGTCGAGTACGATCTGACCAAGATCGAGGCGGGCCAGCAGGTGGTGATCAACTGGCGGGGCAAGCCCCTGTTCATCCGCAACCGCACCGAGGCCCAGATCGCCGCGGCGGTGAAGGACGACAACGCCGACCTGCGCGACCCGCAGACCGACGAGGAGCGCCACAAGCCCGGCAAGGCCCAGTGGCTGGTCCTGATCGGCTCCTGCACGCACCTGGGCTGCGTGCCCACGGTCGGCGGCGGCGAGTACGGGGGCTGGTTCTGCCCCTGTCACGGGTCGCACTACGACACGTCGGGCCGCATCCGTAAGGGTCCGGCGCCGAAGAACCTCGCGGTTCCCGAGTACGACTTCCTCTCCGACACCAAGGTCAAGATCGGCTGATTGAGATGAGCGGACATTCGACCTATCAACCGGGCAACGCCTTCTCCCGCTGGCTCGACACCCGCCTGCCGGTGGGGCGGCTGGTGTGGGACAGCTTCGTCGACTACCCGACGCCCCGGAACCTGAACTACTGGTGGACTTTCGGCGGCATCCTGTCGCTGTGCCTGGCCGTCCAGCTGGTCACCGGCATCGTGCTGGCCATGCACTACACGCCCAGCGCCGACCACGCCTTCACCTCCGTCGAGCACATCATGCGCGACGTGAACTACGGCTGGCTGCTGCGCTACATGCACGCCAACGGCGCCTCGATGTTCTTCATCGCCGTCTACATCCACATGTTCCGGGGCCTCTACTACGGCTCCTACAAGGCGCCGCGCGAGGTGCTGTGGATCCTGGGCTGCGTCATCTACCTGCTGATGATGGCCACCGCCTTCATGGGCTACGTCCTGCCCTGGGGTCAGATGAGCTTCCACGGCGCGGTGGTGATCACCAACCTGCTGGGCGCCTTCCCGATCGTCGGTGAAGCCATCACCACCCTGCTGTGGGGCGGGTTCGCGGTCGACGAGCCGACGCTGAAGCGCTTCTTCTCGCTGCACTACCTGCTGCCGTTCATGATCGCCGGCGTGGTGGTCCTGCACGTCTGGGCGCTGCACGTGGTCGGCCAGAACAACCCGACCGGCGTCGAGCCCAAGTCGAAGGCCGACACCCTGCCCTTCACCCCCTATGCGACGGTGAAGGACGGTTTCGCGATGAGCGTCTTCATGATCCTCTTCGCGACCTTTGTCTTCTACATGCCCGACGCCCTGGGCCACGCTGACAACTACATCCCGGCCAACCCGCTGGTGACGCCGGCGCACATCGTGCCCGAATGGTACTTCCTGCCGTTCTACGCGATCCTGCGGGCGATCCCGGACAAGCTGATGGGCGTGCTGGCCATGTTCGGCGCCATCGCCTGCATCTTCGCCCTGCCCTGGCTCGACACCTCCAAGGTCAAGTCCATGCGCTACCGGCCGCAGGCGAAGCTGTACTTCGTCATCTTCGTCGTGGTCTGCGCGATCCTGGGCCTCTGCGGCGCCAAGCTGCCGAGCGACCCGGTCATCCCGGGCCTGGAGACCTTCCAGCTCTTCGACGAGAAGCTGAACAGCTACGTGTGGCTGTCGCGCCTCTCGACCCTCTACTATTTCGCCTACTTCCTGGTGGTGATGCCGCTGCTCGGCCTGATCGAGAAGCCGCTGCCGACGCCTGAGACGATCGCATCCCCGGCGCTGTCGCACCCCGCGGCCGCCCCGGCCGAAGCGACCGCCGCTCCCGAGATGAAGGGCTGACCGAAAGATGCTGCGCAAAGTCTCCCTTCTCGCGGCGGCGCTGGTCCTGATCGGCGGCCCCGCCCTGGCTTCCGGCGGCGCCAAGCCGCCGCAGGACGTCGCCTACAGCTTCGAGGGGCCCTTCGGCCGCTTCGACGCCGCCCAGCTGCAACGCGGCTACAAGGTCTATCGCGAGGTCTGCTCGGCCTGCCACAGCATGGATCTGCTGGCGTTCCGCAACCTCGGCGACCGCGGCGGGCCGTTCTTCGATCCGAGGTACCCGAACGCGAACGACAATCCGGTGGTCAAGGCGCTCGCCGCCGAGGCCCAGATCGACGACGTCGACAGCGAGACCGGCGATGCGGTCAAGCGCCCGGGCATTCCGGCCGACCGCTTCCCGGCGCCGTTCCCCAACGCCGCGGCGGCCCGCGCCAGCAACGGCGGCGCCCTGCCGCCCGACCTGTCGGTGATCGCCAAGGCCCGCTCCGGCGGCCCCGAGTACATCGCCAGCCTGCTGCAGGGCTATGTGACCCCGCCCGCGGGCCTGACCGTTCCGGCTGGCCAGAACTACAACGCCTGGTTCCCGGGCGATGTCGGCGAGAACTGGAAGGGCGACGCGCACCACAAGCCGGCCGGCGGCTTCATCGCCATGGCCCCGCCGCTCGCGCCCGGCAAGGTCGAGTTCGACGACGGGACGAGGTCCACCGTCCGCCAGCAGGCCGAGGACGTGGCCGCCTTCCTGATGTGGGCGGCCGAGCCCAAGCTGGAAGAGCGTCACCAGATGGGCCTGGCGGTGATGGCCTTCCTGATCCTCTTCGCCGGCCTGCTCTACGCCAGCTACCGCCGGGTGTGGGCGAACGAGAGCCACTGAGTTCGGCGACGCCGATGTGGTCGGCCCGGCCCGGAGACGATCCGGCGCCGGGCCTTATTCATGGCGGCCGCAGGATCTCCGTCCGCGCCGGATGTCGAGGGTCACCCGCCAGCGACGCCAGACGTCGGCGCCCAGGGCGCCCGCCAGCCCGGGATCGAGGTCGTCGGCGAGGTTGGCGGTCACCTCTTCATAGAGCTCGCCGTCGAACGACAGGGCCCGCAGCCGCCCGGGCGCGAGGTTGCGACCGGCCGGACCCGCGCGGCGCGGCGGCCGGAACTCGGCGCCGGCGACCCGCACCGCCGCCCGGGCGCTCCATGTCACCGCGAACAGGCCCCGGCGGGCTCGTCGGTCGTCGGAGAAGGCCGCCGTCACCGCCGGCGCGCCGCCGACCAGCGTCAGCCGCAGGGTCCGCCCGCCACGCGGCGCCGGCCCGCCGATCCGGAGCCTGCAGGGCGCGAAGTCGAGATCGGCCACTGTCCGCGCCAGCACGTCGGCGCCGATGACGCCGGCGATCGGGGTCGGGAAGCCCGGCGCCCGGTCGTCCAGATCGGCCACCGTCACCACGACGCCGGTGAAGGTTTCGCCCGCCAGCCGGGCCGGGGCGGTGAACGCCGGAGGCAGGCCCTCCATCTGCGCGCGGGTCTCGTGCAGCAGGGTGCGCGGCGCCGAGGGGTCCAGCAGCCAGTCTCCGGCGATGCCGCCAACCTCGGCCGGGACCACCACAGCGCCGTTCTCGAACCAGCAGGCGGTCTCGCCGGCCCGCGCGGCGCCGGCCGCCATCAGGCCGGACGCCAGCGCGGCCGGGACGAGGATTCGCATCACGCCCCCAGCCTGCACCGGAGGGAGCCGGACGCCAAAACCAAAGTCGCCCCCGGAACCGCCGCGTCCGGGTGGACATCGCCGCCGATCTGTCGGACCAGAGACCCGGCGGGACGGGAGCAGGCGTCATGGCGGGCTGGACACTGGGCGTCATCGGCGGCTCGGGCCTCTACGATCTCGACGGCCTGACCGACCGCGAGCCGCTGCGGATCGAGAGCCCGTTCGGCCCGCCCTCGTCCGACATCGTCGCGGGGCGGATCGGCGAGACCCGGCTGCTGTTCCTGCCGCGGCACGGGCCGGGCCACGCCATCCCGCCGGGAGCGATCGACGCCAGGGCCAACATCGACGCCCTCAAGCGGGCCGGCTGCACGGACCTGCTGTCGCTGTCGGCGGTCGGCTCCCTGCGCGAGGACATTGCGCCGGGGACCTTCGTCGTCGTCGACCAGTTCATCGACCGCACCGTCGCCCGGCCGGCCAGCTTCTTCGGACCGGGACTGGTGGCCCACGTCTCGATGGCCGACCCGGTCTGCGCCCGCCTGGCCGGTCTCGCCGTCGCGGCCGCCCGCGACGCCGGCGTGCGGGTGGTCGAGGGCGGAACCTACCTGGCCATGGAGGGACCGCAGTTCTCGACCCGGGCCGAGAGCCGGCTCTACCGGTCCTGGGGCTGCGACGTCATCGGCATGACCAACCTGCCCGAGGCCCGCCTCGCGCGGGAGGCCGAGCTGCCCTACGCCTCCGTCTGCATGGTCACCGACTGGGACAGCTGGCGCGAGGGCGAGGCGGCGGTCGAGGTCGGCGACATCCTCGCCCAGCTTCAGGCCAACGCCGCCGGCGCCCGGGCGCTGGTCCGGCGGCTGGTCGAGCGCTTGCCGGCCCGGCGGACGGCCTCGCCCGTCGACACGGCGCTCGACGGCGCCGTCATCACCCCTCCCGGGTCCCGCGACCCCGCGATGGTCGCCCGGCTCGAGGCCGTCGCCGGCCGCGTGCTGCGCCGCTGACGGGTCTTGACGTAGAGAACTTTGCAATACAGAGTATATGTCGCCGCCTTGGAGGACCGCCATGCGTCGCTCGCTCGCCGTCATACCGCTCGCCCTGGCCCTGGGCGCCGCCACGCCGGCGCTGGCCCAGTCCGCGGACCCCGCCGCCCTGGTCGCCGCCCAGAAGGCGGCGCTGGCGCCCCTTGCCGCGCTCGACGGCGTCTGGCGCGGCCAGGCCTGGTCGGTCGACCGCTCGGGCCGGCGCGTCGAACTGACCCAGACCGAGCGGGTCGGCCCCTTCCTGGACGGGGCGGTCAAGGTCGTCGAGGGGCGCGGCTACGACACGGCCGGCGGCGTCGCCTTCAACGCCTTCGCGGTCATTGCCTACGACCCTGTCGCCCGGAAATTCACGATCAGCTCCTGGACCGGCGGCCGCGGCGGCGACTTCCCCCTGACGCCGACGGACGACGGCTTCGTCTGGACGGTTCCCGCCGGTCCCTCGGCCGTGGTCCGCTACACCGCCACCGTCCGCGACGGGACCTGGCGCGAGGTCGGCGAGTACATCGCCGAGGGGTGGCAGCCCCAGCTGGTCTTCGAGATGACCCTCAAGCGCATCGGCGACAGCGACTGGCCGGCGGCCGGGGCCGTGCCGATGCGGTGACCCGCGCCTCCGCCCGCGGGGCGGGGACAAGGGACCCCTTCACGCCTCGCCCTTCGTCCCGCCGCCGCGCTGGAAATGCTGCAGGGTGCGCAGCATGGCGAGGCGGGCGCAGTCTTCGTGGTGGTCGTCGGTGGGCGCCACGAAGGCGTGGCCGGCCGGGTAGAGCCAGGCCGGCAGGTCGGGATGGGCGGCCGTGATCGTCGCCACGTCCTCTGGCGGGATGGTCTCGTCCCGTTCGCCGAAGTGCAGGATGGTCGGGACCTTCGGTGTCTCCTCGACGAACTGGACGATGGCGCCGCCATAGAAGCAGGCCACGGCCGCCAGGCCCTCGCAGCGCGCGGCGGCCAGCCAGGCCGTCGTGCCGCCGAAACAGAAGCCGAGCAGGAAGACAGGCCCCTCCAGGGCGTCAATGGCGGCCTGGACCACCGCCAGGCAGGCCGAGCCCCAGCCGGCCGCCTCTCCGATCGCCAGGCGCTCGGCGAGAACCGGGGGGTCGGTGTTCCGCGCCGGGAAGGCGTTGGTCCCGTCCAGCAGGCTCGGCGCCAGGACCTCGTAGCCCTGGGCGGCCAGCCCGTCGCTGAAGTCGCGGATGTGCGGCGTCACCCCCCAGATCGGGTGCAGCACCACCAGCCCGCCGCGACGCGCGTCTCCGGCCGCGGCGCGCCAGGCCGAGAAGGGCTTGCCGCCCGTGGTCGCCAGGGTGACCCGCTCGCCCATCAGCCCGCGCCGTTGGCTTCGAACAGCGCGACCGTGCGCTCGCGGGCCAGCTCGGCGTCGGCGAGGTCGGAGTCCGGCCGGCCGTCGTTGTTGAAGCCGTGGCCCGAGGCTTCGTAGATATAGACCGGGACCTCCGGGTGGGCGGCCTGGACCTTGGCCTTGACCTCGTCGGCGGGGATGTGGCTGTCCTTGCGGCCCAGGTGGACGATCACCGGGCAGGAGAGGGGCGGCCCCGCCATGGCGGCCACCTGGCCGCCGTAGTAGCTGGCGCCGGCGCCGAGGCCCTGGCAGCGCGAGGCCGCCAGCCAGACCATGGTGCCGCCGTAGCAGTAGCCGACGATGAACACCGGCCCGCGGGGCCGGAGAAAGTCGATGCAGGCCTGGATGTCGCCCATGGCGTTGTCCGGCCCGTTGGCCATGGCGTGCTTGACGCTGGCCTGGACGCCCTCGTCGGTATGTTCGGCGGTGAAGCCGCGCGCCTGGCGGTCGAACATGGACGGGGCCAGCGCCTCGTAGCCGCGCGCCGACCAGCGGGCGACGTCGGCCTGCACATACTGGTCGAGGCCGAAGATCTCCTGGATGACGATGACCCCGCCCTTGCGCGGACCCTCCGGCCCAGCGTGCAGGGCGTCGAAGGCGAAGCCGTCGTGGGCGGCGGTCAGCTGGATCCGGTCGGGCATGGCAGGGGTCTCGTTGGCTAGCGGGACTTGAAGACGCCGCACGGACGGCGGGGGGCGCCGCTCGAGGGTGAGCCGAAACTGATGTCGGTGAACCGGAGCAGGCCGTCCGCGCCGAGGCTGGCCTCGCCATCCAGGTCCGCGTCCGCCGGCACGTGGTTGCCGCCCGTGGGCGTCAGGGCGACGGCCCCGGTCGCCGGGTCGAAGCTGAAGGTCCCCCAGTAGTCCACGTAGCGTTCGAACGGCGTCCAGGTGACCTCGAACCGGCCGTCGCCCAGGAAATGCAGCTCGCGCAGCGGCGGCTCATGCAGCGGGCAAGCGGCGTCGCCCACCTCGCTCCAGTAGCCGGTCAGGACCACGGCGTCCCTGGCGACCACCGTGACCTCGATCTCCGCCTTCACGCCGCGAAGCGCGGCGGTCAGCTTCACCCTGGTCCCGACGGGAGCCGTGTCGGCGATGACCAGCTCGCCGTGGTCGGCCGCGAGCGTCGCGACGGCCGGGTCGGAGACCGTCCAGCCCTTCAGGCAGGCGACAGGGACCGGGGCGCCCCAGGGATTGTCCTCGGTCAGGCCGACGGCGGCGATCTTGAGGGTCGCGCCCTGGCGGGCGACTTCGGGCGCCAGGTGCAGGCTGAGGGCCTTGACCCCCCTGACGTCCCGGCAGCGCTCCGAGGCGGACGCCGGGTGGGCGATGACGAGGGCCGCCACGGCGGCGAGGGCGAAGCAGAGGGTGCGGATGCCGGACATGCGTCATTGAAGCAGGCGCGGGCCGCGCGCCGCAACCGCCGTCAGACGAGAGCCGGGACGATCTCGCTCATCACCGGGCCGATCTCGTCGTGCAGGACCAGGTCGGCGAAGGGGTCCTGGTCGGTGGCCTCGCGGTTGACGATGACCAGCCGGGCGCCGTTGCGCTTGGCCAGCAGCGGAAAGCCGGCCGCCGGATAGACCACCAGCGAGGAGCCCAGCACCAGGAACAGGTCGCAGGCCAGGGTCTCGGCCTCCGCCCGCAGCATGGGCTCCTCGGGCATCTGCTGGCCGAAGGAGATGGTGGCGCTCTTCACCAGCTCGCCGCAGTCGCGGCAGGTGGGAATGCGGCCCTCGTCCACGAAGACCGGCCGCAGGGCCCTGAACTCGTGGCGCAGGCCGCAGGAGAGGCAGGTCGCGTAGCTGGCGTTGCCGTGCAGCTCGATGACCCGCTCGTCGGGGATGCCGCTGTCCTGGTGCAGGTTGTCGACGTTCTGGGTGATGACCACCGACACCTTGCCCGCCGCCACCAGCCGGGCGACGGCGTCGTGGCCGGCGTTGGGGGCGCGTCCGGTCCAGCCGGCGGCGCCGTTGAACACCCGCGTCCAGGCCTCGCGCCGCTTCTCCTCGCTGCCGACGAACTCCTGGAAGTAGATCGGCTTCATCCGCGACCACACGCCGCCGGGGCTGCGGAAGTCGGGAATGCCGGACTCGGTGGACATGCCCGCGCCGGTGAACACCACCACCCGGCGGGCCTCCTCGAGCATGCGGGCCAGTTCGGCGCGGCGTCCGGTCATGGGGCGTAGCTCGAGCGGGCCTTCACGCCCCAGTGGCCGTTCTCGCGGGTGACGACATAGATGGAGTCGTAGCCGCCGATGACGCTGCCGTCGGCGCGGTAGCGGGTGAAACGGGTGTCGAAATGGACCTTGTCGGGCCCTGCGTGAATCAACCTGCGCCGCTCCCAGGCCGAGTGGTCCCACTCCGCCAGCGCCCCGCGGTCGAACATCTCCGGCCTGTGGTAGCCCTCGTCGATGACGACCATCGTGTTCGAGGCCAGCCGCACGCTCGGGAAGTTGAACGTCTTCTGCCAGGCCTCGATGTCCCGCGCGTTGAACGCCGCCATGAAGGCGTCCAGGCAAGCCTCGGCGGCGGCGATGGCTTCAAGCGTTTCGGAGGCGTGCCCGGTCATGTCCTCGCACCCGTCGCGCCGGAGTGGGATGGCCATATTGCAGCAGGCGGCCTGTCTCCGACACCTTGATTGTCGGCGCCTAGAGTCTGAGCCAGCCAAGGGCGAGGTCGAGGGCGTAGGCGATCGCGATCACCGAAAACAGCCCCGTGATCACCCCGGGCGCCTGTCCGACGGCGCAGAGAATGGACAGGCCGCCGAACGAGGCGCATCCGAACGCGGACATCCGGACGCCGAACCCGCTGACCGTCTTGCCGGACGTCATTCGGCGCGGGATGTGCTCGAGGATCCGGACCTCTTCCGCGTCGAGCCTCAGGACGCGGTACACCTTCAACGGAAAACTGCCGTGCTTCCTGAAGGCCCTTCGCGCGGCTTGCGGCGTCGGGTGCAATATCGCGGCGGGGTAAAGGTCGCCGGGCTGGAGCGGCACGGGGTGTTCCGTCGCGATGAAGCCCTGGGATTCGATCACTGAGGCCCCCTTCATCTCATGGCGAAACTATCGCCGGTCGGGTCAGGCGGCTCAAGGCCGTGACTGCCGCCGCAGTCCGCTCCCTTCCCCCTGGAGGGGGGAAGGGCTCGGCCCCTACGCGCCGAACCGGAAGTGCATCACGTCGGCGACCCGTACGACCTGGGTCGTGTTGACCAGAGAACTCAACCAGAGGCGCGCGGCGGCGGGGTTGGGGACGCACTCGAACGTATAACCGCCGGCTGTCGCCCGCTGAACGCGCCCCATCGCCTTCGTTCAGCAGGCGGAAGCGGCCCGATCAGCTCCCGTTCTTTGTCCGGTAAACTCCCACAGCCCATGGCTGCCCCTTGAGGAACAGCCCTGAATCAGAAACGGGACAATCTGAGGACCCGGACAGCAACACCGTTCAAGTGATGTCCCCGGCAAGGGTATGGGCGACAATCGCATTGGCATGGCCATGCCCCATTCCATGCTGATCCTTCAGCATGGCGACGAGTTCCATGTGCTTGGCCGGCATCGCCGCACGAACCAGATCCTTCCATTCGGAAATCGGACGACCATACTTCTTCTCTATGGAAGGAAAGTAGGATGCGGGGCCTTTGATCCTGTCTTCGCTCATAGCCGCCAGCCAGTCTCCAAATCAGACTCTCTTGTCAACACGGCCGGTTCTCGCCTTAGTTTTCGAAACGGGGACATACACTCGCCGCCGCTCCACGCCGGGTCTCAAGCGCGACGTATCGATGGGTGTCTGTCCGTTCCTTCCGGAAGCCGGCGGGCGCCCAACCTTATACTATCTATAGGACAGCTATTGTAAATTGATGCACAAAAAAGATCGAAAGAAACACGGGAATATCCAACAATTCTACCCAATCTATTCTACGCCTGGCGGCAAAGCGCGCTATTTTGGATAGCAATAGGTACATTCCTAGGAGCATAAATGAGAAAGGTGTCAAATCTCGGGATTCACTCGATGCCAAGCTTGGTACAAAGCACCACAAGGCGGCTCCCAAGAAAATGAGGCTGACGAAGTAGAACAGCGCCCTCAGGGCTGCATGTGCGCCTGTCATTTGTCTTCCTTGGCGGTCCATCGAACGCCCCGGCGGGGACACACACTCATTCCTGATCCACGCCGGCGCGCAAGGGCGGCATAGGATTCGGCGCCTGTCCATTCCTCCAGGAGTCAGCGGGCGTCGGCGTCTTCCGGCTGCCGCTCACAGTCGCCGCGACCGCAACAGCTGTCCCCAAGTTGCGCTATCTCACAAGAGGGGTGCGGTTCTGGTTGGTCAGCCCTCATCTCCCTTCCTCCTCCGGGGGCAAGGGCTTGAGACGAGACTCCGGCGTCCCGCCCTAAACGTTGAACCGGAAGTGCATCACGTCGCCGTCCTTGACGACGTAGTCCTTGCCTTCCGAGCGCATCTTGCCGGCTTCCCTGGCGCCCTGTTCGCCGCCCAGGGCGACGAAGTCGTCGAAGGCGATGGTCTCGGCGCGGATGAAGCCCTTCTCGAAGTCGTTGTGGATCACGCCGGCGGCCTGGGGCGCGGTCGTGCCGACCTCGATCGTCCAGGCGCGGGCCTCCTTCGGCCCGACCGTGAAGTAGCTCTGCAGGCCGAGCAGGGCGTAGGCCTCGCGGATCAGGCGGTTGAGGCCCGGCTCGCTGAGGCCCAGGGTCTCCAGGAACTCGGCGCGCTCGGCCGGGTCGAGCAGGGCGATCTCGCTCTCGATCTGGGCCGAGATGACCACGCTCTTGGCGTTGTCCCGCTTCGCCCGCTCGGCCACCTGGGCCGAGTAGGCGTTGCCCCCGGCCGCCGAGGCCTCGTCGACGTTGCAGACATAGAGGGCCGGCAGCGAGGTCAGCAGCTGCAGCATGTGCCAGGCTTTCTCGTCCGCCGGGTCGACGGCGGCGGCGCGGGCGGGACGGCCGTTGTTCAGCTGGTCGAGCGCGATCTTGCAGAGGCGCAGGGTGTTGGCCGCGTCCTTGTCCTGGCGGGCCCGCTTCTCGAGGTTGGGAACGCGTTTCTCCAGGCTCTCGAGGTCGGCGAGCATCAGCTCGGTCTCGATGATGTCCAGGTCCGACAGCGGGTCGATGCGGCCTTCCACGTGGGTGATGTCGCCGTCCTCGAAGCAGCGGGCGACGAAGGCGACGGCGTCGCAGTCGCGGATGTTGGCCAGGAACTGGTTGCCCAGGCCCTCGCCCTTGCTGGCGCCGCGCACCAGACCGGCGATGTCCACGAAGTTGATCCGCGAGGGGATGATGTCCTTGCTGCCGGCGATCCGGGCCAGGGTCTCCAGGCGCGGTTCGGGCACGGCCACGTCGCCGGTGTTCGGATCGATGGTGCAGAAGGGATAGTTGGCCGCCTGCGCCGAGGCGGTCTGGGTCAGGGCGTTGAACAGGGTCGACTTGCCGACGTTGGGCAGGCCGACGATCGCGACTTTGAGGGCCATCGAGGATCCGGGAGGCATGGGGCCGGCGGGGCCGGCGCGAATTCGGCGGCCCTTATGCCGCCTTTCGCCGGCGATCTCAATGCGGCCGCGTCAGCCCAGGGCCTGGGCGGCGAAGTCGCGCCAGGCGCGGGCTTCCTTGCGGAAGTGGGCGGTGGTGCGGGCGGCGCGCTTGTCGATTTCGGCGAGCGCCTCGGCGGCCTCGTCGCGGCGGCCGGTTTCGGCCAGGAAGGCGGCGTAGCGGGCCAGGCCCTCCAGCCCCGGCAGGCGTCCGGCGGCCCACTGGTAGGCGGTGTCGGCCTCGCCGTGACGGCCGAGGGCGTGGTAGGCGCGGCCCATGGCCAGGGCGGCCTGGGGCGTGCGCCCGGCCTCGCCCTGTTCGCCCAGCCGCTCCAGCAGGGCCAGGGCCTCGGCCGGCCGCGACAGTTCGATCAGGGCCCGGGCGCGGCCGAGCAGCAGGGCGGGATCGTCGGCGTGGATGCCGGCGGCCGCCTCGCCGTACAGCCGCTCGGCCTCCTCGAACCGGCCCAGCGCCGACGCGGCCGAGGCCAGCCGCATGCGGGCGCCCACCGTCGGGCTGTCGTCGCAGGCGGCCCTCGCCGCGCGGTATTCGCGCTCGGGGTCGAGGGTCTCCCGCGCGGCCCTGCCCAGCCGCCGCACCGTCGCCCCGCCGAGCAGCTCGGGCAGGACGTTGACCAGCAGGTAGACCAGGCTGCCCAGGCCCGGGAAGGCCAGCAGGATGAACAGCCAGTACATCTCGCGCCCCGTCCGCATCGCGTGGACGCAGAGCAGGATGGCGAGAAGGTAGGAGAGGCCGATGGCGGGGAACATGGCGCTACTCTGACGCGAGGGCGGCCGGCGTCAATCGGCGTCGCGCGCGAGCCTGCGCGGATCGGCCTTGGGCGCCGGGGCGAGGCGCAGCACCTCGGCCTGGTAGCGGTCGTCGTCGCCGGCGGCGGCGAAGGGCAGGGCGTCGGCGAGGGCGTCGAGCATCGGCTCCAGCCAGACCCGGTCGATCATGTGGAAATCGCTCAGCACATGGCCCTGGACCAGCGCCTTGTCGCCGGGATGGCCGGTGCCGATCCGCGCCCGGCGGAAGCCGTCGCCGATCTGGGCGGTGGTCGAGCGCACGCCGTTGTTGCCGGCCGCGCCGCCGCCCTTCTTCATCCGGAAGCGCCCGGGGGCCAGGTCGATCTCGTCGTAGAAGACGACCACGTCCTCGGCCTTCAGCTTGAAGAAGCGCATGGCCTCGCCGATGGCCCGGCCGCTCTCGTTGTAGAAGGTCTGGGGCTTGAGCAGCAGGACGCGGACCGGACCGGCGGCGGTGTCCACCTGGCCCTCGCAGGCCAGGCCCTGGAAGCGGGCGCGCCAGGGCCCGGCGCCCCAGCGGCGGGCGATGGCGTCGAGCGCCATGAAGCCGACGTTGTGGCGGTTCTTCTCGTAGCGGGGGCCCGGATTGCCGAGGCCTGCGAGGATCAGCATCTGGCGGCTTCCTCAAACGAAAACGGGCGAGCCGCGGCCCGCCCGTTCCGGCATTGCGATGCGGACCCGGATCAGCCTTCGGCGCCGCCTTCGCCTTCGGCGCCGGCTTCATCGGCGGCTTCCGACAGGGCGGCCGAAGAGACCTTCAGGGTGGCGAGCACGAAGTCGCGGTCGGCGACGGCGGGCGTCACGCCGGCGGGCAGGGTCACGTCGCCGATGCGGATGGTGTCGCCCAGCTGCTTGCCGGTCAGGTCGACGACGATCTCTTCCGGGATCGCCTGGGCCGGGCAGTTCAGCTCGACCTCGTGGCGGACCACTTCCAGCGAGCCGCCCTGGCGCAGGCCCGGGCAGTCGTCCTGGTTGCGGAAGTGCACCGGGATGGCGATGCGGACGGTCGAGGTCTCGTCGACCCGGTAGAGGTCGAAGTGCAACGGCTCGTCCGTGACCGGGTGGAACTGCACGTCCTTGGCGATGACCGGCTGGGTCTCCTCGCCGTACTTCAGCGTCACCAGGTGGCCGAGCAGCTTGCCGGTGTAGAGCGACTTGCGGAACTCGTTGGACTTGACGGCGATGGCCACCGGGTCCTTGGCGCCGCCGTAGAGGATGCCCGGCACCTTGCCGGCGCGGCGGGCTTCGCGGGCGCCGCCGGTGCCGGTGCGGTCGCGGACTTCGACGTTCAGAACGATCTCGGCCATGGTCTTGCAGTCTCAAAACGATGTCGCCGCGGCGGACGGATCCGCGCGGCGACGGTCGGTGAATTCAGGGCTGCGCTCGATACACGCTTTCAGGCGGCGGCGCAACGCCGCCCGAGAAGAGTCTTCAGCGCTTGATCGGCTTCTTGGCGGGCGCGGTCGCGGCGGTCTTCCGGGGCGGCGTCGAGGCGATCACCACCGGCGGCGGCGCGGGCGGCATTTCGGCGCCGGTCGCCTTGACCATGCACGAGCCGGTGTCGATCAGGATGTGCTGGCCCAGGCAGAAGATGTCCTCGTAGTGCGGCTTGGACACGGCCAGGCACTGGTAGAGGTTCAGCTTGGCCATGCTCAGGCAGTAGGCGGCGTTCGGCTCGTCGGCCAGGCTGTTGAGGGCCAGCAGGTTCGCCTCGCCGCCTTCGCCCAGGGCGGCCAGGGCGGCGACGGCCATGCCGCGCACCACGACCGGCGACCAGGGCGGCGGGGCGGCCTGGCCGACGATCCCCAGCGGGGCGCCGGCGTCGGGGCCCATCGCCGCCTGCGACAGCAGGGCGACGTCGGCGGCCTCGCCCAGCATCGGCGAGGACGACAGGGTCTTGGCGCCGTTCAGCCGGCCGTCGCGGTCGGCGACCGCCGCCTTGGACCAGGACACGGTCTGCACCTGGTAGGCGGCCAGCTTCACGGCCCGGCCGTTGATCACCATCTTCCGCGCCTCTTCGCCCAGGGCGGCGAGCACCAGGCCGGCGGCGCCCTCGGCCCCCGGCAGGACCGTGGCCATGTTGGGGTTGGCGATCAGCTGGTCGCGCAGGGCGACGCGCTGGGCCGGGTCGGCGGCGACCTTGCGCAGTTCGGCGACGAAGGTCGGGTCCTGCAGGGCGACCACCGCGGCGTAGGCCACGGCGCCGCGCAGGAACTGCTTGGGCTCGTAGGCCGCCGCCGTGCGCAGCGACTCCTGGATCTGGGCGCCGTCCTTGAACTCGGCCGAGATGGCGTTGGCGCGGGCCATGTAGCCGCGCCAGGCGCTGGCCTCCTGGATCAGTTGCGGCGCCAGCGTGATCGGCGGCGGCGGCGGCGGGGCCGGCGGCGGCGTGTAGACGGGAAGGGGCTTCTCGGGGCCGCAGGCGGCGAGAACGAGGGCGAGGCCGAGTCCGGCGAGCGCCGGCGCGATGCGCGCAGGAAGAAGAGATGTCATGGAACGCAGCTTCCCCGTCTCGGCCCGACGAAGTCAATACAACCCGCCTGAGGGGCGAGAATGTGACGCGGGGGCGTTAAGGGCGCGTTGAGGATGTCGTCCGGTAGGGAGTAGGGAGTAGCAGTCAGAGGCGCGGCGCCGACAGCGCGAGCAGGCGGACTACTCTCTATTCCCTATTCCCTAGTCGAACAGCTTCGACACCGACTCCTCGTTGGCGATCCGGCGGATGGCCTCGCCCATCAGGGGGGCGCAGGAGAGGATGCGGATCTTCCGGCAGCCCGTCGTGGCGTCGGAGGGCTCGATGGAGTCGGTGACGACCAGTTCCTTCAGCACCGAGTTCGTCACCCGCTCGGCCGCCGCGCCCGAGAGGACGCCGTGCGTCACATAGGCGCTGACCTCGGTCGCGCCGTGCTCGGTCAGGGCCTTGGCGGCGTTGCACAGGGTGCCGGCGGAATCGACGATGTCGTCGAACAGGATGCAGCGCCGTCCCGAGACCTCGCCGATGATGTTCATCACCTCGCTCTCGCCGGGACCCGAGCGGCGCTTGTCGACGATGGCGAGATCGGCGTCGAGCCGCTTGGCCAGCGCCCGGGCCCGCACCACCCCGCCGACGTCCGGCGAGACGATCATCAGGTCGTCGCTGCGGCCGTAGCGCTCGCGCACGTCGGCGGCGATCAGCGGCGCGGGCAGCAGGTTGTCGGTCGGGATGTCGAAGAAGCCCTGGATCTGGCCGGCGTGCAGATCCATGGTCAGCACCCGGTCGGCGCCGGCCCGGGTGATCAGGTTGGCCACCAGCTTGGCCGAGATCGGCGTGCGGCCGCCGGTCTTGCGGTCCTGCCGGGCGTAGCCGAAGTAGGGCACCACCGCCGTGATCCGCCGCCCCGACGCCCGCTTCAGGGCGTCGATGCAGATCAGGAGCTCCATCAGGTTGTCGTTGGCCGGATAGCTGGTCGACTGGATCACGAAGACGTCCTCGCCGCGGACGTTCTCGTCGATGGTGACGAACACCTCGTTGTCGGCGAAGCGCCGGACCTGCGCCCGTGTCAGGGGCGTGTCGAGATACTCCGCGATCGCCGCCGCGAGCGTGCGGTTGGAGTTGCCGGCGAGCAGCTTCATTCGGGCGACTCTTCGCGCTGGGGACGTTGCGCGGCTTCTATTGCGCGGGAGGGGGAGAGGTAAATAGGGACAGATGCCAATTGCAGGCGCCGCGGCGGCTCGACGCCCCAGCAGATCGCAATTGGCGTCTGTCCCAAATTGCCGCGCGACGCTTTCGCGTGAGGTGTCGGAACCGGCGCGGGCCACGGAAAGAGCTGCTCCTAGGAGGCCTTGGAGAAGTCCGCCGACGGCACGTGAAAGGCTTGGTTGTTGCACAGGGGAGGAGCCCATCCCTTCTCCCCTCGCGGGAGAAGGTGTCGGCGCAGCCGACGGATGAGGGCTTGCGCCCTCGACCGTCTATCCCCCTCATCCGACCCGCTTCGCGGGCCACCTTCTCCCGCATGGGGTGAAGGGCAGGGTTCAAGCCACCTTCACCCTCGCCGCGCTCTCCGGCAAATCCTCCCCGAACGCGCGCTGGTAGAACTCGGCCACCGTCGGGCGTTCCAGTTCGTCGCACTTGTTGAGGAAGGTCAGGCGGAAGGCCAGGGCCAGGTCGCCGGCGAAGATGTCGGCGTTCTGGGCCCAGGTGATCACCGTCCGCGGACTCATGACTGTGGAGATGTCGCCGTTCATGAAGGCGTTGCGGGTCATGTCGGCGACGCGGACCATGGCGGCGATCTTCCGCCGCCCCTCGGGGGTGGCGTAGCCCGGGTTCTTGGCCAGCACGATCTCGGCCTCGGCGTCGTGGTCGAGGTAGTTGAGCGTGGTGACGATCGACCAGCGGTCCATCTGCGCCTGGTTGATCTGCTGGGTGCCGTGATAGAGCCCCGTGGTGTCGCCCAGGCCGATGGTGTTGGTCGTGGAGAACAGCCGGAAATAGGGGTTGGCCCGGATCACCCGGTTCTGGTCGAGCAGGGTCAGCTTGCTGCCCGACTCCAGCACCCGCTGGATGACGAACATCACGTCCGGCCGGCCGGCGTCGTATTCGTCGAACACCAGCAGCATCGGCCGCTGCAGGCACCAGGGCAGGATGCCCTCGCGGAATTCGGTGACCTGCATGCCGTCCTTCAGGACGATGGCGTCCTTGCCGACCAGGTCGATGCGGCTGACGTGGCTGTCGAGGTTGACCCGCACCATCGGCCAGTTCAGCCGGGCGGCGACCTGCTCGATGTGCGTCGACTTGCCGGTGCCGTGATAGCCCTGGATCATCACCCGCCGGTCGAAGGCCAGGCCCGCGACGATGGCCAGGGTGGTCTGCGGGTCGAAGCGGTAGGCCTCGTCGATCTCCGGCACGTGCGGGTCGCGGACGCTGAAGAAGGGCGCCTTCATGTCGGAGTCGACGCCGAAGACCTCGCGAACGGAGACCATCTTGTCGGGAACAAGGGACAGCAACGGGTCGGCGGCGGTGTCGGTCTGGTCGGCCATGATGGGAACGGGCTTAGCGAATTATCGCTGATCAGGAAACGGTTGTTTGAAGCCCATGGTCTCCGACCATCCCGGCCTAGGCCGGGACCCAGGCCGAGCCCGCCGGGCCTGGTTGGAACACGCGATCTGAATGCCGGGACAAGCGGATCAGGAGAGTCCTAGACCAGCTTGGCCTTCTGCAGGGTCTTCCAGGCCTTGAGCACGCGCTGGAGCTTGTGTTCGGCGCTGCGGTCGCCGCCGTTGGAGTCGGGGTGGCAGCGCTTGACCAGCTCGGTGTAGCGGGCGCGGATCTGCGGGCCGTCGGCGGTCTCGGGCAGGTCGAGGTCGGCCATGGCGTTGCGCTCCAGCTTGCCCAGCCGCCGGCCGTCGGCGCGCTGGACGGTCTCGACGCCCGCGCGGTCGGCGCGGCCGAAGCCGAACAGGCTGAAGGGGTCGGCCCAGCCCATCGGCCCCTTGGCCTGGGCGGCCGCCTCGCGCGAGCGGTTGGAGGCCTTGAAGCTCCAGGTCGGCCGTTCGCCGGTCGCCCGCTCGGCCTGGGCCCGGGCGATGGCCTCGTCGCTCATGCCGGCGAAGAAGTTCCAGCCCTTGTTGTACTCGGCCGCGTGCGCCTGGCAGAACCAGTAGAACTGGCCGGGCAGATCGCGCGACTTGGGCGCCCGGGCCGTGGCCACGGCCAGGCAGTCGGCATGGTCGCACCGGCGCTCGCCCGGCTTGAGCGCATGCACGTCCTGCTCCGCCTCGTCCTCCCCGGGCTTGGGCGGACGCACGCGGATGTCGACGAACTTCGGGCGGTATTGAAAGGCGCTCGCCATGCGCCGAAGTATGGCCCCCAACCTTTCTCATTCAAGAATTGACCTTCGCAAAATGGGCCCCATATCCGACTCCATCCGGGAAAAACTGACGCAGGCCTTCGCCCCGACGCGGCTGGAGGTGGTCGACGACTCCGAACGCCACCGCGGCCACGCCGGCCATCGCGAGGGCGGCGAGAGCCATTTCAACGTCCTGATCGAATCCGCCGCCTTCGCCGGCGTGCCCCGCGTGATGCGGCAGCGACACGTGTATGCGGCCCTCAAGGACGAGCTGGCGGGACCGGTCCACGCGCTGTCGGTGCGGGCGGTGGCGCCGGGGGACGGGGACAGGGGTTAGGGGCGAGGGGCGAGTGAAACGGCGTTCGCGGCGCCCCCCTCCTCGCCCCTCGCCCCTCGTCCCTAACCCCTATTCCCGACCAGCTGCCCCAGCGCCCTCTGCAGGTCCATCTGGCGGAAGGGCTTTTGCAGCACGGGGGCGGCGCGGTGGGCGTCGGGGACGCCGGCGTCGCCGTAGCCGCTGGCGAAGGCGTAGGGAATCGACCGGGCCTTGAGCGCGTCGGCCACCGGGAAGACCGCCTGGCCGGCGAGGTTGACGTCCAGGATGGCGGCGTCGATCTCGGCGCCGGCGGCGAGGCCGGCGGCCTCCTGCACGCTGGGGGCGGGACCCACCACGGCGCAGCCGAAATCGGCCAGCATGTCCTCGACGATCATCGAGACGAGCATCTCGTCCTCGACGACGAGCACCTTCAGGCCCGCGAACGGCTCAGACGCCAAGGCGCTCACCCCGCGACATCGAACGGACATCTCCGCCCGAGGGGGCCAACGTCGAGCCCCCGCCCCGGGTTCCCGGCGGGATCATCCCGCGTCCATCCAGCCGCTCTCGGCCTCGCGCCGGGGGCCGACGCGCAGCTGGGTGATCTGGTTGCGCCGCCGCCGCACCACCTCGAAGCGATGGCCGTGGAAGTCGAAGGTCTCGCCCTGCTGGGGAATGGTCTGGGCCTCGTGGATCAGCAGGCCGGCGATGGTCACCGCCTGGTCGTCCGGCAGGTCCCAGTCGAGATGGCGGTTGAGGTCGCGCACGGTGACCACGCCGTCGACCAGCACCGAGCCGTCCGGCTGGCGGCGCACGCCCTGCACGGCGACGTCGTGCTCGTCGTCGATCTCGCCGACGATCTCCTCGAGAATGTCCTCCAGGGTCAGCACGCCCTGCAGGCCGCCGTACTCGTCCACGACCAGGGCGAAGTGGCTGCGGCGCGTGAGGAACTCGTCCAGCTGGTCCTTCAGGCGGGTGGTGTCGGGAACGAACCAGGGCTCGCGGGCCATGCCGGCGACGTCGGTGGCGTCCAGGTCCGCGCCGGAGGCCAGGGCCTTGACCAGGTCGCGGGTGTGCAGCACGCCGACGATGTCGTCGGGCGTGCCGCGCCACAGGGGCACGCGGCTGTGGCCGCTGTCGAGGGCGGCCAGGGCCAGCTCGCGCGGGGGCAGGTCGGCGTCGAGGGTCGCCACCGACTTGCGGTGGACCATGACCTCCGAGACGTCCATCTCCGACAGGTCCAGGACCCCGCCCAGCATGCGCCGGTCGCTGCTTTCGACCACGCCTTCGGAGTGGTGGTACTCGACCGCGCCGCGGATCTCCTCGTGGGCGGCCAGGACGTCGGTCTCCATCGACAGCTTGATGCCGAACGGCCGCAGGGTCTGCCGGACGATCCACTGGGCGCCGTTGGCCAGGGGGCCGAACACCCGCACCGTCCACCACGTCGGGATCGACAGCGCGCGGGCCACGGTCTCGGGCCGGGTGATGGCCAGGGTCTTGGGCAGGATCTCGCCGAACACCACGACCAGCACGGTCATCACCACCGTCGAGATCACCACCCCGAACGCGCCCGGAAAGGCCGCCGCCAGCACGCTGGTGGTCAGGGCCGAGGCGCCGATGTTGACCACGTTGTTGGACAGCAGGATGGCCCCGATCATGGTCTCCTGGTTGCCCATCAGCCGGTTCACCCGGCCGGCGGCGCCGTCGCCGTCGCGTTCGAGCTGGTGCATGCGCCCGCGGCTGGCCGCCGTCATCGAGGTCTCGGCGGCGGAGATCAGGGCGCCGATGCCAAGCAGGACGATCAGCGACGGCGCCAGTCCGAGGACCAGGGCCCAGATGTTCACGGCAGTGCTCCTTCTCTGAGCAGGAAGTCGCGCAGCGGCGCGGGATCGACGCCCCTGGCGACGAAGGCCTCGCCGATGCGGCGGGCGAGGATGAAGGTCAGGCGGCCGCCCTCGGCCTTCTTGTCTTGGGCCATGTGGGCGATCAGCCGGTCGGCGGAAAACGGGCCGCCGGGAACCTCGCCGAGTCCGGCGGGCAGGCCGGCGGCGGCGAGGGCGGCGGCCACGCGCGCGGCGTCGTCTGCGTCGCAGTGGCCAAGGGCGGCCGAGAAGCGGAAGGCCAGGGCGCAGCCGGCGGCCACCGCCTCGCCGTGCCGCAGGGTCTCGCCGTAGCCGGTCTCGGCCTCCAGGGCGTGGGCGAAGGTGTGGCCGAGATTGAGCAGGGCCCGGCCGCCCTGTTCGCGCTCGTCCTCGGCGACGATCCGGGCCTTCATCTCCACCGAGCGGCCGACGGCGTGGGACAGGGCGCGGGCGTCGCGGGCGAGCACCGCCGCGCCGTTCGCCTCCAGCCAGGAGAAGAAGCCGGCGTCGCCCAGCATGCCGTACTTGATCACCTCGGCGTAGCCGCAGGCCATCTCGCGGTCGGGCAGGGTGGCCAGCGCGTCGAGGTCGGCCAGCACCAGCCGGGGCTGGTGGAAGGCGCCGACCAGGTTTTTGCCGCGCGGCGTGTCGATCGCCGTTTTGCCCCCGACGGAGCTGTCGACCTGGGCCAGCAGGGTGGTCGGGACCTGGATGAAGTCGACGCCCCGCTTGTAGATCGCCGCCGCGAACCCGGCCAGGTCGCCGACCACGCCGCCGCCGAGGGCGACGATGACGTCGCCGCGGTCCAGCTCCAGAGCCAGCAGGCGGTCGGTCAGGTCGGCGAGGCCGGCGAAGCTCTTGCTCGCCTCGCCGGCCGGCACGGCGATCGTCTCGGCGGCGATCCCCGCCGCCCCCAGCGAGCGCGCCAGGCGCCCGCCGTGCAGCGGCCCGACGACGTCGTCGGTGACGATCGCCGTCCGCCCGGACTTCAGCAGCGGGGCGATCCGGCGGCCGGCCTCGTCGATCAGGCCGGGGCCGACCAGGACGTCATAGGCGCGGTCGCCCAGGCCGACGGGAATGGCTCGGGTCAAGCGTCGGCTCCGGCGAGGTGGGCGGTCAGGGCGGCGAGCACGGCGTCGACGGCCTCGCCATGCGGCGTGTCGCCGGTCTCGACCACCAGGTCGGCCTCGGCGTAGAGGGGGTCGCGCGCCGCCGCCAGGGCGGTCAGCACCTCGAGGGGATCCTTGCCGCGCACGAGGGGCCGGTTGTCCTTGCGGGCCACGCGACGGGCCAGCAGCTCGAGATCGGCCTTCAGCCACACCGACACCGCCCGCGACCTGATCAGCGCCCGCGTCTCGTCGTTGACGAAGGCCCCGCCGCCGGTCGCCAGCACGTGCGGGCCCTCGTCCATCAGCCGGGCGATCACCCGCCGCTCCCCGTCGCGGAAGGCCGCCTCGCCGTAGGTGGCGAAAATCTCCGATATGCTGCGCCCGGCCGCGGCCTCGACCTCGGCGTCGGCGTCGCGGAACGGCAGGTCCAGCGCGGCCGCCAGCCGCCGGCCGATGGTGCTCTTGCCCACGCCCATGAGGCCGACGAGGGCGATGGTCTTGCGGCGAAGGCGGGGATCGGCGGTCATGGCCGTTCCCGGCTTTACACGAGAGTGCCGCTACGGGCCAATACGCCCGCGGCGAGTCCTGCTTCGGCGGCCGGGCGCGGGGGCCGGGGAGCCCGCCCCGGCGACCCGGGGATGACGGACGGGGAGAGGGTGGTAGGCTGGCCGCATGCGCACCGTGATCGCCGCTGTCTCCGCCGCCTTCCTGTTCGCCGCGCCCGCGGCCGCGCAGGTCGAGGTCTCGACCCTCGCCGCGCCGGACTATTTCTCGCTGGGCGACCGCCAGGGCGGCATGCCCGCCGACCTGTGGAAGGGGACCTCGCCCGAGCTGGTCCGGCGGGTGCTGCCGACGGTCGGGCGCAAGCCGATGAGCGCCGCGGCCGGCGGACTGGCGCGCCGCCTCCTGGGGGCCGGCGTCGCCGGTTCGGAGGGCGCGGGGCGGGACCCGGAGGTGGCCGCCGCCCGCATCCAGGCGCTGCTGCGGCTGGGCGACTGGCGCGCCGCCTGGGCCGCGGCGGAGCGGGCGCCCGGCGTCGGCGCGAACGCGGCGCTGGCCGAGGCGGTCGCCGAAGCGGCCCTGGTCGCGGGCGAGGACGACGCCGCCTGCCGCGTCTCCGACCAGCTGGCGACGGGGCGGGGCGACCTCTACTGGCTGCGGCTGCGGACCTACTGCCAGGCGCGGGCCGGTCAGGGCGAGGCGGCGTCCCTGACCCTGGCCCTGGCGACGGAGAAGGCCCGCGACCCGACGTTCGGCCGGCTGGCGGGGGCGCTGATCGCCGGGGCCGGCGATCCGGGCGCGGCCTCGCTGCGCAACGGCCTCGACTACGCCCTGTCTCGCCGGCTGGCCCTCGATCTGGAGCCGGCGAAGGCGACGGCTTCGACGGCGCTCGCCGCCGCCCTCTGGCCGCCGGCGATCACGCCCGAGAGCGAGGAGGTGGTCGTCGCCCGCTCGATGGTCGCCGCCGCCCGCCAGAGCGCGGGGCTGGTCGACACCCTGATCGGCGAGGCCGAGGCGGCGCCGGCGAAGTCACGGCCGGCGCTCTACGGCCGCATGCTGCTGCTGGCGGCGATGGGCGCCCAGCTGTCGCCGGACGGTCGGGCGGCGCTGGCGCTGGCGGACGCCGGGCGCGGCGCGGCCGCGCCGGCCCTGCTGATGGCCCTCGACGCGGCGGCGGCGGCGGGGCTGAAGGGCGAGACGGCCCTGCTGGCGGTCGCCGCCATGGCCGACGCCGGCGCCGCCGGACCGCCGGCGGCCGACCGGGCCCGGATCGTGCTGGCCCTGCGCCGCGCGGGGCTGGAGGCGGAGGCCGAGGCGCTCGCCCTGGAAGGCCTGGCGGCGCCGGTGAAATGAGCGGGGCCTGGACCGAGGCCTTCCTGGAGATGATGGCCGTCGAGCGGGCGGCGGCCAGGAACACCCTGACCGCCTACGGCAAGGACCTGGCCGACGCGGCGGGGTTCCTCGAACGGCGCGGGCGCGACCTGGCGACCGCCACGGCGGAGGACCTGGAGGCCTGGTTCGCCGCCCTCGGCGCGGCGGGCCTGTCGCCGGCGACGGCGGCGCGGCGGCGGGCGGCGGTGCGCCAGTTCTACCGCTTCGTGCTGGGCGAGGGCTGGCGGAGCGACGACCCCTCGCGCCGCATCGAGGCCCCCCGCAGGGGCCGGCCGCTGCCCAAGGTGCTCTCCCGCGAGGAAGTCGAGCGGCTGATCGCGGCGGCGGCGGCCAGGGACGGGGCGGCGGGCCTGCGCCTCGCCTGCCTGATCGAGCTGACCTACGCCTCGGGGATGCGGGTGTCGGAGGTGCTGGCCCTGCCGCTCGCAGCGCTCGCCCGCGACCCGGCCTTCCTGATCGTCAGGGGCAAGGGCGGCAAGGAGCGGCTGGCCCCCCTGAACGCGGCGGCGCGGACGGCGGTGAAGGCCTGGCTGGAGGTCCGCGCCGCGGCGCTGGGCGGCAAGGCTCAGGCCAGCCCCTGGCTGTTTCCCTCGCGCGGCAGGACCGGGCGGCTGACCCCCCGGCGGTTCTCGCAGCTGCTGGAGGCGGCGGCGCTGGCGGCCGGCATCGACCCCGCCAGGGTCAGCCCCCACGTGCTGCGCCACGCCTTCGCCACCCACCTGCTGGAGGGCGGCGCCGACCTGCGGGTGGTCCAGACCCTGCTGGGGCATGCGGACATCGCCACCACCCAGATCTACACCCACGTCGCGAGCGAGCGGCTGGCCGAGGTGGTGGCGACCCGGCACCCCCTCGGCCGCAAACGCTGACGCGTCAGAGGGTCGGTTCGGGGTCGGGCCGGGCGCTGCCGTAACCGGTGCGGATGGCCAGCTTCTCCATGGTCAGGCTCTGGATCAGGATCGAGAAGCCGACCACGCCCAGGGCCGCCGCGAAGATCGGTTGGCGTTCGGGAACATCCGGCAGCGACAGCACCATGGCGATCGACAGGCCGCCCCGCACGCCGGCCCAGGTCAGCACGTTGTAGAGCTTGAGCGTCGCCTTCTTGCCGATCAGCGGCAGCGCCGAGCCGGGCAGCGCCACGGCGATCCAGCGGCAGACCAGCACGATCGCCGGGCCGGCCATCAGCAGGATGACGAGGGGGGGCGACAGCTTGAGCAGGAAGGCGACCAGGCCGACCAGGAAGAACAGCACCGCGTTCATGCCCTCGTCGACCACATGCCAGAAGGGGTGGATGTAGTGGCGGGCCTTCTCGCTCAGGCCCCTCGCCGCCCAGCCGGAGGCCATGACCAGGCCCGCCACCACCACGCCCAGAGGGCCGGACAGGTGGAAATGCAGGTTGATGGTGTAGACCAGCGTGGCCGTGGCCAGGGTGACCAGGGTCTCGGTGATCCAGTCATTGATCGCGTAGATCACCACCACAGCGGCCAGGGCGACGCCCAGACCGACCGCCATGCCGCCGACGGACTCGATGGCGGCATGCTGGGCGAGGCCCGCGAGGTCGGTGTGTCCGCCGCCGGCCGCCTCGCCCACGGCATAGGCCAGAACGGCCTTGAACAGAACGACGGCGACGCCGTCGTTGAACAGAGCCTCGCCCTCGAGCTGGGCCTGCAGATGGGGCTCCAGATCCGTGCGGCGCGTCATGGCCAGGACCGCGATGGGGTCGGTCGGGCTGATCAGGGCGCCGAACACCAGCGCCCAGCTCACCGGCATCGCCACGCCCGCCAGGCGGCAGACGCCCCAGAAGCACGCGGCCACCAGCACCATGGTGATGACCGTGCCGAGGGTCGCCAGCACGCCCGCCGCCCAGCCCCGGCGCATCAGCGCCCCGAGGTTGATGTTCATGGCCCCCGCGAACAGCAGGTAGGCGAGCATGAAATCGAGCACCAGCTTGGGATAGTCGACTTCGCCCAGCAGCCTGCCGAAATGGACCCCGGCCGACAGCTGCGGCGCGAAACGATCGGTCACGGCGACCAGGATCGTGACCAGCAGCCCGACGAGCAGCAGCCCGACCGCCACCGGCAGCTTGAAAAACTTGGCGTTGACCCAGCAGGCCACCGCGGTGACGGCCAGGACCATGGCCGTCGCCTCGAACAGATTGAGCACGATTTCCCCCCCGGGTGGATGCACCTTCAAGCACGACCCTATGATCGTGACGCGACAGATTATGGATCGCCGCGCGGCGGCGCCATCGGATTCAATCGAGAGGTCGGGACAGGTCGCGCGGGGGCTCGCGATCCGGCCGGCGGGCATGCTAGGGGGGCCTTCCCATTGAGGATCAGTCCAGCATGTCCGAAACCCGCGACTCCAACGGCGCCGTGCTCAGCGACGGCGACAGCGTGACCCTGATCAAGGACCTCAAGGTCAAGGGGTCCGGCGGCGTGACCCTCAAGCGGGGGACCCTGGTCAAGAAGATCCGCCTCACCGGCGACCCCGACGAGATCGAGGCCAACGTCGAGAAGGTGAGGGGCTTGGTCCTGCGCACGGAGTTCGTGAAGAAGGCGTAGGCTTTCCGATGGTAGCTTTCCGCTAGGAAGCTTGAGTCGAATATTAGCGGCGTGCTATCGCGCGGCGGTGCGGGAAGTCGTCTATCTCAAGAGGGCTCGCAAGGCGCTGTCGAGCATGCCGACGCCGACCGCGAGGCGGATCGTCGCGAAGATCGAACAGTACGCCGCGGATCCCTTGAGCCAGGCGAACAATGTCACGCGCCTGCAAGGCCGTGATGGGTTTCGACTGCGGGTCGGCGACTGGCGAGTGATCTTCAGCGATGACGGTGTCGTGCTGGCGATCATCCACATCGGTCCTCGCGGCGGTGTCTACGAATGAGGCGCAACATGGATATTCAGACGTTCAAGACCCCGTCCGGCGAGGAAATGGTGGTCCTGTCACGCGCCGAGTACGACCGTCTACTCGCCGCCGCGGAAGCCGCGTCGGATGTCGCCGCCTTCGACGAGGCGACGGCGGCGCTCGCGACCGGCGTGGAGGAAGCCGTGCCCGCCGCGTTCGTCCACGCCATGATCGAAGGCGAAAGCCTCGTTCGCCTGTGGCGCAGACATCGGGGCATGACCCTCGACGCCCTGGCCAAGGCGACGGGGTTGTCCGCCCCCTTCCTGTCGCAGATCGAGAACGGCAGGCGAGCCGGCTCCATCGAAACGCTCAAGGTCGTCGCGGCGGCGCTCGGCGTATCGCTCGACGACCTGACGTGACCGGCTTGACGCACCGCAGCATCGGTTCCAAACATCCGTTCGCATAAGCGAAAAGACGATGGGACAACGCCGATGAAGACGCCGCGCGGGTTTTTCAAGCCTCTGGCCATCGGCGCGCCGGCGCCGCTGCGCGAGCTGCCGGTGCGGGTCGAGCGGATGATCCACTTCGTCCCGGCGCACCTGGAGAAGGTTCGCGCCAAGGTTCCCGAAATCGCTCCGACGGTGGACGTGATCCTGGGCAACCTGGAAGACGCCATTCCCGCCGACGCCAAGGACGCCGCCCGGGCCGGCTTCATCGAGATGGCCAACGCGACCGATTTCGCGGCCCTCGGCGTGGGCCTGTGGACCCGCATCAACTGCCTGAATTCGCCCTGGCACCTGCAGGATGTCACCGACATCGTCGCCGGCGTCGGCGACCGGCTGGACGTGATGATGGTCCCCAAGGTCGAGGGGCCGTGGGACATCCACTACATGGACCAGCTGCTGGCGCTGCTGGAGGCAAAGCACGGACTGAAGAAGCCGATCCTGCTGCACGCCATCCTTGAGACCGCGGAGGGGGTGAACAACGTCGAGGCCATCGCCGGCGCCTCGCCCCGCATGCAGGGCATCAGCCTGGGTCCCGCCGACCTCGCCGCCAGCCGCCGGATGAAGACCACCCGCGTCGGCGGCGGCCACCCCTTCTACAAGGTGATCGAGGATCCCCGCGACGACGGCGCCCCGCGGGCCGCCGCCCAGCAGGACATCTGGCACTACACCTTCGCCAGGATGGTCGACGCCTGCGCCGCCCATGGCATCAACGCTTTCTACGGCCCGTTCGGCGACATCTCCGACGCCGAGGCCTGCGAGCAGCAGTTCCGCAACGCCTTCCTGCTGGGTTGCGTCGGCGCCTGGAGCCTGCACCCCGGCCAGATCGCCATCGCCAAGAAGGTGTTCAGCCCCGACCCTGGCGAGGTGGCCTTCGCCCGGCGCATTCTGGAGGCCATGCCCGACGGCACGGGCGTGGTGATGCTCGACGGCAAGATGCAGGACGACGCCACCTGGAAGCAGGCCCGGGTGATGGTCGACTGCGCCCGCCAGATCGCCGCCAAGGACCCGGAGTACGCGGCGCTGTACGGGTTCTGAGATGGCCGAACGCGAACCGCCGTCGGCCCTCGCCGACTTCGTTTTCACCACGCCGCTCAGGGTCCGCTGGGCCGATTGCGACATGCAGGGGATCGTCTTCAACCCCAACTACCTGGTCTACGCCGACGTCGCGATGACCGAGTACATGCGGGCCGTGGGCTATCCCTACCCGGAGACGCTGCTGCCGTTCGGGGTGGACGTGTTCGCGGTCAACGCCAACGTCGACTTCCGCGCCTCGGCCAGGTTCGACGACGACCTGACTCTGGCCGTGCGGACCCAGCGTTTCGGCCGCACCAGCTTCCTGTTCCGCATCGCCATGTTCCGCGGCGACGAACTGATCTGCGACGTCCGCACCACCTACGTCTGCGCCACGCCGGCCGACAAGGTCCCGGCGCCCGTCCCGGAGGCGTTCAAGGCGACGGTGACGGCCTTCGAGCGGGTCGCCCCCGAATAGGGACATGCCCGGCAGTGCGTGTCCCTTGCCGCTTCAAGCCGATGGGGACGCGCACAGAAGCGCATGTCCCCGGCTCAGCCCCGCCGTTTGCGAGCAGGCGGCCTTGATCCAGCGCAATGCCGGGCGCGCCGCACGCCCCGCAGGATGGCGGTCCGAGGGCTCGCGAGGCGTTGCAGAATGGAAGTTTCCCGGCGGATCGCCCGCATCCTCGGCCCGACGCTCGTCGCGCTGGGACTCACCGAAGGACTCAATATCGAGGCATTCGCCGGCAATCCGCCGCCGGTTGTCTATCTCAATGGGACGCTCCTCTTCATCGCTGGGGTGGCGATCCTGCAGGCCTATCGACGCTGGTCCCTGTCTCTTTCGGTACTGGTGACGGTCGCGGGCTGGGCCCTTCTCGTCGCGGGTCTGTACCGGATGGCCATGCCGACGGCCGCCCAACTGACCGGCGGAGCGGCGACCTGGGGCGCGATGGCGGCGTTGATCGTCATCGGAGGGCTGCTGTCGGTCAGCGGATACGGGCCTTCGCGCCGGCAATGACCGGGCAGGGCCTCAGGCCGCCGGCTCCACCCGAAACCACGGCTCCAGGTTCGGCGCCGTGGTGACGCCGCCGAGCGGGATCACCGTGCGATCGTCGTCCAGCGACAGCTCGAACGCCTGCAGCAGGCTCGCCATGACGATCGACGCCTCGGCCAGTGCGAAGGCCGCGCCGATGCAGATGCGCGGGCCGGCGCCGAAGGGGAGGTAGGCCGGCTCGCTGATCCAGGGCTGGGCCTTGCCGGCGAAGCGGTCGGGGACGAAGGCCGTCGGCTGGTCCCAGAACCGCCTGTGGCGATGCAGGACCCAGGGGCTGATCCAGATCAGGCAGCCGCGGTCGATCGCCTCGCCGCAGACCACGTCCGGTCCTGTCGCCTCGCGGATGATCAGCGGCACCGGCGGGTAGAGGCGCATGGCCTCCATCAGCACCTGGCGCAGGCGCGGCCAGTGCTGGATGTCCTCGAGGCTGGCGGCGCGGTCGGGCGGGAAGGCGGCGATCTCGGCGCGCAGCCGGGCCTGTTCGGCGGGGTCGAGGCAGAGCAGGTAGCTGGTCCAGAACAATAGCCGCGAGGTGGTCTCGAACCCGGCCAGCAGCAGGGTGGCGCACTGGTCGCGGACCCCGGCGTCGGTGAGCGGCGCGCCGGTCTCCGGATCGCGCGCCGCCAGCAGCAGGTCGAGCAGGTCGCGATGGTCCGATCCGGACGGCGCCGCCCGGCGGTCGGCGACGATGCGGTCGACCTGCGCGAACCACGCCCGCTGGAAGCGGCGGCGGGCGCCGGTGGCGAAGGCGAAGTCGCCCTCGTCGCGGGCGAAGCCGTCGAACAGGGTGGGCCGGCCGGGGCCCGCCAGATAGTCCCGGACGCGCCTGGCCAGATCGGCGCGGCCCTCCACCGACAGCGAGAACAGCGCCCGCAGGACGGCGTCGAGGGTCGCCTCGTGGAAGGCTTCCGACAGGTTCGCCCGCGACCGGCCGGCCAGCCGCCGGACGATCCCCTCGGCGGCGGCGTGGAAGTGGGGGATCAGGGCCTCGACGCTGGCCGGGGTGAAGGCCGGGGCCAGCATGCGCCTCTGCCGCCGCCACTCGGGGCCCTCCGACAGCAGCACCCCGGCGCCGGCCAGCGGCTTGATCGGCCGCACCGAGGCCAGCGGCCGGCGGTAGTTGCCCATGTTGGCGTGCAGGATGTGGCGCACGGCGGCCGGGTCGTTGACCATCATGCTGTCGATGCCCAGCACCTTGCGCCGGCCGGCCAGTTCGTCGAACGCCACCTGCGACCAGTTGCCGAGGGTGTTCTTCAGGGTCTCGATCACCAGCCTCGGCGTCGACAGCTCGCCGGCATGCACGCGAGGGGCCGGCGGAACGACGGGGCGGGCGAGGGCGTCCATGGACGCAGGATAGCACCGCGGCGAAGGGGCGTGGACCCTCAGCGCAGCCTGGTCAGCGCGCCCAGGGCGCACACCGCCTCGACCAGCCGGTGGCCCTCGCGCGGGCGGGCCTCGGCGGCCTGGCGGATCAGCCGCCGCTCCCGGTCGGTCAGTGGCGCGGCCGGGGGCGCGGGGGTTCGATCAGCCGGGCGGGCTGGCTGGGCGTCCATGACGGGATCTCCGATGTTCATGAAATGTTCTCATCGGAGCGGGGCGGGAGTCAACGCCCCTGCGGTTGCGTCGAAGGGATCAGGCCAGCCCGACCTTGCCGAGAGCGTAGTAGCGGTCCGAGCGCTGGGCCAGCAGCTCGGCGGGCGTCAGGGGGGCCAGCAGGGCCAGCTCCTCCTCGACGGCGTCGCCGACGGCGGCGATGGCGGCCTGGGGGTCGGAATGGGCCCCGCCGGCCGGCTCCTCGATGATGCGGTCGACGACGCCGATCTTGATCAGGTCCTGGGCGGTGATGTGCATCTGCTCGGCGGCGTCCTTGGCCCGCGCCCCGTCGCGCCACAGGATCGAGGCCGCGCCCTCGGGCGAGATCACCGAATAGATGGCGTGCTCGAGGATCAGCACCTTGTTGCCGGCGGCGATGCCGATGGCCCCGCCGGACATGCCCTCGCCGGTGATGATCGAGATCAGCGGCGTCTTCAGGGTCAGGCAGCGTTCCGTGCCCCGGGCGATGGCCTCGGCCTGGCCGCGTTCCTCGGCGCCCAGGCCCGGATAGGCGCCGGCCGTGTCGACGAAGGTCAGCACCGGCAGGTTGAACTGCTCGGCCATGTCCATCAGCCGCACCGCCTTGCGGTAGCCCTCGGGCCGGGCCATGCCGAAGTTGTGCTTCAGCCGGGTGGTGGTGTCGTGGCCCTTCTCCTGGCCGATGACCATCACCGGCTGGCCGCGGAACCGGCCCAGCCCCCCCATGATCGCCTGGTCGTCGGCGAACTTGCGGTCGCCGCGCAGCTCGACGAACTCCTCGATGAGGCCTTCCAGGTAGTCGACGAAGTGGGGCCGCTCGGGATGGCGGGCGACCTGCGTCTTCTGCCAGGGCGTCAGGCGCGAATAGGAGTCGCGGCGCAGTTCCGAGAGGCGCGCGCGCAGGGCCTCGATCTCGGTGTCGAAGGCGCCGGCCCCGGCCGTCTCGGAAAGCTTGCCGAGTTCCTCGATCTTGCCTTCCAGCTCGGCGATCGGCCGTTCGAACTCGAGGTAGTGATGGACCATGAATCGCCTAACGCCGGCCGCCCCTGAAAGGTCGCGAACCTAGAGCGGGCCGGGAGGCGGGGCAAGTTGGCGACGAGGGGCGAGGGGCGAGAGGCGCGTATTCGGCCCGCTCGCCCCTCGCCCCTATTCCCTCGCCCCTTCACTCCGTGCATGCTGCCTCAAACAACCGTTTGAGGGGCATCATGGGCAAACTTCAGGGCCGGACGGCCGTCATCACCGGGGCGGCGAGCGGCATCGGCCGGGCGGCGGCGAAGATCTTCGCGGCCGAGGGCGCCTACGTCGTCATCGCCGATCTCGCCGAGGGGGTGAACGAGACGCTGGCCCAGGTGAAGGCCGCGGGCGGCGCCGGCGAGGTCCATGTCGGCGATGTCGCCAGCCAGGCCGTCGTCGACCGGCTGGCGGCGGCGGCGGAGGCCCAGGGCGGCCTCGACGTGATGTTCGCCAACGCCGGCGTTTCCGGCGGCCTGCCGGGCCTGATGGAGCTGACCGAGGAGCACTGGAACACCGTCCTGCGCATCAACACCGTCGGGGTCTTCCTGGCGGTCCAGGCGGCGGCCAGGGCGATGATCCCGCGCGGCAAGGGCTCGATCGTCTGCACCGCCAGCGTCGCCGGCATCCGCTCGGGCGCCGGCGGCATGCCCTACAGCGCCTCCAAGGCCGGGGTGATCAGCATCGTCCAGACGGGCGCCAATCAGCTGGCCGGCAGCGGCGTGCGCATCAACGCCGTCTGTCCGGGTCTGACCGAGACGGGCATGACCCAGCCGGTCTTCGACCGCGCCCGCGAGCGGGGCACGGAGGGCAAGATCGGCCAGCTCAATCCCCTGCGCCGCGCCGCCGCCCCGGAGGAGATCGCCCGGGTCGCCCTGTTCCTCGCCTCCGACGACGCCAGCTACGTCAACGGCCAGGCCATCGCCGTCGACGGCGGCCTCTCCAGCTCCCACCCGGTGGTGCCGGGGCGGATGGCCTAGGGCGAGGGGCGAGGGGTGAGGGGCGAGCGTGAATCGTGAGCGAGCCGTCGCGGCGCGAGCCTGCCCACACTCGCCCCTCGCCCCTCGCCCCTTGCCTGACGCCGCGCAACATGCCCCACTGCGGTTCAAACAACCGTTCGGGAGATCCGCCATGGCCATCAGGACCCGCTTCACCGAGCTGTTCGGCGTCGAACACCCGATCGCCCAGGGCGGCATGCAGTGGGTGGGCAAGGCCGAGCTGGTCTCCGCCGTGGCCAACGCCGGGGCGCTGGGCTTCATCACCGCCCTGACCCAGCCGACGCCCGAGGATCTCGCGAAGGAAATCCGGCGCACGAAGGACATGACCGACAGGCCCTTCGGCGTGAACCTGACCATCCTGCCGGCCATCAAGCCGCCGCCCTACGCCGAGTACCGCGCGGCGATCATCGAGAGCGGGATCAAGATCGTCGAGACCGCCGGCTACAAGCCCCAGGAGCATGTCGACCACTTCAAGCAGCACGGCATCAAGGTGATCCACAAATGCACCGCCGTGCGCCACGCCCTGTCGGCCGAGCGGATGGGCGTCGACGCCATCTCCATCGACGGCTTCGAATGCGCCGGCCACCCGGGCGAGGACGACATCCCGGGCCTGATCCTGATCCCGGCGGCGGCCGACAAGGTGAAGATCCCGATGCTGGCCTCGGGCGGCTTCGGCGACGGCCGGGGGCTCGTGGCCGCCCTGGCCCTGGGCGCCGACGGCATCAACATGGGCACCCGCTTCTGCGTCACCCAAGAGGCCCCGATCCCGATGGCCTTCAAGGAGCAGATGGTCGCCAACGACGAGCGTCAGACCGATCTCATCTTCCGCACCCTGCACAACACCGCCCGCGTGATGCGCAACGCCGTCAGCCAGCAGGTGGTCGCCATCGAGCGGGCCGGCGGGGCGAAGTTCGAGGATGTCCAGCACCTGGTCGCCGGCGCGCGCGGCCGCGACGCCCTGGCCGGCGGCGACACCGACGGCGGCATCTGGTCGGCCGGCATGATCCAGGGCCTGATCCACGACATCCCGACGGTGAAGGACCTGGTCGACCGCATCGTCGCCGAGGCCGAGACGATCATCCAGAAGCGCCTGGAGAGCATGGTGGTCGGCTCCGGCGCCAGGGTCGCGGCCGAATAGCGACGCGGATCACGCCGCCTTGTCGGCCCTGGCGAAGGCGCGGGCGGCGTCCTTGCCGACCCAGCGTTCGGCGGCGTTCGACGAGGCGGCGAGACGGGCGGCGACCGCGCGGGCGGCGGCGCGCAGGGCCGGGCTCTTCTTGCCGCCGATGGCGCGCAGGGCCCAGCTGACGCCCTTCCTGACGAAGTTGCGGTCGTCTGCCGCCGCCGCCTCGATCAGCCTCAGGCCGTCCAGGAAGAAGGCCTCGTCCTTTCCCGCCTCGCCGTGCAGCGCCAGGCTGGCCAGCAGGGCGAAGGCGGCGCGCTTGCCCATCTCGTCGTTCAGGCGCGCCCATTCTCCGACCTTGGCGAAGGCGTGGGGAACCTGGTCGAACAGCTTGAAGCAGACGGTGTCGACCTCGGCCCAGTTCTCGAAGTCCGCCCGCCAGGCGTCCATTTGTTCGGGAGTCACCTGCGCCGGGTCGTCGATCATGCAGGCCACGAGCCGGGCCTCGTACCAGCCTGTGTCCCACAGCTTCAGCGCCAGGGCGTGGTCGCGGCCGATGCCCCTGGCCAGCCTCTGCATGTCGGCCATGGCGACGCCCCGGGCCTTGCCGGCGACTATGCCGTAGCGGGGCGCCATCTCCTCGCGGATGCGGTCGCTGGCGTGGGCCGCCAGCCAGGCGTGAACCTCCTGGACGGTCATTCGGCGCGGGCCGTCTCCAGCGCCGCCAGGATGGCGTCGAGGCGGGCGTAGCTCTCTTCCATGCCGTCGGTCATGCCGGTGGCGGCGGCGGCGTCGCGCTTGGCCTGGCTGGGGAAACTCATGGTCATGGCCACGACGGTGCAGCCGTGCTTCTCGACGAAGGTCGTCGTGACCAGCGAGCCCTCCGGATCGCCCCAGTCCTCGTCGAACCGCTCCCGATGGACGATGAGGTCGCAGGGCTCGACGACGTGATACTCGCCGGACGCCTGCATCCGCCGCCCGTCGGGGTGGGCCCAGACATAGCGGAAGCGGCCGCCGACCCGCAGGTCGATCTCGCACTCCGGCATCGTCCAGCCGTCCGGGCCCAGCAGCCAGCGCCGCACGAGGGCCGGCTCGTTGAAGCAGCGCCAGACCAGCGCCCTGGGGGAGTCGAAGCTGCGCACCACCAGGATGTCGGTGTCGTTGGGAAGCGAGACGGTCAGCGGTCCGGGCATGGCGGTCAGTCCTTGTCGGAGGCTTGCTTGAGATCGGCCAGCAGGGCGTCCAGGCGGCCGAACCGGGCTTCCCAGACGCGGCGGTAGTCCTCGAGCCAGGCGTTGGCCTCGGCCAGGGGGGCGGCCTCGATGCGGCGCGGACGGCGCTGGGCGTCGCGGCCGCCGCTGATCAGGCCCGCCCGCTCCAGCACCTTCAGGTGGCGGGAAACCGCCGGCTGGCTGATGGCGAAGGGCTCGGCCAGTTCCGCCACCGACGCCTCCCCCCGCGCCAGCCGCGCCAGGATCGCCCGCCGGGTCGGATCGGCGAGGGCGGCGAAGGTGGCGTCCAGGCGGGTGTCGGGGGTCATTCCATAACCAATCTGTTACAGAACGACATGGTTATAGATCGGGGGCGCGATGTCAAACGAAAAGGGACAGGCGCCGGAGCGGCGCCTGTCCCGGGCGATCCGTCCCCTTTGGGGAAGACCGAGGCGGCCTACGCCTCTTCCGTCTCGCTGGCCGGGGCGCCGTCGCCGCCTTCGAAGGTGCGGGGAGCGCGGCGCCGGCGGGGCTTGCGGGCGCCCTCGTCGGACGCCTCCTCGCGCGCCTCGGCGGCGGCGGGGCGGCCGAGGAAGGCGGGCAGCTCGCTGACCGAGCCGTCCTGTCCGCGCAGGCGCGGCGAGGGGGCCTCGGCCGGCTCGCCCAGGGGCGCGGCCTGCGGCTCGACCACGGCCAGCGGGTCGCGCGGTTCGCCGCGTTCGCGGTCGAAGCGCTCGCGGCGGCCGCCGTCGCGGTCGTCGCGGTCGCGCCAGCGCTCGCGCCGGCCCTC
>JBMOOF010000018.1:0-19899 GCA_049323695.1 Pseudomonadota bacterium
GCGCGGCGGCCGCCGCCGCCGGCGCCAGGCACCAGGCGGCCAGGGGGCCGGCGACGCCGCCGGCCAGGGTGCAGGCCAGGCCTCCGCCCAGGGCCCAGAGCGCCAGCAGCAGGCCCTGTCGCGTCGGCCCGGCTTCGCCGCGACCAGTCAGCGAGACGGCCGCCGGCGCGGCGCCGGTCAGCAGGGCGGGCGCGATCGGCCAGAGCTGTTCGGGATAGGCGATGGCCAGGGCGACCAGGGCAAGGCCCGTCGCCGACAGCCAGCCGGCGAACCAGAATCGACCGAATCGCGGGCTGTCCGCGTGCGTCGCCGGAGCGACGTCGCCCTTCGGGGCTTCGTCGGTCGCCCTGTCGCCCACTGGCGGTTCGTCCCCTCGCTCCGTTCGGGAGCCTCGGCCCGAGACTAGCGAGGCCGGGCCCGGGGCTCCATACCGCTCAATCTCCGCGCGATGCGGTTTCGGTGGATGCGCGCGACACGACCTGTGGACGGAAACGACCGGCCTTGCCCGGCGACCGGCCCGACCTTAAGTCCGCGCCTCATGACCGCCGCCATCGACGCCGCCCTGGACGACCTCGCCGCCGAGTTCGAGCTGCTCGGCGACTGGGAAGAGCGCTACCGCTACGTGATCGAGCTCGGCCGCGAGCTGGCGCCGCTGGACGAGGCCGAACGGTCGGAGGCCAACAAGGTGCGCGGCTGCGCCAGCCAGGTGTGGCTGGTCACCGAGCCGCAGGCGGACGGGACCGTGAAGTTTCGCGGCGACTCGGACGCCCATATCGTGCGCGGCCTGATCGCCGTCCTGCTGCGGCTGTTCTCCGGACGCAAGCCGGCCGACATCCTGGCCTTCGACGCGCCGGCCGCGTTCGCGCGTCTGGGGCTCGCCGGCGCCCTGTCGGCCCAACGGTCCAACGGCCTGGCGGCCATGGCCGCCCGCATCCGCCGGGACGCCGAGACGCTTCAGGCCGGCGCCAGGCCGTAGTGCGTCGCCAGGCGCCCGAGCGCCAGCTTCAGCATGGCCTTGCCCGATCGTCTCGGAAGGCCCAGCGACCGTTCCGCCGCCTCCAGGGCCGTGCCGGCCAGGCAGACGTGCTCGAGAATCTCGCGCAGGCCGGGACCGACCGCGGCGAGCGCCAGGGCGATGCGGTCCTTGGCCGCCCGCGCCCGTTCCGCCGGCTCGAGGCCGGGTCCCCGGCCGCCGCGGCTCCTCGGTCCGGCGTCCCAGGCCATGGTCAGCCGCCCCACGGTTCCGGCCCGCGCGAAATCGTCGCGAAGCGTCTCGGCGGCGGCGATCTCGGCGACCGTGAGCCAGGCCTCGCCCCGCCCGTCACGCCGCCGCGCCAGCCAGGCGATGGGCGATTCCCCGAGATTGACGGTCTTCACCGCCGGGCGGCCGTCCGGCTCCATGACCGTGCGCCGCCCCTCGATGATGCTGGGACGACCGGGCGGCGGCGCGTCCGGCAGGGCCCGCGCCGGCGTGCGGGCGAGGCGCCAGCCGCCGCCCGGGCGCACGCTCAGGCCGGGAGAGGCCAGCAGGGACTCGAAGGCCGCCTCGGTCAGCGACAGGACCGGACGCCGCCGGCGATCGGGTCCTGACCGCACCAGCCAGCGCCCGTCGCCCGCCGGTTCGATCCAGGCGCCCGGCCGGGCCAGGGCGCCCCGGGCCCGGACGGCCTGCCGCTCGTCCGGCGTCACGGCCGCGGCGCCATCGGACGGGGCGCCATGCGGACGGCCGCCTCCATTTCGGTGAGCCGCGCGTCGAAGGCGGGATCGTCGCGCAGGTCCTCGACGGCGTGCACCGCCCGGCTCACCGTCGTCCGGTCCCTCCCGAAGTTCGTCGCCACCCTCGACAGGGGCCAGGAAAGCGCCACGTGGGACAGGTAGATGGCGAGGTTGCGACCATGGGCGGCGAGCATGCCGGTGCGCCCGGGCGCGGCGATCTCCCGCGCGGGCTGGTCCGTGAACAGGGCCACCAGGGCGGTGATGTAGGCGACCAGCATGTGGTCGCGACGGCGGTCCGCCGGCGGACCCCAGATGTCGTTCGTGATCTGCTCCATGACCTCTTCCTCACCGGCGACCCTGCGCCGTCCGACCCAGCGTGGCGCCGGCCGGGCCGGATGAGGATAAAATTCCTATATGCAGCGGCGCAATAGGAAAATTGTCAGGCAATGACAGTCGCTTGACCCGCGCATCGGCGATTTGACGCGGCGGAATCGCCGGCGCGCGAGGCGAAGGGCGGGCGCCGGCCTTCGGCGCGCCGCGGGGTCAGGCCGCGCGGATGCCGCTGGTGGTGTCGCCCTGCTGGCCCACCACCGCGTCGTAGCCCAGGATCATGTCGACGTTGGCGCCGTCGGTGGCCAGGGGCAGCCGCAGCCAGAGCAGCGACATGTGGCCCGCGCCCCGCCAGGACAGGCTGTGACAGCCGACGCCCGGCCGCCGCTCGTCGACGATGCGGTCCAGCTCCTGGCGCCAGTAGTCGGCCGCCTTGGCGCCGTAGACGTCGCCGAGCGCGCGGCCGGTGATTTCGCGGCCATAGACGCTGTAGAGGCCGGTGCCGGCCAGACGCACGCGATAGTCCCGCCGCGCCCCGCCGACGACGTCGATCAGGGTGACGGTGGGCAGCAGGCGCTTGAAATCCTCGGGTCGGATGTTCGCCCGGCCCGGAAGGCGGCCGCCCTGGCGCAGCGAGGCCCAGTAGGCGAACAGCTCCTCATGGGCCCGGGCGGCGGTCGCCGACGCGCCAAGTTGCGCGACCATCTACAGAATCCTTAACAACCCGTTGGAATCACCCGCGATTCACTATCGCTTAACCAGCGAATCGGGGGCAAGCGAAATTCGCGCGTCGCGACAAACTTTCGCGTCGGGAGTCAAGCGGCGGGCGAGCCTGGGCCAAGCGAAGGGGCGGCGGAGTCGCCTCCGCCGCCCCTGGATTTCCCGCCGGTCTGGGGAGCGGTTCAGCGCTTCTTGCGGGCCGCCTGCCGGCCGCCCTGGCCCAGACCCATCTGCTTGGCGAGGTCCGACCGCGCCTTGGCGTAGTTCGGCGCCACCATCGGATAGTCCTTCGCCAGGCCCCACTTGGCCCGGTACTCCTCGGGACTCATGTTGTACTTGGTGCGCAGGTGCCGCTTCAGCGACTTGAACTTGCGGCCGTCCTCCAGGCAGACGAGGTAGTCCGGCGTGATCGACTTGCGCACCGGCACCGCGGGCTCCTTGGGCGCGGCCTCGACCGTGACGGCGCCGGCGGCGACGTCGCTGAGCGCCTTGTGGACGTTCTGGATCAGGCCGGGAATGTCATTGGCGGCGACGGTATTGTTCCCGACATAGGCGGAAACGATATCGGTGGTCATTTCAATGATCGCGGACTTGTCTTCCATCGGACCTGGTTCCATTCGACGATTGTTATGGCGGGACGAGACTCAGCGCGCGCCGTTTCAGTGGCTGGCTGCATATAGCGGCTCTAACGCGCACACAAGCGGGCGGATGCTTGAACTGGGGACAAATATTTCAGTTGTCCGCAAATGACCGCCCGCGGCGCCCAGTGCAATCGCCCGGCTTACTCACGCGATGCTGGCGTTGATAAGGAACTCAGCGCCGGCCGAAATCCCGGGACAGGGCGAGCATGGCCGCCCGCTGCGGCTGCGAGAAGGCGTCGACGGCGTCCTCGTCCCCCTCGCGGATGGCCTTGATCAGCGCCGGCGTCAGGGCCGACGACAGCGACCAGTTCCAGTAGCGCAGCACGGTCTGGGCGCGGTCGACGGCGATGGTGTCGAACAGGGTCAGCACCCGCTCCAGCGCGGGCGCGATGTTGCCGGCGGCGTCGGTTTCGGGCCGCCGCAGGGCCCGCCACAGCAGGCGGACGTTGTTGCGGGGAAGCCCGGTGGCCTTGCACAGGATCGCCAGGGGCTCGCCGCCCGCGTCGGTGAAGATCTTCGCGCCGGTCATCGGCTTGAGGCCGGACAGGTACGAGATTTCCTCGGCGACTTCGCGGGTCATGCTCTCGGCGGCGACCGCGACCGCCTCGTCGAGGCTCTCGAACGGACTGCGGGCGATGGCCGCCCGGTTGCGTTGGCGGCGTTCGATGAACTGCAGGGCCTTGCGGGTCAGGGGGTCCTGCCAGCCCTCGTCGGCGGCCATGGCGAACACGTCGCTGACCGCTTCCTGCAGGACTTCGCGCGAGACGGCGAACCGCTGCAGGATGATCCTGCGGGCCTCCTCGTCGGACCACCAGAACATGACGTAGGCGTGGCTCGGCCGCAGCTCGCTGCGCCGCAGCAGCAACGGGATGTAACGCGGATTGTCCCGGGTTCCGGCGACGATGGCCTCGACCGCCTGGTGGCTGAGCCGGGCGAGTTCGTTGCGCAGCAACGCCTCGATGACCGCCGGCTCGCCGGGCTCGACCAGGATGTCGCCGACGACCTCGTTCAGGCCGCGGCGGCCCGCGATCAGCCGCCGATGCTCGACGCTGGCGGCCCGGGCGCAGTCGATCAGGTCGGCGTCGCCCAGGGCGGCGTGGTTCTCCAGCAGCGCCCGGGCGACGGGCAGTTCGTCACGCAGCAGCAGGCGGGCGAGCCCGGTGGGGATCTCGTTGACGTTGGCCACCCGCCGGGCGATGCGGACCCGCTCCTCGAGCGCCGCCTCGCGCAGGAGCTCGATCAGCAGATCGGCCGTCATCGACCGCTCGAAGGCGTTCACCCGGCTGCCGGGCAGGCAGACCACGTCGGCCAGCCGCTTCAGCAGCGTGCCCCGCGACCGCGCCGCCGGCGGCGCCGGCGGTTCGTCCGCGGGTTCCGGATCGTCGAAGGCGGGCCTGGCGAGGGGTTCGGACATTTCGGCGGGACGGGCGTGGCGGGAGCGCGCGGCGCGCCTCTGCGCCGCGGGCTTCGATTAGGCCAGAGCCGTGTTAACCGCCCGTGACCGGCGCCCTATTCGAACGGCCGGTCCCGCCAGTAGGGCCAGATGTCCGGCAGGTCGGACGAGACCTTGTCGGGATAGGCCGGCGCCCGCTTCTCGAGGAAGGCGGTGACTCCCTCCCGCGCGTCCCCCTGGGCGCCGCGGGCCATGATCGCGCGGCTGTCGGCCTTGTGGGCCTCCATCGGCCGGTCGGCGCCGGCCATTCGCCAGAGCAGCTGGCGGGTCAGGGCGATGGAGACGGGGGCCGTGTTGTCGGCGATCTCGCGCGCCAGGGCCCGGGCGGCCGGCAGCAGGTCCTCGGGGGCGTGCAGCGAGCGGACAAGGCCGCCGTCGAGCGCCTCCTGCGCCCCGAACACGCGGCCGGTGTAGCACCACTCCAGCGCCTGCTGCATGCCCACCAGCCTGGGCAGGAACCAGGACGAGGCGGCCTCCGGCGTGATGCCCCGGCGGGCGAAGACGAACCCGAAGCGGGCGCCGGTCGACGCCATCCTGATGTCCATCGGCAGTTGCATGGTGACGCCGATGCCGACGGCCGCCCCGTTGATCGCGCCGATCACCGGCTTGAGGCTGTCGTAGATGCGCAGGGTCAGCCGGCCGCCGCCGTCGCGGTAGACGCCGTTGACCTTGGCCTCCTCGCGCGTCTCGTTGCCCTGTTTGGCGAAATCGAACGTCGAGCCGCCGCCGCCCAGGTCCGCCCCGGCGCAGAAGGCCCGGTCGCCCGCCCCGGTGACGATCACCGCCTTGACCGCGTCGTCCGCGTCGGTCAGGTCGAAGGCCGCGATCATGTCCAGCATCATCCGCGGCGTGAATGCGTTCATCCGGTCCGGCCGGTTCAGGGTGATCGTCGCGATCCCGTCCTCGACGTCGTAGAGGATGGTTTCGAAGGTCGGGGTGGCCATGCCGGGCTCCTCAGATTTCAAACAGCCGTATGAAGGCGACGGGACGCGAGGGAAGGCAAGCCCTTCCCGACCGCTTGACCGCCGGCGGCCAGGGCGCCGCCGGCCTGGCGGACGATGACGCCACGGCGCCCTTCCCTTCGGCCGCCCCCGGCACGTAAGGTGATCAGCGATCAGGCGCGCGCCAGACGCGCCAGATCCAGAGGAAGCCGGGAGCGGACGCCGTGGGTGAGACCATCGAGGCGGACTACATCATCGTGGGCGCGGGCAGCGCCGGCTGCGTGCTCGCCAATCGCCTCAGCGCCGACGGCCGAAGCAAGGTGCTGCTGCTGGAAGCCGGCGGCGACGACCGGCCGACGAAGAACCCCGGACAGTTCCTGTCCAACCTGATGATCCACGTCCCGGTGGGCTACGCCCAGACGCTCAAGGACCCGAAGGTCAACTGGCTCTATTCCACCGAGCCCGATCCCGGCACGGGCGACCGGGTCCACGTCTGGCCGCGCGGCAAGGTGCTGGGCGGCTCGTCCTCGATCAACGGCCTGCTCTACATCCGCGGCCAGAGCGCCGACTACGACGGCTGGCGGCAGCTGGGCTGCGAGGGCTGGAGCTGGGACGACGTGCTGCCCTACTTTCTCCGCTCCCAGCACCAGGAGCGGGGCGCCAGCGCCGTGCACGCCTCGGGCGGCCCGCTGAACGTCTCCGACGTCACCCAGCGGCACGAGATCTCCGACGCGGTCATCGACGCCTGCGAGCAGGCGGGCGTTCCGCGCGTGGCCGACGTCAACGCCGGCGACCAGGAGGGCGCGACCTACTACCAGCTGACCGTGAAGAACGGCCAGCGCTGCTCGGCGGCGGTGGCCTATCTGCATCCGGTCATGGACCGGCCCAACCTGCGGGTCGAGACCGACGCCCTGGCCTCACGCGTGCTGTTCGACGGCAGGACGGCGGTCGGGGTCGAGTTCCGGCGGAACGGCGTGGCGCGCACGGCGCGGGCTCGGGCCGAGGTCATCCTGGCCGGCGGGGCGGTGAACTCGCCGCAGCTGCTGCAGCTGTCGGGCGTGGGACCCGGCGCCCTGCTGCGCGCGCATGGCGTCGAGGTGGTCGCCGACCTTCCCGGCGTCGGCGAGAACCTGCAGGACCACTACGTCATCACCGAGACCTGGCGGCTGAAGCCGGGCACGATCTCGGTCAATGAACTCACCCGCGGCGGCCGGTTCCTCGGCGAGGCGATGAAGTTCCTGTTCCAGCGCAAGGGCCTGCTGACCCTGTCGGCGGCTCATGTCGCCGTGTTCTGCAAGTCCCGCCAGGACCTCGCCCATCCCGACATCCAGTTCCACATCCTTCCGGCGACGATGGACACCGACAAGCTGGTGAACGAGCAGAAGATGGTGCTCGAGGACCAGCCGGGCCTGACCATCGCGCCGTGCCAGCTCAGGCCCGAAAGCCGGGGCCACATCCGCATTCGCTCCGCCGATCCGGGGGCCCATCCCGCCATCGTCGCCAACTACCTGGCCGACCCCCTCGACCAGGAGGTGGCCGTCGCCGGCCTGCGCTGGGGCCGCAGGATCGCCGCCCAGCCGGCCCTGGCGCGTTACATCGACCACGAAATGGCCCCCGGCGCGGCGGTGGCCGACGACGAGGCCCTGCTCGCCTATGCTCGCGGCGCGGGCAGCACCATCTACCACCCGGTCGGCACCTGCCAGATGGGCCACGGCCCCCAGGCCGTCGTCGACCCGCAGCTGCGGGTGCGCGGCGTCGAGGGCCTGCGCGTGGTCGACGCCTCGGTCATGCCGCGCCTGGTGAGCGGCAACACCAACGCCCCCACGATCATGATCGCCGAGAAGGCCGCCGACATGATCCTCGGCAAGGCCGCCCCGGCCGCCGCCGCCTGACCCCCTGCCGAGACCGCCGATGCACCCCTGCCGCCACGCCCTGACCCACCCCGACCGCGCCGCCTACGTCATGGCCGGGACCGGGGAGACGGTGACCTACCGCCAGCTCGACGAACGCTCGAACCAGGGCGCCCAGCTGTTCCGCTCGCTGGGACTGAAGGTCGGCGACGTCATCGCCCTCTTCATGGACAACAGCCCCCGCTTCTTCGAGATCGCCTGGGCGGCGCAGCGATCGGGCCTGTACTACACCTGCATCTCGTCGAAGCTGACGGCGGGCGAGGTCGAGTACATCGTGCGCGATTGCGAGGCCAAGGTGTTCATCACCTCGGCGACGGTGGGGCCGGTGGCCGACGAAATGCCGGGCCTGATCGGCGACCTGAGGCTCTACATGGTGGGCGGGGCGCGGGCGCCGTTCGAGAGCTTCGAGGCGGCGCGCGAGGCGATGCCGACGACCCCGATCGCCGACGAGACCGCCGGGTCGGACATGCTCTATTCGTCGGGGACGACCGGGCGGCCCAAGGGCGTCAAGCCGGAACTGACCGGCAATCCGATCGACGCCGTGAACCCGTTGGTCATGATGACCCAGGGCCTGTTCGGCTTCACCAGCGACTGCGTCTACATCTCGCCCGCGCCGCTCTACCACGCCGCGCCGTTGCGCTGGTGCATGAGCGTCCACAAGCTGGGCGGCACGGTGATCGTGATGGAGAAGTTCGATCCGGAGACCATGCTGGCCCTGATCGAGACCCACCGGGTGACCTGCGGCCAGTTCGTGCCCACCCACTTCGTGCGCCTGCTCAAATTGCCGGAGGCGGTGCGGGCCAGGTACGACGTCTCGTCGCTGACCTCGGCGGTGCACGCCGCCGCTCCCTGCCCGATCCCGATCAAGGAGCAGATGATCGCCTGGTGGGGCCCGATCATCCACGAATACTACGCCGGGACCGAGGGCAACGGCTTCTGCTACATCGGCTCGGCCGACTGGCTCGCGCACAAGGGCTCGGTCGGCCGCGCGGTGCTCGGCGAGCTGCGCATCTGCGACGAGGCCGGCGATCCCGTGCCGCCGCGCACCGAGGGTCAGGTCTATTTCGAGAACGGTCCGCCCATCAACTACCACAACGACCCGGTGAAGACCGCCGAGAGCTACAACAAGCACGGCTGGACCAGCCTGGGCGACGTCGGCTGGATGGACGAGGAGGGCTTCCTCTACCTCACCGACCGCAAGAGCTTCATGATCATCTCCGGCGGGGTGAACATCTATCCGCAGGAGATCGAGAACCTGCTGGTCACCCACCCGAAGGTGGCTGACGTGGCCGTGGTCGGCGCGCCGGACGAGGAGATGGGCGAGAAGGTCGTGGCGGTGATCCAGCCGGCCGACTGGAGCCAGGCCGGCGACGCCCTGGCCGCCGAACTGCTGGCCTTCGCCAAGGCCAATCTCAGCCACGTCAAGGCGCCCCGGGTGCTGGACTTCATGCAGGAACTGCCCCGCCATCCGACGGGCAAGCTCTACAAGCGCCTGATCCGCGACGCCTACTGGGGCAAGACGGACGCCCGGATCGTGTGACCCGCCGCCGCCCCGGAGGGCGGCGGCGGACCGGCGTCACGCGGCGGCGCGCGCCTTCAGACTGACCTCCTCGGCCTTGCGGCCGGTGAGCTCGACCATGTGGTCGAAGGCCGCCTCGAAACTGCCCAGGCCCTGGGTCATCGAGCGCAGGTCGAGGATGAAATCCTGCCGCTCGTCGTGCGGCATGTAGACCTCGATGCTGTCCCAGCCGGGCCAGCCCTCCCGGGCGTCGAAGCCGAGAATCTGGCCGCGCCGGTTCGAGATCGACGAGGTGATCCGCGCCGTCGCCGCGTTGGGCGCGTGGATGACCAGCTTCTCGATCGGCTCGAGCAGGATCGGTCCGGCGGCGGCGAGGCCCTCGCTCATCCCGATCCGGCCGGCGGTGCGGAAGGCCATCTCGGAGGAGTCGACGGCGTGATAGCTGCCGTCGACCAGGGTCACCGCCACGTCGACCACCGGAAAGCCCAGCGGGCCCTTCTCCATGGCGTCGCCGACGCCGTCGCCGACGGCGGGGATCCACTGCTTGGGCACCACCCCGCCGGTGATGCGGTCGTCGAAGCGGAACCCCTCGCCCCGCGCCAGCGGCCGGATCTCCAGCAGGGTGTCGCCGAACTGGCCGTGACCGCCCGACTGCTTCTTGTGGCGGCCGCGCTGGGTGACCGGCTTGCGGATGGTCTCCTTGTACGGCGTCGCCGGGGTGTGGGTGACCACCTCGACCTGGTAGCGCCGCTTCAGCCGTTCGATCGCCACGCGCAGATGCGCCTCGCCCTGGCCGCCCAGTCGCATTTCGTGCAGCACCGGATCGTGGACCAGGCTTAGCCCGGCGTCCTCCTCGAGCAGCTTCTGCAGGGCGCCGGAAAGGCGCACGTCGTCCTTGCGGTCCCGGGTGGCGATGGCCAGCTCGTAGACGGGGAACCGCCCGGGCGCCGCGATCTTCGCCCTCAACGGCGACTTGCCGGCGCTCAGCAGGTCTCCGGCGTGGGCGTCCTCCAGCTTGCCCAGGGCGACCACGTCGCCGACCTCGGCGGCGGCGATCTTCTTCGTCGCCTGGCCCTGGACGGCGAACAGGCCGCTGACCCGCGCCCGCTCGCCGTCCGGCAGCAGGAACTCGGCCCCGTCGTTAAGCGCCGCGCCGAACACCCGGGCGAAAGCCAGCTTGCCGGCCTGGCCCGCGTGCGAGGTCTTGAACACATAGGCCCCGGGGCCGGCGGCGCCGATCCGGTCGGCCGCGGCCCCGGGTTCCGGCGCGTCGTGGCGCAGGGCCTTGAGCAGCCGGCGCACGCCGTTGGCCTGGGCCGCCGCGCCGAAGAACACCGGCGCGATCTGTCCGGCCCGGGTCTCGGCGATGAGGTCGGCGAAGATGGTGGACTGGTCCGGCGTCTCGTCGCCGAGCAGCAATTCCATCAGGGCGTCGTCGAAGTCCGCCATCTGCTCGAGCATGTGGAAGCGGGCGGCGGCCTCCTCGTCCCTGAGGTCGGCGGGAATCTCGACCTGTTCGGAGGCCTTGCCGGCGCGATAGACGAAGGCCCGTTCCAGGGCCAGGTCGATGAAGCCGGTAACGTGCTCGTCCTTCCAGATGGGCAGCTGGCGGGCGACCAGCGGGATGGCGCTGACCGGCTGCAGGGCCTTGAGCAGCTCGTCCACATGGCCGCGGGCCTGGTCGATCTTGTTGACGAAGATGGCCCGGGGCACGCCCAGCCGCTCCAGTTCGCGCAGCCAGGGCTGGACCAGGATCGCCTTGTCCGGATCCGGGTCGATGACGACGATCGCCAGATCGACGGCGGCCAGGCCGTGGTCGGTCTCGGCCCGGAATTCGACCGATCCGGGGAAGTCGACGACGGCGTAGCGGTCGTCCATGAATGAAAAGCCGCCGAGATTGAGCTCGACGGTCTGGCCGGCCTGCTTCGCCTCGGGCGAGGCGTCGCCCACAGCGCCGGGCTGGCCGACGGGAACCTGGCGCTCGGTGGCGCCGGACGCGTACAGCAACGCCTCGAAGAGGGTCGTTTTACCGGCGCCGTTCGGGCCGACCAGACCGATCGCCCGAACCGCGCCCGATTTCCTTGCAGACATGCGCGTTCTCCCACCGTTCGGCGGCGAGACCGCGGCCTCGCCGCGTCGTTTGCTGTTCAGGGGGCGCGAGACCCGGGCCCCACGCGATCACTCCACACCCGCCGGCCCGCGAGGGCAAGCCATGCTGACCCGGGGTCAGCCTTTCCCCCGCCGGGAGGCTGCGCAATACTTCGTGAAAAGCGGGAGGAAACGCGCCCATGGCCGGCGATCTGGACGCCATCATCATCGGGGCGGGCTTCGGCGGTCTGTGCGCCGCGATCAAGCTGAATGAAGCGGGCTTCGGCCGCATCGCGGCCCTCGAAAAGGGCGACCGGATCGGCGGCACCTGGCGCGAAAACACCTACCCCGGCGCCTGCTGCGACGTGCCCAGCCGCCTCTACTCCTACTCCTTCGCCCTCAATCCGGACTGGTCGCGGGCCTATTCGCCGCATGACGAGATCCGCGCCTACATGGAGCGCACCGCCGACCGGTTCGGCGTCTCCGGTTGCTTCCGGTTCGGCGCCGAGGTCGAGACGGCCGTCTGGGACGAGACCGCCGGCCTCTGGACCGTGACCCTCAAGGGCGGTGAAACCCTGTCGGCGCCGGTGCTGGTCTCGGCCCTCGGCCAGCTCAACAAGCCCTCGTTCGCCGGCATTCCGGGACGCGAGGCCTTCCGGGGCGAGTGCTGGCATTCGGCCCGCTGGCGGCACGATGTCGACCTGACCGGCAAGACGGTGGGCTGCATCGGCGCCGGCGCCAGCGCCATCCAGTACATTCCCGAGATCGCCAAGGTCGCCGGCAAGGTGATCGTCTTCCAGCGCACGCCCAACTACGTGGTGCCGCGCCTCGACCGGGCCTTCACCGCCCTCGAGAAACGGCTGTTCCGCGCCGTTCCCGCGCTCGACCGGCTGAACCGCTGGTTCATCTGGAAGATGATGGACCTGCGCTTCCGCGCCTTCAAACGCGGCACGCGCTCGGCGCAGAACTTCCGCAAGCTGGCGCTCAAATACCTCGACGGCGTCGTCACCGACCCGGTCCTGAACGCGAAGCTGCGTCCCGACTACGAGATCGGCTGCAAGCGCATCCTGGTCAGCGACGACTATTACCAGGCCCTGACGCGCGACAATGTCGAGCTGGTCACCGAGGCCGTCGAGACGGTGACCGCCGAAGGCGTGCGGACGACGGCCGGGACCCGCCACGCCTGCGACGTGCTGATCTACGGCACCGGCTTCGTGACCACCGACTTCGTCTCGCCGGTCGAGGTGGTCGGCCAGGGCGGCCGCACCCTGGCCAGGGCCTGGGCGGACGGGGCGGAAGCCTATCTCGGCGTCACCGTCGCGGGCTTCCCGAACTTCTTCATGCTCTACGGGCCCAACACCAACCTGGGTCACAATTCGATCATCGTCATGATCGAGGCGCAGGTGGGCTATGTGGTCGAGGCGATGAAGGCGCTTCGCGCCCGCTCGGCCAAGGCGCTGGCGGTCCGCGAGGAGGCCTACCGCCGCTACAACGCCCAGCTCCAGCGGGACCTGGAGGACACGGCCTGGGCCGGCTCGTGCTCCAGCTGGTACAAAACCGCCTCCGGCAAGATCACCAACAACTGGTCGAACGACACGGCGACCTACCGGCGCCTGATGAAGACGCCGGCGCTGGCCGACTACGAGGTGGCGTAGGGCCCGGCATCGCCGGTCCCCCTCAGAACATCTTCAGCAGCGTCAGGACGAACGCCGTCGCGCCGGCGACCAGGGCCTGCGACAGCACCGCCAGCACGGCGACGGCGACCACGGTCAGGGCCCCGCCGAGCAGGCCCAGGTAGCCGTCGCGCTCGGCCACGCCCAGGCCGAAGGCGGCCAGGGCCATCGCCGGCAGCATGTTGCCGAACGGCACGGGCAGGAAGACGATGATCGCCAGGACCAGGCAGACCAGGCCGGTCAACCGGTCGAGCCAGCGGTTGTAGAGGAAGGTCAGCCGCGGCTTCAGCCGGCGCTCCAGCCAGGTCAGGTAGGGCGACAGCTTCTCGATCAGCACCGCGTAGTCGGCGCGGGTCATGGTGCGGTCGACCAGCACGCTGGGCAGCCACAGCGTCCGGCGCCCGACCATCAACTGGGCGGTGATGAACAGCAGCGGCGCGCCGAGGATCGCCGAGACGCCCGGGGGCATCGGCAGAGCCACCGGCGCGGCGAACACGAACATCAGCGCCCCGAAGGCGCGGTCGCCGAACGCCTCCAGCACGTCGCGCACCGAGACCGTCTTGCGGCGGGCCCCAGCGATGCCCTCGAGAATCTCGGAAATGCGCGGTGCTTTGGCGGAGTCGGACATTCCGGACCGACTTACTCCCTCGCAGTTCCGGGGTCACGCGCCGATGCGTTACAACCTGCCGACGACCGGCAGCAGGGCGCCAGTGACGCCGCTGGCCGCCTCGGAGGCCAGCCACAGGATGGCCTGGGCCACCTCGTCCGGCGTCGCCCACAGCGACGGATCGGCCTGAGGCATGTCGGCCCGGTTCGCGGGGGTGTCGATGATCGAGGGCAGGACGGCGTTGACCGTCACCCGGCCCTTGAGCTCCTCGGCCAGGCTCTCGGTCAGCCGATGCACCCCGGCCTTGGAGGCGGCGTAGGCGCCCATGCCGGCGGCGGCCCTGACCGCGCCGTTGGCCCCGACGTTGACGATCCGGCCGGACTTCGAAGCCAGCAGATGAGGCATCGCCGCCCGGCAGGCGACGGCGCAGGTCAGGGTGTTGAGCCGGAACATCCATTCCCATTCGCCCAGGGGCCCGGCCTCCACCGTCTGCCAGATGAAACCGCCGGCGACATTGACCAGCACGTCGAGCCCGCCCAGGCCGGCGGCGATGCGGTCGAAGGCCTCCGCCGCCGCGGTTTCCGAGGTCAGGTCGGTCCCGGCCAGCAGCAGCGCGCCGGCCGGCGGGTCGCGCGCGTCCGGCGCCGCGTCGATGAGCGCCACCCGCGCCCCGGCGGCCAGGGCGGCCTCGCCCACCGCCCGACCCAGCGTTCCGAACCCGCCGGTGATCGCGAAATTGCGCTGGCTCATGGTCGCCGTCTCTCCTCGAACCGCGCCTTCTTACGGCCGGCCGGCGGGGGGCGTCCACCGGCCGCTCTTGAACCGCCGCCGTCGGAATGGTCATGTGCGCGACCCGTTCGACAGCCCCGGCCCGCCCATGCCCCAGCTCACTCGCCTCTCGACCCAGATCCACAAGTGGGTGGGCCTGGCGGTCGGGATCCAGGTGCTCTTCTGGGTGGCCGGCGGCCTGGTCATGACCGTGCTGCCGATCGAGCGGGTGCGCAGCGAGCACCACCTGGCCGAGGCGAAGCCGCCGCCCCTCGCCCTCGAGGTCTTGCTGCCGGCCGACGAGGCGGCGCGGCGGGCCCGCGTGCGGCCGGTCGAGGCCCAGCTCAGGACGACCCCCCGCGGCCCGGTCTGGTCGTTCAGGACCGCCGGCGGCGGCGACCCGCTGATCGTCGCCGCCTCGACCGGCGCGCCCCTGCCGCCGATGACCCCCGACGAGGCGCGCGCCGCCGCCGTTTCCGCCTATGTCGGCGAGGGCCGGCCCCTCGCCGTCCGGCTGCTGGACCAGGCCCCCGCGGAGACCGGCAAGAGCGGCCCGCTCTGGCGGGTGGACTTCGACGACGCCGAGAAGACCACCTTCTACCTCTCCCCGCAGTCCGGCGAGGTCGTCTCGCGCCGCTCGGATGTCTGGCGGTTCTACGACTTCTTCTGGCGGCTCCACATCATGGACTGGAAGGACGGCGAGAACTTCAACCATCCGCTGATCATCGCCGCCGCCCTGCTGTCGCTGGCCATCGTGGCGACCGGCTTCATCCTGCTGTGGATCCGCCTGGCCCGCGACCTGGCCGGCTGGCGCCGGCGGCGGGCGAGCGCGGCCTGACGGGGAAACCATGGAGCGGGTAGGGGGAATCGAACCCCCGACATTCAGCTTGGGAAGCTGACGTTCTACCTCTGAACTATACCCGCGCCGAGGCGGGGCGGAACATAGACGAACCGGGGCGGCCCGCAAGGGCGCGTCGCCGCTTCCGACGCCCTGGTCCGCCTACTGGATCCGCTCGACCACGAAGCCCCGGCGGCGCAGCAGCGTCACGAGGCCGTCCTCGCCGACCAGATGCAGGGCGCCGACGTTGACCATCGCCACGCCCGAGCCCGCCATCTCGCGCTGCAGCACCCGCGCCCAGGCCAGGTTCCGCCGCCGGATCAGCGCCTCGTAGAGTTCCGGCCGCTGGGCGCGCATCTCGGAGGTCAGCATGGCGCCGAAGAGCTGGACGTCGCCGGCGATCCAGGCCGCCTGCATGGTCTCGACCTCCAGGCCGCCGGCCGCCTCGCCGCGCAGGCTGTCCTCGAGAAACTGGACCTGGGCCTCCAGCGAGAGATCGGCGAAGACGCGCAGCTGCTCCTCGGGCGTCTCGAAATAGGCGATCGCCGCCCCGCGCGCGGCGGCGTCGGCGTTGAGCTGGCTGTCGGCCCCCGGTCCCGCCAGGCCGGGATCCTTCAACATCGGCGCCAGCTGCACCAGCATGGCCGCCGTCCAGGGCTCGAGGTGCTCGGCGACGCGATCGATGCCGGGCAGGTCCTTCAGCGCCGCCAGCACCGCCGCCATGGTCTCGGGACCGACCTTGTCGCTGAGGCGGCCCTCCATGTCGAAGCCGAGTTCGAAGAGCAGCGGACCGATCACCTCGGGCTCGGCGCCGACGTCGGTCTCGAACCAGACCTTGGCGGCGGCGGCGAAGGCGCGGTCGTAGTCCGGCGTCCGCCACTCGGCCTCGTCGGTCAGCATGTGCATCGTGCCGAACAGGTAGATGGTCGAATCCTCGTCCCGGACCGCCCACAGCGCCGGGGCGGCCAGGGCCGAGCCGGCCGTCGCCAGGACCAGGGCGAGAGCCGCGACCAGCCGGCCGATGGCGCCCGCCGCCCGCCTCATTTCCAGGCCCGGAAGTGTTTCGACAGCTTGAGCCCCTGGCGCAGGTAGTGCGAGCCGTCCTCGCCGTAGAGGCGGGTGGGCCGCTCGGTCAGGGGCTCGTAGACCAGGCGGGCGACGGTCTGGCCGTCCTCGAGCAGGAACGGCGCCTCGTGGCTGCGCACCTCCAGCACGCCCTTGGAGCCGCGCGAGCGCGTCTCGTCGGCGCCGAAGCCGGGGTCGAAGAAGCCGGCGTAGTGGACGCGGAACTCGCCCACGGCCGGGTCGATCGGGGTCATCTCCGCCGCCTCCAGAACCGGGATCTCGATGTCGTCCTTGGAGGCCAGGATGTAGAATTCGTTGGGGTCGAGGAGCAGTTCGCCCCGGCGCGGCTCCAGCGGCTCCCAGTAATCGCGGGGATCGTGGCCGTCCTCGTGGTCCAGGTCGATAACCCCCGCGTGCCGGCGGCCGCGGAAGCCGGCCATGCCGACCGACAGGTCGACCCCCACGCTGCGCGTCGACAGCTTGGGCGGATGGCCGCGCTTGAGCCGCAGCTGGTTCAGCCGCGTGCCGGACCGGACCAGCACCGAGAAGGTCTGGGGCACGATCTCGATATAGAGCGGCCCGCTGTAGGCCTCGGCCACGTCGTCGAAGGCCGGGCCGTGGTCGGTCAGCAGGCGGACGAAGACGTCGACCCGGCCCGTCGAACTCTTGGGATTGCCCCGGGCCGAGACCCCCGGCGGCAGGGCCAGCCGCTCCTGCACCTCGGCGATGTAGACGCAGCCGCGCTCGAGCACGGCGCCCTGGCTCAGGTCGAGCTCGTGCATGGCGACATCGGGCAGGCGCTCCATCACCCGCCGGCGGCCCGGCAGGAAGGAGGCGCGCACCCGCCAGCAGCGCACGCCCAGCCTCAGATCGAGACTGGCCGGCTGGACCTGGTCGGCGTCGAACGGGGTGAGCGACCCGATGGCCTCCTGGGCGATCAGGTCCTCGATGGCTTGGCAGGGGAGAATGCCCGCGGGGCTGACGGTGTTCATCGTCGGACCATTTGTCATGGCCCCGCGCGACAAAGGCAAGCGTCGAGTTCCCGCCGGACGGCGCCCCCGACGGGCGGCCCCTAGTGGTGCGCCTTGCCGCCGCTCGGCGAGAGCACGAAGATGCCGGCGCCGACGCCGAACAGCATCAGGGCCTGGGTCATGTCGCCGACCGCCTGCAGCTGGACCGGCGAATAGCGGGCGATGGCGTCGGCCAGCACCAGCAGGATGATGTTGATCGCGCCCAGCAGTCCCAGGATCGCGGCGAAAACGCGAAAGATCAGCGCAAGCGGCATCTATGCCTCCCCGTAGCCCAAACGAGACAAGGTTAACGCCCCTAACTCGCGTAACGCCGGTCAGGTTCCCGGCCGGGAACCATTTCCGCCCCGCCCGGTGCGATTTCGCCGCCGCCGCGGGCCCGGGCGGGTTGACCTCGCGGGGGGCTTTCCGGTTCATGCCGCCGTCTTGCGAAGGAACCGCGCCATGGCCGAAGATCCCAATGAGTGGAAGCCCGCCACCCGGCTGATCCGCGGCGGGCTGATGCGCAGCAACCACGGCGAGACGGCCGAGGCCCTCTACCTGACCCAGAGCTTCGCCTACGACAGCGCGGCCGCCGCCGACCGGCGCTTCTCCGGCGACGACCCCGGCTTCGTCTATTCGCGCTACGCCAATCCCACGACCCAGATGTTCGAGGAGCGGCTGGCGTTGCTGGAGGGCGCGGAACATTGCCGCGCCCTGGCCTCGGGCATGGCGGCCGTGCACGTCGCCCTGACCGGCCTGTTGAAGGCCGGCGATCATCTGGTGGCCGGCCGGGCGCTGTTCGGCTCGTGCAACTGGATTGTCGCCAACTGGCTGCCGAGGTTCGGCGTCGAGACCAGCTTCGTCGACGCCGCCGACCTTGCGGCCTGGCGCGCGGCCATGCGGCCGAACACCCGGGCCGTGCTGATCGAGACCCCGGCCAATCCGCTGCTCGAGGTCACCGACATCGCCGGCGTCGCCGCCATCGCCCGCGAGGCCGGCGCGAAGGTGGTCGTCGACAACGTCTTCGCCACCCCGATCTTCCAGAAGCCGCTGGCCCTGGGCGCCGACGTCGTCGTCTATTCCGCGACCAAGCACATCGACGGCCAGGGCCGGGTGCTGGGCGGGGCCATCCTCGGCGGCAGGGCGCTGCTGGAGGAGGCCTATCGCGACATCATCCGCCACACCGGCCCGGCCATCTCGCCGTTCAACGCCTGGGTGCTGCTCAAGGGCCTGGAGACCCTCGACCTGCGCGTCCGTCGCCAGACCGACACCGCCGCGGCCCTGGCCGACCAGATCGCCGCCCGCGCCCGGGTGCGCCGCGTGCTCTATCCCGGCCGGGCCGACCATCCGCAGGCCGCCGTCGCCGCCGCGCAGATGAGCGGCTTCTCCAACCTGATGGCCTTCGACCTGGGCTCGCGGGAGGCCGCCTGGCGCTTCCTCGACGCCCTGGAGATCGTCGACATCTCCAACAACCTGGGCGACGCCAAGTCGATGGCCACCCACCCCTCGACCACCACCCACCGCGCCATGCCCGAGGAGAAGCGGCTGGAGATCGGCCTGACCGAGGGCTACGTGCGGATGTCCGTCGGGCTGGAGGACCTGGAGGATCTTTCGCGCGACATCGCCCGGGCGCTCGACGCCGCGCTGGGAACGTGAAGACCATGAGCCGCATCGGCCGCCGCCGCGGCGCCGACAATCCGGTCTATGAGGCCCGCACCGAGGACATCCTCGTGCGCGTCCGCTCACAGTATCTTTCCGAGGAGTCGAACCCGGCCAAGGGCCGCTGGATCTGGGCCTACACCATCGAGATCGAGAACCACGGGCGCGAGACGGTCCAGCTGGTCAGCCGCCGCTGGATCATCACCGACGGCCTCAACCGCGTCGACGAGGTGACCGGCGAGGGCGTGGTGGGCGAACAGCCGGTGCTCGCGCCGAGGGAGGCCTTCCGCTACCAGTCCGGCTGCCCGCTCGCCACGCCGTCCGGCGCCATGCGGGGGACCTATCAGATGGTCACCGCCGAAGGCCGCCGGTTTGAGGTCGAAATTCCCGAGTTCTCGCTGCATCTGCCGGGCGCGACGCGGCGGGTGAACTAGACGGGGTCGGGGCGGGTCGCGGGCGGAAAGCTCCACCTGTCCCTAATCCGTCCCCGGGGCCGGGTCATCCCCCGCCGGCGGCCAGGGCCGGCCTTCGGCGAGGGCGCGGGCCTTCTGGCGGGCGCCGTAGCGGCGCAGGAGGAACCGGAGCCTCCGCGCCTGGGCCGTGGCCTCCGCCTCCTCCCGGGCGCGCGCCTCGCGGGCGGCCTGTTCCGCGGCCAGGGCCTCCGGCGTGGGCGGCCGGGGCCTGTGGCGGCGTTGACGGGATCGGACCATGCGGCCTCCTTGAGGGCATGGCCTCGCCGCTTCACGGGCGAGGCCATGTGAAGGCGGGGAGGATCGCGGAGCGCCGGGCCCTGCCCGGAGCATGGGAAGAACAACCGTTTCGACAGGACTGGAACGCTCCGCGAAGTCCGTTATCCGGGAGCCGCCGGCGGGCAGCGCTCTTGACGCTTTACCGGCATAGGCCTCCGGCGGGCGGGCGGCGGCGAGGCCGTCCCCGGACCGCGGCGGTAACCCCCCGCCGC
>JBMOOF010000019.1:0-19851 GCA_049323695.1 Pseudomonadota bacterium
CTGACTAAACTGTCCGCCTACGCGCCCTTTACGCCCAGTAATTCCGAGCAACGCTAGCCCCCTTCGTATTACCGCGGCTGCTGGCACGAAGTTAGCCGGGGCTTCTTCTCCGGGTACCGTCATTATCGTCCCCGGTGAAAGAATTTTACAATCCTAAGACCTTCATCATTCACGCGGCATGGCTGCGTCAGGCTTTCGCCCATTGCGCAAGATTCCCCACTGCTGCCTCCCGTAGGAGTTTGGGCCGTGTCTCAGTCCCAATGTGGCTGATCATCCTCTCAGACCAGCTACTGATCGTCGCCTTGGTGAGCCTTTACCTCACCAACTAGCTAATCAGACGCGGGCCGCTCCAATGGCGATAAATCTTTCCCCCGTAGGGCACATTCGGTATTAGCTCAAGTTTCCCTGAGTTGTTCCGAACCAAAGGGCACGTTCCCACGTGTTACTCACCCGTCCGCCACTATCCCGAAGGATCGTTCGACTTGCATGTGTTAGGCCTGCCGCCAGCGTTCGCTCTGAGCCAGGATCAAACTCTCAGGTTGAGTTGACCGCTAACATCAGAATTACTCGACCCCGAAGGGTCGAACGTTCTGGTTTGCATAGTTTCTTGACGAGTTCCCATTCACATTGGCCGCCGCGCCGAGGCGTGGCGACCGATATTCATGGTGTCTTCAAGAGACCGCATTTGTCAGCGTATCGTTGGACAGACTTGCTCTGTCCGCAGAACGCCGCCGCCTGCGTTTCTCTTTCCAAATCAACGATGTCAAAGACCCGACCGGACTTTCCGGCCCCGCCGTTTAGCGCCCGGCGGCGGCGAGAGGCGGCGATGTAGTCGCCCCGTTTCTCGGTGTCAACCGGCTCTTTTCGGCTTTTTCCAGGTCCGGAGCGACGCTCCGTCTCGGGGCAAAACCTGGCCGCAGGGCTCCGGAGGGAAACCCTCTTAATCCTGTGGCCGAGTCGATTGAGGCTGCGGAACCTAGTCTCCCGTCCCGCGAAAATCAAGAGGCCGAAGGCCTTTTTCTTTCCTCCGGAGGGGCCGGGGCCCGAGCGAGGCGCGGCTTATATGGGCCGGATTTCCGGCTGGCAACCCCCTTGGCGCGGATTTCCGTCGACGGAGGGGCCGGAGGGTCGGCGCGCGCCGCGGCCGGGCGACCGGCGGGGCCCTGGCGCGGCCGCCCGGCCTCCGGGATTCTCCAGTGTGATCAAGGCGTCCGGACGCGGCCGAGGGCCGGCGGATCTCCGCGTCGGCGGGGCCGCCCTACCCCGCGGCGATGTAGGCCTTGAGGCCGTCGGCCTCGGCCTCGACCTCGCTGATCTTGTGCTTCACCAGGTCGCCGATAGAGATGATTCCGGCCAGCCGGCCCTCGCGCATCACCGGCAGGTGACGAATCTTCCGGTCGGTCATTCGCCCGAGCAGGGAATCGACCGTTTCTCCCGGCGTGGCGAAGACCACGTCGCGGGTCATGCACACCTCGACGGGCCGGTTCAAGGCCGCGGCGCCCTCCTCGGCGACCATGCGCACGATGTCGCGTTCGGAGACGATTCCCACGACCTTGTCGCCGTCGACGACGACCATGGCGCCGACCCGCCGGCTGTGAAGCAGGGCGGCCACGCCGCCGATGGTGTCGCCGGGCCCCGCCGTGAAGACGAGATCGCCCTTGTCCTTGAGGATCTGGGAAACGAGCACGCGGGCACCTCCCTCTACATATCCTTGGCGCCGACAGGGTCACCCAAACCTTGCGGGGAATCAACGCTCCGCCCGGTAACTTGGCCGTGCGAGGCGCGCGAACGTCCCGACGGACAGCAAACCGGCGAGGAACCCGGCGATGTGGGTCTCCCAGGCGATCCGGAACGGAACGCCGGCCGCCTCGCCCGCCAGGCCCAGCACGGCGATCGCCAGATTGAAGACGACCACCACGCCGAGCTGGCCGCGCGCCGGCCCCTCGAACGGGCCCGAAAGGCCCCGCCCGGGGTCCATCAGCCGCGCCGCGCCGCCCCACAGGCCGCTGATCGCCCCCGAGGCGCCGATGACAGCGTCCCGACCGCCCCAGTGCATGGCGACCGAGGCCAGGCCCCCGGCGACGCCGCAGAACAGGAAGAAGAGCAGGAAGGCGCTGGCGGCCCGCGGGCCCGCACCGAAGAATCTCGCCACCGCCGGGCCGAAGGCCGCCGCCGCGCTGGCGTTCATCAGCAGGTGCAGCCAGCCGGCGTGCAGGAAGATGTAGGTCAGCAGGGTCCACCACCGCCCCGCGCGCAACGCCTCGCCGGACAGCGCGCCCGCCACCACCTCGTCCGGACCGAGCAGGAACAGCTGCGCCGCGAAGGCGGCGGCGAGCAGGGCCAGCAGCGCCACGCTGGCCGCCGGCGCGTTGAAGGGGCGTTCCCCCTCGCCCGACTGATCGTCCCAGGGCCCCCGGGGCGGACCGGGCGGCCGCGACTCTGGAGAATCGGTCACCTGAACTCCACTGCCTTAACCAAATCGCGAGACGTTCGCGCGAAGGATGAAACCTGTCCTGAATTGGCACGACCATTGCTTGTCCGCTGGCGTGCACCCTACCCGCGCGGAGTTTATTGCATGGCGAGGTTTTCCCGAGCGAGGCCGTCGGTCGCCGGCGCGGCGCTGGCCGCGGGTCTGGCCCTGGCCGGAACCGCCGCCGCCCAGACCATGAGGGATAATTCCGCCGCCTACAACGCGGGCTACGGCCGCGTGGCCGGCCAGGAGAGCCGCGGGGTCGACTACGGCACGCGCGACCTGTCGGGCAACCGGCTGATCGTCGACGGGGTCATCCAGACGGGCGACGACCAGAGCTTCTTCTCGCGCATCGACGGCGGCGTGTTCTCGAGCGGCGTCGGCGGCGGGGGGAGCGCTACGGCGATCGGCAACAACCTCGTCGTCGTCACCCAGGGCAACTACAACACCGTCATCATCACCTCGGTGCAGACCAACAACGGCAACGTGAGCGCCGGCGCCAGCGGGGACGACGATGATTGACGCGGCAAAGCGCGCCGGCGCGCTGGTCGGCGCGGCCTCCGTGGCCCTCGCCGGTTGCGCCTCGACGCCGGCCGCGGGGCCGCGCGGCCTCTACGCCTCGCCCATCGGCACGGCGCCGGTGACGGCCAACCCCACGCCCTACACCCCGGCGCTGATCTGCATCGCCCAGTACGCCCGGCAGTACAATCTGCACGCGCCGCGGATCTCGGTCGGCCGCATCAGCGACTACACCGGCAAGGAGGAAGCCGACGGCTCGGGCCGCAAGCTGACCCAGGGCGCCTCGCTGATGGCGATGACCGCGCTCGGCAAGGCCGGCATCCAGATGGTCGAGCGCTTCGACACCTCGGTGTCGGAACTCGAGCTGAAGTACGCCAACAACAAGCTGATCAGCGACGGCCCGACCCCGGGCGTCGAGGGGCCGGTCGATCCGCGCAAGATCTTCTCGGGCCAGGTGGCCGGCTCGGACTTCTACATCACCGGCGGCATCACCGAGCTGAACTACAACATCCGCTCGTCCGGCGGCGACCTCGCCGCGGGCGACCGGGACGCCGAGGGGCTGAAGGGCAGCTTCCGCAACCGCGTCTTCGTGATGAACATCGCCATGGACCTGCGGCTGGTGAACACCCGCACGCTCGAGGTGGTCGACGTCATCTCCTACCAGAAGCAGATCGTCGGCCGCGAAGTGGGCATCGGCCTGTTCGACTTCCTGAACGGCAACGTCTTCGACATCTCCGGCGGGACCGGCGCGCTGGAGCCGGTTCAGCTGGCCGTGCGGGCGCTGGTCGAGCGGGCGGTGGTCGAGATGTCGGCCAACCTCTACGGCATGCCGGGCCCGCAAGCCTGCCTGACGGTGGATCCGCTCGGCGGAACCGTCGGCGCGACCGGCGCCTATGTCCCGGCCTACAACAACCTGGGAACCAACAATGGCGATACGCGCGAAGACCCCAATCGCTGGCACGATCGTCGCGATCCCGATGCTGGCCGTGCTCTGCGGGGCCGCTACTAGCCAGGCCCAGACGCCGAGCGAGGTCCTGAACAACCAGGTCCAGGCGGGCGACGTCCTTTCGAGCCAGACGCTCGACGTGGTCGAGGTCGACGAAGGCGTCAGCGCCGAGACGGCCGCGACCGGCAACACGCTTGTCGGTTCGGTCGACGGGGCCGACCTGTCGGTCATCTCGAACCAGACCATGGTCGGCGCGACCCTCGCCACGACGACCGTCGAGGTGACCACCGGCATGGGCGCGACCTCGCAGATCAACACCACGGCCATCGCCAACGGCGTCGAGGCCGGCGCGACCCAGGGGACGATGACGGGCGTCTACACCCAGATCTCCACCTACGCGCCGCAGGTGACCGCCCGGGGCATGCTGGAGGCCTCCACCGCCTCGGCCGGGGACATCGGCCTGGCCACCACGGCGGCCGCCAACAGCATCTCCCTCGGCCTGACCAACGGCTCGGCCGGGGTCCTGGCCAACCAGACCACCGCCGCCGACGTGCTCGCCGACGGCGGGGCCATCGTCCAGTACGTCAGCGGGACCGCCGACGTCTCCGGCATGGCCAGCGGCAACGCCTTCAGCCTGGTCGGGACCGACACCTCGGCCGCCCGGGCGGTCGTCTACCAGAGCAACACCGGCGACCTGACCCAGGCGAGCCAGTTCACCGCCTATGGCAGCGTCCAGACGGCGGCGACCAGCGCCACCGCCAGCGGCAACGTCGCCGCCGGCGAGATCGAGGGCCCGCTGCTCGATCTCGACGTCACCCAGTTCAACCAGACCTACGTCCGCGCCCAGGCGGAGGGGACGGCCTACGAGTTCGGCGAGGGCGCCGCGACCGCCTTCGCCGTCGGCAATTCGACCAGCGCCGGCGTGCTGGGAGACGCCGTCGTGCTCGAGAACGTCCAGCTCAACACCGGCGGCGGGGTCGAGGCCATCGCCAGCTTCACCGGGAGCGACGGCTACGACGGCTATGCCCGGGCCACCGCCGTCGGCAACGACGCGACCGCCTACAGCTGCGCGGCCTGCACCGGGACGATGGCCGTCGGCAACCGCCAGACCAACGAGGCCGACGTCGGCGCGACGGCTACGACCTCGATCGGCTCCGGCCGCCTGGTCAACAGCTCGTCGGTCGCGGTGGGCAACAACGCCAGCTTCTACGTCACGCGTCCGGGATCGTAGGAGCCCCCTTCCAGGGCTTACCCCGCCGCCCATCGCGCCAGCCCCGCGGCGGCGCAGGCGAGCACGACCAGCACGACATTGGCCCGGAAGCGGACCAGGGCGACGCCGGCGGCCGCGGCCAGCGCGGCGGTGACGATATCCAGGCTCGCCAGGTCCGGCAGATAGGTCCGCGCGCCCCAGGGCCATTGCGTCACCGCGCCGGCGGCGAACAGCACATGGCTCGCGAACCAGACGGCGAGACTGGCGATCACGCCGAGCACGGCCGCCATGACCGCGCCCAGGGCGCCCCGCGCGGCGGCGCTGCGCCGCAGGCGTTCGGCGTGGGGCGCGCCGGCGAAGATGAACAGGAACGAGGGAACGAAAGTCTGCCAGAGCGCCATCGCCGCGCCGGCGAGCGCCCAGGCCGCCCTGCCCCCGGTCGCGTTCCAGCCGGCCATGAAGCCGACGAACTGATTGACCAGCACGAGCGGCCCGGGCGTGGTCTCGGCCAGGCCCAGGCCGTCGACCATCTGGGCGGTCGTCATCCAGCCGTGCGTCTCCACCGCCTGCTGCTGAAGCCAGGCCAGCAGAGCGTAGGCGCCGCCGAAACTGGTCGCCGCCAGGGCCGCGAACACCGCCCCCAGGCCGGTCAGCCAGTGGCCCGTCCCCAGGACCGCCGCGCTCAGGCCGAGCGGCGCCAGCCAGAGCGCGGCCCAGGCCAGCGCGACGGCCAGGCCGCGGCGGACCGGCGGCGGCGCGGGGGACCGGTCGATGTCCAGGTCGGCCGACGGCGGTTCGCCCGCCCCGCGCGCGGCGCCGATCGCCGCGGCCGCCAGGACCACCAGCGGAAACGGCAGGGCGAACAGGCCGAGCGCGAGAAAGGCGCCGCCGGCGACCAGGAGATCGGCGCGGGTCTTCAGCGCCCGCCGGCCGATCCGCATCAGGGCCTCGGCCACCAGGGCGAGCACCGCCGCCTTGACCCCGCCGAAGGCCGCCGCCACCGGCGCCACGTCGCCGAGGGCGGCATAGAGCCACGACAGGGCCAGCACCACCGCCGCTCCCGGCAGGACGAACAGCCCGCCCGCGATGAGCCCGCCCGCCGTTCCGCGCAGCAACCAGCCCACGTAGGTGGCCAGCTGCTGGGCTTCCGGCCCCGGCAGCAGGGTGCAGAAGCTCAGGGCGTGGAGATAGCGCGGCTCGTCGATCCATCGCTTTTCATCGACGAACACCCGGTGCATCAGGGCGATCTGCCCCGCCGGCCCGCCAAATCCCAGGCAGCCGATGCGGAACGACGCCAGGGTCAGATCGCGCAGGCTCGGCGTCATGGACGGGGCGGCCAGCCGTGGGTTTCGTCGCCCGCGCGCCGGGCCCAGGCGTACAGGGCGTCGTAGACCGGAAAGCCCTTCGCCAACGCGTCGTGATCGTCCTCGGCCATGGCCGAGACTCCCAGCGACACGGCCAGCAGGCCGGCGCACTCCGGCTCCAGGTCCAGCCGGCCGGTGTCGGCGCCCCGCACGATGCACGCCAGCCGCGTCAGCGCCGGATCGTTCAGGTCGAACCGAGCGATGAAGGCGTCGAAACTGCACAGGTCGCCCTCGTGGCTGAACGGAACGCCGGGAATGTCGAAGGGGGTCGCCTCGCGCGCCTCGGCCTCCTCGACCACCCGGTCGGCCGGGGCGAACAGGAAGGTCGCGTCCGGGTCGACGAACCGGGTCACGAGCCAGGGGCAGGCGATGCGGTCGATCTTGGGCTTCTCGCGGGTGATCCAGCGGGTGGGAATTCGTCGGGCGCGGGTCGTCGGGTCAGCGACCATGTCGAGCCTCCAGCACAAGGCGTCGACGGTGCTTGGGCTGGCGCCTGACCGGGAGACCGTTTCACCCCGATCCAACAAGGCTAGCAGCGGCCGCCGAGGCCCGCAATGGACCTCGGGGCCCATTGTCGTGGCGCGAATGTATTGGCATGATCACTGCCAATTGGCCAAGGAGATCGCCATGGACGCCCTGCCGCTGAGCGGTGCCCCCGGCTCGCCGTACACCCGCAAGATGCTGGCGGTCCTGCGTTACCGGCGCATTCCCTACCGGCTGATCTATCGCGGACGCGAGCCGGCCCACTATCCGCGTCCGAAGGTCCCGCTGCTGCCGACCTTCTATCTTCGCGGCGCCGCCGGCGACCTCGAGGCCGTGACGGACTCCACGCCGCTCATCCGGCGGTTCGAGCGCGAGTACGTCGGCCGCCCGGTTCGTCCAGCCAACCCCGCCCTCGCCTTCCTGGACTCGCTGATCGAGGACTACGGCGACGAATGGCTGACCAAGGCCATGTTCCACTATCGCTGGGCGTACCGGGCGGACATCGACAAGGCGGCGGGCGTGCTGCCGTCCTGGGGGCCTGCGCCCCTCGACGACGACAGCCTGGCCGCGGCCGGCCAGGCGTTCTCGGCGCGCCAGATCGGCCGCCTCCGCTACGTCGGCTCCAATCCGACGACGGGTCCCTTCATCGAGGACAGCTACGTCCGGTTCGTCACCCTGCTCGAGCGCCATCTGGGCCGCCACCGCTTCCTGCTGGGCGATCGACCGGGCGCGGGCGACTTCGCCGTCTTCGGCCAGTTGACGCAACTGGCCGGATTCGACCCGACGCCGACGGCCATCGCCGAGTCCCGCGCGCCGCGGGTGCTGGGCTGGCTGGGCATGATGGAGGACCTGTGCGGCCTGGAGCCGTCGGAGGACGGCTGGTCCGACCCGGCGGACCTGCCCGACACGCTGAAGGCGATCCTGGCCGAGACCGGCCGGGTCTATCCGCCGCTGCTGCTCGCCAACGCCGCCGCGGTGGCGGCCGGGGCGCAGACGGTCGACACGATCATCGACGGTCACGCCTGGACCCAGCAGGCTTTCCCGTATCAGGCCAAGTGCCTGGCCTGGCTGCGCGAGGAGTACGCCACCCTCGACCGCAACGCCCAGAAGGCGGTCGACCAGGCGCTCGCCGGGACGGGCTGGTCCAGCCTGTTCGGCTGACCGGAACCGGGACGATCGGTCCCGGGGGGCGCCATGAACGCGCCTTGCCTTCGCCTCTTCGCGCGGCGAAGGTGCGCAACCTTGTTCAAGACCGAGCCCCTCCCCCGATGAAATCCGTCCTGCGCGCGGCCGTCGTCGTCGCGACCGCCCTCTCGCTCGCCGCCTGCGCGGGCTGGCGCGAGAAGCTGCCGAAGCTGCCCAGGCTCGACTTCGGGAGGGCGCCCGCCGGACAGAGCGGACCGGCCGAGCCGGCGGCCAGGGCCGTGCGGCTGGAACCGGGGCAATGGCCGCAGGCGATCACCGACATCGCGCCCGACCCCGGCGTGCGCTTCGGGTCCCTGCCCAACGGCATGCGCTACGCCATCGTCCGGAACGCCACGCCGCCCGGCCAGACCTCCCTGCGCCTGCGGTTCGACGCCGGCTCGCTGATGGAGACCGACGCCCAGCAGGGACTCGCGCACTTCCTGGAGCACATGGCCTTCAACGGCTCGAAGGGCATTCCCGAGGGCGAGATGGTCAAGATGCTCGAGCGGCGGGGCCTGGCCTTCGGCGCCGACACCAACGCCTCCACCGGCTTCGAGGAGACGGTCTACAAGCTCGACCTGCCGCAGACGGACGCCGAGACGGTCGACCTGTCGCTGAAGGTGCTGCGCGAGACGGCCAGCGAGTTGCTGATCGACCCGGGCGCCGTCGACCGCGAACGGGGCGTGGTGCTGTCCGAGGAGCGCACCCGGGACAGTCCGGGCTGGCGGATCTACAAGGCCCGGACCGAGTTCATCTTCCGCGGCATGCTGCCGCCCGACCGCTACCCCATCGGGCAGGTCGAGGTGCTGAGGACGGCGCCCGCCGCTCAGCTGACGGCCTTCTATCGCGCCTTCTATCGTCCCGAGCGCGCCGTGCTGGTCGCGGTCGGCGATTTCGAAGTCGAGGTGATGGAGGCCAGGATCCGGGCGACCTTCGGCGACTGGCGCAACGAAGCGCCCGCGGGCGCCGAACCCGACATGGGAACGATCGCCAGGCGCGGGCTCGAGACCCAGATCGCCGTGGAGCCCGGCGCCCCGACCACCCTGCAGATCGGCTGGGTCGCCCGCCCCGACCTGCGGCCCGACTCCCTCGGCAAGCGGCGCGAGCAATGGATGGAGCAGCTCGGCTTCGCGGTGCTCAATCGACGGCTCGAGGCGCTCGCCCGATCGGCCGAGCCGCCGTTCATCAGCGGCGGCGGCTTCTCCGGCGACCAGTTCGACGCCGCCAGGGTCACGACCATCCAGGTCACGGCGCGGCCGGGCGAGTGGCGGGCCGCCCTGGCGGCCGCCGAGCAGGAGCAGCGCCGCCTCGTCCGGTTCGGCGTCCGCCAGGACGAACTGGACCGCGAGATCGAGGACTATCGTGTCTGGCTGAAGAGCCGCGTCGCCGCCGCCGCCACCCGGCGCACCCCGGCGCTCGCCAACGAAATGACCGACGGGATCGGCGACGACGATGTGATCACCAGCCCCGCCCAGGACCTCGAGATCTTCGAGTCCGCGGTCAAGGACCTCAAGGCCCAGGCCGTGTCGCTGGCGGTGAAGGCGGCGTTCGAGGGTTCGGGCCCGCTGGTCTTCCTCGCCACGCCGACGCCCGTGGCGGGCAACGAGGCGGCCCTGGCGACGGCCTGGAACCAGTCGCGGCAGGTCGCGGTCGCCGAGCCCGAGGCCCCGCGGCAGGTGACCTGGCCCTACGGAAATTTCGGCCCCGTCGGCGAGGTCGCCGACCGGCGCGAGGTCATCGACCTCGACACCGTGTTCGTGCGCTTCGCCAATGGCGTGCGCCTGACGGTGAAGCCGACCCGGTTCCGCGACGACCAGGTCCTGGTGAAGGCCCGCATCGGTCACGGCCTGCTCTCGCTGGCGGCCGACCGCCAGGCGATGGCCTGGGCCGCGGGCGCCGTTGTCGAGGGCGGACTCAAGCAGATCAGCTCCGAGGACATGGAGCGGATTCTGGTCTCCAAGGTGTACGGCGCCCGTTTCGGGGTCGAGGACGACGCCTTCGTGCTGTCGGGCGCGACCCGGCCGGAAGACATCGAGACCCAGCTGCAGGTGCTGGCCGCCTACGCCGTCGAGCCGGGCTTCCGGCCCGAGGCGATGCAGCGGATGAAGACCTACGCCGCGACCCTGAGCGACCAGTACGACGCCACCGACAACGGCGTGCTGGGCCGCGACCTCGCCGGGCTGCTGCACCGCGGCGACCGGCGCTGGACCTGGCCGGGCAAGGACGACATCGCCGACGCCAGCGCCGCGAGCCTGGCGGGGGCCTTCGGCCCGCCGCTGGCCACGGCGCCCATCGAGATCGTCATTGTCGGCGACATCACGGTCGAGAAGGCCATCGACGCGGTGGCGACCACGTTCGGCGCCCTCCCCGCCCGGGCGCCCTCGACGGCCCCGGCGCCGGCGGGCGTCGGCTTCCCGGCCCCGGCGGTCGAACCCGTCGTGCTCACCCACAAGGGCCGGGCGGACCAGTCCATCGCCCTCATCGCCTGGCGCACGGACGACTTCTTCGCCGACGTCCAGAAGGCGCGGAACACGGCGATCCTGGCCGACATCATCGAGCTGCGCCTGACCGAGGAGCTGCGCGAAGCCCAGGGGGCGACCTATTCGCCGGGCGTCGGCTGGACGGCCAGCGACGTCTGGCCGGGCTGGGGCTACCTGTCGGCCCGGGTCGAGATCCCGCCCGAGAAGATCGACGGCTTCTTCCGCGACACCCTCAAGATCGTCGCCGATCTGCAGGCCGCGCCGCCGACCGCCGACGAGCTGACGCGGGCCAAGGCGCCGAGGATCGAGTCGCTCGCCAAGCGGCGGGAGACCAATGAGTACTGGCTCGAGGAGCTCGGCGGCGCCCAGGACGACCCGCGCCGCCTGGCCGCGATCCGGTCCGCCGTGGCCGGCTACGAGCGGGTGAGCGCCGCCGACGTCCAGGCCGCGGCCCGCGAGTATCTCGACGTCGCCGACGCCTGGAAGCTGGTGGTCCGGCCGGCGGCGAAATAGGTCCGGGGAGCGGATGAAGACCTGGCGCATCGGCGTCGTCGGCCTGGGCCAGCGCATCGCCCATGTGCTGGCGGCCATGCAGGAGGTGGGCTGGCGGCTCGAGGTCGCCGCCCACGTCGATCCCGCGCCGGTCGGGGCCCCGATCCTGGCCGGGGCGGGGATCGACGCCGGCCGCGCCTGCGCCGACGTCGCCGAACTGGTCGCCGGCGGGCCCTACGACCTCCTGATGATCGGCTCGCCCAATCACCTGCACCTCGAGCACCTCGGCCTGGCGCTGGACGCCGGCTGGCCGGTGTTCGCCGAGAAGCCGATCGTGCGCACCGAGGCGGAGACGGAGATCCTGGCCCGGCGACTGGCGGCCGGCGGGACGCCGCCGCTCTACATCGGCCTGGTCCTGCGCTCGATGTCGATCGTCCGGGAAGTGATCGCCCGGGTCGATGCGGGGGAGCTGGGCGAACTGGTCTCCATCGACGCGACCGAGCACCTTCCGCCCGAGCACGGCGGTTATCTCGCCCGCAACTGGCGGCGCAGGCGGGCCTGGGGCGGCTCCTTCCTGCTCGACAAGGTCTGCCACGACTTCGACATCTTCGGCCGTCTCGCCGGGGCGCGGGCCGCCCGCATCGCCAGCTTCGGCGGCCGCCGCATCTTCACGCCCGAACGGGGCGCGCGGCCGCGGGTCTACAGCACCGGCGAGGCCGCCTTCGCCCTGCGCGACTCCGGCTGGTCGGGCGCCAACGACAGCTTCCAGTCCGACATGGATGTCGCCGACCACCAGGTGGCGCTGGTGGAGTACGCCAACCAGGTGCGGCTTTCCTTCCACGCCAACAGCCAGGTCGCCCTGGCCGAGCGGCGCTGGTACCTGGCCGGCGCGGACGGCGCCCTGATCGCCGACCTGGTGCGCAACCGCCTGATGGTCCGGCGCGTGCTCGACCGCGGCAAGCCCGAGCGCATCGACTATGGCGGGCGCAGCGCCGACAGCCACAACGGCGCCGACCAGGCCATGGCCCGCGACCTGCTGGCGGCGCTGGAGGGCCGGGCCGCCTTCCCGGTGACGCCCTATGATTCGATGGAGGCGGGCCTGACGGTCATGGCCATCGACCGGTCAATGGACGAGGGGACGATGATCGACTGCGGGCCGATGTGGGCCCGCTACGACGCGGCCCGCGGTCAGTAGATCGTGCCGCCCACGCCTCCGTCCAGGCTCATGCTGAAACTGGCGGCGGTCGACTCGGTGACCACTTCCTCGCGATAGGCGGTGTAGGTCTCGAGGGTGACAATGGTCAGCACCTTGATCCCGGCGCCGAAACGGCGGAGCAGGCTGCGCTCGTTGCAGTCGCGGGCGGGCTTCTGCGGCCGGCAGGCCAGCTGGCCGCCCTCGGCGCCGCCCCTCGTGCGGTAGAGGGCCTCGCCCTTGGCGCAGATCATCGTCTGGCCGCCTTCGAAGGAGACCTTGTCGAGGTATTCGGCGATGGTCACCTGCATCCGCGTGCCCGCGAGGCAGCGGTAGAGCTCGCCGTCGTAGGCCTCGTCCACCTCGCGCTCGGGGAACACCTGGCTGGCCGGATGGGGCACGTCGCGGTCGTCGAGGCAGAAGGCCTGGATGACCACCCGGCGGGTCGCCGTGCGGGTCGCCTGATAGGCCACCTGGCGGGTCTTGCGGACGCCCTGGACGTCGAGCCCCTGGATCACGCCGGTCGCCGTGGGCGGCGCATAGTAGCCGCCGCCTCCGCCGCCGCCGTAGACCACCGCGCCGCCGCCGGCGCCCGACCCCGCGCCGGCCACCGAGACCGCCACCGAGTTGGCGTTGACGATGATGTTGGTGCGTCCGCCCGGCGCGCAGCAGCCCGGCGGGCTCGGGGGCCTGGGCGGCGGCGCCGGCGGCGTGCAGCAGGGCGGCGGGGTGGGCGGCGTGCAGCAGGGCGGCGGGGGCGGCGCCGTGCAGCACGGCGGCGGGGGCGCGCAGCACTGGGCCTTGGCGTCCTCGCCCGGAACCGCCGACGAGACCAGCCACAGCAGCATGCCCCCGAACAGGGCCATCAACAGGTTCCGAGGCGCCATCGGCGAGCCTCCTCCGCGAAATCTTCCCCTTCCACGTGCAAGAATCGCGCCGGAGCGCGCCTTTCCGTCCCGAATTGAGACGCCGCGGACCTGGCCTGGAGCTTTCCTGCAACCCCTGTGCGGCCGCCAGGAGCCGCCACGGCAGGGAGCCGGGCCATGGTCCATCCCAACACGGAACGATTGACGGAGTATTGGCGCGGCAGGGCCGGGCCCGGCGGAGCGCCGCGTCGCGCCGACATCGACCCGATGGCCTTCCACCCGCTGCTGCCCCAGACCTTCGTCGTCGGTCGATCGGCCGGGGGGACCTTTCCCTTCCGCCTCGTCGGCGGCCTGGTCGCCGACCTGCATCGCGCCGACCTGCGCGGCCGCTGCCTGCTCGAGCTGTGGCGGCCGGCCGACCGCTGGCCGCTGAAGTCGGCCCTCGACATCGCCCGCCGCCGCGCCGAGGCGGTGGTGCTGGCCGCCGACCTGGTCGCCGACGGGGTTCCCGCGGTCGGCCTGGAGATGCTGCTGGCGCCGATGACCGGACCCGGCGGCGAGGTCGACCGGTTCCTGGGCCTCTACCAGCCGACTGCGCCCCTCGCCCGCCTGATGGGCCGGCCGGTGCGGACCCTGGCCCTGACCGCCGTCGTCAGCGCCGATGGCGGCGGGGCCGCGCCCGCCCTGCGCCTGGCCGCCGTCGACGGACGCCGGATCGCCTGACCTCGGCTCAGGCGCTCGCCGTATCGAGGCGGGCGATGTGAGCCGGATCCAGCGACAGTCGGGCCGCGCCCATCAGGTCCTCCAGCTGGGCCAGCGAGGTCGCCGAGGCGATCGGAGCGGCGACCGCCGGACGGGCCATGACCCAGGCCAGCGCCACCTGCGCCGGCGAGGCCGCGCATTCGGCCGCCACCGCATCGAGCGCCGCCAGCACCCGCCGCCCCTTCTCGTCGGCCAGGTGCCTGGCCACCGCCCGCCCGCGCGGACTTTTCCCGAGGTCGGCCTCGGTCCGGTACTTGCCGGTCAGGAAGCCGCTGGCGAGGCCGTAGTAGCTGATGATGCTGACGTCCTGGTCGAGACAGAGCTGCTGAAGGCCCTTCTCGACGGATCGGTCCATCAGGTTGTAGGCCGGCTGCAGGGTTTCGTAGCGGGGCGCGCCCTTCGCCACGGCGGCGGCCTGGGCCGAGGCCAGCCGTTCAGCCTCGAAATTGGAGGCGCCGATCGCCCTCACCTTTCCCGCCCGCACCAGGCGGCCGAAGGCCTCCATGGTCTCGTCCTGCGGGGTGTCGGCATCGTCGCGGTGGGCCTGGTAGAGGTCGATGTAGTCGGTCTGCAGCCGCTGCAGGGAGCCCTCGCAGGCGGCGACGATATTGGCGGCCTTGAGGCCCGGATGGGCCGGCCAGGCGCCGACCTTGGTGGCGATGACGACGTCGTCGCGCCGGCCCCGCTTCCTGAGCCAGGTCCCGATGACCCGCTCGGACTCGCCGCCCACATGGCCCGGCGCCCAGGCCGAATAGACGTCGGCCGTGTCGACGGCGTTGAAGCCGCCGGCGACGAAGGCGTCGAGAATGACGTGCGAGGTCGCCTCGTCCGCCGTCCAGCCTAACACGTTGCCGCCCAGCATGAGCGGCGCGATCAGCAGGTCCGAGCGACCGAGGCGGCGGTGTTCCATCGGCGGATCCTACTACGCCGCCCTCACCGCGTCGCCGTCGAACACCGGGGCGTCCAGGGGGGCGAGCGCGGCGCGGCCGCGGATCATGTCGGCGGCCTTCTCGGCGATCATCATGGTGGGAGCGTTGGTGTTGCCGCCGATCAGGGTCGGCATCACCGAGGCGTCGACGACGCGCAGGCCGGCCAGGCCCTGGACCTTCAGCTCGCCATCGACCACCGCCAGCGGGTCGCCGGCCGCGCCCATGCGGCAGGTCCCGACCGGATGGTAGATGGTCTCCGCCTTCTGGCGCAGCCAGGCGTCGATCTCGGCATCGGTCTTCACCGCCTTGCCCGGCGCGTATTCCGAGGCCCGGTAGGGATCGAGCGCCTTCTGCGACGCCACGTCGCGGGCGATCCTCACGCCCTCGCGCATCGCCCGGCGGTCCTCCTCGGCCGACAGGTAGTTGGCGAAGATGGTCGGATCGTCGTTCGGGTCGGCCGACCGCAGCCCGACCTTGCCGCGGCTCTCGGGGCGCAGCTGGCAGACGTGGAAGGTGAAGCCGTCCTTCTCGACCACCACCTTGCCGTGGTCCTGCATGATGGCGAGCACCGTGTGGATCTGCAGGTCGGGCCGGTCGAGGTCGGGCCGCGAGCGCAGGAAGGCGCCCGATTCCAGCATCTGCTGTCGCCCCGCGCCCTTCTTGAACAGCATGTAGTTGAGGCCCGTCAGAAGCTGGCGGGGGCCGCGGATCATCGAATAGGCGGTGATCGGCTGGGGACATTCCCACGACAGGCAGGCGTCGAGGTGATCCTGCAGGTTCTCGCCCACGCCCTTCAGCTCGTGCCTGACCCTGATCCCGTGCGGCGTCAGGTCGTCGGGAGCGCCGATCCCCGACAGCTGGAGGATCTGCGGCGACTGCACCGCCCCGGCGCAGAGCAGCACCTCGGCGTCGGCCCGGGCGGTCACGGAGATGCCGTTCTGGATGTAGTCGACGCCGACGGCCCGGCCGCCCTCGACGACGATGCGGCTGGTCCGGGCGCCGGTGACGCAGGCCAGGTTGGCGCGCTTGAGGGCCGGATAGAGGTAGGCCTTGGCCGCGCTCCAGCGCTCGCCGTCCTTGATGGTCAGCTGGTAGGGGCCCCAGCCCTCCTGCTGGAAGCCATTGAAATCCTTGGTGGTCAGATACCCCGCCTGGGCGCCCGCCTCGATCGCCGCGCTGTAGATCGGGTTCGGCGTCGACGCCCTCGAGACATGCAGCGGCCCCGCGCCGCCGTGCCAGGGATCCTCGCCGCCCTCGAAGCCCTCCGAGCGCTTGAAGTAGGGCAGCACGTCGCCGTAGCCCCAGCCGGCGAGGCCCATCTGCCGCCACTGGTCATAATCGCGGGCGTGGCCGCGGATATAGATCATGCCGTTGATCGAGGACGATCCGCCCCAGCCCTTGCCGCGCGGCCACCACAGGCGCCGGCCGTCGAGGTTGGGCTCGGGCTCGGTCCAGAAGCCCCAGTTATAGGTCCCCTTCTCCTTGATCAGGTTGCCGACGCCGGCCGGCATCCGGACCAGGATCGAGTTGTCCTTCTGGCCCGCCTCGAGCAGCAGGACGCGGGTTGTCCCGTCTTCCGTCAGGCGATTGGCCAGGACGCAACCGGCCGATCCGGCGCCGATGATGATGTAGTCGTAGCGGTCGGCCACCTGACGTTCTCCCGGTGCGTGGTTATCATTGATCAGATTAGTGACGCCCCCGTCAGGTTTGGGCAAGCGGGAAGGCGCGCGGGAGCGGCCGCGCGGCGACGCGGGACAGGCGCCCGGAGGCGCCTGTCCCTGACGAACCGGCCCCGGCGCGGTCGCGGATCAGAATCGGAAGGTCCGGCTGGTCGCGCCGCCGCCCAGGAAGTCCACGACCTGGTCGGTCGATACGCGGGCGGAGTTGTTGGCCGGGTTGATGTCGTCGTTGCAGCGGTTGCCGTCGATCAGGATGTCGGGATCGTAGGCGATCGCCACCTCGACCTCGCCGCCGAACTCGAAGGCGTCGAAGGCGTTGTCGATGAACGGCGACAGGAACCGCTGCATCACGGCGCCGGCCGCGGCCCGGCTGGCGAGAGCGGCCGAGCTGGTGAAGGCGCCGCCGGTGTTGTTGTTGACCGCGCGCATGTTGACCAGCTGCTGGCCGTCGCCCGACCGCCAGGCGGAGCGGCCGCGGTTGACGATCTGGTAGCTCACCCGCACCTGACCGGGGCGGGACCCCTTGGTCAGGGTGATGCTGGCGATGGCCGGGTCCACGGCGCAGGCGACCGGCGTGAGCCGGGGCGTCGGCAGCGCCGGTCCGGGCGCGACGGGCGCGACCGGCGTGAACGGTTCGGCGGCGACGGACGCGGCGACGGACGCAGACGCCGCGAACGCGATGACGGAAGCGATGGTCCTGAACATGTTGGCCTCCCTGGCCCCGCGAGTGATTTCGCGAGGAGGACGCTGCGCCCCGCTTCCTGAACCGGCCCGGAGGGATTTGATTACGTGATGTTCATGTTCGGGGAACGCGGTTCGGTCGAGCCCGGGACAGACGGCGGCGGCGTTCGCGGCCAGGGTCGCGGCATGCCCACCCGCCGTCTCGCCCTCGCCGGCGCCGCCGCCGCCTTCGTTCCAGGAGCCGCCATGGGCGACGAAATTGAAAAATACGGACTCGTAGGAAAAATGATCGCCGCGCCGGGCCGGCGGGACAAGCTGATCGGCTGTCTGCTTGACGGCGCGGGCGCGATGCCGGGCTGCCTGCTCTATGTGGTGGCGACCTCGCCGACCGAGCCCGACGCGGTCTGGATCACCGAGGCCTGGGCTTCGAAGCAGCATCACGCCGACTCGCTGAAACTGCCCGCCGTGCAGGCCGCCATCGCCCGGGCCCGCCCGATCATCGCCGGCTTCGGCGAACGGTTCGAGATGATCCCCGTGGGCGGGGTGGGGCTCTAACCCCCCAAATGGGGGCCGCCCCGATCGCGTCAGATCCGCTACAGGATGCCCGGTCGAACCGGAGGCGACCTCATGACCGCGATCTCCCTGATTGGCGCGAGCCTGTTGCTGGCCGCGGCGAGCGCGTCCGAGCCGCCCAACGCCGGCGCGGGAGTCTTCGCCCAGACCGGCTACACCCGCGCCCCGGTCGTGGCCGCCGACAAGAAGGCCGCCGGCATGCCCGGCCCGGCCGCCGTCTGGAACGGCGCGGCCTGGTGGCAGGTGCTGACCTACTGCGGGACGATGCACGGGGTCCAGAGGACCCGGCTCGAGCTGCAGGGCGCGGCGCCGGCGCAGCTGGAGGAGCAGGAGACGCTTTCCAAGCGCTACTACGATCTGGCCATGGGCCGGCTGGCCGCCGACCGCCGGATCACCGCCGACGAGGCCTGGACCTCGGCGGTCGAGGCCGAGGACGCGTGGTGGTTCTACAGCTTCGCGGACCGGTCGCTGAACTACAACCTGGAGGCCCTCACCTGCCGATTCGCGGAATCGCGGTCGAAGGCCGGGTGAGCCCCGGCGACATGGCCCAGACAAGCCGGGCCATGACCAGGTTGGAAGGGTGCATTCCCTTTTCCTTGACTTTCAAGGCGTTGCGCCTCATATGCCCGGCGTCGCGGCGCTTTTCGCCGCGCCATCGGCCTTCGCCCGGCCGCGTAAGGAGCCAGACGGTTCCGCCCGGGCCTGACCGATCTTCCCCATAGCGACGCCATACGCGGGGCGTTTTCAACGAACCCCGCCGCCGACCGCAGGCCCGCTGGCCATGCGGCGTCCGTCGCATACGAAAGAGATTCATGACCGAATTCGCTTCGCTTGGCCTGGCCAAGCCCCTGCTCTCGGCGCTCGCCGCCGAGGGCTACACGCAACCCACGCCCATCCAGGCGCAGGCCATTCCCCTCGTCCTGACCGGACGCGACCTGCTGGGCATCGCCCAGACCGGCACCGGCAAGACGGCGGCCTTCGCCCTGCCGATCCTTCACCGCCTGGCGGAAAACAGGAAGGCCGCGCCGCGCCGCGGCTGCCGCTGCCTGGTGCTGTCGCCGACGCGCGAACTGGCCACCCAGATCGGCGACAGCTTCAAGGCCTACGGCGCCAACCTGGGCCTGACGGTCCAGGTGGTGTTCGGCGGCGTCAAGTACGGGCCGCAGGTGCGCGCCCTCGCCGGCGGCGTCGATGTGCTGGTGGCCACGCCCGGCCGGCTGATCGACCACCTCAACGAGAAGGTCGCCAACCTGTCGGAGGTCGAGGTCCTGGTCCTCGACGAAGCCGACCAGATGCTCGACATGGGCTTCATCCAGCCGATCCGGCGGATCGTGAAGGGCCTGCCGCACCGCCGCCAGAACCTGTTCTTCTCGGCCACCATGCCCCGGGAGATCGAGGGCCTGGCCGCCGAGCTGCTGCGCGACCCGGCCAAGGTCTCGGTGACGCCGCAGGCCACCACCGTCGAGAAGATCGACCAGAAGGTCCTGTTCGTGGAGGCGGCGCGCAAGCGCGTGCTGCTGGCCGAGCTGTTCGACGAGGCGGCGCTGAAGCGCGTGCTGGTGTTCACCCGCACCAAGCGGGGCGCCGATCGCGTCGCCAAGGGCCTGACCGCCATCGGCGTCGAAGCCGCCTCGATCCATGGCGACAAGACCCAGGGCCAGCGCGAGCGGGCGCTCGCCGCCTTCAAGGCCGGCGAAATGCGGGCGCTGGTCGCCACCGACATCGCCGCCCGGGGCATCGACGTCGACGGGGTGACGCACGTCATCCAGTTCGAGCTGCCGAACGTGCCGGAGGCCTATGTCCACCGCATCGGTCGGACGGCGCGCGCCGGGGCCAACGGTCACGCCATCGCCCTGGTCGCCGATGACGAACGGCCGCTGCTGAAGGACATCGAGAAGGTCACCCGCCAGCGCATCCCCAGCTGGGACCGGCGCAACGACCGGGCGCTGGGGGCCGCGCAGGCGGCGCTGGCCGCCACCGAGCCGCAGAAGAAGCCCCAGCCCCAGCCGCAGAAGCGCCG
>JBMOOF010000020.1:0-49725 GCA_049323695.1 Pseudomonadota bacterium
CGACGGCGTCAAGGAACCGCTGAACCGCCGCTCGACCATCTCGATCAACTTCTGATCCAGATCCGACGGTTCGACGAACCTGCGAGGCCCCGGTGGAAACACCGGGGCCTTTGCCTTGCCGGCGACCGCCCTTCCCGGGACGGGCCTGACGGTCTCGCGGGGCCCTTTGTTCCGCGACCCGGCGGCGTCAGGCCGGAACCCGGCCCGCGCGGCCGAATGGGGGATCGGCGGGATCGGTCGCGGCAACCCGCCGGCCCGGATCGATTTTACGCTGCAATTTCAATCTCTTAAAATCCCCCGGCCGAATCTTGACGCAGTGCAGCGCGGCCTATAGGTTCCGCCGCGATCAAGCCGGGCCGGAAGGGCTTCCTTTCGGCGGATTTCGGACCTGACCGCTCCCATGCCCAAGGCCGCAGACCCGCGCGAAGAGGCGCTCAGACGCCTCGACGAACGGGCCAAGGTCCTCAAGGCGCGCACGCAACCTGCGCCGTCCCCGATCACCGGGGCCACGGCCACCAGCCAGGCCTACCGCATCCTCGCGGAACTCCTGGGCGGCGTGCTGCTCGGCATCGGAGGCGGCGCGGTCGCGGACTGGCTTTTCCACACGACGCCGTGGGGTGTCATCAGCGGAGTCCTTCTGGGCTTTGCATTGTCGTTGTACATGGCGCGCCGTACGGCCAACCGGCTGATGGCGCAGGCGAAGGCGGAAGAGGCCGCGCGGCAGGCGCAAGGCTCGAACGCCAGGGAAGACTGAGGAGCGCGAAGGCCCTATGGCCAGCCCGTTGGAACAGTTCGAGATCCACAAGCTCGTGGATTTTCCCGACGTGACTCTGCCGTTCGTCGGCCGGGTCGATCTCGCCTTCACCAATTCGCACCTGGCGATGACCATCGTCTTCGTCGCGATCGTGGCCTTCCTGTGGGCGGTCACCTCCGGCGCCAAGGTCGTCCCGGGCCGTCTGCAGACGGTCGGCGAGGGCGTGTTCGGACTGATCGACAACATGACCGAGTCGATGATCGGTCATGAAGGCCGCAAGTACTTCCCGTTCGTGTTCACGATCTTCCTGCTCATCCTCGGCATGAACCTGCTGGGCATGATGCTGACCTTCACCGCCACCTCGCAGCTGGCGATCACGGTCACCTTCGCGCTGATCACCTTCGGCCTCGTCATGGTCATCGGGATCGCCAAGAACGGGTTCGGCTTCCTGAAGCTGTTCTGGCCTTCCGGCGCGCCCCTGGTGATGCGGCCGTTCGTGGGCCTGATCGAGCTGATTTCCTTCTTCCTGCGCCCGTTGACCCTGTCGCTTCGTCTGTTCGGCAACATGATGGGCGGCCACGTCGCCCTGAAGGTGTTCGCCGGCTTTGTCGCGGCGGCCGCCATCGGCAGCCTCGGCATGCTCATCGGCCCGCCCGTCGGCCTGGTTTCGATGGGGATGGTCGTCGCCCTGACCGCGCTGGAATTCCTGGTGGCGTTCCTCCAGGCCTTCGTCTTCGCCATCCTGACCTGCATCTATCTGAACGATGTGGTCAATCTGGATCACGCCCACTAAAACGCGGGCCGATCCAGCCACTCCAACCCACCTTTCTGACCAACTAGGACAAGACAATCATGGACGCTGCAGCCGCCAAGTACATCGGTGCGGGCCTCGCCACCCTGGGCATGATCGGCGCCGGCATCGGCGTGGGCACGATCTTCGGCAACTTCCTGTCGGGCGCCCTGCGCAATCCGTCGGCCGCCGCCAGCCAGATCGGCAACCTGTTCGTGGGCGCCGCGCTCGCCGAAGCCCTGGGCATCCTGGCCTTCGTGCTCGGCTTCCTGATCTTCTCGGCCCAGGTCTGAGGACCGGATGAGCGGCGGCGCCTCCCTGGCGTCGCCGAACCTTCCACGGGACGGATAGGTCATGGCTGATCCTCACGGGGCCTCGACCCCGCACGGCGCCGAGGGCGCGCAGGCCGCGACCGAGCATGGCTCGGGCGGCGGCGTGCCTCAGTTTCAGTTCGAGCACTGGGGCGGACAGATCGCCTACCTGCTCGTGCTGTTCGTCATTCTGTACGTGCTGATCTCGCGCGTCTTCGCCCCGCGCCTGCGCAAGGTGCTGGACGAGCGTTCCGGCATGATCGCGGGGGCGCTCGAAGCGGCCAGGCAGGTCCAGGCCGAGGCCGAGAACCAGGCGCGGGCCGCCGCGGCCGAAGTCGCCGAGGCCCGCGCCCAGTCGCAGCGCCTCGCCGCCGACGCCCGCGCCAGGGCCGCCGGAGAGGCGGCCGAGAAGTCGACCGCCGCCGACGCTGAAATCGGAGCCAAGGTCGCCGAGGCCGAGACGCGCATCGCCGCCATGCGTGAACGCGCCATGGTCAGCGTGGCGGCCATCGCCGACGACGCCGCCAGGGCGATCGTCGAGAAGCTGACCGGCAAGGCGGCGACGGCCGCCGAGCTGAAGGCCGCCGGAGGGACCACCTGATGCCCGCATTTCTCGAGGGCCATTTCTGGAACCCGGCCAACCCGGAATTCTGGGCGGGCGTCGGCCTCGTGCTGTTTCTGGCCATCGTCTGGTGGAAGGCCCGGGGGCTGATCGCCGGCATGATCGACGGCAAGGCGGCCGCCATCCAGCAGAACCTCGACGAAGCCGCCAGGCTGCGCGCCGAGGCCGAGGCCCTGCTGGCTGACATCCGCGCCCAGCGCGAAGAGGCCGAGCGTCAGGCCGCCGAACTGCTGGAGGCCGCCCAGGCCGACGCCGCCCGCCTGGCCGTCGAGGCCAAGGCCAGGCTGGACGAGCAGATCGCCCGCCGCGCCGCCCTGGCCGAGCGTAAGATCGCCTCGGCCGAGGCCCAGGCCGCGGCCGAGGTGAAGGCCGCCGCCGCCGAACTCGCCGCCCAGGCGGCCGAACGGATCCTCGCCGGCCGTCTCTCGGGCGCGAAAACCGATCCGCTGGTCGACGACGCCATCAAGGGCCTGGCCGGCCGGCTGCAGTAGCCAATTCACCGTCATGGCCCGGCTTGTCCGGGCCACCCAGGCGCACGGCGTAGGTAAAGAGGGCGCGGAGCAATCCGCGCCCTCCCGGCTTGATCGCCACGCATGGGCGGCCCGCATGAAGCGGGCCATGACGAATTGAAGGAGGCTCTACCGCCGCCGGAAACGCTTCCTCAGCCGGCTGGCCACGCGATAGCGCTTCGCCAGGACCACCCGCTCGATCCGCAGGACGCTCTGCCAGGCCACGGGGAAGACCTCTGGCTCGCGGCGCAGCAGGCGGCGGATCGGGAACACCATCCTCGGATGCGCCCGCTGGAAGCGGATGAACTGGCGCTTGGCCCAGAAGCTGTTGCGCAGGGTGATCATCAGGCCCACGACGATCACCGGGATGCCGCCGGGCCCGGGCAGGGGGGCGACCAGAATCCCCGCGGCGACGATCGCCAGCCCCAGCGCCACGAACAGCCAGCGGCTCGCGCGCGCCAACAGTTCGCGGGTGGCGTCGTCGGCGGGCGTAAAGGCGCGGGGCATCGTCAGGATATGGGACATGGGGTCACGAACGCGGGGCTCAGGCTCCGCGTCCGGACCGGCCGCGTCGCTGCATCATGGGATATGTGCAGCCGGAACGGGGCGTAAAGGGGCCCGTTCCTTGTCTGACGAACACTTAATGTGTCGGTTTACGGCTATTCCGCCGCCAGTGGCGAAATTGCCTCAGGTCGCCAGCGCAGCCTGGGCTTGCGGGCGGCCTGGGTCTCGTCGAGGCGCCGCAGCGGGGCGTGGAAAGGCGCGCCCCTGAAGCGGTCGACGTCTCCTGACTTCGCGGCGGTCGCCAGCGCCCGCAGGGCGTGGATGAAGCGGTCGAGCTCCTGCCTCGACTCCGTTTCGGTCGGCTCGATCAGCATCGCCCCGTGGACGACCAGCGGGAAGTACATGGTCATCGGGTGGAAGCCCTCGTCGATCATCGCCTTGGCGAAGTCGAGAGTGGTGATTCCCGTCCCCTCCAGCCAGGCGTCGTCGAACAGCGCCTCGTGCATGCAGGGGCCGTCCGGGAAGGCCGGGCTCATCAGGTCCCTGAGGCGGGCCTTGATGTAGTTGGCGTTCAGCACGGCGTCCTCGGCCACCTGGCGCAGGCCGTCCGCGCCGTGGCTGCGCATGTAGGCGTAGGCGCGAACGAACATGCCCATCTGGCCGTGGAAGGCGCTCATCCGGCCGAAGGCGGCGGCGGCCTCTCCGGCCGCCTCCTCGACCAGCCGGAAGCCGCCCTCGTGGTGCGTCACCCAGGGGGCCGGCGCGAAGGGGGCCAGCGCCGCGCTCAGCACCACCGGCCCCGCGCCCGGCCCGCCGCCGCCGTGCGGCGTCGAAAAGGTCTTGTGCAGGTTGATGTGCATGGCGTCGACGCCCAGGTCGCCCGGCCGCACCCGGCCGACGATGGCGTTGAAGTTGGCCCCGTCGCAGTAGAAGTAGGCCCCGGCCGCGTGGGTCAGCCGGGCGATCTCGACGACCTCCCGCTCGAACAGGCCGCAGGTGTTGGGGTTGGTGACCATGATCGCGGCGACATCGGGGCCGAGCTTGGCCTTCAGGTCATCGAGGCAGACGCGGCCGTCGTCGGTCTGGGCGATCTCGACGACGCTGTAGCCGACGAAGGCGGCCGTGGCCGGGTTGGTGCCATGGGCGCTGGTCGGCACCAGCACGGTCTTGCGATGGCCCTGGCCGGCCGCCTCGTGCGCCGCCTTGATCGTCAGCAGGCCGCAGAGTTCGCCGTGGGCGCCGGCCTTCGGCGTCATGGCCACCGCCGGCATGCCGGTCAGGGTCTTCAGCCAGTGGGCCAGCCGGTCGATCAGCGCCAGGGCCCCCTGCACCGTCGAGACCGGCTGCAGCGGATGGATGTCGGCGAAACCGGCCATCCGCGCGGCCTTCTCGTTGAGGCGCGGGTTGTGCTTCATCGTGCAGCTGCCCAGCGGATAGAGGGCCAGGTCGATGGCATGGTTCTTCTGGCTGAGGCGCACATAGTGGCGCACGGCCTCGGGCTCGCTGAGCCCGGGCAGGCCGATGGGCGATGTCCGCAGCAGCCCGTCAAGATCGTCGGCGGGGCGCTCGGCGTCCGGCAGATCGACGCCGGTCTTGCTCCAGCCGTCCATCTCGAAGATCAGCGCCTCGTCCTGCAGCAGCCCGCGGCCGCCGGTCAGGGTGGCGGGGACCGATCCAGCTGCTTCAATGGCGTCCGGTCGCGTGGGGCGACCCACCGTGTTCATGGTCGTGCTCACGAAAAGTCTCCGGAACGCATTCCCTTCCCCCTGGAGGGGGGAAGGGTCAGGGCTGGGGGTGGCGCCGGTCGAGCCGGCCTGGCGACGACGTTTGAGCGCGGCGCTCCGGGGCTTCTGGAGCGGACACTCTCCCACCCCCATCCCCGGCCCTTCCCCCCTCCAGGGGGAAGGGAGAGCTGCGTCAGGCTCATGCCAGCACCTCCGCCAGGGCGGTCTTGAAGGCGGCGATGTCCTCGCCGGTGACGGTCTCGGTAGTTGCGACCAGCAGCACGTCGTCCATCCCCGCGGCGGGATCGAGCCGCGAGAACGGCACGCCGCCGATCACTCCCTTGAAGGCCAGGTCCTCGACGACCCCGGCCGCCGGCTTCGGCAGCCGCACGGCGAACTCGTTGAAGAAGCGGGGCGTCAGCACCTCGACCCCCTTCACGCCCTCCAGCGCCGCCTTCGTCTCCCGCGCCCGCTGGTGGTTCAGGGCGGCCAGCCGGCGCAGGCCCGTCTCGCCCAGCAGCGACATGTGGATGCTGAAGGCCAGGGCGCAGAGGCCGCTGTTGGTGCAGATGTTCGAGGTCGCCTTGTCGCGGCGGATGTGCTGCTCGCGGGTCGACAGGGTCAGGACGTAGCCGCGGCGGCCCTCGGCGTCGACCGTCTCGCCGCAGAGGCGGCCCGGCGCCTGGCGCACGAACTTCTCCCGGCAGGCGAACAGGCCCACATACGGGCCGCCGAAGTTCAGGGCGTTGCCGATCGACTGGCCCTCGGCCACCGCAATGTCCGCCCCCATCTCGCCGGGCGATTTCAGCAGGCCGAACGAGACGGCCTCGGTGGTGACCACGATCAGCAGGGCCCCCGCGGCGTGGGCGGCCTCGGCGATCTTCGTGACATCCGTCGCCGTGCCGAACACGTTCGGCGTCTGCACCACGACGCAGGCGGTGTGGGCGTCGATGGCGTCGATCACCGCCGCCTCGGCGTCGACGGCGGCCGCCAGGGACACGACTTCCATGCCCTCAGCCCGGGCCAGGGTCTCGGTGGTGGCGACGTAGTGCGGATGCAGGCCGCCGGAGAGGACGGCCCGCTCCCGGCGCGTGACCCGCTGGGCCATCATCACCGCCTCGGCGCAGGCCGTGGAGCCGTCGTAGAGCGAGGCGTTGGCCACCTCCATCCCGGTCAGGGCCGCCACCTGGGTCTGGAACTCGAACAGCACCTGCAGCGTGCCCTGGGCGATCTCGGGCTGGTAGGGCGTGTAGCTGGTCAGGAACTCCGACCGCTGGATCAGATGATCGACGCTGGCCGGGACATGGTGGCGATAGGCCCCGGCCCCGCAGAAGAACGGTCCGGCCCCGGCGGCGCGGTTGCGGCCCGCGAGGGCGGAGAGCTCCCGCTCCACCTCCATCTCGCCGGCCACATGCGGCAGGTCCACGAAGCCGCTCCGCCGGGCCGCGGCGGGCACGTCGACGAACAGGTCGTCGATGGAGCCGGCGCCGATGACGCCGAGCATCTCCGTACGATCCTTGGGTGTGAGGGGGAGGTAGCGCATACGGGAGGTCCGCTTGTTCTCCCTTCCTCATCGATGGAGGAAGGGCCGGGGATGGAGGTGGACGTACAGGGGGCGGGGATGAGCTCAACGGGCTCTGCGCCATCGGCGCATTTCGCCCAGGTCAACGGATACACTCCCCCATCGAGGGGGAGGGGAAAAGCTACAGCGTGCCCAGGTAGTCTTCGTACGCCGCGCGATCCATCAGGGCCTCGACCTGCGAGGGGTCGCTGACCTTGAGCTTCGCGAACCAGCCGCCGGCCTCGGGGACGGCGTTGACGGTCTCCGGCGCGTCGCCGAGCGCGGTGTTGGCCTCGACCACCTCGCCCGACACCGGGGCGTAGACGTCCGACGCGGCCTTGACGCTTTCGACGACGGCCAGGCCGTCGCCCTGGCTGACGGTCTTGCCGACCTCGGGAACCTCGACGAACACCACGTCGCCCAGCTGCTCGGCGGCGTAGGCGGTGATGCCGACGGTGGCGATGTCGCCCTCGAGCTGGACCCACTCGTGATCCTTGGTGAAACGCATGATTGGCTCCTAGACCTTGCGGACGTAGCGATGGGGGACGAAGGGCATGGCGACCACCTCGGCGGCGCCGGGCTTGCCCCGGACGATGACGTTCAGGCGCGCGCCCACGGCGCCGAGCGCGGGCGGCACGTAGCCCATGGCGATGGGGTGGCCGAGCGAGGGGGCGAAGCCGCCGCTGGTGACCTTGCCGACCACCCTGCCGTCCGCGTCGGCGATCTCGGCGCCCTCGCGGGCCGGCGCGCCCTCGAGGATCTTCAGGCCCACGCGGACCCGGCCCGGGCCCTCGGCCAGCTCCCTGGCGATGCGGGCGGCGCCGGGGAAGTCCCGCGCCTCGCGGCGCTTCTTCGCCACGGCGAAATTGAGGGCGGCCTCGATGGGGCTGGTGGTCTCGTCGATGTCATGGCCGTACAGCGGCAGCCCGGCCTCGAGCCGCAGGCTGTCCCGCGCGCCGAGACCAATGGGCCGCACCCGCTCGTCCGACAGCAGCGTGTTCCAGACGTCCACGGCGGCGGACGCCGGCACCGAGATCTCGCAGCCGTCCTCGCCCGTGTAGCCCGAGCGCGAGATCAGCACGTCGACGCCGAACCCGGTGGTCGCCCAGCTGTCCATGAACACCTTGCTGGCGGCTTCCGGGATGTGCTTCGCCACCACTTCGACCGCCTTCGGCCCCTGGATGGCCAGCAGGGCGCGGTTCTCCAGGCGTTCGATGGCCACCTGCGGCGTCAGCTCGTCGGCGATGAAGGCGAAGTCGCCGTCCTTGCAGGCGCCGTTGACGATCACGAACAGGCCGTCGTCGTCGGGCCGCGAGGCCATCAGGTCGTCGATGATGCCGCCCTGGCGGTTCAGGAGGACGCTGTACTTCTGCTTGCCGGGCGCCAGGCCGATGAAGTCGCCGGGGACGATCTCCTCGAACGCCGACAGCGGCGAGACCCCGCGCAGACGCGCCTGTCCCATGTGCGACACGTCGAACAGGCCGGCGCTTTCGCGGGTCCAGAGGTGCTCCTTGAGCACGCCGTCCCTGTACTGCACCGGCATGGAATAGCCGGCGAACGGGACCATGCGCGCGCCGGCGGCGACGTGGGCGTCATGGAGCGGGGTCTTCTTGAGCTCGGCTGGTTCGACGGGATTTGGCACGCTGGGCTCCGGCGGGGTCGATGCGTCTCGTCCGGTCGACGACCGTCCGATTCGCCCCCGCTGTCTCCGGGCCTGAGAGATTTCAGACCACCAGGTGGTCCTTGCTCCTTCGGCGCGCCACGGACGCGGCGCTTTCCAGCGTTCTGGTCTTCCCGCGGTCCTTTTGCCTGAGCGTTTCCGGGGCGGTTGCGCCTTCGGCCTCGGGATTCGCATCCCGACGTCTCCCGCGAGACAGGGGGTGTGTGCGGGAGGGAAGGGTCGGAGTCAATGGACGCCTCGACATCAGGGACGCGGCCGTTCGGCGTGGAGCCACGGATGTCGCGGGAGCGGGCCCGGACCCTACATCCGCTCCGGCGTCTCGATGCCCAGCAGGTCCAGCGCCAGCTCGAGCTGCTTCAACGTGGCGGCGGCCAGGGCCAGGCGGGAGGCGGCGACGGCGTCGTCGCCGGCCTGCAGGATCGGGCAGGCGGCGTAGAAGCGCGAAAAGGCCTGGGCCAGCTTGTAGGCGTGGTCGGCGACGAAGTTCGGGGCCTTCTTGTCGTAGGCCTCGGCCAGGGCCGCGTCGAAGGCGTCGAGCAGCAGGGCCAGGTCCCGTTCCGCCGGCTCGGCGATGGTGATCCGGCCGGGGGTCAGCCGTTCGCCCTCGGCCCGCCGCAGCAGCGACTTGATGCGCACCGCCTGGTAGAGCAGGTAGGGCCCGGTCTTGCCCTCGAAACTGGAGAAACGGTCGAGGTCGAAGACGTAGCTGGTGCCGCGGTAATTGCCGAGATCGGCGAACTTCAGCGCCGCCACGGCCACCTTGTGGGCCGTGTCCTCGAACTCCTCCGGCGCCAGCTCGCTGCCGAGGCCCGCCTCGTGCAGCCGCTCGCGCGCCTTGGCGCGGGTCATCTCGATGAGATCGTGCAGCTTCAGGACGCCGCCCTCGCGGGTCTTGAACGGCTTGCCGTCGGGCCCGTTCATGGTGCCGAAGCCGATGTGCTCCAGCGAGCCGGGGCGGGCGTAGCCGGCCAGACAGGCGGCGCGGAAGACCTGCTCGAAATGGTCGGCCTGACGCTGGTCGACGCAATAGAGCACCAGGTGGGGATCGAACGAGCGCTTGCGGTCGAGGATCGTCGCCAGGTCGGTGGTCCCGTACATGGCCGAGCCTTCCGAGGACATCACCAGAAGCGGCGGCAACTCCCGGCGGTCGTCCGGCCGGGCGACGCGGACGATGCGGGCGCCGTGGTCTTCGACCAACAGCCCCTTGCCGTCCAGTTCGGCGACCATGGGTTCGATCAGGGCGTCGACGTCGCTTTCGCCCTTCCAGAGGTCGAAGTCGACGCCCAGGGCGTGGAACTCGCGTTCCAGCGCCACGCGGCTGACCCGGACGAAGTGCCGCCACAGCAGGCGATAGCCGGTGCGGCCGTTCTGCAGCTCCGCCGTCGCCCGGCGGGCGCGGTCGCGATAGTCCGTATCGGTCTTCGCCCGGGCCGCGGCCTCGGGATACAGCCGGTCCAGCATGGGCAGGTCGACCTGGTCGCCGATGGCGTCGAGGACCTGGCGCTGTTCGCCCTCGCCGAGCGGGCGGGCGCCGTCGCCGAGCCGCTCCATGAGGGTGCGCACGAAGGGGATCTCGTCGCAGACGGCGACGATCAGCAGCCCCATCTGGAAGCCCCAGTCGCCGAAGTGGGCGTCGCCCAGCACCTCGTCGCCGCGGAAGCGATAGATGCGCTTGACGCTCTCGCCGATGATCGAGGCGCGCAGGTGGCCCACGTGCATGGGCTTGGCGACGTTGGGGCCGCCGTAGTCGACCAGGATCCGCCGCGGCTCGGCGACCGCCCCGGCGCCCGCGCGCGGGTCGGCGGCGACCTCGCGGGCGCGGTCGGACAGGGCCCGGGCGCTGACCCGCAGGTTGATGAAGCCGAGCCCCGCGATCTCGACCGCCTGCAGTTCCGGGCGGCCGGCCAGGGCGTCGGCCACGGCCGCGGCGATCTCGCGCGGGGGCTTGCCGGCGACCTTGGCGGCGGCCAGGGCGCCGTTGCACTGGAAGTCAGCGAGGTCCGGGCGATCCGAGGCGGTCACCCGGCCGAGTTCTGCGGGAAGTCCCTGGGCGGCGAAGGCGGCCGCGACCGCCTCGCCGAGGGACCGTCTCAGGTCGGTCATGGCGTCGTGGAGGCCGCCGTCGGCGCGCCGGCGTTGACGCGGAAACGCTTGCCGTCGCGGTTGAACGCCGCCATCTGCGGCGTCACGTCGAAGCCGATCAGAACCTCGAAATTGCTGCCGCTGGTGTCGGCGGCCGCGCGGGGGATGGTGATGTTGGCGACCGTGTCGCGGACAAACACGCGATCCTCGCCTTCCCGGAATCCGACGGGCAGCTCGAAGTATTCCTTGGCGATGACGTCGTTGTTGCGCGCCGTCACGGCCACCCAGTAGCGATAGGTCTTGCCCGAGCCTTCCGCCGTCGGTCCCCTGCCCATGGCGAACAGCAGTTCGACCTGCACCTTGATCGGCTCGTCGTCCTTGTAGGCGCAGCCGGCGGAAACGCCCTGGATCTCGCCGGTCCAGCCCACGTTGGCGGCGCTTTCGCGGCCGTCCTTGAACTCGACATAGCGGCCGGCGTCGTAAAGCACCTTCACATAGGGGCAGGGGCCGGCGTTGCGCAGCTGGGGAAGCGGCGCGGCCGGCTGATTCCACTCCTGGTCGCGCTTCTTCTTCTTGGCCGCTTCCTCCTCCTGACGACGGTCGGCTTCGCCCCGGCCCTGCGCCAGGGCGGGCGTGGCGGCGGCCAGGGAGCTCGCGGCGAACAGGCCGACGAGGCCAACGGTCAGGAAACGGCGCATGTTACGTCCGGACTGCGAAGGAAACCGGCGGAGGGTCCCGGCCGGAAAGCTGATGCTGTCTGATAAAGGCATATGCATGGCCTCGCAACGCGCCTTCGCCGGCGGGGCGAGCGAACCGCGCCCGGACTGGCGGGAACAGGCCGCAGGCCCTACCTTGCGCGCATGCGAGACCCCCTCCCGACCAGGCCGCCGCTGAAGGTGCTGCTGGCCAGCCCGCGCGGCTTCTGCGCCGGCGTCGACCGCGCCATCCAGATCGTCGAGAGGGCCATCGAGAAGTACGGCGCGCCGATCTACGTGCGGCACGAGATCGTCCACAATCGCCATGTGGTGTCGCGGCTGAGGGCGCTGGGCGCCGTGTTCGTCGAGGAGCTGGACGAGGCGCCCGTCGACCGGCCCGTGGTCTTTTCGGCCCATGGGGTGCCCAAGTCGGTCCCGACCGAGGCCAGCGCGCGGCGGATGCTCTATCTCGACGCCACCTGTCCGCTGGTTTCGAAGGTCCACGTCGAGGCGCAGCGTCACCATGACGCGGGCCGCGAGATCGTGCTGATCGGCCACGCCGGACATCCGGAAGTGATCGGCACCATGGGCCAGCTGCCGCCCGGCTCGGTGACGCTGATCGAGACCGTCGCCGACGCCGAGACCTATCAGCCGGCCGATCCGGCCAAGGTCGCCTTCGTGACCCAGACCACGCTTTCGGTCGATGACACGGCCGATATCGTGGGCGTGCTCCAGCGGCGCTTCCCCGGCGTCGCCGCGCCGCACAAGGAAGACATCTGCTACGCCACCACCAATCGCCAGGACGCGGTCAAGGCCCTGGCGGCGGCCAGCGACCTGCTGCTGGTGGTGGGATCCAGGAACTCGTCGAACTCGGTGCGACTGGTCGAGGTCGGCCTGCGCGGCGGCGCGCGCGCGGCCCGGCTGCTCGATGACGCCGACGGGCTGGACTGGGCCTGGCTGGAGGGGGTCTCGACCGTCGGCGTGACCGCCGGCGCCTCGGCGCCGGAAGTGCTGGTCGAGGGTCTGATCGAGCGCCTGGCCACCCGCTTCGACCTGACCATCGAGAACGTCGCCCCGACGACCGAAACCGTGACCTTCAAGCTGCCCCGGGCCCTGACGGCATAGAGCCTATGCAACACTGACGTCGCGCCTTGACCGCCGCCGTTGAGTCCCGCATCCCGGGCGCATGGCCGTCTACACCGACATCAGCGACGAAGAGCTGGCGACCCTGCTCGCCGACTTCGATCTCGGGGAGGCCATCGCCTTCAAGGGCATCGCCGAGGGGGTGGAGAACTCCAACTTCCTGCTCGAGACGGAGGCGGGGCGCTTCATCCTCACCCTCTACGAACGGCGGGTGCGGGCGGAGGACCTGCCCTATTTCCTGAACCTGCTGACCTGGCTGGCCGATCACGGCTTTCCAAGCGCGCGGCCGGCGGCGGACCGGCAGGGGCGGACCTTGAAGCAGGTGCGCGGCAAGCCGGCGGCGATCGTCGAGTTCCTGACCGGAATCTCCGTCCGCCGGCCGACGGTCGCCCACTGCCGCGAGGCGGGGGCGGGCCTGGCCCGGCTGCACCAGGCGGGGCGGGGCTATCCCGGCCATCGGGCCAACGACCTCGGCCAGGGCGCCTGGGCGCCGATGTTCGAGCGGCTTTCAGACAAGGCGGAGGGGCTGAAGCCCGGGCTGGCGGCGGTCATCGCCGGCGATCTCGGCCTCTTCGCGCGCGACTGGCCGCGGGACCTGCCCTCGGGCGTGATCCACGCCGACTTCTTCCCCGACAACGTCTTCTTCCGCGAGGGCCGGTTCGCCGCCGCCTTCGACTTCTACTTCGCCTGCGACGACGCCCTCGCCTACGACCTGGCGATCGCGCTGAACGCCTGGTGCTTCGAGCCGGATGGGTCGTTCAACCTGACCGCCGGGGGGGCCATGCTGGCCGGCTACCAGCAGCACCGGCCGCTGACGGCGGCCGAGCGGGCGGCCCTGCCCTTGCTGGCGCACGGGGCGGCGATGCGCTTCTTCCTGACCCGGCTCAACGACTGGGGGGCGACGCCCGAGGGGGCGCTGGTGCGTCCCAAGGATCCGATGGAATACGAGCGCAAGCTCGCCGTTCACCGCGCCGGCCTGGCGCTGCTGGGCGCGGCCTGATGACGCCGAAGGTGCTTGTCTACACCGACGGGGCCTGTCGGGGGAATCCGGGGCCGGGCGGCTGGGGCGCGATCCTCATCTCCGGCCGGCACGAGAAGGCGATCCGCGGCGGCGAGGCGGAGACCACCAACAACCGCATGGAGCTGATGGCGGCGATCCAGGCCCTGGAGGCGCTGAACAGGCCCTGCCGCGTCGAGCTTCACACCGACAGCCAGTATCTGAGGAACGGCGTCACCCAGTGGATCCACGCCTGGAAGGCGCGCGGCTGGAAGACCGCCGACAAGAGCCCGGTGAAGAACGAGGACCTCTGGAGGCGCCTCGACGCCGCCCGCGCCCGGCACGAGGTCGACTGGCGCTGGGTCAAGGGTCACGCCGGCCACGAGCTCAATGAGCGTGCCGACGAGCTGGCGCGCCTGGGGATGCGCGAGCTGCTCGGCGAGGCTTGACAGTTTAACATTGAACGATATTGTTCCGTTCAACGGTGAACGGAGATCGAGTCATGGACAGGCGTGATTTCATCCGCGTGCTGGGCGGCGGCGCGATCTTCGCCGCGGCAGGCTGCGCGCCGGCGGGAACGGCCGATCCCCGGTCGGCCTGGACGAACCCCGGCGCGGGCGAGACCGACATCCGTCGCAAGGCCCTGTCGTGGGCGATCCTGGCGCCCAATCCGCACAACATGCAGCCTTGGGTCGTCGACCTGTCGACGCCGGACGAGATCGCCCTCTACATCGACCGCACCCGCCTGCTGCCGGTCACCGATCCCTTCAACCGCCAGATCGTCATCGGCTGCGGGGCCTTTCTCGAGCTGCTGACCATGGCCCTGGCGGAGCAGGGCGCGGGCGCGGAGACGTCGCTGTTCCCGGACGGCGAAGCCCATCCCCGGCTCGACGGACGACCGCTGTTCCGGCTGAGGCTCGGCGGCGGCGCGGCGCGGGCGCCGCTGTTCGCCAGCGCGCCCGCGCGGCGGACCTACCGCGGGCCGTTCACGGACCAGGTGGTCGACGCCTCGATGGCGGCCAACCTGCTCGGCGCGTTCCGGCCGACGCCCGGCGCGGACTGCAACGTGACGGTCGCGCCCGACCGCGTCGAGCGGCTGCGCGGCCTGGTCTACCGGGGCGCCGAGATCGAGGCGCATACGCCGCCCGCCCATCGCGAGAGCGTCGAGCGGACGTTCATCGGGGCCCGGGCCGTGGCCGAACATCCCTGGGGGATCTCGCTCGACGCCCCGGCGATGACCGCGATGAACGCCCTGGGCGTCCTCACGAAGGAGAAGATGGCCACCCCGGGCACGACGGCCTTCAAGGAGGCCCTGAAGTTCCTGAAGACCGCGGCCGACACCAGCCGCGGCTTCCTCTGGATCGCCACGGCGACCGACAGCCGCGCCGAACAGATGGCCGCCGGCCGGGCCTATCTTCTGGCCAATCTCGCCGCCGCCCGCTTCGGTCTGGCCATGCACCCCTGGAGCCAGGGCCTGCAGGAGTACGCGACCCAGAAGCCGGTCTACGACGCGCTTCACCGCGAGCTGGCCCCCGGCGGCGGGCGGATCCAGATGCTCGCCCGGTTCGGCTTTCCGAAGGCCGCGGTCCCGCCCGCGCCCCGCCGCGGCCTGGCCGCCCAGCTGAGGGCGGTCTGATGGCGCCCCAGCCCAAGGACCGCCCCGATGTTCGGGTGATGACCGAAATCAGCATCATCAGCCAGCTGGCCAACGCCCGCCTCGAACGCAGCCTGCCCGAGGGCATGAGCGCCGCGCAATTCGGCGTGCTGACCCACTTCATGCGCCGCGGCGGCGAGGAGAGCCCGGCCCAGCTGGCGCGGGCCTTCCAGGTGACCAAGGGGGCGATGACCAACACCCTGCAGCGGCTCGAGGCCCAGGGCTTCGTCCGCGTCGTCGGCGACGAGGCCGACGGCCGGCGCAAGCGCGTGTCTCTGACGGCCGAGGGCGCGCGCGCGTACGACGCCGCGATCATGGCGGTGCGGCCGAGCCTGGAGGCCATGCGCTCGGCCTTCACCGACGGCGAGTTCGAGGCCGCCCTGCCGTTCCTCGTCGCCCTCCGCACCTGGCTGGACGAAAATCGCTGAAGGACAGGGGGCCGCGGGGGGCGTCTCTCGATTGTCCCCTACGCCGCCCTCACCCGGAGCACCGAGCCCTCGGCGGCGACGACCTCCACCGCCTGTTCGCGCTTGGGGCTGGATCCGTCCTCGGCGATCGCCGCCCACTCCTTGCCGTCGACGAAGACGCGGCCGCGGCCATGCTCGAACGCGCCGACGGCGACCCCCTGCTGGCCGACCAGTCGGCCGATGTTGTCGTTGATGTCGGGGCCCTCGCCGGAGGCGTTGCGCGGCAGGTAGCGGCGGGCGAGCAGGGTGGAGGCGATGGTCAGCACGCTGAACACGGCCCAGTCCACGGCCGGCCCGCCGGGCAGCACCAGCGACAGGAGGGCCATCAGCCCGGCGCTGGCCGCCGGCCAGAGCAGCCAGCCGGAGCCGGTGGCCACCTCGGCCGCCAGGATGATCGCCCCGACGGCCAGCCAGACCCAGAGCGTCTGGTCGAGATAGAGGTCGAGCAGCGGGTTCATGGCGGTCAGCCCTTCGTGCGCGGAACCGCCCCGCCGGCCGGGGCGCCGCCCGCCGGCCGCGCGTCGGCCGACAGGGTCTTCACCAGCTCGCCGATGCCGGCGACCGTGCCCGTCAGGCCGGCGAAGTCGGCCGGCACGATCACGGTCTTCTGGTGCGGGCTGCCGGCCAGGGCGCCGAACGCCTCGACGTACTTCTGGGCGACGAAGTAGTTGATGGCGTTGATGTCGCCGCGGGCGATGGCTTCGGAGACATAGGCCGTCGCCTTGGCCTCGGCCTCGGCCTCGCGCTCCCGCGCCTCGGCGTCGCGGAAGGCGGCCTCGCGCCGGCCCTCGGCCTCGAGGATGGCGGCCTGCTTGGAGCCCTCGGCCCGGGCGATCTGGGCCTGCTTCTCGCCGTCGGCCTCGGTGATCACCGCCCGCCGCTCGCGCTCGGCCTTCATCTGGCGGGCCATGGCGTTGGTGATGTCTGGCGGCGGCGTGAGGTCCTTGATCTCGATCCGCGTCGCCTTGACGCCCCAGGGGCCGGTGGCGTGGTCGATGGTCGCCAGCAGGCGGGTGTTGATCTGGTCGCGCTGGCTCAGCACCTCGTCCAGCTCCATGGAGCCCACCACCGTGCGCAGGTTGGTCATGCACAGCTGGCTGATGGCGTAGTTCAGGTTGTCCACACGGTAGGCCGCCGCCGCCGCGTCCATGACCTGGATGAAGACGATGCCGTCGACCTTCACCACGGCGTTGTCCTTGGTGATGACCTCCTGCTGGGGCACGTCGAGCACCTGCTCCATCATGTTGACCCGCCGGCCGACGGTCTCGATGAACGGCGTCAGCAGCGAGATGCCCGGCTTGAGCGTGCGCGTGTAGCGGCCGAAGCGTTCGACCGTGAATTCCCGGCCCTGCGGCACGATCTTGATGACGCTGAACAGCAGGAACAGCGCCAGGACCAGCAGGACGACGGTGAAGATGGTGAAGGTCATGCGACCCCTCCCCGGTTTCTACCAAGGGGAGAGTCTAGCGCGGGGCCGGCGGTCTCGCCACGGAATCCGGTTCGTCGACCCCCGGTTCGTCCTTCGGCGCGTCGGAGCCCAGGTCCCGCACGGCGTGGGTGATGGCGCTCATGCGGCCGGCCAGGTCCTGGCCCTTGCGGGCGACCGCCTGCTCGGCCTTGCGGCTGGCCGGGCTGCAGGTCGGAAACTCGGTCTGGCGCGTGGCGAATCCGCTGTTGAAGGCCTGCTTCAGCCGGCCGTCGAAGGCGGCGTCGGCGGCCTCGGTGTCGGCCAGCCGCATCATCCGGTCGCGCCAGTACTGGTCGCCCTCGCCCTCGCAGGCCTGGCGCAGGGCGTGGCTCTCGCCCAGCGCATAGGCCAGGTCGATCAGGGTCTGCCGCTCGGGCGGCGTCCGTTCCTGGGCGGCGGCGGGCGCGGCGAGGGCGGCCAGAACGGCGATGGCGAAGACGCGCCTGTGCATCCGGCGATCTAACGGCGGGCGGGCGGACTTGTCACGCGGCCGCAAGCGGGACGCGAGGTCGCGGCCTCAGCTGCGCCAGCGGAGGGTGATCGGCTTGACCGGATTGGCGAAGGGCCGGCCCTCGGCCCGGCTGGCGGTCCATTCGCGCTTGAGCTGCTGGTACCACTTGGCCTGGGTGTCGCCGTCGTCGATCCACAGCAGTGAAGGGTCGTACCGCAGGCCCTCGTTCTGCAGGTTCACCATGTCGCCGTCCTGGCGGATGAAGCGACGGGCGAAGGGCCTGATCAGCCAGCGCAGGGCCATGGCCGGGTGGTCCGACCAGATCAGCTGGGTCAGCCGGGTCCGGGTCTCGGTGATCGGCGTCAGACAGGTCAGGGCCAGCAGCTGGAAACGGCCGACCTGGACGTGCTCCCAGCGATAGCCGGGCAGACGGAAGCTGATCTCGGTCATCGGCTGGCCGCCGAGGATGGCGTAGATGCGGTTGGCCTTGCTCGTCGCATGGCGGGTCATGACGAACCCCTGCTCGCCGGGCTCGAAGGCCTTGGCCTTGTCGTGCTGGCGCTTTGAGGATCGCGCCCACCAGGCCTCGTGGACGTAGGGGGCGTGGGTCGGGTCCATCAGCCCCACGACCGCGTGGTCCATATGGGTGTCGAAGTCCATGTGCTCGACGATCGCGGGCCGGCCTTCCGCGCCCGGGAACACCGGCGGCGGTCCATCCGGCTCTCCCTCGGCGGTCAGGCCGAAACGCGGATCGGCGGCGAACCACACGAAGACCATGCCCTGGCTCTCGGCGACGGGATAGCGCCGCACCCTGATGCGCGAGATGTCCATGGCCTGGTCGTCGACCAGCGAGGGGATCGCCGCGCAGGCCCCGTCGGTCCCGAACCGCCAGCCGTGATAGGGGCATTCGATGCTTTCGCCGCCCCCCGTCTCCGGAACCAGCTTGCCGGCCGAAAACGGCGCCGCGCGGTGCGGACAGATGTCCTTGATCGCATAGGCCTGCCCATCGCGCCGCCGGCCCGCCAGCACCGGCTCGCCCAGCAGCTCGAACCGCTGCAGCTTGCCGGGCTTCAGGTCGCGCGACTGGCAGACGAAGTACCAGCAGTCGCGCAGCAGCCCTTCCCCGAACTTCATCCGGGCGGTCTTAGCCTTCGCCGCAGGTTTCGATGCATCATCCGCCATGTCTGCTTCTACCGCCTTATGACGCTGTGGCGAAGCGCGCGCCGAAGGACAACTGCTACCCCGCCGCCGTGGCGATCAGACGGGTGTAGAAGTCGGTCATGCGCTTCAGGTTCTCCAGGCTCATGTGCTCGTTGGTGCCGTGGATCATGCCGAACTCGCCGATCGAGGCGCGCATCGGGGCGAAGCGGTAGACGTCCCGGGCGACGTCGGTCATGTGGCGGCTGTCGGTGCCGGCCGTGACCAGGCCCGGCGCCACCGGCAGGCGGCCGCCGTCCGAGGCGAGGGCGGCCAGCAGCTTCCAGCCCTGGGAACGGGTCGACGACACCGGCGAGGGGTCGTTGCCAACCCGCTCCCAGGACAGCTCGACGGCCAGCCCCCTGGTCGCCGCCCTGGCGCGGGCCATCACGTCCTCGCGCGTCTGGCCGGGCGCGATGCGGTAGTTGATCCAGGCCGTGGCGTCCTGGGGCAGCACGTTCTCCTTCGGGCTGCCCTTGAGCATGGTCGGGGCGATGGTGGTGTGCAGGGCCGCGGCCGAGGCCGGGCTCTTCGACAGCTGGCCGATCAGCAGGGGCTCGAACAGCCAGGCGTTGGCCACCACCACCCGCGTGGCCAGGCCGCTGTAGGGCGCCACCGCCTTGATCATCTCCGCGCCCGGACCCTCGAACTTCATCGGGAACGGCTTGCCGGTGATGGCCAGCACGGCCCGGGCCAGGGTCTCGACGCCGGTCTCCTCCGGCGGAGCGGAGGAGTGGCCGCCCTGGGCGCGGGCCACGACCTTCAGCGTGGCGTAGCCCTTCTCGCCGAGCCCGATCGCCGCCACCGGCCGGTCGACGCCGGGGAAGTCGGTGACCACGGCGAGGCCCTCGTCGAGCGCCCACTCGGCCTTGACCCCGCGCGCCTTGAGCAGGGCGGCGGCGGCCTGGGCCCCGGCGCCGCCGGCTTCCTCGTCCTGGCCGGAGACGACGATCACCGTGCGCCTCGGCTTGAAGCCCGAGGCGGCCAGGGCGTCCAGCGACTCGAAGATGGTCACCAGCGAGCCCTTGTCGTCGATCGAGCCGCGGCCCCAGACCGCGCCCTCGGCGATCACCCCCGCGAAGGGCGGGTGCTTCCAGTCCGCCTCCGTGCCCGGCGTCACCGGCACCACATCCTGGTGGGCCATCAGGATGATCGGGGCCAGCGCCGGGTCCGATCCGGTCCAGGTGTAGACCAGCGCCCGGTTGGGCAGGATCTCGCGGGTCATCGCCGCGTGGGCGGCGGGGTAGGTGGTCTGCAGCCAGGCGTGCAGCCGGTCCCATTCGGCCCACTGGTTCTCGGCGGGGTCCTGATGGCTGACGGTGAGGATCCGCACGGCGTCGGACAGGTGCTGCGCCGCCCTGGCCTGGTCGACGGGGACGGCCGGCGCGAGGCGGACGGCGGCGAGGTCGACCGCGCCCGCCGGCCTGAACGTCGCCGTCCGCCAGGCGACCACCGCGATCAGCAGCGCCAGCGCGCCGACGACGGCCAGCACGACCTTGAGCCAGGTCTTCATCAGAGCCTCCCCCGTGTTTTCCGCAGCTTCGAATGGCGGCGGCCCGGGCGCAAGTCAAAGGCGCGGGCGGCCCGTTCGCCTCAGAGGCGCGCCAGACGGAAGGCCAGCGGGCCGAGGCGGCCGGCCTCGTCCTCGCCCGTCCGCAGGAGCGTGCGGCCGGCCCCGTCGGCCTCGATCGCCTCTCCGCCCATGTTGAACTGGCAGAGCAGTCGCTCGTCGCCCCAGGCGCGTTCGAACGCCAGCAGGGGTTCCGGCGCGTCCAGGAAGCGGATCTCCCCGAGCCTGAGGGCCGGCGTGGCGCGACGCAGCGCCAGCAGGGCGCGGGTGAAGTTCAGGGTCGAACCAGGGTCCGCGGCCTGTTCCGCCACCGTCAGGCCGGCGTGCTCCGGCGCCGCCGGCAGCCAGGGGGCGGCGGTCGAGAAGCCGTGGTGCGCGCCTGGCGACCAGGGCATCGGCGTGCGACAGCCGTCGCGGCCCTTGTGCGCCGGCCAGTAGAGATCGCCGACCGGATCGCGCAGTTGGTCGCGGGCGAGGTCCGCCTCCGGCAGGCCCAGCTCCTCGCCCTGGTAGAGCAGGACCGTGCCGCGCAGGCAGAGCAGCGCCGCCAGCAGCAGCCTAGCCAGGGCCGGCGTCGGATCGCCGAAGCGGCTGGCGGTGCGCGGGACGTCGTGGTTGCAGAACGAGACGCAGGGCCAGTGGCGCGGATGGCGGGCCAGCCGGTCGTAGTGTCCCCGGATGAACCGGGGCTCCAGCCGGCGGGCGTGCAGCAGGTGGAAGCTGTAGCCGCTGTGCAGGCCCTCGTCCGGCGCGGCGAAGCCGCCGCAGCGTTCCGCCTCCTCCGAGAATTCGCCGAACACGAAGCGGTCCGCGCGCCGCTCGACCGTCCGCCGAACCTCGGCGAGGGCCTCGATGTTCTCGGCGAGGTTGGAGTCGTTCCAGTGCTTCTGGAAATTCGCGGCGGCCGACCAACGCCAGGAGGCGTCGCTCGTCTCGACCGGATTGTCGGTCAGGTCGGCGTCGTGCAGGTAGGCGCCGGCGACGTCGAGGCGGAAACCGTCGACGCCCTTCTCCAGCCAGTGGTCCAGCACCGCCAGCGCCGCCGCCCGCGCGTCCGCGCAACGCCAGTTGAGCTTTGGCTGCTGGCGCAGGAACTTGTGGTGGTAGGCCTTGCGCCGCAGCGGCTGATAGGCCCAGGCCGGGCCGCCGAACGCGCTGAGCCAGTTGTTCGGGGCGGTTCCGTCGTCCTTCAGATCGGCCCAGACGTACCAGTCGGCCTTGTCGCCGCCCCGCAGGCTTTCGCGGAACCAGGGATGCTCGTCGGAGGTGTGGGCCAGCACTTCATCGAGCAACACCTTGAGGCCCCGGGCATGGGCCGCGGCGATCAGCGCCTCGAGGTCGGCCGCCGTCCCGTAGTCGGGATGCACGCCTTCATAGTCGGCGACGTCATAGCCCCAGTCCCGGTCGGGCGAGGGATGGACCGGCGAAAGCCAGAGGGCGTCGACGCCCAGGTCGGCGAGATAGTCGAGCTTCTCGATGACGCCTTGCAGGTCGCCGTGACCATCGCCGTTCGAGTCCCGGAAGCTGCGGATGTAGATCTGGTAGACGGTCGCGCCCCGCCACCAGGGAAGCTGGGGAGTGGTCATGCGACGACACTAGTGGGGTTGGCGGCCCGGTCCTAGCGCGTAGCGAGCGGACCGCCCCGCCTGGCCGCCGGCGCGCGCGCCGCCCGTTCACCCTCCCGCCGGGCCGGTCTACAGTCGGCCGGCGCATTCTGGGGGGCGGCGATGTCCAGGGAGGAAGGACGCCGGCCGACGGCCTGGCCGGCGATCGGGCTTTGCGTCGCCGCGGCGATGATCGAGGGCTTCGACATCGCCTCGATGGGGGTCGCCGGGCCGAGGCTGGTGACGGCGCTCGCGCTGTCGCCGGGGCAGGCGGGCTGGGCCTTCAGCGCCAGCCTGATCGGCCTGATGTTCGGCGCCGCCGTCGCCGGACCGCTGTCTGACCGGCTGGGCCGCAAGCCGGTGCTGCTGGCCGCCGTCCTGGTGTTCGCGGTCTTTTCCCTGGCGACGGCCGCGGCCGGCTCGTACCAGTCCCTGCTGGCCGTGCGGCTGCTCACGGGCCTCGGTCTCGGCGGGGCGATGCCGATGCTGATCGCCATGGCCTCCGAACTGGCGCCGGCGAGGCGGCGAACGGCGGTGGTTTCGACCGTCACGGCGGGCATGCCGTTCGGCGGCGCGCTGGTCGGCCTGCTGGCGCGCATGGACATGGCGCAGGCCGACTACCGGATCATCTTCATCGTCGGCGGCGTCGCGCCGATCCTGCTGGCCCTGGCGCTGTGGGCGGGTCTGCCCGAGACCGGAAACCGCCGCGCCGGGGACGAGGCCCCCTCCGAGGGCGGGCTGGCGACCCTGTTCGCGCCCTCGCGCCTGGCCACGACCGTCAGCCTGTGGGTCGCCTACGTGGCCATCGCCCTGGTGCTGCACCTGTTCCTCAACTGGCTGCCCAGTCTGCTCGAGGCCCAGGGCGTGGCGCGCAAGGCGGCGGCGGGGATTTCCACCCTCTTCAACCTCGGCGGGGTCGCCGGCGGGATCGTCATGGGCCTGGCCATCGACCGCCTGGGCGCCCGCTGGCCGATCGCGGCGGCGGCGGCGGCCCTGGTCGCGACCCTGCTGGCCCTGGCCGCGCCCGGCGCGAGCCTCGGCGCCGCCGCGGCCCTGGCCTTCGCGGCCGGTTTCCTGATCATGGCCGTCCAGTTCGGAACCTATGGCGTCACGCCCGCGTACTACGCCCCGGCCGTGCGCGGCACGGGCGTCGGGGCCGCCGTCGCCTCGGGCCGCTTCGGCGCCGCCATGGGCCCGGTCTTCGCCGGCCAGCTGCTCGGCGTCGGCGCCGCCGCGTCGGACGTGGTCACGGCGGCCATTCCCGTGGTGGTCGCGGCGGGCCTTGGCGTGATGGCCCTGACCGTCGTCGGCGAGCCGGCGGACTAGAAAACCGGCGCCTTGTCGCTTGCGGGACGGGGGTTAGACTTCGTCGAGGTCAGTGGGTGAAGGTCATGAGCGACACGGTCGGCCCCGGCGATCTGGTTCTCTGCGTCAACGCAGCCCCGAACCATGTGACGGGACAGCCGGTTCCGCTGGTGGCCGGCGAGACCTATCGCGTTCTCGACGTCCTGGAATTCGCCTGCCCCTGCGGCCGGTCGGACGCCCTGCTCGATGTCGGCATCGACTTCGCCTGGTGCCAGTCGCGCTTCCGCCTGCTGCCCAAGCCCAAGGCCCAGCCCAGGGTGCGCAAGGCCTCCTCGCCGAAGGAGAAGGAAACGGTCCGCTGAACTAGCAGCCCATCTCCGCCGAGATCTCCTGCACCTCCTCGAAGGTGCGCAGGCCCGGCTTCTGGGCGCAGACCAGCACCCCCATGTTTCCGGGCAGGTGCTTGTTGTCGAGCATCTTCTCGTGCGCGGCCGGAATGTCGTCCCAGCGGAAGACTTCCGACAGGCAGGGATCGACCCGCCGGTCGACGACCAGCTGGTTGGCGGCGCTGGCCTGCATCAGGTTGGCGAAGTGGCTGCCCTGCACCCGCTTCTGGCGCATCCACAGGAAACGGGCGTCCATGGTCAGGTTGTAGCCGGTGGTGCCGGCGCAGATGACCACCATGCCGCCGCGCTTCACCAGGAACACCGACACCGGGAAGGTCGCCTCGCCGGGGTGCTCGAAGACCATGTCCACGTCGCGGTTGCCGGTGATCTGCCACACGGCCTTCCCGAACTTGCGGGTCTCCTTCATGTAGTCGTTGAACTCGGGGCCGTTGACCTTGGGCAGCTGGCCCCAGCAGTCGAACGCGCTGCGGTTCAGGACGGCCTTGGCCCCCTGGCTCATCACGAAGTCGATCTTGTCCTCGCTGCTGACCACGCCGATAGCGTTGGCCCCGGCGACGGCGGCCAGCTGCACCGCGAAGACGCCCAGCCCGCCCGAGGCGCCCCAGACCAGCACGTTCTGGCCGGGCTTCAGCTCGTGGGGCTTGTGGCCGAACAGCATGCGGTAGGCGGTGGCGAGGGTGAGGGTGTAGCAGGCGCTCTCTTCCCAGGTCAGGTGCCGGGGGCGCGGCATCAACTGGCGCGACTGCACCCGGCAGAACTGGGCGAAGCTGCCGTCCGGGGTCTCGTAGCCCCAGATGCGCTGGCTGGGCGAGAACATCGGGTCGCCGCCGTTGCACTCCTCGTCGTCGCCGTCGTCCTGATTGCAGTGGATGACGACTTCGTCGCCCGGCTTCCAGCGGCGCACCTTCGAGCCCACGGCCCAGACGATGCCGGCCGCGTCGGATCCGGCGATGTGATAGGGCTGCTTGTGGACGTCGAGCACGCTGACCGGTTCGCCGAGCGCGGCCCAGACGCCGTTGTAGTTGACCCCGGCGGCCATCACGAGAACCAGCACCTCGTCCTCGCCGATGGTCCAGGTCGGCACCACCTCGACCTGCATGGCGGTTCCGGGCCGGCCGTGGCGGTCCTTGCGCACGGTCCAGGCGTACATCTTCTCGGGCACATGGAAGGGCGGCGGAATTTCGCCGATCTCGTAGAGATCCTTCACCGGCGTCTTCTCGAGTGTGGCGGTCGACATGGGGTGTCCGTGGTGCGTTCCTGTTGCGGTGCGGCAACGCCGGAAAGGTCCGGCGACGCCTTCGCGGTTCGTTCAGCCGTTGACGGGAAACGGCGGTCGATCCGTCTGTTATGGCGGTCCTGACGCAAGGCTGTGCCTCAATGGCCTGCCCTGCGCCGGTCGCAGGGGAAGGATCGTGTGACAACCTCGCGATGCTGGCAAGCAGATTCTTGTGCGGCGCAACATGGCGCTCCGACGGCGCGCGGTGTTAGGGATGGGCGGAGGGGACCGCCATGACCATCCATTTCAGCCGGCCTTCGCCGCACGTGGCCCTGATCGAGCTCGACCGGCCGCCGGCCAACACCCTGGGCGCGGCCATGCGGCGGCGTCTGACGGCCGGCCTCGACGCGATCGAGGACGACCTCGACGTGCGCGTCGTCGTGCTGACCGGGCGCGGGCGGCAGTTCTGCGCCGGCAACGACCTGCGCGAGCTGGCGGATCGGGCTCCGGACGACCTGTCTCCCATCGACGACTTCAACGTCCTCGTCGACCGGGTGGAGGGCCTGCGCCCGCCGACGATCGCCGCGGTCGGCGGCGGCGCCCTTGGCGGCGGGCTCGATCTCGCGCTCGCCTGCGACATCCGCCTGGCGGCCGAGGGGGCGACCTTCACCGCCTCCGGCGTCAACGTCGGCCTGATGGCCTCGGCCGGGCGGCTGCCGGGGCTGATCGGCCTCGGACCGGCCAAGGCCATGCTGCTGACCGGCCTGCCCGTCGACGCGCCGACGGCCCTGAGGACGGGCCTGGTCACGGCTGTGCACCCGGCCGGCGCCCTGCTGGACGAGGCCATGGCCCTCGCCGGCCGGATCGCCGCCCGCGCGCCCCTGGCGGTCGAGGCGGCCAAGCGTCTGGCGGGCCGGCCGGGCGAAGAGGCCCGCGCCACGCTGACGGCGCTGGCCGCCAGCGCCGATCACCGGGAGGCCGTGACCGCCTTCCTCGAAAAGCGCACGCCGGCGTTCAGCCGCCGCTGAGGCGGGGCAGCAGGAAGTTGCGCCGCCGCCGCCCGACAGCTCCTCGCCCGCAAGATTGTTGCGTTGCAGCATCGCCTCGCGCATGATCCGGCCCGATGAGCGACAAGCCCTTCCAGCACGCGCCCGACGCGCCGTGGATCTTCCGCACCTACGCCGGGCACTCGACGGCGGAGATGTCCAACGCCCTTTACCGCCGCAACCTGGCGGCCGGTCAGACCGGGCTGTCCGTGGCCTTCGACCTGCCGACCCAGACCGGCTACGACGCCGACCACGTCCTGGCGCGGGGCGAGGTCGGCAAGGTCGGCGTGCCGGTCGGCCACCTGGGCGACATGCGGACCCTGTTCGAGGCCATTCCCCTCGACCGCATGAACACCTCCATGACGATCAACGCCCCGGCCGCCTGGCTGCTGGCCCTGTACGTGGCCCTGGCGGACGAACAGGGCGCGGCGCGCACCGCTCTGCAGGGCACCACCCAGAACGATCTGATCAAGGAATACCTCTCCCGCGGGACCTACATCTTCCCGCCGGAGCCCAGCCTGCGGCTGATCGGCGACATGATCGCCTGGTGCTACCGCGAGGTCCCCAAGTGGAACCCGATGAACGTCTGCAGCTATCACCTGCAGGAGGCCGGGGCGACGCCGGAGCAGGAGCTGGCCTACGCCCTGGCCACCGCGATCAGCGTGCTCGACACCGTGCGGGCCGGCGGCCAGGTTCCGGAGGAGGACTTCGAGACCGTCTGTTCGCGGATCAGCTTCTTCGTCAACGCCGGCGTCCGCTTCGTCACCGAGCTGTGCAAGATGCGGACGTTCACGGTGCTGTGGGACGAGATCCTGCGCGACCGTTACGGCGTCCAGGACGCCAGGGCCCGCCGCTTCCGCTACGGGGTGCAGGTCAACAGCCTGGGCCTCACCGAGCCGCAGCCGGAAAACAACGTCTATCGCATCCTGCTCGAAGCGCTGGCCGTGACCCTCAGCAAGGACGCCCGCTGCCGGGCCCTGCAGCTGCCGGCCTGGAACGAGGCGCTCGGCCTGCCCCGCCCCTGGGACCAGCAGTGGTCCCTGCGCATGCAGCAGGTGCTGGCCTACGAGACCGACCTGCTGGAGTACGAGGACCTGTTCGCCGGCAGCCATGTGGTCGAGGCCAAGGTGGCCGAGCTCCGCGCCGGCGCCCTCGGCGAGCTGGCCAGGATCGACGCCCTCGGAGGGGCTTCCTCGGCCATCGACTACATGAAGGCCGCCCTGGTCGCCTCCAACGCCGCCCGCGTCCGCGCCGTCGAGACCGGCGGGCAGACGGTGGTCGGGGTCAACCGCTGGACCGACAGCGAGGCCTCGCCCCTGAGCGCCGGCGAGGGCGCCATCGAGACCGTCGATCCCCGGCTTGAGGCCGATGTCGTCAGTCGTCTGAAGGCCTGGCGCGCCGCCCGCGACCAGACCGCCGCCGACGCCGCGCTGGCCGCCCTCAAGGCCGCCGCCGCCGAGGGCCGCAACATCATGGAGCCCTCCATCGCCGCGGCGAAGGCGGGGGTCACCACCGGCGAATGGTCTTTCGCCCTGCGCGAGGTGTTCGGCGAATACCGCGGCCCCACCGGCGTCGCCGTCGTGGTCGCCGCGGGCGAGGAGGCCGAGGACATCGAGGCGGTCAGGCGCGACGTGGAGCGGGTCGGCCAGGCGCTGGGCCGCGCCCTGACCTACCTGATCGGCAAGCCCGGCCTCGACGGCCACTCCAACGGCGCCGAGCAGATCGCCACCCGCGCCCGCGCCGTCGGCATGGAGGTGCACTACGACGGCATCCGCTCGACCCCCGAGGAGATCGTCCGCCGCGCCCGCGAGGCGAAGGCGCACGTGGTCGGCCTGTCGATCCTCTCAGGTTCCCACCTCGACCTCGTCCAGGACGTCGTCCGCCTGATGCGCGCCGAGGGTCTGGCCGACATCCCGGTGGTGGTCGGCGGCATCATTCCCCCGGAGGACGCCCTGGTCCTCAAACAGATGGGCGTCCGCCGCGTCTACACGCCGAAGGATTTCAAGCTCACCCAGATCATGGCCGACGTGGTCAAGGTCGTGGAGGAGACGGCGCTGGCGACGGTCTAGCAAACTCATCGTCATGGCCCGGCTCGTCCGGGCCACCCAAGCGTAATGAGTTGCCAGGCCTTCTCGATCGTTCCTGATCCGCCGACGTTCTTGGGTGGCCCGAACAAGTCGGGCCATGACGGCTATTGGGTGTTCATCCCGCCCAACCGCCACGCCGCCAGCCAGCCGAGCACCGACACCGGCGCGAAGGCGAGGAACAGCCACAGGCCGTTGGCCGCGCCGTTGGCGGCCTCGACGCCGTCCGCGAACCCCAGCGCCCCGGCCACGGCGCTCGCCCCCGCCGCGCCGAACGCCCCGCCGATCAGCTGCGCGGTCGGGACGGCGGATGACCCCAGCGGCCGCTCCGCCTCCGACAGCCCGGCGACGATCCGCTTGGCCACGAAGGCCCAGGACGCCCCGAAGCCGGCGCCCAGCACAATCATCGCCGCGACGATCTGCGGGATCGATCCCCGCGCCACCGCCCAGCCGCCCCAGACGGTCCCCGCGAGCACCAGGCTGCCGCCCAGCCGGATCATGAAGCCGTCGCGGTTCCGCACCCCCGAGACGGCCATGGCGGTGACCGTCCAGCCGGCGGCGATGGCCGTGATGATGTAGGCCGCCAGCATCGGACTCGCCCCGTGCAGGGTCTGCACGAAGGCGGGCCCATAGACCGTGAAGGTCATGGTCGCCCCTTCGAGGGCGAAGATCATGAAGTAGCCGGCGCCCGCCGCGGCCGTGAGGTCGCCCGCCGACACCGGCAGCAGCACGCCGCCCGCGCTCGCGTCCAGCCTCAGCATCAACGCCAGGCAGGCGACGCCCGCGAGCGTGATCCCGCCGGCCAGCCAGGGCGATCCGACCACGCCCGCCGCCGCGATCAGCACCACGCCTGCGGTCAGCACCGCCAGCTGTGGAATGGGGATGCGCCCGGCCTCGCCGCCCTCGGCCGCTGTCGCCTTCAGCAGCGCGAAGGCCGCCAGCACGAACAGCACGCCCTGCGCTGCGAAGAACCAGAACGCCCCGCGCCACAGCCCGCCCTCGGCGAACAGGCCGCCGATCATTGGTCCGAACAGGGTCGCCACGCCCCAGACTCCGGCGATGGCGCCATAGACCCGCACCCACAGCCGCTCGGGGAACAGCGTGTTGATGGCCAAATAGCAGAGCGCCACCACCGCTCCTGCGCCGAGACCCTGCACCAACCGCCCGACGATGAAGATGGCGAAGTTCGGCGCCATCGCGCTCAGGGCGCAGCCGGCGGCGTAGGCGATCCCCGCCGCCGCCGTCGCCCGCCTCAGCCCCAGGATCATCGAAACTCGCCCGGACGCCGCTCCCGCCACGATCGAGGCCAGCAGGAAGGCCGCCACCGCCCAGCCGAAATACTGGAAGCCGCCGATGTCCCTGGCGATGGTCGGCGTCAGGGTGACGGTGATCAGCGCGTCCGCCGCGTTCAGCCAGATGCCCAGGCACAGAAAGGCGAACCGCGACAACGTCGCGGGCTCCAGCAGATCGCGCCAGGTCGCGGAGGCTTCGGGTTTGCTCTCGGGGTGCATCTCGCCTAGATGAATACGGTTCCGCCGCGAGCCAAGCCGATGGAAGACCTTATTATTCTGGGGCCTTTTGGCCATCCAGCCCGACGAGCCGGCGGAAGAACGCATCGCTCCGGGTCCAAAGGTCATCGTTGTTCGCGGGAACATTCGGGCGAGCGTCACGAGCCCAATCGAGGATTTCCCCGACATAGGCGTCGAGGGCCGGTATCCGGGGTCCGACGCCCACGGCTTCCCCAGCCGCCTGCTTGCGCACCCGCAGATCGCGCAGCGCTTCTGCGGTCTCGGCAGGGAGGGTTACTCGCCCCAGCAGCTCAGGCAGGTTCATCGGCGGCGGATCACCAGGACGCTCGCGCAGCCAGTGCAATGCGATCGCTGGCCGGATCACATAGAAGTACTTCTTCAGCCGGACCTGTTCGCGCCCCTCGATGAAGCTGCCCCATTGACGCCGGGCAAGCCCGTAGTAGTGCGCCACCTCGCCGAACCGTCTCCGCCACCCTTCGACGAGGGGGGCGAATGCCTCGCGGAAGCCCGGCGCTTCGGCATAGACAATCGGCGAGGTCATCCACTCGGCGACGATGGCGTTGCCACGAGCCATCAACTTCACGGCCTTGGCGATGTCCCAGCCGCCCAGATCGATATCCCCGACGATGGTCCGCTCGATCACGTCGCGCGCCGGCCGGAGCGCAAGATAGTCTTCAACGGGCCGCACGTAGAGAAAGCGAATGTCGTAGTCGCTGTCCGGCGAATGGAAGCCCCATGCCCGGCTGCCCGACTCGATCGCCGCCAGGATCCGCACGCCTTCCGCCGCGGCGAGGCCGGCCAGCTGCTCGGCGATGGCGGCGCGCTGCGCGGGGGCCACCGCCAAGTCGGGGTCGAAGGACAGGATCATCGGTTCACTTGGCTGGGCAGGGTCGGTTGGGTCAAGGTAGGCGACCGAGAAAAGGATCCGCGCCATGCCCCTCGTTCCCTTCGCCGATATCGACAGGCTGCCGCCCAAGGCGAAGGCCTACTGGGACAGGCTGGCGGTGAAGCTGAACATCTTCCGGATGCTGGCCAACGCCGACACCCTGATGGAGCCGGCCCTGCGCTTCGGCGGGGCGATCCTCAGCCGGCAGGAGCTGGGCGCGGATCTGCGCGAGCTGGTCATCCTGCTGGTCGCCGAGCTCGAGGGCGGCGAGTACGAGTGGAACCAGCACGTTCCCATCGGCCTGCGCGCCGGCTGCACCCAGGCCCAGATCGACGCCCTCGAGGCCCGCCGGCTCGACGATCCCGTCTTCGACGCCAGGGAGCGGGCCCTGCTTGCCTTCGCCGCCGAGGTCATCGAGAAGGTGAAGTCCAGCGAGGCGACCCTGGCCGAGGCGCGGAAGCACTTCAGCCCCAAGGAGATCGTCGAGATCATCCTGACCTGCGGCTTCTACATGACCATGGCCCGGCTGACCGAGACCACCCGCACCGACATCGACCCGCCCGCCGGCGGCGCGGTGGTCGAGTCGCTGCAGAGGTAGGCCGGGGCCGGGGGGCGACGCCCGGGGTATTCGTCCCTCGTCAGGGCCGACTTGCGGGGGACGGGCGCCTGTGGTGTCAGTCTCGCCGTCATTTTCCCGTCGCAAGGGCGGGGCAGCGTCGCTTCCTGAAGTCATGGCCGCCTACCGCGCACCACATCCCGGAAAGCCTCACATCGAGAGGCATGCCCGCCGCCAGACTCTGGCCGCCCGCGTGGTCGGATTCGCCCTGCTCTGGGGACTGGTGGGCATCATGACGTTCACCGCCGACCGGGCCATTCCGCGCGAACACCTGCCCTGGAAGCCGCTGGCCCTGATCGATCCGGTCGGGGCGGCGACCAAGGCCAAGGCCGCCCGCCTCGGCGCCGATCCCGCGGCCTGCCGCGCGGTCCTGCGGCGCGGCGGCGTCGACTATTCCGAGGTGGCGCCGGCCAGTGGCGGCTTCTGCCAGTTCCGGGACGTGCTGCGCATCGACTCCGGTCTCGCGCCGCTCAGTCCGGTCGGCGCGCCGATGACCTGCAAGGAGGCCCTGGCCTTCAGCATCTGGGAACAGCGGGTCGTGCAGCCGGCGGCGATCGACGCCTTCGGCCAGGCCGTCGTCGGCATCGAGCACTTCGGCAGCTACGCCTGCCGCCGCCAGTACGGCCGCCAGGCCGGCCCGCCCAGCGAGCACGCCAGCGCCAACGCCATCGACATCTCGGCCTTCCGCCTAGCCGACGGGACGGTGATCTCCATCGAGCGCGACTGGTCGGACGCCGGGCCGAAGGGGCGGTTCCTGCGCCAGGTGCGGGACGGCGGCTGCCGCATCTTCCTGACCACACTCAGCCCTGACTACAACGCCGCGCATCGGGACCACTTCCACCTCGACATGGGCGGCTGGCCGAAGTGTGGTTGAGCCGCGCCGCCAGGGGCGCTCCGCAACCAGATCGCGCCCAGGGGTCAGGATCCGGAGCGCGATGCGATCGGACGACTCCATCCGCCCCGAACTCCAGCGCCGGGCCCTGCTCGACCTCGCGGCGGCTTGACGCCTTGTCGTCGCGCCGTCACGGTGCGGCAAACTTCAAACAAGCGTTTAACGGGAGGCGCGAATGTCGGCTGCTCAGGGGACTCTCTTCGATCTTTCCGGCAAGGTGGCCATCATCACCGGCAGCTCGCGCGGCATTGGCAAGGCCATCGCCGAGCGCATGGCCCAGCACGGCGCCAGGGTGGTGATCTCCTCGCGCAAGCCCGGCCCTTGCGAGGAGGTCGCGGCCGAGATCAACGCCCGCGAGGGCGAGGGGACGGCCATCGCCGCCCCGGCCAACATCTCCTCGAAGGAGGAACTCCAGCGCCTGGTGGACGAGACCCGCAAGGCCTTCGGCAGGATCGACATCGTCGTCTGCAACGCCGCCTCCAACCCCTACTACGGCCCGCTGGCCGGGATCAGCGACGACGCCTTCCGCAAGATCCTCGACAACAACATCATCTCCAACCACTGGCTGATCAGCATGTGCGTCCCCGAGATGATTGAGCGCAAGGACGGGGCGGTGATCATCGTCAGCTCGATCGGCGGCCTGCGCGGATCGCCGATCATCGGGGCCTACAACATCTCCAAGGCCGCCGACTTCCAGCTGGCCCGCAACCTGGCCCACGAGTACGGCCCGCACGGCGTGCGGGTGAACTGCATCGCGCCGGGCCTGATCAAGACCGACTTCGCCAAGGCCCTGTGGGACAATCCCGAGACCCTGAAGCGCTCGACCCAGACCGTGCCCCTGCGCCGCATCGGCGAGCCCGACGAGATCGCCGGCGCCGCCGTCTTCCTGGCCTCCGCCGCCGGCACGTTCATGACGGGCCAGGCGGTCGTCGTCGACGGCGGGGCGACGATCTAGCCCGGCGGCGCGGCGCCGGTCACGAGCGCGCGGGCAGGGGCCGCATCCCGGTCGCCGACGTCCAGATCGGCCCTTCAGGCCCGGGACGCGGCCTTCGCCTCCGCAAGCCGTTCGACGCCGGCGTCCAGCGTCGTGTCGCGCTTGGCGAAGCAAAGGCGGACGAGGTTTGCCGGGGCATCGGTCTCGTAGGCCGTGGAAACCGGAATGGCGGCGACGCCATGCGCCCTGACCGCGCGCAGGCAGAAGGCCCGGTCGTCCTCCGCGATCCCCGAGGCGGCGAGGTCGATGTTGAGGAAGTAGGTGCCCGCCGTCGGCAGCACGGCGAAACCCTCGCGCGCCAGGCCGGCGGCCAGCCGGTCGCGCGATCGCTGCAGCGCGCGGGGCATGGCCTCGAACCAGTCCGTGCAGGTCTCCAGCCCGTAGGCCACCGCCGCCTGCAGGGGCGGAGGCGTCGAGAAGGTCAGGAACTGGTGCGCGCCGGCCACGGCCCGGATCAGCGGCGGGGCGGCGCAGAGGAAACCGACCTTCCAGCCGGTGAGGGCGAACATCTTGCCGGCCGAACCGATCTTCACGGTCCGTTCGCGCATGCCCGGGAAGGCCATCAGCGAGCGGAACGCCCGCCCGTCGAAGACGATCTGCTCCCAGACCTCGTCGCTCACCGCGATGGCGTCGTGGGCCACGCAGTACTCGGCCAGCAGGGCCAGATCCTCGTCGGCGAACAGGTTGGCGCTGGGATTGACCGGATTGTTCAGCACCACCATCCGCGTCTTCGGGGTGAAGGCGGCGTCCAGCACCTGGCGGGTGATGCGGAAATCGGGCGCCGCCAGGGTCGCCAGCCGCGCGACGCCGCCCGCCCGCCGCACCATCGGCAGGTAGGCGTCGAACAGGGGCTGGAACAGGATCACCTCGTCGCCCGGCGAGATCAGCGCCTGAAAGCTGGCCGCCAGGGCCTCCGTGGCGCCGGAGGTGACGCAGATCTCGCCCTCCCAGTCGAGGTCCAGGCCCTGGCGCCGGGCGTAGTGGCCGGCCACCGCGCGGCGCAGCTCGGTCACCCCGCGCATGGGCGGGTACTGGTTGTAGCCCTGGGCGCATTCGAGAGCGGCCCGTTCCCGCACGGCCAGCGGCCCCGGTTCCTCGGGAAAGCCCTGGCCCAGGTTCACCGCGTCGTGGATGCGGGCGAGCGCGCTCATCTCCTCGAAAATGGTGACAGGCAGATCGGCGTAGAGGGGATGGACCACGTCAGGCTCCTTGCGCGCGGGCGGCGCGCTTCCCAAACTCATGCCATGCGCATCGTCGAATTCGAACCCCGGCTCGCGGACGCCTGGAAGCGCCTCAACGAAGCCTGGATCGGAAGGCGCTTCGTCCTTGAGCCGGCCGACGCCGAGGTGCTGGGCGATCCGCAGGGCAAGGTGATCGACCCGGGCGGCTGCATCTTCATCGCCGAGGCGGACGACGGCGAACCGGTCGGCTGCGTGGGCCTCAAGGCCATGGACGACGGCGGCTTCGAAGTCGTCAAGATGACCGTCGCCGAGACCACCCGCGGTTCGGGCCTGGGCCGCCGGCTGCTTCAGGCCTGCATCGACCGGGCGCGGGCGAGGCGCGCGCCGCGCCTCTATCTGGAGACCAACGCCGGCCTAGCCCCGGCGCTGGGCCTGTATCGCGCCATGGGCTTCACGGATCTGCCCGCCCAGGGCACGCCCTACGCCCGCTGCGACGTCTGGATGGAGCTGAGGCTCTAACTCCACCGACCCTGCACCGCCGTCGCGCGGCGACCTTCACGGCCGGAACGCCTTCTCGGGCGCGCAATCCGGGAGGTCCTCATGCGCGTGGTGCTGGTCAACGTTCCCCATCCCGCCATCGGCAGCCGCATCCCCAGGGAACAGCTGCCGCCGCTCGGACTACTCAGCGTCGGCGGGCCGCTGATCGACGCCGGACACGAGGTCGCCCTTATCGATGGCGAATTCGGGCCGGCGCCGCTTGCGGACCTCGTCCGGCGGACGGTCGAGCGCGCCCCGGACGCCGTGCTGTTCGGCCACTCCGGCTCCTCGTCGGCCCAGCCGATCATCGCCGAGGCCGCCCGGCTGATGCGCGCGGCCCTGCCCGGGGCCTGGATCGTCTACGGCGGCGTTCACCCGACCTATCACTGGCGCGAGATCCTGCGGGACGAGCCGGCCGTCGACGTCATCGTTCGCGGCGAGGGCGAAGAGACCGGCGTGAAGCTGATGGCCGCGCTGGCGAGCGGGTCGCCGCTCGAGGCGGTCCCCGGCCTGGCCTTCCGGCGGGACGGCCTCCCGCACGCCACGCGACCGGCGGCGGTGATCCGCGACCTCGACGCCTGGCGCGTCGGCTGGGAGCTGATCGACCATCGCCGGTACAGCTATTGGGGCGGCAAGCGCGCGGTGGTGATCCAGTTCTCCCGCGGCTGTCCGCATCTCTGCACATACTGCGGCCAGCGCGGCTTCTGGACCCGGTGGCGGAGCCGCGATCCGAAGAAGCTCGCCGCGGAGATCGCCTGGCTGCACCGCGAGCACGGCGTGGAGGTGTTCAACTTCGCCGACGAAAATCCCAGCGCCGGCCGCCGGCCGTGGCGGGCCTTCCTGGAGGCCCTGATCGCCGAGAAGATCGACGTCACCCTGGTGGGCTCGACCCGGGCCGGCGATATCGTCCGCGACGCCGACATCCTGCATCTCTACAAGCAGGCGGGCTTCGAGCGCTTCCTGTTGGGCCTCGAGAGCACGGACGAGGGAACGCTGGATCTCATCAGGAAGGGCGGCGCCGCCTCCGAGGATCGCCAGGCCATCCGCCTGCTGCGCAAACACGGAATCCTGTCGATGGCGACCTGGGTCGCCGGCTTTGAGGACCAGACGGACCTCGACTTCCTGAAGGGGCTCCGTCGCCTGATCGCCTACGATCCGGACCAGATCCAGGCCCTGTACGTCACCCCTCATCGCTGGACCCCCTACTTCCGGGTCGCCGCCGACCGGCGGGTGGTGCTGACCGACCGGTCGCGCTGGGACTACAAGCACCAGGTGCTGGCCATGCGCCGCATGCCGCCCTGGCGGGTGCTGCTCTGGGTCAAGTTCGTCGAGATCTGCGCCCAGGCCCGGCCGAAGGCCCTGTTGCGGCTGATCTGGCATCCCGACCGCAGGCTGAGGCACGCCATCCGCTGGTACTACCGCATGGGCCGGCGGGTCTGGTTCCACGAGATCATCAGCTTCTTCGCCCGCGACCGGTACGTCCGGGACGGCGTGACGCTGCGCCAGTTCTGGGGAGACCCTCAGGAGGCGGAGGAGGAGGCCATGGTCCCCTGGGCGACGTCCCCGGCCGCGATCAGCCCGCCAGCTGCGCCAGCATGGCGCCCATCCGCTGGTGCAGCAGGTTGATCGCCTTCAGGGGGCGGATCATGACCTTGAAGCGCACGATGCGGCCGGACTCGTCCCAGCGGATGATGTCGACGCCGTTGATGACGATGCCGTCGATCTCGGTGGCGAACTCCAGGACCGCCGACCGTTCGGCGAACCACTGGTCCAGGTAGCGGAAGGCCTCGCCGTTCAGCACCGCCACGGCGCCGGTCAGGTACTTCGTGGTGATCGCCCGGCCCGCCTGCGGGGTATGGACCACCGGCGATTCGAAGACCACGTCCTCGGCCAGCAGGGCCTGCAGCGCCGCCGGTTCGCGGCTTTCGAGAAACGCATGCCACAGCCTGATCGGTTCGGGGGTCACGGGCGGTCTCCTTCGCGGGTGCGGCGCTTCTACCACAGGCGCGGGAACAGATGAGAAACGGGCTTGCCTAGGCCGCGATTATTCGCTTTGAAGCGCCGCGTCCCGTAAATCGCCGAAAGACCCTATGAGCCTGCTTAAAGACACGGGCTTCGCCGAGCGCCAGAAGGCCGCCGCCGAAGCCAGGAAGGCCATGCTGGCCAAGTTCAAGCCCAAGCCCACCGTCACCGATCCCAACTTCGTCAGCCGCGAACAGCGTCTGGCCGCCGAGCGCGAGGCCGCCCGGCTCGCCCGCGAGTTGGCGCGTGAGGAGGCCCGCAAGGCCGCCGAGGCCCGCGCCGAAGCGCAGCGCCTCGCCGAGGCCGCCGCGGCCGAAGAGCGCCGCCTGGCCCTGCTCAACGACGAGGAAGCCCAGCTGGCCCTCAAGCGCGAGGAGCGCAAGGCCCGCAAGGCGGAAGCCAAAGCGCTGGCCCGGGCCAAGCGCGAGTCGAAGCGCGCCGGCCGCTAGCCGGACCCGGAACAGCCGCGCGGCCGCATCCGTTTCAGCTTTCGATCGGGGTCCGGAGGCTGATCCATGCGCGTCCGCACCCTCGCGGTCCTGGCCTTCGTCCCGCTCGCCGCCGCCGCCGGCTGCGGCGGCTGCAGCGAGACCGCCAGGCTGGCGGTGGCCGACGGCGTCGGGCCCGACCCGACGCTGCCGCCGCCCAATCCCACCCTGCTGCCCACCGTCCGGATCGCGCCGGCGGTCGGCTGGACGGCCGGCGAGACTCCGACGCCGGCGCCGGGCCTGAAGGTGGCCGCCTTCGCGGTCGGGCTCGACCACCCCCGCTGGCTGCTGGCGCTGCCCAATGGCGACGTGCTGGTCGCCGAGACCAACGCCCCGCCCAGGCCGAGGGACGGCCGCGGCCTCAAGGGCTTCTTCATGAAACTGGCGATGCGCAGGGCCGGGGCCGCGACCCCCAGCGCCGACCGCATCACCCTGCTTCGCGACTCGGACGGCGACGGGATTGCCGAGACGCGCACCGTGTTCCTGTCCGGCCTCAACGCGCCGTTCGGCATGGCCCTGGTCGGAAACAGCCTCTATGTCGCCAACACCGACGCCCTGCTGCGCTTTCCCTACAGCCCGGGCCAGACCCGGATCGCCGCGACGGGCGTGAAGGTCGCCGATCTGCCGGGCGGGCCGCTGAACCACCACTGGACCAAGGGCCTGCTGGCCGGCCCGGACGGGACCCGGCTGTACGTGTCGGTCGGATCCAACAGCAACGTCGGCGAGAACGGGCTGGACGAGGAAGACCGGCGGGCGGCGATCCTCGAGATCGAGGCCGCGACCGGCGCGACGCGGGTGTTCGCCAACGGGCTGCGCAACCCGGTCGGCATGGACTGGAACCCCGCCGACGGCGCACTGTGGACCGTGGTCAACGAACGCGACGAGATCGGCAGCGACCTGGTCCCCGACTACATGACCAGCGTGCGCGACGGCGGCTTCTACGGCTGGCCGTGGAGCTACTACGGGCCGATCGTCGACGCCCGGGTCCGGCCGCCTCGGCCGGACATGGTCGCCCGGGCGATCAAGCCGGATTACGCGCTGGGGCCGCACACCGCCTCGCTCGGCCTGGCGTTCAGCCGGGGCGCGGGGCTGGGCGATGCCTACGCCGAGGGGGCCTTCGTCGGCCAGCATGGCTCGTGGAATCGCGACCCGCCGAGCGGCTACCGGGTGATCTTCGTTCCCTTCAGCGGCGGGCGGCCGTCGGGCCCGCCGCGCAATGTGCTGACCGGCTTCCTCGACGAGCAGGGCCGGGCGCGCGGGCGGCCGGTGGGCGTCGCCGTCGACCGGACCGGCGCCCTGCTGGTGGCGGACGACGTCGGGACCACGATCTGGCGGGTGAGCCGGCAGCGGCCGTCGCCGGTCAGCGGGCGGTCTTCCGGAACGGCTTCTTCGGTCCCTTGAACGGCTTTCCGGGCTTTCCGGGCCGGGCGGGCTTGTCCGCGGCGCGGGGTCGGGCGGGCCGCTCGGGCGCGTCCGGACGGGGCGCGCGGTCGGCCTTGCGGATCTTCGGGCCGAAGTCCTTCGAGGTCGGCGGCGTGGACGGCTCGACGCGCAGGCTCTCGCCCGACGCGCGGGCCGCGGCCAGAAAGGCCTCGGCCGCATCCTCGGCGATCTGGAACTTGGTCTCCTGGTCGAAGACGCGGATCTGGCCGATCTCCTTGCGGGTGATCCCGCCCATGCGACAGATCAGCGGCAGCAGCCATCGGGCCTCGGCGTTGCGCGCGCGGCCGATGTCCAGCCGGAACCAGGCCGCGTCGGCGAAGGCGTCATGGTCGCGCGGGGTTCCCGACGCGGCCGGGTCGAAGGGACGCTCCGGGCGCGGACGGGCCGCCGCCTCGCCGACGTCCCGCAGCTCCTCGGGCTCGGGCAGGCGGGCGCGGAACAGGCGGGCCAGGGCGAGCGCGATCTGTTCGGGCGCCGCCGACTCCATCAGGACCCGGGCCAGGGCCAGGTCCTCCTCTCCCGCCGGCTCGGTGAGGATCGGGTCGTTCAGGATCCGCCGCCGGTCGCCGGCGCGGATCTCGTCCGCGGTCGGCGGGCCGGCCCAGACGGCGGCGACGCCGGCCGCATGCAGCAGCGACTCGGCCTTGCGCCGGCGGCTGTGCGGAACCAGCAGGACCGAGACCCCCTTGCGGCCGGCCCGGCCGGTTCGGCCCGAGCGGTGCAGCAGCACGGCCTTGTTGACCGGCAGGTCGGCGTGGATCACCAGGCCCAGGTCGGGCAGGTCCAGCCCCCGGGCCGCCACGTCGGTGGCCACGCAGACCCGCGCCCGGCGGTCGCGCAGCGCCTGCAGCGCCTCGTTTCGCTCCCGCTGGCCCATCTCGCCCGACAGGGCGACCACGTCGAAGCCGCGCTCGCGCAGGCTCGAGTGCAGGTGCCGCACCGCCTCTCGGGTGGCGCAGAACACCAGGGCCCCGGGCGCGTCCACGTGGCGCAGGACGTTGACCACCGCGTGTTCGACCTCGCCCGCGGCGATGCGGACGGCGCGGTATTCGATGTCGCCGTGCGGGACGTCGCGGACGGTGGTGTCGATGCGAACGGCCTCGCGCTGGTAGGTCCGGGCCAGCACGGCGATGTCGCGGGCGATGGTCGCCGAGAACAAAAGGGTGCGCCGCTCGGCCGGGGTGGCCTCGAGGATGAACTCCAGGTCCTCGCGGAAGCCGAGGTCGAGCATCTCGTCCGCCTCGTCGAGCACGGCGACGCGCAGGGCCGACAGGTCCAGGTGGCCGCGCTCCAGGTGGTCGCGCAACCGCCCCGGCGTTCCGACCACGATGTGGACGCCCTGGTTCAGCGCCCGCTGCTCGCGCCGGGCGTCCATGCCCCCGACGCAGGCGACGATGCGCCCGCCCGCCCCGGCGTAGAGCCAGGTCAGCTCCCGGCTGACCTGCATGGCCAGCTCCCGGGTGGGGGCGACGACGAGGGCCAGCGGGGCTCCGGCCCAGCCGAAGCGCTCGGCCTCGCCCAGCAGGGTCGGGGCCATGGCCAGGCCGAAGGCGACGGTCTTGCCCGAGCCGGTCTGGGCGCTGACCAGCAGGTCGCGCCCGGCGGCCTCGGCCGCCAGCACGGCGGTCTGGACGGGCGTCGGTTCGGCGTACCCCTGCTCGGCGAGGGCGCGGTCGATCGCGGGGTGAACGGCGGGAAAGGGCATGGGTGGTCCTGACGGGGCGAAGACGCATCGGACGCCCGGTCGGCTCGCCGCGGCGAGGGGCTGCATCAGCGTTTCGGAAAGGGTGAGCGCGGGCTCATACAGGCAAACCTGTGGAAAAGCCATAGCGGCGGCTGTCTTCCACGTATCCTCCCCGGAGCGCAGCGAGGGGGAGGCGGCCTCGCGGAGCGAGGTCGGAGGGGGCGGCGCAGGGCCCTTCAGGATGGAGACGGCGCCAGATGCGGGCGGAGGTCAGTCGGCGGCGCGACCCCTACTCCTCCTTCACCCGCTTCTTGCGGAAGCTCGGGTTCAGCACCTTTTTCCGCAGGCGGATCGTCTTGGGCGTCACCTCGACCAGCTCGTCCTCCTCGATGTAGGCGATGGCCTGTTCGAGAGTCGGGCGGCGGGGCGGGGTCAGGCGGATGGCTTCGTCCTTGCCGCTGGCGCGGACGTTGGTCAGCTGTTTGGCCTTCATCGGATTGACGTCGAGGTCGTCCGAGCGGCTGTTCTCGCCGATGATCATGCCCTGGTAGGTCTTCTCGCCGGCGCCGACGAACATCACGCCGCGCTCCTCCAGGTTCCACAGGGCGTAGGCCGCCGTCTCGCCGTCGGAGTTGGAGACCAGCACGCCCTTTCGCTGCTGGTCGATGGCGCCCTTGTAGGGCTCGTAGTGGCTGAACACGCGGTTGAGCACGCCGCTGCCCCGGGTGTCGGTCAGGAACTCGCCCTGGTAGCCGATCAGGGAGCGGGACGGGGCCACCAGCTGCAGGCGGGTCTTGCCGGCGCCGGAGGGGCCCATGTCCTTCAGCTCGGCCTTGCGGGCGCTGAGCTTTTCGATGACGACGCCGGTGAACTCCTCGTCGACGTCGATCATGACGTCCTCGATCGGCTCCAGGCGTTCGCCGGTCGCCTCGTCCTTCTGGAACACCACGCGCGGGCGGCTGATCGAGACCTCGAAGCCCTCGCGGCGCATGCTCTCGATCAGCACGCCCAGCTGCAGCTCGCCGCGTCCGGCCACCTCGTAGGCGTCGCGCTCGGCGGTCTCGGTGACGCGGATGGCGACGTTGGACTCCGCCTCCTTCAGCAGGCGGTCGCGGATGACCCGGCTCTGCACCTTGTCGCCCTCGCGGCCGGCCAGCGGGCTGTCGTTGACCGAAACGGTCATGGAAATGGTCGGCGGGTCGATCGGCTGGGCCTCCAGCGCCTCGGTGACTTCGAGCGCGCAGAGGGTGTCGGCCACGGTGGCCTTGCTCAGGCCGGCGATGGCGACGATGTCGCCGGCGTCGACGCCCTCGTCGACCGGCTGGCGCTTGAGGCCGCGGAAGGCCAGCACCTTGGTGATGCGGCCGCGCTCGATCTCGCGGCCGTCGCGCGAGAGGGCCTTGATCGGCATGCCCGGAACCGCGCGGCCGGCCTCGATGCGGCCGGTCAGCAGCCGGCCGAGGAAGGGATCGCTCTCGATCAGCACGCCCAGCATGCGGAAGGGCTCGCCCGTGCGGCGCTCGGCGGCCGGCGGCGGCACGTGGTCGACGATCAGGTCGAACAGGGGGGAAAGGTCGGCGTTGGGCTTCGCCAGGTCCAGCGTCGCCCAGCCGTTCTTGCCGCTGGCGTAGATGTGGGGGAAGTCCAGCTGTTCGTCGGTGGCGCCCATGTTGGCGAACAGGTCGAAGGCGTCGTTCAGCACCCGGTCGGGCTCGGCGTGGGCCCGGTCGACCTTGTTGAGGCAGACGATGGGGCGCAGGCCCATCTTCAGCGCCTTGCCGAGCACGAACTTGGTCTGGGGCATGACGCCTTCTTCGGCGTCGACCAGCAGCACGCAGCCGTCGACCATGCCCAGGATCCGCTCCACTTCGCCGCCGAAGTCGGCGTGGCCGGGGGTGTCGATGATGTTGATCCGGGTCTCGCCCGCCCTGCCGTGCCACAGCACGCTGGTGCATTTGGCCAGGATGGTGATGCCCCGCTCGCGCTCCTGGTCGTTGGAGTCCATGGCGCGCTCGACCGTCGCCTCGTTGGCGCGGAACACGCCCGACTGCGCCAGCAGCTGGTCGACGAGGGTCGTCTTGCCATGGTCGACGTGCGCGATGATGGCGATGTTTCGCAGGGACATGGGAGGACTTTTTTGGATTCTGGTCGGGCGGGCCGTGAGGGGCGCGCTTTTACGCGAGCGGGCGGGGATTAGCCACCCCGGCGGGATGACGCGGAATCAGGCGCCGGCAAAGGCCTGTTTTTATTCACCAAACGATGAAAAACAACAGCCGGCGCACAGGAATTGTGCATTGCACAAACGCGATGGTCTGGCAAGAACGACCCAGCGTAACAAGGATTTATGGCAGCAATGCAGGGAGAATCTGCAAGGGACGGCACAAATCGTTCTTGCGTTTTGTGCGCCGCACACTAGATTGGAGCTGTGAGGCGGCCTCGCCGCCTCTGCCCTTCCTGGGCGTTTCCTCCCTAATGAACTGCGGCGGCTTCGGCCGCCGCTTTTTTTTCGGCCTCAGGCCAGGAGGGTCGGCCACCGCGCGGCCAGGACGGCGGTCAGCTTGCCGATGTCGACGGTAAGCCGCGCCAGGCCCTCCGTCGGCTCCAGGGTCTTCTCGTCCAGATACAGCGCCCGGCTGATCTCGATCTGCAGGGCGTGGGTGCGTTTCTCGGGCCGGCCGTAGTGCTCGGTGGTGTAGCCGCCGGCGTAGGGGGCGTTGCGGGCGACGCGATAGCCCAGCTTCTCCAGCTCGTACTCGACGCGGCCGGTCAGCTTCGCCGCGCAGGCGGCGCCGAAGCGGTCGCCCAGCACCATGTCGCAGCCCTTGCCGTGCCGGGGCGTCACCGCCGTCTTCGCGGCCGCCGCCGGCATCGAGTGCCAGTCGATCAGGATCGCCGCGCCATGCGCCGCCCGGGCTCTGGCCAGCAGGCGATCCAGCGCCTCGTGATAGGGTCGGTGCGTCCCCTCCACCCGGGCCCGGGCCTCGTCGAAGGTGAGCTTGCGGGCGTAGATTTCCCGACCCTCGCCGACCACCCGGGCGATGGCGCCGAGCCCCGCCGCCACCCGCGCCGACCTGCCCCGCGCGAAGGCCGGCAGGTCGTCGGAGAACATGGACGGATCCAGCTCCCAGGGCTCCCGGTTCAGGTCCATCCAGGCCCGGCCGTATTGCGCCAGGATCAGGGCCGCGCCGGCCTCGGCGGCCGGGGCGATCATCTCATCGACGAAGGCGTCCTCCGACCGGCGCAGCGCCGCCGGCTCGACGGCCGCGGCCCGGAGCATCTCGTCCGGATAGTGTCTGCCGGAGTGCGGCGAAGCGAAGACCAGCGGCGTCGGCGGCGGGTCGCTCGCGACGACGTCGAACGCCGTCTGCCGCCGCTCCGCCGCTGAGACCCGTGCATCCATCCAGGCCATGATCGGAGGGCGGTGTCGGCGGGTCAATGCGTCCTTCGGGCCCCGAACTTGGTCCGGGGGTCGGACCACGCCCTTGGGAGGCGAGGTTCATCGCCCCTTTACGCCTGTCACGGTAGGGTGATCGCCCGACCGCCGCTCCGAGGGCCGATCTCCGACCATGCCGCGCATTCTCCTGGCCGAAGACGACGACTCCCTGCGCAACTTCCTGGCCCGCGCCCTCGAGCGCGCGGGCTACGAGGTCACCGCCTGCGCCGACGGCGAGGAGGCCGCCGCCGTCCTCGACCAGGACTGGGACCTGCTGCTGACCGACATCGTCATGCCCGGCATGGACGGCATCGAGGTCGCCCGGCACGCCGCCGCCCGCCACCCCGGACTGCGGATCATGTTCATCACCGGATTCGCCGCCGTGGCGCTCACCGCCGGCGAGCGCGCCCCGGCCGGCGCCAAGGTGCTCTCCAAGCCCGTCCACCTGCGCGAGATCGTGCAGGAGGTCGAACGGATGATGGCCGCCGCCTGACCCTGACGGGACCCCGGCCTTGCCGCGTCCCGCCGTCTTCGGGGGCGCCGGGACGCGCGGGAACCGGATTGCCGGAGCCGGTTGCGCGGGGCTCAAACCGCCGCTATAGCGTCGCCTCCTTCCGCCGGTTTGGACGCGTAGCTCAGCGGGAGAGCACTACGTTGACATCGTAGGGGTCGCTGGTTCAATCCCAGCCGCGTCCACCATCCCGCCCCGCGCCTGGAGCCCCGGGACCGGCGGCCTGTCCGGGAGCGAACTACGGCATGGATCGACGGATCTGGCGCGCGGTCGCCGCAGCCGGCCTGGCCCTGGCCGCCACGCCCGTCGCCGCCGGGGAGGACCCCTGGACGGTCGAGGCGACGGCGGCGTCGGAGTACATCTCCAAGGGGGCCGGCCGCAGCGACGGCCAGCCGCATCTGGCCCTGCTGGTCCAGCGCGGGCTGGGCGGCGACGCCTATGTCGGCGCCTGGACCGGCAGCCTGCGGGCGCCGCTGGGGGCGGACGCCGAGAGCCACCTCTACTTCGGCTGGCGGCCGCGGGCCGCGGGCTGGACGTTCGACGTGCGGCCGACCTTCAAGGTGCTGGTGAACGCGCGCGACGCGGCCCAGACCGAGCTTTGGGAATACCGTCTGGAGGCCGCCCGCCCGATCGCGGGCGCCCGCTTCCGTCTGCGGGTGGAGCACACGCCGGACGGCTTCGGCGCGTCCCGGGCCTCGACCTGGACGGACGCGGCCCTGTCGCGGCGGCTGGGCGACAGCGCCTGGACCGTTTCCGGCGGCGTCGGGCGTCGCGAGCAGGAGACCGGCCGCGACTACACCGCCTGGAACCTCGGCGTTCAGCGCCGGCTGGGCGAGACACTGTCGGCCGACCTGCGCTGGGTCGACACCGACGAGACCGCCGCCGGCCGGGAGTATGACGGCCGCCTGGTGTTCGGCCTGACCGCCGCGCTGCGGTAGCCCGGCCCCCTACCGTCCTTCGAACCTGGGCGGCCGCTTCTCGCGGAACGCGGCGATCCCCTCGCGCACGTCGGCGCTGGGGTTGGCGATCATCACCGCATGCTGGGCGTCGACGAGGCTGTCCTCGAGGCTCAGCTGGGCGGCGCGGGCCATCATCGTCTTGGACAGGCGCACGGCCAGCGGCGCGCGGGTGGCCAGCTGGCCGGCGAAGGCGAGGGCCCGGGCCTCCAGCCCGGCCTCGGCGACGACCTCAGTGACCAGGCCCAGCTGCTCGGCGGTCGCCGCGTCGTAGACCTCGCCGAGCAGGGTCATGCGCAGGGCCCGGTCAAAGCCCATTAGGCGCGGGAACAGCCAGGCGCCGCCCTCGTCGGGCAGCAGGCCGACCTTGTTCGAGGTGTCGCCCAGCCGGGCGCTGTCGGCGGCGAGGCGGAAGTCGCAGGCGCAGGCCAGCGCGAGCCCCCCGGCCACCGCGTAGCCGCGGATGACCGCGATGCTCGGCTTGTCCAGCCGCCGCAGGGCCAGGACCACGGCCTGCATGCCCTCGCGCATCTCGCGGCCGTGCCCCATCGGCTGGCCGGCCACCCGCCGGGAATGCTCTTGATCGCCGCCGGAAATGTCGCCGCCGGTGCAGAAGGCGCGCTCGCCCGCCCCGGTCAGGATCAGCGTCCTCAGGGCGTCGTCGTCGCGGAAGGCGGCGATGGCGGCCTGCAGCTCCAGGGTCATGGTGAAGCTGTAGGCGTTCATCACCTCAGGCCGGTTCAGCACGATCCGCGCCACCCCCGCCGCCGGAACGTCGCACGCCAGGGTCTCGAACCGCGCCTCGAACGCCGTCATCGCCTCGACTCCCGCGCTGCCTGGTCTACCCTCGCCGCCGGGGAAGGACGGGAGGCCGCCATGAGCTATCAGGACATTCTGTACCAGGTCGAGGACGGCGTCGCGGTGGTGACGCTGAACCGGCCCGACCGGCTGAACGCCTGGACCGGCCGCATGCACCTGGAGGTCAAGGCCGCCATGCGGGCGGCGAGCGACGATCCGGCCGTCCGGGTGATCGTGCTGACCGGCGCCGGCCGCGGCTTCTGCGCCGGGGCGGACATGGACGCCCTTCAGGACATCGGCGGCGGCCGCCGCGAGGCGGCGCCCGACGCGCCCTTCGATCCCGAGGCGCCGGAGAATTTCCGCAAGACCTATTCCTACTTCCCCGCCGTGCCCAAGCCGATCATCGGGGCGATCAACGGCGCCTGCGCGGGACTGGGGATGGTGATGGCCCTCTACACCGACATCCGGTTCGCGGCCGAGGGCGCCGTGTTCACGACCGCCTTCTCGCGTCGGGGCCTGATCGCCGAGCACGGGATCAGCTGGCTTCTGCTCAGGCTGGTCGGCTTCGCCCAGGCGGCCGACCTGCTGTTCTCCGCCCGCCGCGTCTACGCCGCGGAGGCCGAGCGCATCGGCCTGGTCAACCGGGTGTTCCCCGCCGACGCCTTCATGGGCGAGGTCATGGCCTACGCCCGCATGCTGGCGGGCGAGGTCTCGCCCCGGTCGATGCGGGTGATGAAGCGCGAAATCTGGGCGGCGCAGTTCCAGGACCTGGGCGAGGCCATCGAGGCGGCCAACGCCGACATGCTGGAGAGCTTCGGCTCGGCGGACTTCCGCGAGGGGGTGGCGCACTTCGTCGAGAAGCGGCCGCCGGCCTTCACGGGGCGGTAGTCGAGCGCGCGGCCCGCCGCCGCTCGATCAGCGCCTCGACGCCGCCCCAGGCGATGGCCGCCAGGGTCAGGTAGCTCCAGATCATGTAGGCGGTGATCGAGGCCAGCGGCCAGATCCGGCGGTCCATCATCGCCGCGATGTGGGTCGCCATGGTCAGGCTCTGGAAGGCCGCGACCCAGTTCAGCCACGGCCGCCGCCAGTGCAGGGCGAAGGCCAGGAAGATCCCGAGCAGCACGAGATCGAGCACGAAGGTGGCGTACTGCGGGTTCCTGAAGCTGCGGTCCTGGATCGCCGCCGAAGCCACCCAGGCGACGAAGGCGATGCCGGCGATCAGACGCTGGGGCCGACCGCCCGACCACCATGCGAAGACGCAGACCAGCGTCATGATCACGGCCCCGATCTGGGCCGCGGGAGTAAGAAACATGGCCGGAACGCCCCGCAACGACTGTTCCGGCCATTTCAACGCATCTCGCGCGTCGGCGTAAGGCCTCCTGTGGGATTGCGTTCAGGCGGCCGTGCGGCCGGCCGCGACACGCAGGCGGCCGGCGGGCGGTTCGCCCTCGTCGGGCTTGTCCTCGCCGCCGAAGGCCACGCGGCCCAGGCCGACCTGGACCTGCACGCCGCTCAGCTCGCGATGGGTCTCGACGATGCCGCGCCGGGCCTCGGTCAGGGCGGCGATGGTCTGCGACGAGCGGTCGAAGACCCCCTGGCCGACGACCGCCGACAGGTTCGCCTCGATGCGGGCGGTCGGCAGCATGGCCGCCAGGGTGGCGACGGCCGAGAGGGCGTCGTCGATGGCCGTCTCCGCGGCGAACAGCTGGTCGGCGATCTGATGTCCAACGATCCTGCGCTTCATGACAGACTCCTTCCCTCGCGCCGGGAACACCGGCGCCTGGTTCTGGTGGCATTTCGGAAGATCGAGAGGCCGCCGCTCAGTCCCAGCCGGTCAGGAGCTGCTGGATCACGAAGGCGAACTGGTGGCTCGCGATGATGATCCCGCTGAGCAGGAAGCCCGAGAGGACGGCGGCCGCGCCGATGAAGGCCAGCCGACCCAGCGGTCCTAGGTCATGGAGGATCCCTCCTCCCGACCAGCCTTGAAGGTCTCGTCCGCGATCACCCAGGCGATGCAGAGGATTTCCTTGAGCACGTGGCCCGTGGGCAGGAACCGCGCCTGCTTGCGCGTGGCCGAGACCAGGGTCTCGATCATGTCGTGCTGCTGGCGGCTGGCGGCGATCTCGCCCAGCGCGTCCTCCAGCTGGCTCCAGGTCCAGACCGGCATGTCGGCCGCCGGATTCCAGAGCTCGGGCTCCTGCGCCTCCAGGTCCGTCGCCGAGATCGTGATCCCGTCCATGTTCAACTCCCCGCAAGTCTTGCGAGAAGCCTGACGGCGCCGGGGCGGGGCGGGCCATCCCATCCGGGGCGCCCCCTAAATCATTGAGGGGGGTCTTGAGGCCCTCCCAGGCGACGAGCAGCCGCGCCGCGTCGCGGCGGCTGGCGACGCCCAGCCGGCGCCGCGCCTCGTTCAGATGCCCGTCCACGGTGTGCTGCGAGATGCGCAGGCGCCGGGCGATCTCCTTGGAATGAAGGTGCTCGGCCACGAGACGCAGGCATTCGCGCTCTCGCGGCGTGAGGCGCTCAATCGCTATCGGGTCGTGATCGTCCCCCATGACCGGCGAGCTAAATGCGCCTTTGCGGGTTCGTCCAGAGCCAGTTTCGCGGCGAGGCGATTCATAGGGCCATTCCGGGCCCCCGCGGGCGCCGGGCGTCAGCGCCTGCGCTGGTGGAATGCGGTCAGGCTGCCCACGGGCAGGCCGAACAGATAGATCCGCACGGTCTTCATGGCGACCAGGGGCGAAACGAGGCAGAAGCGGGTGACGAACCGCGGCCTCAGGCCGCCGTCCGGCCTCAGCGGTCGGCGAAAGGAAAGCACATAGTCGGCCCCGGCGTGGCGGCCCTGGATGCCGGCGCCGGCCAGCGCCTCGGCGGCCACGTACCGGCCGTCCAGGCCGCAGGTCATGGCCCAGCGCCACTCATCGCGCTCGCCGTCGTCCCAGTGAAAGGTCTCGTCGAAATGAATGGCCCGATAGGCCTCGTCGAGATGGCCGTCGGTGACCACGCGGCAGCGCCGCATTACCTGGCCGGTCGGCCCCCGCGCGACGCCCCAGCCCTCGGTCCTGCCCAGGAAGAACACCTCGGGGCGAAAGGCGGCCGCCGGTTCTCCGAGTTCCCCGTCCAAAGGTCCTGACCCCCCACCGGTCATCCTGAACGGCGTTCCGTGACAGACTATCGGCCGCGAGGAACGCCTGCCACGACGCGGAATGTCGCGGGCCGGATAAGGTTGCACGGACCGGCTGCGACAGGCTGACGCGGCGGTCGCGCGCCCGTCGGAACCCGTCCGGCGGCGAGGGTGGCCAGCCCCGGCCCGACGCGGACTAGGGGCGCTCCCTGCGGGGCAGGGCGGCCGCTTCCTCGGGGGTCAGCAGGGTGATGCTGCGCACGGGACAGCGGAACGGCCCCACCGGCGAGCGGGTGATCAGCGTCACGTCGAGGCCGTCGCAGATCGAGGTCCCGCCGCCGCGCGTCTCCACCCCGATGGTGAGGGCCGTATCCAGGTCGTGGCAGCGCCCGAACAGGTCCAGCCGGTAGATCCGGTTGGCCCCGACGCTGAGATAGGCGACGCGGTCGTCCTTGCCCTGGCTCCAGCCGTTGATCTGGTCGGAGAAGAAGCAGGCGCGCTTCGCCCCCGCGGCCGGCGCGGGCTCCTCGGCGACGGCTGTCGCGCCGCCGGTCAGCGCGACGGCGGCGAGCAGGGCGGCGATTGTCGGAACTCTCATCACGGGACTCCATCATTAGCAGCCCGTCCCGCGGGCACTATAGCCGCACGACGTCGTCAGGGCGAAGCGCGTCGCCGGGCGCGGCGGGCGAAACGTCCGGGGTCGACCAGCCCGGCGAGGTCGGCGGGCAGCGGCGAGGGCGCGCCCGTCACGAGCGCAGCGAGATGCTCGCCGAGCAGGGGGGCCAGGCA
>JBMOOF010000020.1:49735-141369 GCA_049323695.1 Pseudomonadota bacterium
CCCGGGGCGCCGGGGAGGGGCCCGGCGAGGGGCAGACGGTCCCGGGTCGCCGCGCGGATCGAGGCCCGGGCCCCGAGCGGCCGGCCGGCCACGGCGGCGGCGAGGTCCGGCAGGGTCCTGCGCAGGAGGTCCAGGTTGCGGTCGTCGTCGGCGGGATCGACGCCCTCGTCCGTGCGGTCGCGGTCGAAGGTGGCGCCGAAGAGCGCGCCGTCGCGCATGGGGACGGCGTAGCCCGCCCCGGACACCGCCGTCTCCAGGGGCGCGCCGCGCGCCCAGCTCACCTGGCCGCGGACCGGCTGCAGGGTGAGGTCGGGGGCGAAGCCGGCGCTGTCGTGCCCGGCGCAGATGCAGACGGCGTCGACGCTGGCCAGGGTTCCGCCGTCGGCGTCGATCAGGGCCAGGCCGCCGTGCCGGGGCTCAATGCGGGCGACGGCGGCGCGACGGACCTCGCCCAGCCAGTCGCCGATCAGCCGCGGCGGGTCGAGGACCAGGGCGCCGGGCATCTCCAGCGCGCCCTCCGTCCGGACCATGGCGCCCGGTTCGAACAGGTCGGCGGCGGCGATGGTGTCGAAGCGGCCGGCGTCGCGCGGACCGCCCTCCAGCTCGCGGGCGCCGCGGGCGATCACCGCCTCCGGATGCGCGGCGCAGAGCGCGGCTGTTCGGGCGTAGGCCTGGGCGTGCAGCCGGGCGGCCGGCCCCAGTCCGGCGTCGAGGCGCGGCGCCATCAGGCCGGCCGGATTGCCGGAGGCGCCGGTGGCCGGTCCCTGCGGGTCGAAGACCAGGGGCTCGACGCCCAGCGCCCGCAGGCCCCGGGCCAGGGCCGCGCCGGCGATGCCCGCCCCGATCACCGCCACGCGCGGCGGCGACGGGTCGAGCGCGACGCCCTCCAGCCGGGCCTCGAGCCGCTCGCGCTTGCGGCCATGGCCCGGCGCCTTGGCCACCGCGAAGCCGGCCGCGGCCAGTCCGCGGCGGACCGCGCCGGCGACGGTGAAGGTGCCCGCCCGGGCGCCCGGCGCGCTGCGGGCGGCGACGAGGTCGAGCACCTCCTGGCGCCACATGTCCGGGTTGGCCGCCGGCGCGAAGCCGTCGAAGAACCAGGCGTCGGCCGCGCCGGCCCACTGGCTCAGGGCCGCACCCGCCTCCATGACGGCCAGGTCCAGCACCGCGCGGAAGTCGGGCAGCTCGAGCCGGTGGAAACCGGCCGCGCGTCCCGGCCAGCCGGCCAGCAGCGCCCCGGCGGCCTCGTCCAGCTCCGGCCAGCGGGCCAGGGCTCGGGCGGCGTCCTCGCGGGCCAACGGGAAGGCCTCGACCGAGAAGACGTGCAGCCGTCCGTCGGCGGGCCCCTCCCGGCGCCAGAGGTCGAGCAGGGCGGCGATGTTCAGCCCGGAGCCGAAGCCCAGCTCGCCGACCACGAACCGGCGTCGGCCCCGCCAGGCCCCGGGCAGGCCGCAACCCTCAAGGAACACGGCACGCGACTCGGCGAGCCCGTCGTCGCTGGAGAAGTAGACGTCGTCGAAGCGGCCCGAGCGCGGCAGGCCGTCCTCGCCCCAGACCAGGGCGGGATCGTTGGAGCCGGGCAGGTCCGTGGTCGACGTCATGACAAACGAAAAGGGCCGCCCCGAGGGACGGCCCTTCCCTTAACGCTGATCGCGTCGAGACGCTTAGTGCTTCTCTTCGGCCGGGGCAGCGGCGGCGTCGGCGGCCGGAGCAGCAGCGGCGGCGTCGGCGGCCGGGGCGGCGGCGGCGGCGGCGTCGGCGGCCTTCGCAGCGTCGGCGGCGGCGGCGTCGGCGGTCGCGGCGGCGTCGGTCGCCGTGTCGGCGGCGGCGTCGGCGGTGGCGGCGGCTTCTTCAGCCTTCTCGGCGGGCTTGCCGCAGGCGGCGACGGAGAGGGCGGCGACGGCGGCGCCGGCGACCAGCAGCTTGCGAAGCAGTTCGGAGGTCATGTCCTGGGTCCCCTGTGAGGAGTTATGAGCGCTCCTCTGGGGGAGCGCAGTAGGGGACTATGCCTCGCTCCTCGCGGAGCGCAAGCATAGACTTCACGCCCCTGTGATCACATTTTCCGCCCCGGAACGGGTCAGGCCTCGTTCGGTATGCTGGAAAGGGCTTCCTCCAGTTCGGTGAAGCTGGGCTGGGCGGAAGAGGGCACGTTCCCGCGTCCGATCTCCACCGAGATCTGGGCGGCGTTGCCGTGCAGGTGGGCGACCAGCACCGACTGGATGATTCGGTAGAAGGCGCCTTCCTCGTCGACCACCGCCTTCAGCCGGGCCGCCAGGGGGCCCACCAGGCCATAGGCCAGGAACACGCCCAGGAAGGTGCCGACCAGGGCCCCGCCGATCATCCCGCCCAGCACTTCCGGCGGTTCGGTGATCGAGCCCATGGTCTTGATGACCCCCAGCACGGCGGCGACGATGCCCAGCGCCGGCAGGGCGTCGGCCAGGTTCTGCAGCGCGTGGGCCGGCTCCTGGCCCTCGTGATGGTGCTTCTCGAGCTGCTTCTCCATCGCGTCCTCGACCTGGTGGGGGTCCTCCAGGTTCATGGTCATCATCCGCAGGGTGTCGCAGATGAAGTCGACGGCGAAGTGGTCCTTCATGATCTTGGGGAAGCGGGTGAAGATGGTGCTGTCGCCCGGCTTCTCGATGTGGCTTTCCAGGGCGATGACGCCCTTGGACTTCATGGTCTTGGTCAGCAGGAACAGCAGCGAGAGCAGGTCGCGGTAGTCGCCCGCCTTCCACTTCGGCCCGGCGAAGGCCTTGCCCAGGCCGCCCAGCGAACCCTTCACGACCGTCATCGAGTTGGAGATCAGGAAGGCCGCGATGCCGGCCCCGCCGATGGCCATCATCTCGTGCGGCAGGGCGTGGGTGATCACCCCCATGTTGCCGCCGGAAATGATGTAGCTGCCGAACACCAGCCCGAAGAGCAGCACGATGCCGATGATCTGGAACATGGGAGGGGCCGCCGACCTGGAGAAGCAACCTCCGGAAGATCGGCGTTAATGCTTAATGGCCGGTGAGCATGCGGCGGCGTTGCGCCCCGGTTTCGACGCGCCCTAGACTGGAAGGCATGTCCTCGCCCGCGCGCCCCGCGGTGAAGCTGGCTCCGCGCTCCTTCGCCATCCTCTTCGCGGTCTCCATTGTCGTCGCCATCGGCAACACCGGGCTGATGTCGATCCTGCCGGCGATCGGCCGCGAGATCGGCATTCCCGACGCCTTCATGGCGGCGATCTTCTCCCTGTCGGCCCTGCTGTGGGCGGTGATGTCGCCGGTCTGGGCGCGCCAGTCGGACCGGCGCGGCCGCCGGCCCCTGATCATGCTCGGTCTCGGCGGCTTCGCCGTCTCCATGATGTGCTGCGGCCTGGTGGTGACGGCGGGCCTGCACCACCTGGCTCCCTGGGCGGTCATCTTCGTCGTGTTCCTGCTGGCCAGGGCCCTGTTCGGCCTGATCGGCTCGGCGTCGAACCCGGCCACCCAGGCCTATGTCGCCGAGCGCACGAGCCGGGCCGAACGCACCCAGCAGATGGCCGCCCTGGCCGGGGCGTTCGGCCTGGGCACGGTGGTGGGGCCCTTCCTCGCGCCGCTGTTCATCCTGCCGGTGGTGACCCTGGCCGGACCGCTGTTCTCGTTCTCGCTGATCGCGCTCGGCATGCTGGTGGTGGTCTGGCGGCTGCTGCCGGAGGAGCCGGTCGAACGCGAGACGCGACGCCTCGCCGGGGCGGGGCTGTGGAAGGACCCCCGGCTGCTGCCGTTCCTGATCTACGGCTTCCTGGTGGCCACCTGCCAGACGGCCCAGGGCTACACCCTCGGCTTCATGATCATCGACAAGCTTCGCGTCTCGCCGGTGCAGGCCCTCGGCTTCATCGCCGTGGCCATGGCCGCCGGCGCCATGGCCGGCCTGCTGGCCCAGTGGGGCCTGATCCGCATCTTCTCCATGGGCCCCCGGTCGCTGCTGCGATGGGGCGTGGCGCTGGCCTGCCTCGGCAACCTGGTCACGGCCTTCGCGCCGGACTACTGGACGGTGGTGGCCGGCTACGCCGTCGCCTCGCTGGGCTATGGCTTCGCCCGCCCCGGATTCACCGCCGGCGCCTCGCTGACCGTCCACATGCACGAGCAGGCCCAGGCCGCGGCGGCGATCGCCGCGGTCAACGGACTCAACGTCATCATCGCCCCGTTCTTCGTGACCCTCTACGAGGCGATCCACCCGGGACCGTTCCTGCTGAACGCCCTGATCCTCGCCGGGCTGATCGTCTACGCCGTCAAGAATCCCATCCTGCGCGAGGCCGGCGAGAAGGGCGAAGCCGACGACGAGGCCACCCTCGCCATGCTCGAACGCAGCGACGAGGGCGGTGTCTGAAGTCCGGGACGCGCGACGATCACCAGCGCAATATTACCCGGACATATTGACGGGTGATATTTTAACCCGGATAAAATAGGTCGACAGGCCGACGACGAGGGTCTTGCGCCCTCCAACCGAAGGTCATTCCGTGGCGCCCGAGCATCCACGCAAACAGCGGCTTGCGAACTTCACCCGACAGGTCTGGGACGAGGGAGACGCCGACGCGGCGGATGCCTATGTCGCCGCGACCTATACGATCCACCACGACCCGGGCGACCCATGGGAGGGCAGGGTCCTCGATCTGGTCGGCTTCAAGGATCGGGTTCGAAGGTCGCGGGCGGCGTTCCCGGATCAGCGCTTCGACATCCAGCGGCTGGCCGCGGACGGCGACAGCATCGTCATGACCTGGCTTTGGGCCGCGACGCACAGCGGCGATCTTCCGGGCTTTCCCGCGAGCGGGAAGGTGATCCGGATGTCCGGCGCGACGGTCTACGACTTCGACAGCGAGGAGCGGCTGACCGGCCACTGGCAGATCACGGACCGTCTGGGCGTCTATCAACAGCTTCAGCGAAACCTCGCAGCCCGAAGCTAGAGACCCGCCTCGGCCTTCAGCCGGGTCACCATGTCCTTCGACAGATAACCGTCCGCCGGCAGGCCGCGGGCCTTCTGCCAGGCGCGAAGGGCGGTGCGGGTTCCCGACCCGATGACGCCGTCGACGCCGCCGGGATCGAAGCCCAGCGCGGTCAGCGCCTGTTGGGCGGCCGTGCGGTCGGCCAGGGACAGCGGCGTCTCCACCGGCCAGGGCGTCGCCAGCGGCCCCTCGCCGGCGAAGCGGTCGGCCAGCAGTCCGACGCCCAGCGCGTAGGCGGTGGAGTTGTTGTAGCGGCGGATGGCCATGTGGTTGGGGAAGGTCAGAAAGGCCGGCCCGCCCGCCCCTGAGGGCAGGATCAGGCCCGCCTGCGCCGCCTGGTCTGGTCCGCTCCAGGGCAGGCCGTCGGCGCGACGCACGCCCCTGGCCGCCCAACCGGCCGGGGTGTCCTTGGGCCCCTCGACCACCGAATAGTCGAAGCCGGGCGGCAGGATGACCTCCCGCGCCCAACTCTCGCCGCGCCGCCAGTTGGCCCTGGCCATGTAGTTGGCGGTCGAGAACAGGGCGTCGGCGGTCGAGCCCCAGATGTCGCGCTGGCCGTCCCCGTCGCCGTCGACCGCGGTGGAGAGGAACACCGAGGGCAGGAACTGCGTCTGGCCCATGGCGCCGGCCCAGCTGCCCCTCAACCGCGCGCGCGGCGCCTCGCCCGTCCCGATGATCTTCAGGGCCGCGATCAGCTCGCCCTCGGCCCAGGCGCGCCGGCGCCCGTCCGCGGCGAGGGTGGCCAGGGAGCGGACGACGTCCATGTCGCCCTGGATGCGGCCGAACGCCGATTCCATAGCCCAGACAGCCAGCACGATCTCCCGCGGGACGCCGTACCGCTGCTCGATGGCGGGCAGATAGCCCAGGCTGTCGCGGAACTGCCGGCCGCGAGCGATCCGGTCCTCGGTCACCGCGCCCTTGATGTAGTCGCCGACCGGCTTGGAGAACTCGGGCTGGCGGCTGTCCTGGGCGGCGACGCGGTCGTCCGGAGTCAGGCCGGCGAGCTCGCGGTCGAGCACCGAGGCCGGGACCCCGGCCGCGCCGGCGCGGTTGTAGAAGCCGGCCAGCCAGGCGTCGAAGTTCGGGTCGCCCGACGGCGTCGGACCGGCGGGCGGCGGCGACCCCGCCGCCGGCGTCACGGCGAGGGCCGGGGCCACGGCCCCAAGCGACGGCTCCAGCGCCGGATCGGCGCAGCCGGCGAGGGTGAGGGCGAGAAAGGTTCGGCGATCCATCGGGTCAAGCTATCCGCCGCCGAGGACCGGCTCAATCACAAGGCCGCGAAGACCGGGCCGGGATCGATCCCGCCGGACGGGACTCGGCCCGATGGGCGGCGTCATGTACAACCGCGGGGCCAGAAGGGACCTGGCCTTTCGGACAGACCGGCCGGCGGATGACGACCGCCGGCGCGATGGAGCCTCGCGCGATGAGATTCCTGATTCCAGCCGCCGCCGCGGTCCTGGTCCTCTTCACGCCCGCCGCGGCGCAACAGTCCAATCCGGCCGGCAGGTCCGCCTCCTGCGTCGGCAGGACGGAATCCGGCTCGCTGGCCGGCACCCGCTGGCGCGGCCGGGCCAGCTGGGACAGCGAGGCGGCGAAGGAATGGACGGCCTATTTCCGGCCCGACTGCGTGCTCGAGTACGGCTACGGGGGCGTCATCTACACCAACGGCCGCTGGGTCCAGCGGAACCGGCTGATCAGCTGGGACACCAACGACTACTTCTCCCTCTACAGCGGGGTGGTCGAAGGCGGCGCCATGAGCGGGACCATGGTCAACCAGCGGGGCGACCGCGGGACCTGGTCGTTCACCCGCGCGCGCTAGGCGCCGGCCCTCCCCGGCATTGACTCGCCGGCGGCCCCCGACTATAGCCGCCCGCTCTGGAACAACCGGGTTTCCGCCGGCGCCGCTGCACGCGCCCGGACCGCCCGCAATCGGTAGACGGTCATGAAGGTCAGAAGCTCGCTCAAGTCGCTGAAGAGCCGCCACCGCGACTGCAAGCTCGTGCGTCGCAAGGGCCGCATCTACGTGATCAACAAGACCGACCCGCGCTTCAAGGCCAAGCAGGGCTGAGGATGCGCGCGCCCAGAGGGGTTCTCTGGGACGTCGGCAACGTGATCGTGGACTGGAGTCCGCGACGTCTCTACCTGAAGATCTTCGAGGAGCCGGCCGCTTGCGACCGGTTCCTTTCGTCCGTCTGCACCCTGGCCTGGCACGCCGCGACGGACGCCGGCGTGCATCCCGACGACAACATGGCCCGGCTGATCGCCGAGCATCCCGGCTACGAGGCGCAGATCCGCGCCTGGTGGGACCGCTGGGACGAGATGTTCGACGGCGCGATCCCGCAGACCGAGGCGGCGATGGACGCGCTGGCGGCGCGCGGCGTTCCCCAGTTCGCCCTGACCAACATGTGGACCGGGACCTGGCCGTTCGTTCAGAGTCTCAGTCCCGCCTTCCGCCACCTGCAGGACGCGGTGGTCTCGGCCGACGAAGGCCTCATCAAGCCCGACCCGCGCATCTTCGCGATCGCCTGCGCGCGCGCGGGCATGGCGCCGGACGAGCTGCTGTTCGTCGACGATTCGGCCGCCAACATCGCCGCGGCGGCGGACCTGGGCTTCCATGTCCACAGGTTCGAGGATCCCGCCCACCTGTTTCCGGCCCTGCGACGTCACGGGCTGCTTGAGGCCGGGGGCGCGGAGAGCTAGAGCGTCGCGCTTCGCATTTCCTCCCGCCTGTGAGAGCCTCTCCCCATGGCCGACGACGCCTCCAACATCGACGTCCTGAACAGCACCGCCCAGACGCAGCTCAAGACGATCCTCGAGCGCATCGAGCGGCTGGAAGAGGACAAGGCCGCCGTCGCCGCCGACCTCAAGGAGGTCTACGCCGAGGCCAAGGGCAACGGCTTTGACACCAAGATCATCCGCAAGGTGGTCCGCATCCGCAAACAGGACCGCGCCAAGCGGCAGGAGGAGGAGGCGCTGCTCGACCTCTACCTCTCCGCCATCGGGGAAGTGTGAAGCGCAAGGCGCCAGACCCCAAGGCGCAGGCCAGGCGGGCCGCGCTGAACGCCCTCAGGCGCGCCCGCCGCACGGCGGTCCGCGAGGGGGTCGAACTCTCCGAATGGGAAGGCGAGTTCCTCGGCGGCGTCGAGGAGCGCCTGAAGACCTACGGCCGCGCCTTCGGCGACCCCGAGAAGGGCGCCCCCGGCCAGGCCCTGTCGATGCTCCAGGCCGTGAAGCTCAAGGAGATCGCGGCCAAGGCCAAGGGCGAGAAAGGGCCGACGCCCAGGGGCAAGGGGTTCGGGCGCAAGACCCGTCCCGGATGACCCGGCCGGAAATGGAGGGACAGCTTACTCATTTCCCGCGCGGTCGCCGGGCCGCTTGCGGAAATGAGTAAGCTGTCCCTCCAATTCCCGCTAGGCGCTCGCCGGCGGGGGCGGGGCCAGGGCGGCGGCGCGGGCGGCGGCCAGCTTCATGCGGTGCATCAGGGTCTTCAGCCGCTCGTCGCGGGTCTGGGGCCGCAGGATGTTCAGCCGACGCACCATCAGCACACTTCCGCCATGTCGACGTCCAGGCCCTGTTCGCGGACCTTGCGATAGAGGGTCGAGCGCCCGATGCCGAGGCGGCGGGCGACTTCGCTCATGTGGCCGGCGTAGACCTCGATGGCCAGCTGGATGAGGTCGCGCTCGACCTCCTCCAGCGGTCGCACGTGGCCGCGGGCGTCGAGCACCCGCACCGGCGCCTCCGCCACAGCCTGGCTCATCAGCTCCTGCGGCGTGGGCATGGCCGCCGCCGCCTGGCTGAGGGACTCGGGCGCGATCTTCACCCCGGAGATGGCCGGGAAATCGTGGGGCTGAAGGTAGGGGGCGTCGGCCAGCACGATGGCGCGATAGACGGCGTTCTCGAGCTGCCGGACGTTTCCGGGCCAGTCGAAGCCGGCGAGGATGGCCAGGGTCTCGGCGCTGGCGCCGGCGACCCGCTTTCCCTCCTCGAGGTTGAAACGGCGGACGAAGGCCTCGACCAGGGCCGGGACGTCCTCGCGCCGGTCGCGCAGGGCCGGGGCCTCCACGGGATAGACGTTCAGCCGGTAGAACAGGTCTTCGCGGAAGCGGCCCTCGGCCACCTGGCTCGCCAGATCGCGATTGGTCGCCGAGACGATGCGCACATCCACCCGGACCGAGCGCTTGGCGCCGATGGGGTCGATCTCGCTCTCCTGCAGCGCCCGCAGCAGCTTGACCTGCATGTCCAGCGGCAGCTCGCCGACCTCGTCGAGGAACAGGGTGCCGCCGTCCGCCTCGCGGAACTTGCCCAGGTGCTTTTCCGAGGCCCCGGTGAAGCTGCCCTTCTCGTGTCCGAACAGGATCGACTCGACGAGGTTCTCGGGAATCGCGCCGCAGTTCACCGCCACGAAGGGCTTGCCCGCCCGGTCGGAGCAGCCGTGGATGGCGCGGGCGATGACCTCCTTGCCGACGCCGCTCTCGCCGGTGATCAGAACCGGGATCGACGACCGGGCCGCCCGCTCGCCCAGGCGCTTGACCAGCTGCATCGCCGGGCTCTCGCCGATCAGGTCGGCGAAGGTCGTGCGGCCGCTGGCGTGCTTCTTGAGCCGGTCGACCTCGGACCGCATCTCGCCCATCGAGAGGACGTTGCGGATCGAGACGATGATGCGCTCGGGGCTGGCGGGCTTGACGAAGAAGTCGCCGGCCCCGGCCTGCATGGCCTTGACCACGGTCTCCACCCCGCCGCCGGCGGTCAGCACGATGACCGGCTGGGCGAAGCCGCGGGCGCGCATCTCCTTCAGCGTCTCCTGGCCGCCGAGGCCGGGCATCTGCAGGTCGAGCAGCACCACGTCGGCCGGCTGGCCCGTGGTCAGGTGCTTGAGCGCCTGGTCGCCGTCCTCGGCCTGGGCGACGGCGAAGCCCTCGCGCTCCAGCACCGCCTGGATCAGCCGCCTTTGCGTCGGATCGTCGTCGACGACCAGGACCGTCTTGGTCATTTGAAGATCACCCACCGTACCGGCGAGCGCCCGCGTTGGGACGCCGCTCTTGTTGATCCGGATTGAAACACGGTCGGGTAAAGGCCCGGTTTCGGAGACCTGAGTCGGGGGTTAACGCCGCCCCGGCCTCAGGCCGCCGCGACGATCCCCGGCGGGGCGGTCACGCGGGCGATCTCGGCGGCCAGCGCCTGGACCTGGATGGGCTTGGAGACGTGGCCGGCGAATCCGAGCGACAGATAGCCGGCATGGTCGTGCGACAGCACGTCGGCGGTGACGGCCAGCACGGGGGTCGCGCGGTTGGGGCCGTCGCCGGCGCGCAGGGCCTGCAGCACCTCGACGCCGCTCATCCCGGGCATCTGGATGTCGCACAGGATCAGGTCGAACGGCCGCAGGCCGGCCAACGCGAGCGCTTCCTGGCCGCCGGCCGCGCAGGTCGTCTGGCGCCCCAGCGCGGTCAGCAGGTGGTCGAGGACCTTCAGGTTCACCGCGTTGTCGTCGACGATGAGGACCGCCATCGGGGCGGCCGGCGCCGGTTCGGCCGGCGCCTCGGTCTGGACCTCGACCTCCGCCGGCGCCTCGACGACGTCGACGGGGATGACCAGGCGGAAGCAGGAGCCCCGTCCCGGGCGGCTCTCGGCCCACAGCCGGCCGTCCATCAGCTTCGCCAGCTGGCTGGAGATGGCCAGGCCCAGTCCGGCGCCGCCGAACTCGCGCGAGATCGACTGGTCGGCCTGGGAGAACCGCTCGAAGAGTCCGGGCAGCGCCGCCGGCTCGATGCCGATCCCGGTGTCGGTCACCGCCACGCGAAGATCGGTGCGGCCGTCCGCGCGAGCCTTGCAGCTCAGCGACACCTCGACCCCGCCGGCGTGGGTGAACTTCACGGCGTTGCCGATCAGGTTGAACAGGATCTGGCGCACGCGGCGGGCGTCCATCAGGACGTGCGAGGGCATGTCCGCCGCCAGCACCCGCAGCTGGAGTCCCTTCTGCTGCGCCGCCGGCGCCCACAGCCGGTCCAGGTCCGCGACCAGCGCCGCCAGGCTTTCGGGCTGGCGGGCGATGTCCAGCTTGCCGGCGTCGATCTTGGTGATGTCGAGGATGTCGTTGAGGATCGACAGCAGGAACTCGCCGCTCTGGATCAGGGTTTCGATCCGCTGGCGCTGTTCCTCATCGGCGGCCGTGCCCTTCAGCAGCTGGGCCATGCCGAGCACGCCGTTCATCGGCGTGCGGATCTCGTGGCTCATGGTGGCCAGGAAGTTGGCCTTGGCCTGGCCGGCGAGGCGGGCCTGCTCGCGCGCCCGCTCGGCGTCGGCCCGTTCGGCGCGGAGGCGTTCGATCAGGCGGTTGTTGCGCTCGCGCATGTCGGACCAGTCGCCGAGGATCCGGCCCACGCCGGACGACAGCACCACCAGCATGAAGAGCAGCATCGCCGTCGCGCCGAGCAGGATCGCCGCCGTCGCCGGCGGGAACCGCGCCATGATGATCGCCGCCAGCCCGACGACGACGGGCGCGCAGGACATCCAGAACAGGCGGGGCGAGAGGCTGCCCTGGGCCACGGCGACGGCCAGCAGCATGCTCGCCGTCACCGCCGCGAACATCAGGTCGGCCGGCTGGTCGCCGACCAGTCCCAGGGCGACGGTGCTGGAAATGGCCGCCGCCGCGCGCAGCCCCACCATCGCGCCGATCCTGCGGATGGCGACCTCGCCGTCGTCCGTCGCCACGCTGTCGCGCCAGCGGCGGTAGAACTTCTGGGCGACCCAGTCGGCGGTCATGTTGGTCAGGCAGGACGCCGCGCCGATGATCGGGTGGCCCAGGAGCGCCAGCACGACGCCGAAGGGGATCGTCATGCCCCAGAGCAGCGGCAACGGCGCGATCAGGCCGGCCAGCATGACTTCCGGCATGCTCAGAATGGGCAGCGCGCCATCGTTGTCGTCGGCCGCCGTGCTGGCAGCGGTCCTGCCGGCCGTGGTCCCCAACACCTGCCTCCCCGAGCGCCCGTCCCTCGACGTTAGGGAGCGAGTGTTAACGCCCGCTCACCGCGACAGTATTCGCCCAGGCCGCCGGCCAGATGGTCGAACATCCGCCGGACCCGGGGCGAGGCGCGCAGGTCCTCGTGCATCGCCAGCCACATCTCCAGCTCGAAGCGCACCACGCCGGGCAGGACCGGGACGAGGTCGGGGTCGGCCGCGGCGATCGCGGTCTGGCATCCGCCGATCCCGAAGCCGGCGCGCAGGGCGGCGAGCTGGGCCAGGTCGCTGTCGCATCGAAAGGCGAAGGTCTCCCGCCGGATGTCGAAGGCCTCCGCGCCGATCGACCGCCCGGCGGTCTCGTCGCGGTCGAAGCCGATCAGCGGATGGTCCGCCAGGGCCTCGAGGCTGTCGGGCAGGCCATGCGCGGCGGCGTAGCGGCGATGGGCGTAGAGGCCGATGGCGACGGCGCCGAGCCGTCGCGCGACGAGCGCCGCCTGGGCCGGCCGCACCATGCGCACGGCGATGTCGGCGTCGCGGCGCAGCAGGTCCTCGGTGCGGTTGGTCAGGGCCAGCTCGACCACGACGCCGGGATGATGCTCGCGGAACCCGGCCAGGACCGGAGGCAGCACGACGCCGCCGATGATCTCGCTGGCGGTGATCCTGACGACGCCCCGCTCGCCGGAGGCGCCGCCCCGGACGGCCCGTTCGGCGGCCTCGGCGGCGGCGTGCATCTCCTCGACCCGCGGCGCCAGCTCCAGGGCCGCGGCCGTCGGGGTCAGGCCCTGCGGCGAGCGGGTGAAGAGGACGACGCCGAGCGCGGCCTCCAGCGCCGTGACCTGTCGGCCGACGGTCGGCTGGGTGAGCCCCAGGGCGCGGGCCGCGCCCGACAGGCTGCCCCGGCGCATGACCTCCCCGAACGCGGCGTAGAGGCTCCAGTCCATGGATATACAAGAATGCATATCATCCAGGCCTTCAACCCCAATTGCTGAACATCGACCGGTCGAGCCAACCTGGGCGTCAACACAGTCGAGGAGCCGCCGATGTTCGTGGGTCACTACGCCGCCGCCGTCGCCGCCCGGGCCGTCGAGCCTCGGGCGCCGTTGTGGAGCTATGTCGCGGCCTGCCAGCTGCTCGACATCGGCTGGGGGGCGCTGGTCATGGCCGGGATCGAGCGCTTCGATGTCGACCCGGCGCTGCCGGGCAGCCCGCTCGACCTCCACCACATGCCCTGGACGCACAGTCTGCCGGCGGCGCTCGCCTGGTCGGCCGGCGGCGCGCTGGCGGCCCGCGGGCTGCTGAAGGTCCCCTGGCGGGCGGCGGCGATGGTCGGGGCGGCGGTCTTCTCGCACTGGCTGCTCGACGCCCTGGTCCACCGGCCCGACCTGGAGATCTGGCCTGGCGTCGGGAAGGTCGGCCTGGGCTGGTGGAACTGGCCGGTTCCGGAGGCGACGCTGGAGATGGGCCTGCTGGCCGCCGCCGGCGCCGGCTGGGGCTGGGCGCGGGCGCGGGAAGGCCGGTCGGTCTGGCCGGCGGCGGCCTTCCTGCTCCTGCTGACCGCCGTTCAGGTCGCCTCGAAGCTGACGCCGCCGGCGGCGGACCCCGTGCGGACCGGGTCCATGGCGATCGGCGTCTACCTGGCCGTGGCGGCGGTCGCCTGGGTTGTCGAGCGCCGGCCGGGAAGGGTAGCGTGACACCGGTTTCCTCGGAGGGGTCATGGCGGACTGGACAAGGCGATCCCTGTTTGCCGCCACCGGCGTCGCGGCCGTGTCCGGCCCCGCCCTCGCCGGAGCGCCAGAGACGATCCCGCTGTGGCCGAAGGGACCGCCCGGCGGCGAGGGCGTCGGGGTCGTCGAAACCGTCGTCGAGCGCAGCCCGCCGCCCGCCGCCCTGCGCGACCGCTACGTCCAGTACGTGCGCGAGCCGACCCTGACCGTCTTCCGTCCGGCCAGGCCGAACGGCGCCTCGCTGCTGATCACCCCGGGCGGCGGCTACAAATGGGTGGTGATGGACAAGGAGGGCTACGAGTGCGCCGGGCGGTTCGCCGCCGCGGGGGTCACTGTCTACGTCGCCAGCTACCGACTGCCGGGCGATGGCTGGGCGGCCGGGCCGGCGACGCCGCTGCAGGACGCCCAGCGGGCGCTGCGGCTCGTGCGATCGCTGGCCCCCGATTCCGGGCGGGTGGGGGTGATGGGCTTCTCGGCCGGGGGCCATGTGGCGGGAAGCCTGAGCCTGATGTGGGACCGTCCCGCCTACGACCCGGTCGACGCCGACGACGCCCTGTCGGCCCGGCCGGACCTGGCGATGCTGATCTATCCGGTCGCCACCGTGCGCGCCGACTTCGCCCACGCGGGCTCCCGGCGCCAGCTTCTGGGCGAGTCGCCGACGGACGCCCTGGAGCGCGCCTGGTCGCTGGAGGACAACGCCCGTCCCGATGCGCCCCCGACCTTCCTGCTTCACGCCGAGGATGACGCCGCCGTGCCCGTCCAGAACGCCCTCCGCCTGCGCGCCGCCCTGCGCGCCGCCGGAGTCCCGGTGGAAACCCACCTGTTCGAGGAAGGCGGCCACGGCTTCGGGCTGCGCTACGCCGTCGGCAAGCCGGTGGCGGCCTGGCCGGACCTCGTCCTCGCCTGGTGGAAACGCAAGGGGTTCATCTGAGCAGAGGCGCCCGACCGAAGGTCGGCGGCGGGGCGTTGCGGCCCGGGGGACGCCGGTCCATATCCCGGTCCATGAACGCCCCCGTGAAGCCGCCGGCCCCGGCCGACGCCCTGCCCGAATGGAACCTCGCCGACCTCTACGCCGGCCGGGACGATCCGCGCATCGAGACCGACCTCAAGGCCGCGGTCGCCGCCAATGACGCCCTGGTGGCGCTGAAGGGCCGGTTCGTCGAAAGCCGGGCCGACGCCGGGGCCCTGGGCGTCCTGATCGACCAGGGGGTGGCCCTCTACGAACAGGCCACCGACGGTCTCTGGGCGGTCGGCGCCTATGCGGCCCTCGCCGCCTCCACCGCCAGGGACGACCCGGCCTGGTCGAAGTTCGAGGCCGATCTCCGCGCCCGCTCCGCGGCGATCGCCGCCGAGAGCCTGTTCTTCACCCTGGAGCTCAACGCCCTGGAGGACGCGGAGATCGAGGCGGCGCTGGCCGCCCATCCGCCGGCCGCCCGCTGGAGGCCCTGGATCCGCCGGCTGCGCCTGTCGCGCCCGCACGAGCTGTCGGCCGATCTCGAGCGGCTGCTGATCGACCGCGCTCCGGCGGTGGCCAACTGGACCCGGCTGTACGACGAGACCCTGGCCAGGCTGAGCGCCAGGGTGGGCCGCGAGCGCCTGACGCTGCCCGAAGCCCTGAACCGCCTTTCCGATCCCTCGGCGGCGCGGCGCAAGGCGGCGGCGGCCGGCCTCGCTGAGGCCCTGGCGGACCGCACCCCGACCATCGCCCTGGTGATGAACACCCTGGCCTTCGAGAAGCAGGTCGAGGATCGCTGGCGCCGCTACGCCTATCCCGCCCACGCCCGGCACCTAGGCAACGAGGTCGACTCCGAGGCGGTCGAGGCCATGGTCGAGGCCGTGGTCGAGCGCTACGCCGCCACCAGCCACCGGTACTACGCCGCCAAGGCCCGGGCGATGGGCCGCAAGGGCCTGGACTACTGGGACCGCAACGCCCCGCTCGACGCGGCCGCCCCCCGCACCTACGGCTGGGACGAGGCGCGGACGATCGTGCTCGACAGCTTCTCGGCCCTCGCCCCCAGGTTCGCCGACGAGGCGCGGACCTTCTTCGCCCGGCCCTGGATCGACGCCCGCCCGCGACCCGGCAAGCAGTCCGGCGCCTACAGCCATCCGGTGACGGCGCAGCGGCACCCCTACGTCTTCCTCAACTACATGGGCGAGCGGCGCGACGTGCTGACCCTGGCCCACGAGCTGGGTCACGCCGTCCACCAGACCCTCTGCGCGCCGCTTGGCACCCTGCTCGCCGACACGCCGCTGACCCTCGCCGAGACCGCCTCGATCTTCGGCGAGGGCCTGGTGTTCGAGCGGCTGCTGGCCGAAGCCTCGCCGGCCGACCGCCGCGCCCTGCTGGCCGGCAAGATCGAGGACGGCCTCAACACCGTCGTGCGCCAGATCGCCTTCCATGGCTTCGAGACGCGATTCCACGGCGCCCGCGCCGAGGGCGAGCTGTCGGCGGACCAGATCGGCGGGCTGTGGCTCGAGACGATGGGCGAGAGCCTGGGCCCGGCCGTGACGCTCAATCCCGGCTACGAGTACTACTGGGCCTATGTCAGCCACTTCGTGCACGCGCCCTTCTACGTCTACGCCTACGCCTTCGGCGACCTGCTGGTCCGGGCGCTGATGGAGAAGCGGCGCGAGGATCCGCAGGGGTTCGCGCCGCTGTACGAGGACCTCCTCGCCGCCGGCGGCACCAGGACCTACGTCGAGGCCCTGGCCCCCTTCGGCCTCGACCCGCGCGAAAAGGCCTTCTGGGCCGCCGGCGTCCGCGACATCGAGCGCCTGGTGGAGGAGTTCGAGACGCTCACCTGAATCCTCCCCTCGCCGCGGGGAGGAATGGTTGGAATGTTTTCAAACGCCCGTTAGAGTCGGCTCATGTCCGACGATCTGACCGAAAGCCAGACCGGCGCCATCCCGCCGGGATACAGCCTGCTCAACTGGACACGGGGCTTCGGCCGCCAGATCGGGCCGCTGTACGAGAAATACGACGCGGCGGGCTGCACCCTGGCCTTCCGGGTCGAGGAGCACCACACCAACGGCATGGCCAACTGTCACGGCGGCATGCTGATGAGCTTCGCCGACATGGCCTGGGGCCGGGTGATCTCGGTGGAACGGTCGCATTATTGGGTCACGGTGCGCCTGACCTGCGACTTCCTGTCGGCCGCCAGGCTGCACGACTGGGTCGAGGGGACGGCCGAGCTGATCGCCGAGGAAGACAGCGTCTTCACGGTGCGCGGCCGCATCTGGTCGGGCGATCGGCTGCTGATGGCCGGCACGGGCGTCTTCAAGGCGCTGGGCCCCCGGCCGCCGCGGGCCGGCGAGAAGGCCTTCGAGGCCGCCCATGCCTGACGGACAGACCCCGCCGTCCGAGATCGCCGCCCCCCTGGCCCGCTTCAACGGCGAGAAGCCGCCGGCGCCGGACTGGTTCGACAAGGCGCTGGCCCGCGCGCCCGAGCGATCGACCTTCGCCTTCGAGGGGGCCGACATCGAGCTGTTGACCTGGGGCCAGATCGGCAACCCCGGCTTGCTGTTCCTGCATGGCAACGGGGCCAGCGCCGACTGGTGGTCGTTCATCGCCCCCTTCTTCGCCGACGACTGGCGGGTGGCGGCCTTCAGCTGGAGCGGCATGGGCCGCTCGGACTGGCGGGCGACCTACACGGCCGACGGCTTCGCCCGGGAGTCGTTCGCGGCGGCGGAAGCGGCGGGCCTCGGCGTGGCCGGCCTGCCGACCTTCGTCGCCCACTCCTTCGGGGGCTTTCCGACCATGCTGGCGGCCTCGCGATACGGCGAGCGCCTGCGGGCGGCGGTGCTCGTCGACTCGGTGGTGCGCCCGCCCGAACGCGAGTGGCGCGGCCCGCCCCGGCGGGTGAACGCCAACAAGGTCTATCCGACGCTCGAGGCCATCCTGGCCCGCTTCCGCCTGGCCCCGCCGCAAGGCTGCGAGAACCTCTACATCGCCGACTGGATCGCCCGGAACGCGGTCAAGGCGGCCGAGGGCGGCTTCACCTGGCGGTTCGACCCCTTCATGTGGACCTCCTTCATGATGGAGGACCGCGGTCCGCTGCTGCAGGGCGCGACCTGCCCGATCGCCATGATGTGGGGCGATCGCTCGGCGCTCGTCGACCCCGAGATCCTCGACTACATGCGCGGCCTGCTGCCGCCCGGCTCGCCCCAGCTGGCCATCCCCGACGCCGACCACCATGTCATGATCGATCAGCCCCTGGCCTTCGTGGCGGCGTTGCGGGGGCTGTTGTCGGGGTGGCCCCGCTAAAGGGAGCAGGGAGTAGGGAATAGGGAATAGTTCGACCGGCGTACGCCGCCGGCGCCGCGCCCATTTTCTGCTACTCCCTATTCCCTATTCCCTATCCCCTTGAGCCCTCGCCTCCGCCGATGTAATCCCGCCCCATCTGAGCGCAGGAACGACCGATGGCTTCCGAACACCACCGCGGCGACATGGATATCACCGAACAGACCGCGACCTACCACGCGGTGATGGGCCTGACGAAGTGGGGCTCGCTGGCGGTCGCGGTGGCGGTCCTGGTCCTGAGCCTGTGGTTCGCCACCGACGCCGGCTTCCTGGGCGGCCTCGTGGCGGGCGTGGCGGTCGCCGCCGCCGGCATCCTGCTCCTGCGCGAGAAGAAGGCCGGCGGGCACTGATCCACCGGTCCTTTGCTGCGATGCGGTAGATTATTCCGCATTGCACCATCCATGGGCTCGACAACGGGCAAGATCATCCCCTAAGAGAGGTCCCAGGGGGCGCGAGTCGAACGCCGCCGGAAGGGGAGCTCCATGGCCGTCATCGCCGTCACCCGCGAACGTCGAGCCGGTGAAACGCGGGTCGCCGCGACTCCCGAGACGGTCAAGAAGCTGATCGCCGCCGGCTGGTCGCTGACCGTCGAGGCGGGCGCGGGAACCACCGCCAGCTTCCCCGACGCCGACTACGCCGCCGCCGGCGCGACCGTCGTCAAATCCCTCAAGGACGCCCTGGCCAAGGCCGACGTGCTGTTCAAGGTGCGCGGGCCCGAGGCCGAGGAGATCGCCGCGCTGAAGCCCGGCGCCACGGTGGTCGCCACCCTCAACCCCTACCAGGACCGCGCCACCCTCGAGGGCCTGGCCAAGGCCAAGGCGTCAGCCTTCGCCATGGAGTTCGTGCCGCGGATCACCCGGGCCCAGGTGATGGACGTGCTGTCCAGCCAGGCCAACCTCGCCGGCTACCGCGCCGTCATCGAAGGCGCCGAGGCCTATGGTCGGGCCATGCCGATGATGATGACCGCCGCCGGCACCGTGGCCGCGGCCAAGGTGTTCGTCATGGGCGTCGGGGTCGCGGGCCTGCAGGCCATCGCCACCGCCCGGCGCCTGGGCGCGGTGGTCACCGCCACTGACGTGCGACCGGCCACCAAGGAACAGGTCGAGTCGCTGGGCGCCAAGTTCCTCGCCGTCGAGGACGAGGAGTTCAAGAACGCCCAGACCGCCGGCGGCTACGCCAAGGAAATGTCCAAGGAGTACCAGGCCAAGCAGGCCGAGTTGGTCTCTAGCCACATCGCCAAGCAGGACATCGTCATCACCACGGCCCTGATCCCCGGCCGCCCGGCGCCGCGCCTGGTCACCGCCGCCCAGGTGGCCTCGATGAAGCCCGGTTCGGTGCTGGTCGACCTGGCCGTCGAGCAGGGCGGCAATGTCGAGGGCGTCAAGCTCGGCCAGAACTTCGTCACCTCCGGCGGGGTCAAGATCATGGGCATGCCCAACCTGCCCGGCCGCATCGCCGCCGACGCCTCGGCCCTCTATGCCCGCAACCTGATGGCCTTCGTCGCCCTGCTGCTGGACAAGGACGGCAAGCTGGCCCCGGACTTCGAGGACGAGATCCTGAAGGCGGCGCTGGTGACGAAGGACGGCGCCATCGTCCATGATCAGCTGAAGACGGCCCCGGCCAATGCGGCCGCCCCGGCAAAGGCCGCGCCCGCCAAGGCCCCTGCCAAGCCGGCTGCCAAGGCCGCACCCAAGGTTGCCGCGAAGGCCCCGGCCAAACCTGTCGCCGCGAAAGCCGCGCCGAAGGCCGCCGCCAAGCCCAAACCCGCAGCGAAGCCGGCGGCCAAGCCCGCCGCCAAGTCCGCCCCGAAGAAGAAGTAGAGAGCGCGAGATGGAAACCGTCGTCGACCCCACCGTCTTCCGCCTGGCCATCTTCGTGCTGGCGATCTTCGTCGGCTACTACGTGGTCTGGAGCGTCACCCCGGCGCTGCACACCCCGCTGATGGCCGTGACCAACGCCATCTCCTCGGTGATCATCGTCGGCGCCCTGCTGGCCGCCGCGGCCCATGGCGCCGGCGCCGACCTGGCCGGAGGGGGCGCGACCCCGACCAACGTCTGGATCTCCAAGGGCGCCGGCGCCCTGGCCGCCGCCTTCGCTGCGGTCAACATCTTCGGCGGCTTCCTCGTCACCCAGCGGATGCTGGGCATGTACAAGAAGAAGGACAAGGCGAAGTGAGCCCCGACCTTCGCAACAGCGGCGTCCTGGTTCTGGTCGCCCTCGCCTTGGCGGTGGCGCTCTTTGGCCTGCCTTTGCTGTCCTGGCTGCGGGTGCCGGAGGATCAGACCGTTGACCTCACCTGGGCCCGCTGGGGCGTTCTGGGCGCCGCCTTCGCCGCCATCGTCGCCAGCCTGTTCGTGGGCCGCGGCGCCGAGGGCCGGCCCTACCGCGGCAATGTCTCGATAGCCATCACGGGCATGATCCTCCTGTCGTCGCTCGTGCCGGCATTGGGCCGCCACGCGGTCCAGGCGGACGACGCCGTCGCCTTCGGGCTCGTGGCTCTCACCTTCGTCGTGATCATTGTCAGCAACCTTCGGCTCGCTTGGAAACATCGCGACGCCTCGGGAACCACCGCATGAACGCCAACATCGCCGCCATCGCCTACATCGTCTCGGGCGTGCTGTTCATTCTGGCGCTGCGGGGGCTGTCGAGCCCCGAGACCAGTCAGGCGGGCAACCGCAACGGCATGATCGGCATGGCCATCGCCGTGGGCGTGACCCTGCTGACCCTCTGGGGCCAGGGGGTGCTCGACGCCGTGACCCTGGGGCTGATCGCCGCCGGCGTGGCGGTCGGCGGCACGGTGGGCGCGCTGATCGCCCGCCGCGTGGCCATGACCTCCATGCCGCAGCTGGTCGCCGCCTTCCACAGCCTGGTCGGCATGGCCGCCTGTCTGGTCGCCGTGGCCGCCATCTACACGCCGGAGGCCTATGGCATCGCCGAGCCCAGCGGCCATATCCATCTGCAGTCGCTGATCGAGCTGGCCATCGGCCTGGCCATCGGCGCGATCACCTTCACCGGCTCGGTGATCGCCTTCGCCAAGCTGAACGGCAACATGAGCGGCGCGCCGATCCTGCTGCCGGCCCGTCACCTGCTGAACCTGGCCATCGCCGCCGCCATCGTTGTGCTGACGGTGATCCTGGTGATGAGCGGCGGGACCGCCATCTGGGCCTTCTGGGCCATCTTCGGCCTGTCGCTGCTGATCGGCGTGACCCTGATCATCCCCATCGGCGGCGCGGACATGCCGGTCGTGGTCTCGATGCTGAACAGCTACAGCGGCTGGGCCGCGGCGGCGCTGGGCTTCACCCTGCAGAACGTCACCCTGATCATCACCGGCGCCCTGGTGGGCAGCTCCGGCGCCATTCTCAGCTACATCATGTGCAAGGGGATGAACCGCAGCTTCATCTCGGTGATCCTGGGCGGCTTCGGCGCCGACGACAGCGCCGCGGCGGCCGGCGGCAAGGTAGAGACCCGCCCCGTCAAACAGGGCAGCGCCGAGGACGCGGCCTTCATCATGAAGAATGCCTCCAAGGTGATCATCGTCCCTGGCTACGGCATGGCCGTCAGCCAGGCGCAACATGCGCTTCGCGAGATGGCCGACAAGCTGAAGGAGGAGGGCGTGGAGGTGAAATACGCCATCCACCCCGTCGCCGGCCGCATGCCCGGCCACATGAACGTGCTGCTGGCGGAGGCCAACGTCCCATATGACGAGGTGTTCGAGCTGGAGGACATCAACGCCGAGTTCCCCACCGCCGACGTGGCCTTCGTCATCGGGGCCAACGACGTGACCAACCCGGCCGCCAAGACCGACCCGACCAGCGCCATCTACGGTATGCCGATCCTGGACGTGGAGAAGGCCAGGACGGTGCTGTTCGTGAAGCGCGGGATGAGCAGCGGCTACGCCGGCGTCGAGAACGAACTGTTCTTCCGCGACAACACCATGATGCTGTTCGCCGACGCCAAGAAGATGGTCGAAGGGATCGTGAAGGGGCTTTAGGGGGCGTTTCGAGGCAAACGGCCATGAGACCGGCGCTCGTTCCCGAACTGATCGTATCTGACATCGTCAGCAGTCTCTCGGTCTATACCGGCGTGTTCGGTTTTCGTGTGCTCTACGAACGTCCAGAAGAACGGTTCGCCTTCCTCGAACGCGAGCGAGCGCAGTTGATGCTGGAACAGCCGCTCGCCCATGACCGCCTGTGGCCGCGCGCATCGTTCGAGCGACCGTTCGGTCGGGGCGTGAATCTGCAGATCGAGGTCTCCGACGCGACGGTGCTTCACCGGACCGTGGAAGCTTCGGGTCTTGAACTTGTCCTTCCGCCCGAAGAGCGATGGTACCGGCGCGGAGTTGAGGAGGTCGGGAACCGGCAGTTCGCCGTGGCTGACCCCGACGGCTACGTCCTTCGGTTCTTCCAGGATCTGGGGGCAAGGCCGAGGAACAGCGCCCCATCCAGTGCTTGATGGAACGCTCTTTCGGAGACCTGTTGAAGTCAAGGACAGCCCTGCGGGCTGCCGCGACGCGGCGGGCGAAGCCCGTCCTTGAGTTCAACAGGCCTCCGAAATCATGCTCCGCCAAGCGATCAATGGCGGCTTTCGTTCGGAGTCGGGCGCGCGCCCCCTTCCCCCTGGAGGGGGGAAGGGCCGGGGATGGGGGTGGAGGTCGGTCAGGGGCGAATTCGCTCTGTCGCCGGCCCCCATCCGCCGGCGCCGCGCCGGTTGCCCCGTCACCACCCCCATCCCAACCCTTCCCCCCTCCAGGGGGAAGGGCTCGTATCGCAGCGCGGGGTTCAAGCTCGCCGGCGACGTCTGGAAGGGCCCTCCGCCGCTGCCAGGCGTCCCGCCCAGTCTAGGCCGCCGCTTCCTCGAACTTCAGCACCCCCGCCGCCAGCATGTCGGCGTGCAGGGCCTCGGGGCTCCAGTCGAAGCCGTTGGGCCAGGTGAGGGCGCCGAAATCCAGGAAGACGCGATCGAAGAAGGCGGGGTCGCGGAAGGGAGCGACCACCGGGCCGCCTTCGCGCGCGAGATCGCTGAAGTCCCATTCACCGGCCTGTCCGTCCGTGAACCAAAGCTTCAGGCGGTAGGGGCCCACCCTCTGAAACCGGCGAACATGTACGACCTCTCTCATGTCTGGGCGTCCAATCCGGGTATTTTCTCCAGCGGTTGGCGAGGCCGGGCCTGAGTCCGTGTCCAGTTCGCCATCAGTTCGGCATTGTACATCAAAGCCCAGTCACGGACGAGGCGGAGCGCTCTGGGCGACAAGGCGCCCTTGATGACGCCGGCGCCGTCGATCGCGATCAACGCTTCGTCATCGCCGTAGACGGCGTGGAAATCAGGCGGCGCATGATCCGCGAAAAACATCCGGATCGATATGCCGTAGAACCATGAGATAGTCGGCATGGGTGGTCCTTGTCCTGACCACCCGGGATAATCCTATACGGGTATCTCACGGCGTACAACTATAAGGACGCATGACCAGAGAACCCAAGACCAAGCCCACCGACGTCCCCGTCGAGGACTTCCTGAACGCCGTGGAGCACCCCGGCCGGCGGGCGGACGGACATGCGGTGGCGGCGCTGATGGCCGAGGTCACCGGCGAGAAGGCGGTGATGTGGGGGCCCTCGATCGTCGGCTACGGCCGCTACCGGGGCCCGACGGGCGACTGGCCGATCATCGGCTTTTCGCCGCGCAAGGCGAACCTGGTCCTCTACATAATGAAGGGGTTCAGGGATTTCGGCCCGTTGCTGGAGACGCTGGGCAAGCACAGGACCGGAGGCGGCTGCCTGTATGTAAACCGCCTCGCCGACGTCGACATGAGGGTTCTCAGGATCCTCTGCGAAGAATCGGTGGCCTACATGCGTGAGAATCACCCGGCGTCCTGACCGGTCCGATGAGTCGATCCGCGGCGACGGGTTGATTAATCATCGATCCGCGAATAAATGACCGCCTCCCCGGCCACATTGTCGCCGGGATGGGCCAGCATATCCCCGGCCCGGGTGCTTCCCTTCAACGTCGAAGCTGGCGCGCCAGACCTCGTGGCGCCCGCGATTATAGCTCGACAGTCCGGTACGAGGCCGTGCGTTGATTCGAGATTTGCTTTCCCGCGACAGCCGATTTCCGCCCTTGCTGGGCACCGGCCTCGCCGCGGTGCTGATGGGCGCCGTCGCCGTGGCGACCGCCCAGGCCAGCCTGCCCGCCGCGGCCGACCGCGCCGCCGCCCCCATGGTTCCCGCCGTCGCCCCGGCCCCGGCCGCCGCCCGGCCGCACATCGCCGCGCCGCAGTTCGTCTTCGCCCAGCCGCTGCTCGGCTTCGCGGTCAACTCGCCGTTCGGTCTGCGCCGGATGCCCTGGGAAGAGGGGGGGCGCCTGCACGAGGGCGTCGACATCGCCGCGCCCGCGGGAACGCCGGTGCGGGTGACCCTGCCGGGCGTGGTCCTGCGCACCGGCGTCGACGGCGGCTACGGCCGGTTCGTGGACGTCTCCCACGGCTATGGCCTGACCTCGCGCTACGCCCACCTCGGCCGGGCGGCCAGGGGACTGCGCCCGGGCATGGACCTGCCGGGCGGCGCCGTCGTCGGCTACGTCGGCTCCAGCGGCCGGTCGACCGGGTCGCACCTGCACTTCGAGATCCGCCTCGACGGCCGTCCGCTCAATCCGGTGGCCTTCCTCGGCCGCACGTTCGCCTCGACCGCCGAGCTGCCCCTGCGCGCCGCCGCCGCCGTGCCGCGGCGGGTGCGGATCGCCCAGGTCGCCGGCTGGCCCCGGGGCGTGCGCAAGGCGGACCCGGTGGTCCGCAAGCCCGCCGCGGTCGCGACCCAGGTCGCCGTCGCTCCGGCAAGCCCGGAAGGCCGCGTGCGGGCGACCATCCTGCCCGGGGCGAGCAACGCCAACGTCCTGGCGATCAAGCCGGCGGCGCCCGTTCCCGCGGCCGGCGCGCCCGCCCTGCAGCACGAGCTGCCGGCGCCCTGATCCGGGCGGACGCGGCCGGGCTCGCCCCGTCGAACCGCCGCCGCGGCCTTTTCCTTGCGCCGTCCTTCGCTAGATTGGGGGCATGCCCGCGTTCCTCGGGCGGGGCGCGGCCGGGCTGCTCCTCGCCATCCTTTTCGTCATCGCCCTGGGAGGCCTGATGTCCGCCGCCAGCCAGCCGCCGGCGCGCGGCCGAATGCTCGATATCGGCGGCCGGGCGCTGCACGTGGTCTGCGCCGGTCCGGCCCAGGCGCGGCCGGTGGTCGTGTTCGAGGCCGGCGCCTTCGGCCTGTCGGCCGACTGGGGCGCGGTGCAGGCCAGGCTCGCCGCCCGGGGCGTCCGGTCCTGCGCCTACGACCGCGCCGGCCTCGGACGCTCCGATCCAGGCCCCCGGCCGCGCGACGGCCACGCCATCGTCGCCGACTTCGAACGGATGCTGGCCGCCTCGGGCGAGCCGGGCCCCTACCTCTATGTCGGCCACTCCATGGCCGGGCTCCACGCGCGGCTGTTCGCGGGCCGCAACCCCGATCGCGTCGCGGGCCTGGTGCTGGTCGACGCGGCCATGCCGGAGGCCGCCGACATTCCCATGGCCCGCACCTGGATCGGGCGTTTCGGCCAGGCCTCGACGGTGGCAGGCTGGGGCGCCTCGGCGGGCCTGTTCAAGCCGCTGGCCCCCTGGATGGGCGACCGCATCGGGCTGCCGCCGGACGCCGCCGGCGACAAGCGGCGGGCCTTCGCCTCGGGCCGGCACAATCGCTGGGCGGCGGAGGAGGTGACCCGCTGGATGGACGCCTCGCGCCAGGCCGCCGCCCTGCCGGGCTTCGACCCGGACTGGCCGGTCGCCGTGGTCACCGCCGGCCCCGTCGCCGGTCGCGAGGCCTGGAAGGCGGTGCAGACCGCCCCGGCCCGGGCGTCGCGCCGTCCCTACGTCATCCACGTCGAGCGCGCGGGGCACGCCACCCTGCTGGGCGACCGGTTCGCCGACGAGATCGTGAAGGCGGTGCTGTTCGTCCGCGATGCGGCGACGGCTAATGTGGACGCTGGCCTTTCGAATCGGCGGACGGATGGACGCGGCGCTTGAACTTGACGGAGTGACCAAGCGCTACGGCGCCTTCACCGCCGTCGACGACCTGTCGTTCGCCGCCCGGCGGGGCCGGATCCTCGGCTTCCTCGGCCCCAACGGCGCGGGCAAGACCTCGACCCTCCGCATGGTGCTGGGGCTGGTCGAGCCCACCGCCGGATCGATTCGCGTGCTCGGCGCGCCGGACGCCCGCCAGGTGCGCGAGCGCATCGGCTTCCTGCCCGAGGAGCGCGGCCCCTATCGGCGGATGACGCCGGTGGACGCCATCGCCTTCCTGGGCGGACTCAAGGGGCTGTCCACCGGCGAGGCGCGCCGGCGGGCGCTGGCCATGCTCGAGGCCCAGGGCCTGGCCGACGCCGCCCGCCGCCAGATCCGCCACCTCTCCAAGGGCATGGCCCAAAAGGTCCAGCTGATCAGCGCCATTGTCCACGAGCCGGAACTGGTCATCCTCGACGAGCCGTTCAGCGGCCTGGACCCGGTGAACCAGCAGACGCTGGAGGCCGTCATCCGCGACCTCGCCGCCCGCGGCGCGACCGTCATCTTCTCCACCCACGTGATGCAGCACGCCGAACGACTGTGCGACCACGTCGTGCTCTTGGCCCGGGGCCGCAAGGTGTTCGACGGCCCGGTCGCCGAGGCGCGCACGCACGCCCCGCGGACCCTGACGCTGGAGGGGCCGCTCGACGAGGGCGCGGTCGCCGGCCTGCCCGGCGTCGGCTCCGTCGTCGTCGAGGCGCTGGAGGACGGGGGCCGGCGCTTCACCGCGGCGCTCGACCGCGGCGCCGCCGCCCAGGACGCCCTCAAGGCCGCCTTCCTGCGGGGGCTCGACATCCACCGCTTCGAGATGCGCGAGCCCAGCCTGCACGAGGCCTTCATCGCGCTCACCGGCGGCGAGGATCTCCCATGAGCCGGCTCTTCCGCATCGCCGCCCGGGAATACGTCGCCTATGTCCGGACCGTCGGCTTCTGGCTGTCGATGCTGCTGATGCCGGCCATCGGCGCCCTGGCCTTCGCGGCGCCGGCCTATCTCGAGCACCGTTCGCCACCGCCGCTGACGGCGGTGATCGACCAGACCGGCGAGGGCTATGGCCAGGTCGTCCTGGAGGCGCTCCGCCGTCCGCGCGAGGGGCGGCCCGCCGCCGAGATCGTCGACGTCAGGCCCGATCCCGCCGCGCCCCTGGCCGCCAGCCTGCGCCGGATGATGAACGAGGGGCTCGAGCCGGGCGGGCGACGGCTGGCGGCGGCGATCGTGGTCAAGGGCTCTGGCGAGGCGATCGCGCTCGACGTCTGGAGCCGGAACCTCGCCGACGTCGCGTTCGAGCGGCTGGCGCGTGAGGCGGTGGCCGGCGAGATGCGCGCCCGGCGGCTGGCGTCCCTGGGTGTCGACCAGGCTGCCCTGGACGCCGCCCAGGCCCTGAAGCCGAAGGTCGCGTCCTATTCGCCCCGGGCCGCCGGCGGCGCGGCGGGCCTGCGCGAGCGACTGCCGGGCATCGTCGGCTTCGCCACGGCCATGCTGCTGTGGACGATGATCTTCACCGGCGCCGGCATCCTGCTGAACAGCGTCATCGAGGAGAAGTCGAACCGGGTGCTCGAGGTGCTGCTGGCCTCGGCCTCCGTGCCCGAGATCATGTTCGGAAAGATCCTGGGCGTGGCCGGGGTGACCCTCACCGTCCTCGCCGTCTGGGCCGGGGCGGGCGGCGTCCTCTTCTACCAGGCGCAGCCTGCGATCGCCGCCGACGTGGCGGCGGTGCTGCTGGGGCAGGGGCTGATCGGTTATTTCGCCTTCTACCTGGTCGGCGGCTACCTGCTCTACGCGGCGATCTTCACGGCCATCGGCGCCTTCTGCGAGACCACCCGCGAGGCCCAGACCCTGCTGGGGCCGGTGATGGCGCTGCTGATGATTCCGATCGTCTTCCTCACCCAGGCGATCCGCCGCCCCGACGCGCCCTTGATCGAGGCCCTGTCCTGGTTCCCGCCGTTCGCGCCGTTCCTGATGCCGGCCCGGGCGGCGGCCGAGCCGCCGCTGTGGGAGGTCGCCGCCACCGGGGCGCTGATGGCGGCGACCGTGGCCCTGGTGATCTGGATCGCCGGCCGGGCGTTCCGCGCCGGCGCCCTGTCGACCGGCAAGGTCGACCTGAAAAGCCTGCTCGCCCGCATCCGCAGCGGGGAATGAGAAAGGGCCGCCCGGTCGCCCGGACGGCCCTTCGGAATTCCCGGTGAAGCTCCCGGCTAGCGGGCGGGCTTCTTCGGCGCGGCGATCAGGCCTTCGCGCTGCAGGCGCTTGCGGGCCAGCTTGCGGGCCCGGCGCACGGCCTCGGCCTTCTGGCGGGCGCGCTTCTCGGAGGGCTTCTCGTAGTGCACGTGCCGCTTCATCTCGCGGAACGAGCCTTCGCGCTGCATCTTCTTCTTCAGGGCCTTCAGCGCCTGGTCGACGTTGTTGTCGCGGACGAAAATCTGAACCAGGGGACTCTCTCCTTCGGCGGCCCGCCGCTAGCCGTGCGGCGTGGCGGTCGAAACAAAAATGGATTGGCCCCGGAAGAGGGCTCCCGTGGCGAGGCGCGCGAGATAGCAGAGGCGAACGGCCTTGTCCATCGGCGACGGCGTGGCCGGGCTCCTGTATGGTAGGGGGATGACACCCCCCGACGACTGGGCCGCAGCGACCGAGGCGGCGATCCTGGACGAGGCCCTCAGGCTGGTCCCGCGCCTGGGCTGGACCCGGCCGATGACCCATGCGGCGGCCTGGGCCGCCGGCCTGAGCGCGGCCGAATGCGACCTGTTGCTGCCGAACGGGCCGCGCGACCTGGCCGCCCTGCTCTCGCGGCGGCACGACGCCGCGGCCCTGGCGGCCCTGCCCGATCCGAAGACGCTGAAGATCCGCGAGCGCATCCGCGCGGCCGTCGTCGCCCGCCTGGACGCGACGCGGGCCGATGAGGCGGCGGTGCGGCGCTGGGTCGGCTTCCTGGCCCTGCCGACCAACCTGCCGCTGGCCCTGCGGCTGGCCTGGGAAAGCGCCGACGCCCTCTGGCGCTGGGCCGGCGACACCGCGACCGACGAGAACCACTATTCCAAGCGCGCCATCCTGGCCGGAATCCTGGTCGCCACCCAGGCCCAGGACCTGACCGGCGGCCGCGCCGCGGCGCTGGAGACCCTGGACGCGCGCATCCGGAACGTCATGGACTTCGAGGCCTGGAAGGCCGGGCTGAGGCCCGCCGACTTCGCCCGCGACCTGGCCTCGGCCCTGGCGCGGTTGCGGTACGGGTAGCGCGCGGCCGCCGGCCGAAACGGCCGCGGGGCGCCAGGCGCTATCCGTCCCCCAGCGGCCGCACCCGGTTCACATGCCCCATCTTGCGGCCGGGCCTCGGCTCGCCCTTGCCGTAGAGGTGCAGGCGGGCGTCGGGCTCGGCGGCGATGGCGGCCCAGCCCAGGACCTCGTCGCCGAGCAGGTTGGTCATCTCGACGGCGACATGGGGCCGGGTGTCGCCCAGCGGCCAGCCGGCGACGGCGCGGACGTGCAGCTCGAACTGGTCGACCTCGGCTCCGTCCTGGGTCCAGTGGCCGGTGTTGTGGACGCGGGGAGCGATCTCGTTGACCAACAGCCGCCCGTCGCCCAGGTCGAACAGTTCGATTCCCATCACGCCGACATAGTCCAGCCGCTCAAGCACCGCCCCGGCGATGGCGCGGGCGGCGGCGGCGACGCCGGGCGGGACGTCGGCGGGCGCCCGGGTGGTGCGCAGGACGCCGCCCTCGTGGTGGTTCTGCGACAGCGGATAGCTGGCGATCTCGCCGTCCCGGCCGCGCGCGGCGATGATCGACAGCTCGCGCACGAAGTCGGCCCGCGCCTCGAGGACGGCCGGGGCGCGGCCCACGGTCTCGAAGGCGGCCCCGGCCCCGGCGGCCTCGCTGATCCAGGCCTGGCCCTTGCCGTCGTAGCCCTCGCGCCGGGTCTTGAGCAGGGCGGGCAGGCCGATGCGCGGCAGGGCTGCCGTCAGGTCGGCGAGGCTGTCGACGGCCGCGAAGGCCACGGTCGGCGCCCCGACGGCGGCCAGAAAGGTCTTCTCCGCAACCCGGTCCTGGGCGACGCGCAGGGCCTCGGCGCCCGGGGCCACGGCCGCCCCGAGCGCGACCAGGGCCTCGACCGCCGCCACCGGCACGTTCTCGAACTCGTAGGTGATCACGTCGGCCGCGCCGGCCAGCGCCCGCAGCGCGGCCGGATCGTCGTAGGCCCCGACGATGGTCTGGCGCACCACCTTCGAGGCGGGCGAACCCTCGTCCGGGGTCAGCACCGCCACGTCCAGCCCGAGCCTGGCCGCCGCCAGGGCCAGCATCCGTCCCAGCTGCCCGCCGCCGAGCACGCCGATGGTCGAGCCGGGGGGAAGGGGAAAGGCGGTCCCGGCCATCAGTCCTCGACCGTCTCGGCCACGGCGTCGGTCTGGCGGGCGGCGTAGTCGGCCACCCGCGCCGCCAGGGCCGGGTCGGAGAGGGCTAGGATGCGGGCGGCCAGCAGGCCGGCGTTCTTCGCCCCCGCGGCCCCCACCGCCAGCGTCCCCACCGGGATGCCGCCGGGCATCTGGACGATGGAGAGCAGCGAATCCAGCCCGTTCTGCAGCTTGCTTTCCACCGGCACGCCCAGCACCGGCAGGTCGGTCATCGAGGCGGTCATGCCCGGCAGGTGCGCCGCGCCGCCGGCCCCGGCGATGATCACCTTCACCCCCGCCGCCCGGGCGCCCTTGGCGAAGGCGTACATGCGGTCGGGCGTGCGGTGGGCGGAAACCACCTTCGCCTCCCAGGCCACGCCCAGGGCCTCGAGCGCCTCGGCCGCGGCCTTCAGCGTCGGCCAGTCGGAGCGGCTGCCCATGATGATGGCGACCGGCGGGCTTGCGCTCATGACTGGTCATTCCCCTCGCCGGACGCCTGCGCCGGAGGCGACCCGCATAGCGGCTGCGCGGCGCTTTTTCCAGATCGCCCGCGGCCGCCGGCCGTCCGCCGCTCTCCGCCGCCCGGGCCATGCGCGCCCGCGCCGCGCTTGTGGCCCGGCGGGCGATGCGTCAGATTCAGTCCGGGGCGGGCGAGTGGTATGATTCTCCCATGAAGATCGGCGGCGCACGCACAGAGGCCTTTTCGGCGATCCGCAAGCGCGCCCTCGCCCAGGCGGGGGCCCAGGCCACGGCCGACAAGGCCGCTCCGGCCGACAAGACCGCGTTCCTGGGCCTCACCGAAGCCGACCTCACCCCCGCGGTGCAGGGCGCCGTGAAGACCCTGCTCACCGAGATCGACGACCTGCGCGGCGAGGTCGGGCGCCTCAAGGGCCGGCTGGCCGAGGTCGAGGCCCTGGCCGACCGCGACGTACTCACCCCCCTGCTCAACCGCCGCGCCTTCGTGCGCGAACTGCACCGCATCGGCGCCTTCGCCGCCCGCTACGGCAGCCCGGCCAGCCTGGTCTACTTCGACCTCGACGGCTTCAAGAGCGTCAACGACCGCTTCGGCCACGCCGCCGGCGACGCCGCCCTCAAGGCCGTGGCCGACCGGCTGCTGGTCAACACCCGCGAGACCGACATCGTCGGCCGGCTGGGCGGCGACGAGTTCGCCGTCATCCTGGTGCAGACCGACCGGGCCACCGCCGAGACCAAGGCCGAGCAGCTGAAGCAGATCATCCAGGCCACCCCCGTGGATCTGGGCGACTGGTCGGCCCCCGTGCGCGTCACCTACGGCGTGCGCGAGATCGAACCCGCCATGGACCCGGAGGCGGCCCTGGCCGAGGCCGACGCCGCCATGTTCGTCCGCAAGCGCGTCGGCGGCTGACGGGCAAAGTCCTGGGCGTCCCGGTGGGACGGGAAATACCGGGCAAGCCAGAACAATGGGCTTTTCGATGCGGGGATGGCTGCGCGCGTCGGCGCATGCGTGAGGCGCGGCGCGCGGGATGACGCATCCCTGCGCCGAAGGCGTGATCCTGGCCCCGCAAGGCGTTCCGGTGACGGCCCCGGGCCGACGACAGGTGCTCATCCCGTCATTGCAGGGCCGCCGGGGCGGGCGGGGATGAAGCGCCGGGCCGGCGGGCGAAAGCGGTCCCGATTGTCCCGCCGATGTCCGGCCTTGTCCCGACAGGATCGGTCCCGCGAGTCCCGCCCGGATGTTCGGTCGCGCAGACGCGATGTTATATATTATGGACATCAGGTTTGGAAAAGCGCACATGGACGCCAGGCACCCACAAGAGAGGAGGGCGCCATGTCCGCCCGTGAACGCTTCGCCTGGCTGTGGCTGGGCACCCTGGTCGTCGCCTACGCGGCCTACTTCACCGCGCTCGGCCTGATCGGCGACACCCTGACCTTCGGCGGCCGCGTCGCCCTGTTCGGCGCCTGCGCGGCGGCCCAGATGCTGGCCCTGGGGATCGGCGGGCTCATCCTCCGCCGCCGCCGGGACGAGCTGCCCGTCGACGAGCGCGACCGCGCCATCGAGCACCGCGCCCTCGCCGCCGCCTACCGGGTGCTGATGGCCGGCATGATCGTCGTCGGCGGCCTGATGCCCTTCGACGCCCGCACCGGCATGGACGTCTGGACCACCTTCAACGCCGCCGTCCTCGCCATCGTCCTGGCCGAACTGACCCACCAGCTGCTGGTGGTCCGCGCCTACCGCCGCGGCTGACCCCCATGACGAGACCCCCGCCCCGCCGCCTGACCAACCAGATCCGCACCCTCCGCTTCCTCGCCGGCGAAATGACCCAGGCGGAACTCGGCGCGAGGATCGGCGTCACCCGCCAGACCATCGCCGCCATCGAGGCGGGGAAGTACTCGCCGACGCTGGAAGCGGCGTTCCTCATCGCCGAGGTGTTCGGGAAGAGGCTGGACGAGGTGTTCGGGTGGGAGAGCATTTGACCATTCAGTCATTTTCTATTTGACCGTTTAGTCATTTTCGCATCCTGTCTCTCCCGGCAATGACACGGGAGGTCGGAATGGTTCGCGTTTGGGCGGGGGCGCTGGCGGCGGCAGGGATGTTGGCGGGGTGCGCGCCGGCGGGGACCGGGAAGGTTCCAAAGGCCCCGGCGGCGCCGGCGGCGCCGGCGGGCGTCACCTTCACCACCCTCGGCACCAACTCCGGGCCGATCTCCAACCCCGCGCGGGCCGAGGCGGCGAGCCTGGTGCGGGCGGGGGACACGGCGATCCTGGTGGACGCCGGCGACGGGGCGGTGGAGCAGCTGGCCAAGGCGGGACTGTCCATCGGCGACCTGAACGCGGTGTTCCTCAGCCACCTGCATTTCGATCACACGGGCGGGCTGTTCGCCCTGGTCAGCCTGCGGTTCCAGGCAGGATACGCCCAGCCTCTGGTGATCTACGGGCCCCCGGGGACCAAGGCGACGGTCGAGGGGCTGCTGGCGGCCATGGGGCCGGGGACCGGCGCGGTGCGGACGATGCGGCCCAAGGGGGCGGGCGAACCTGACTCTGGGCTGACGGTGGTCGAGCTCGGCGATGGCGCTGTTCTGACGGTCGGGTCGGTCAAGGTCGTGACGGCGGCCAACAGCCACTACGAGACCCTGCCGGAAGACGCGCGGCCGGTGTCGCTGTCCTACCGCTTCGAGGCCCCCGGGCGCACGATGCTGTTCACCGGGGACACCGGGCCGAGCGAGGCGGTGGCGGCGCTGTGCAGGGGCGCGGACGGGAAGGGCGTCGACCTGCTCGTCAGCGAGATCATGGATCCGAAGCTGGCCATCAAACACATCCGCGCGCGGCGGCCGGACATTCCCGTCTTCGCGCTGCCCGTCGTCGAGAGCCACTTCCGCAAGGAGCATCTTTCGCCGGATCAGGTCGGCAGGCTGGGCTCCGCCTGCGGGGCGAAGGCGCTGGTGCTGACTCACATCGCCCTGCTGGACGACGAGCTGGCCGGCGCGATGACGGCCATCGGCAAGCGGTACAGCGGGCCGGTGACCTTCGCCCGCGACCTAGGAGTCTACTAGGAGGACCCAGAGGCGCCGCGCGCCCTTAGAACCTCAATCCGTGCGCCACCTTCACGTGCGGGAGCGCCTGGATCTTGCCGAGCAGCGCCGCGTCCGGCGCCTGGTCCACGCCCACCAGCGCGATGGCGTCGTCGCCCGCGCCCACGCGGCCCAGGTTGAACGTCGCGATGTTCACACCGGCCTCTCCCAGCAACATCCCCAGGGCGCCGATGAAGCCCGGCTTGTCGAGGTTGTTGACGTAGAGCATCGAGGGGCTGAAGGCGGCGTCCAGCTCCATGCCGTTGACCTCGACGATGCGGGGCGCGCCGCCGATGACGGCGCCGGCGAACTCGCCGCGGCCCTCCTCGGTGACGACGGTGATGCGGATCAGGCTCTCGTAGACCTCGCTGGTCTCCTGCAGGCTCTCGGAAACGACGATGCCGCGCTCCCTGGCCACGGCCGGGGCCGAGACCATGTTGACCTCGGCCAGCATCGGCTTGAGCAGGCCGGCCAGGGCGGCGCTCGACATCGGCTTGACGTTGAGGCCGCTGACCGCGCCCTCGTAGGCGATGTCGATGGTCTTGATGCCGAAGTCGACCATCTGGCCGGCCAGGGCGCCCAGCTTCTCGGCCAGGGCGACGAAGGGCTTCAGGCGCGGGGCCTCTTCCGCCGTGATCGAGGGACTGTTGAGGGCGTTGGTGACGGCGCCGGTGAGCAGGAAGTCGCTCATCTGCTCGGCCACCTGCAGGGCGACGTTTTCCTGGGCCTCGCTGGTCGAGGCGCCGAGGTGCGGGGTGGCCACCACCCTGTCCGAGCCGAACAGCGGATTGGCCTGCGCCGGCTCCTGGGTGAAGACGTCGAAGCCGGCGCCGCCGATGTGGCCGCTGTCCAGCAGCTCGCGCAGGGCGACCTCGTCGACCAGGCCGCCGCGGGCGCAGTTGACGATCAGCACGCCCTTGCGGGTCTTCCGCAGGTTCTCGGCCGACAGGATGTTGCGGGTCTTGTCGGTGAGCGGGGTGTGCAGGGTGATGATCTCGGCCCGGGCCAGCAGGTCGTCGAGCTCGACCTTCTCGACGCCCAGCTCGACGGCGCGCTCGGGGCTGAGGAAGGGGTCGTAGGCGATCACCTTCATCTTCAGGCCCTGGGCCCGGTCGGCGACGATCGAGCCGATGTTGCCGGCGCCGATCAGGCCGAGCGTCTTGGCGTAGAGCTCCACGCCCATGAAGCGGTTCTTCTCCCACTTGCCGGCCTGGGTGGAGGCGTCGGCGGCCGGCAGCTGGCGGGCCAGGGCGAACATCATGGCGATGGCGTGCTCGGCCGTGGTGATCGAGTTGCCGAAGGGGGTGTTCATGACCACGATGCCCCGGGCGGTGGCGGCCGGGATGTCGACGTTGTCGACGCCGATGCCGGCCCGGCCGATGACCTTCAGCTTCGAGGCGGCGGCGATGACGTCCTTGTCGGCCTTGGTGGCCGAGCGGACGGCCAGGCCGTCGTAGTCGCCGATGATCTTCAGCAGGTCGTCTTTCGAGAGGCCGGTCTTCACATCGGCGTCGACGCCGCGCTGGCGGAAGATCTCGACGGCGGCGGGGCTGAGTTTGTCGGCGATGAGCACGCGGGGCATGGGCGGGTTCTCCGTTGTCTCCCTTCCCCCTGAGGGGGAAGGGCGGGGATGGGGGTGTGGCGAGGCGGGGGCGGGCTCTCCGAGCCGTCGGGGACCCTCACCCCTGCCCCTCTCCCTCAGGGAGAGGGGAGATTGGTCAGGCGGCGGCGAGTTCGGCGGAGACCTGGGCGAAGGCCCAGTCGAGCCAGGGGGTCAGGGCTTCCAGGTCGGCGGCGTCGACCGTGGAGCCGCACCAGATCCGCAGGCCCGGCGGGGCGTCGCGGTAGCCGCCGATGTCGAAGGCGGCGCCCTCCTTCTCCAGCAGCGCGGCCAGGCGCTTGGCGAAGTCGGCCTGGGCCTCGGCGGGCAGGGCCGCGATCGCCGGGTCGACGACCTTGAGGCAGACGCTGGTGTTCGACCGCTGGGCGGGGACCTCGGCCAGGAACTCGACCCAGGGGGCGCGGGCGACCCAGCGCTCGATCACCGCGAAGTTGGCGTCCGCCCGGTCGCGCAGGCCGGCCAGCCCCCCCTGCATCGCCGCCCATTGCAGGGCGTCGAGATAGTCCTCGACGCACAGCATCGAGGGGGTGTTGATGGTCGAGCCCTCGAAGATCTCGGCGTTGAGCTTTCCGCCCTTGGTCATGCGGAACAGCTTGGGCATCGGCCAGGCGGGGGTGTGGGACTCCAGCCGCTCGACCGCGCGGGGCGAGAGAATCAGCACGCCGTGCGCCGCCTCGCCGCCCAGCGCCTTCTGCCAGGAGAAGGTGACGACATCGAGCTTGCCCCAGTCCAGCGGCTGGGCGAAGGCGGCGCTGGTGGCGTCGCAGATCGTCAGGCCGGCGCGGTCGGCGGCGATGAAGTCGGCGTCCGGGACGCGCACGCCGCTGGTGGTGCCGTTCCAGGTGAAGACCAGGTCGGCGTCCGGGCGGACCTTCGCCAGGTCCGGCAGGCGGCCGTAGGGGGCGTCCAGCACCTCGACGTCGGGCAGCTTGAGCTGCTTGGTGACGTCGGTGACCCAGTCCTTGCCGAAGGATTCGAAGGCCAGCAGCTGGACCGGCCGGGGGCCGAGCAGCGACCAGAGGGCCATCTCGACCGCGCCGGTGTCCGAGCCCGGGACGATGCCGATGCGGTAGTCGGCCGGAACCTCGAGCACCTGGCGGGTGCGGTCGATGGCCAGCTTCAGCCGGGCCTTGCCGGGCTTGCCGCGATGCGACCGGCCCAGGACGGCGTCGCTCAGAACTTCGGGGGTCCAGCCGGGTCTCTTGGCGCAAGGGCCTGAAGAGAATTCGGGGCGCGCCGGGCGCAATTCCGGCTTCTGCGGAGCGTTGGTCACTGCGATGTCTCCCATCCTTGCAGATGGGCTGCGCCCCGTTGGGAGGGCGTGGCCCGCCGCCGAAAGAGCCGATTTCGCTGCGCTGCACAAGAGGAAAAATTCTCACCCGGGCGCCGGAGGCCGCGCCGGGGCGCAATAATCTTTCCTTGCAAGGCGTGATTTGGCGCGCCGCTCGCGGGTCCCTAGATGGGAAGCATGGGCGGGGCGAATCGCAACATCGACTGGCTGGTGCTGGGGACCCTGGTGATCATCTGGGGTTCGGCCTTCGCCGGGCTGAAGATCGCCGTCGGCGGCCTGCATCCGTTCTGGGTCTCGGCCATCCGGCTGTGGGCGGCGACGGCGACCCTGTGGCTGCTGGCCTCGGCCCGGGGCGAGCCGCTGCCGCGGCCGAGCCTGGCCCAGGACTCGCCCTGGCCGGCCTACACCCTGCTGGGGCTGGTCGGATTCGCCGCGCCCTTCTTCATGTTCTCGACGGCGGCCCGCAGCCTGCCCAGCGCCGTCAACGCCATCTGCAACGGGGCCTCGCCGGTGTTCACGGTGGCGCTCGCCCACCTGTTCCTGGCCGACGAGCGGCTGACCCGGCGCAAGGCGGCGGGCGTGGCGCTCGGCTTCGCGGGCCTGGCCACGCTGGTCGCGCCGAGGCTGGGCGCCGGGGCGTCGGTCGAGGCCTTCGCCCTGACGCTGTCGATCGTCGCCGCCGCGCTCTACGCCGCCTCCAACATCCTGGCCCGCAAGGCGCCGCCGATGACCTCGACCGTCGGGGCGCTGATGATGTGCGCGGCCGGGGCGGTGTTCGCCACTATCGGGGCGCTGGTGCTGGAGGGGCCGCCCGCCTGGCCGCCGCCGGCCGTTCCGCTGCTGGCGACGCTGGTGCTGGGGGTGTTTTCCAGCGGACTGGGCACAGTCGGCTGGGTGTGGCTGATCCAGCGGCGCGGGGCGGTGTTCACCAGCATGACGGTCTATCTGCTGCCGCTGTGGGCCAGCCTGCTGGGCGTGGGGCTGATGGGCGAGCGGCCGCACTGGTCGGCGTTCGCGGCGCTGGCGCTGATCCTCGGCGGCGTCGGCCTGACCACGGCCCCGCCGCGGAAGGCCGCTCAGGCCGCCTGAGCGGCCCGCGCCTGGCGCCGCCAGACGACCAACGTGCCGGTGAGAATGCAGGCCAGGATGCCCGCGGTAATCAGGTTGTTGGCCACCGCGAAGAAGCGGTCCCGTTCGAGGCCGTTGACCAGGTACCAGGCGTGAAGACTGAACTGGCCGGCCTGCAGGATCATGGCCGCGCCCAGCCACAGGCTGACATAGCGGATCGCGAGCCCCAGAAAGCCGACCGCCAGCAAGCCGTCCGCGGTGAGCAGCGCGCCCGAAATGGCTGACTGGTTGAGCAGGCCATGGACCGCGAGCGCGATCAGGGACGTCGCCAACTTCAACGCCGCGCCGTACTGTTCGGCGCGACCGCCCTTCCACCATGCCAGCACGCACACCAGGAGTGTGGCGACCCAGCCGACCAGCGGAAGCAGTGAGTGGTACATGAATTGCGCCTCTAACCGAAATTAGAGGCGCAACAGAGTTAAACTATCGCAACCTTGCGGGTCAGCCGACCTGCCGAAGGTCATGATCGAGGCTGCCCTTGGGCTCTTCGGGCGGCTTGTCTTCCCAGCCCGTCATCTTGGTGCGCACGCCGAGGCGCAGCTTGACCGTGTTCAGCTCGTTGTGGGCTTCCACGATCGCCGAGCGGGCTTCGCCGAGCGCGGACAGCGCGGCGAGCACCTTGGCGTTGGCGGCTTCGCTGACCGTGGCCGCCACGTGCAGGTCCTTGCGGGCCTTCACCATGTCCGCCAGCAGTTCGGCGGCCTCGCTCACCGCCGCGTCGAGCGCGTGCTCGGTCGCGAAAAGCTTGCGGGCCACGCGTTGAATAACAAACACTTTTTCCACTTCGTCCCCTCCATCAACCGGTAGGCGAGACGAAGGTAAACGAAACCTTAATGGCTGACTAGGTTAATAAGAGGTTAATTTGTCGCGGAAGCGAAGCGTTAGGGAGATTGCGCGATAAGGCGTCATTCGGGGGCTGTTTTCGCGCGATGACCCAGCAGGCCGGCACGACCCAGACATCAAGCCATGCGCCCTTTCAGGCGCGCATCGCCAGCGTCGCGCTGGTCACCACGGTGGCCGTGCTGCTGGCCGCCTGCCTGACCTTCACCTTGCAGCAATGGGCCGTGTCGCGGCAGGAGGCGAAGGCCGTCAACGCGGCGCTGAACACCGTCGTGGCCGAGATCGCCGCCCCCGCGCTGGCCCGCGGCGACGAGGGCGCGGCCCGGCGCGCCGTCGCCGCCGTCCTGGACGCGCCCGGCGTGCGGTCGGCGAGCCTGGTCAACGCCAGGGGCCGCATCCTGGCCGTCGAGCGGCGCGCCGGCGCGTCGGTCGAGGGCGGGCAGTCGGTGCGCACGGCCGTGGTGGCCAACGGCCGGACCGTCGGTTCGCTCATCACGACCTTCGACCCGCCCAGCCTGTCGGCCCTGCTGCCGCGGTACCTCGCTCTGACCTTCGCGCTGTTCTTCGGGGCGGCCGGCATCGCCATCTTCGTCGCCAACGCCCTCGCCAAACGCGTCATCCGACCCGTCGACCAGCTGTCCAGGGCGATGGGCGAGGTCGCCGAGAGCGGGCGATTCACGCCGGTGGCCGAGGACGCCGACGACGACCTGTTCCGCAGCCTCTCGCGGAGTTTCAACCAGCTGCTGGCCAAGCTGGACGCCAACGACCGCGACCTGCGCCGCACCATGGGAGAGCTGGTCGAGGCCCGCGACCACGCCAACGCCGCCAATGTGCTCAAGTCGCAGTTCCTGGCTAACATGAGCCACGAGATCCGCACGCCGCTGAACGGCGTGCTGGCCATGGCCGACGTCATGGCGCGCGGCGATCTCGACGACCGCCAGCGCGAACGGCTCGGAGTCATCCGCGAGTCCGGCGAACTGCTGCTCAGCGTCATCAACGACGTGCTCGACCTGTCGAAGATCGAGGCCGGCCGGCTGGAGCTGGCCGAACACGACTTCGAACTGACCGAACTCGCCGACGGCGCGGTCTGCGCCTTCTCGGTGCTGGCGGCCGAGAAGAACCTGCGGTTCGGTCTGACCATCGACGCCGACGCCGCCGGCTGGTGGCGAGGCGATTCGGACCGCATCCGCCAGATCCTGAACAACCTCCTGTCCAACGCCGTGAAGTTCACAGTGGAGGGCGCCGTGGCGGCCCGGTTCTCGATCGGCCCGGGCGGCGGTCTTCGCCTGACCGTCTCCGACACCGGCATCGGCATCGCCAACGAGAAGCTGCCGACGCTGTTCGAGAAGTTCATCCAGGCCGACAACTCCACCACGCGGCGCTTCGGCGGCACGGGTCTGGGCCTGGCCATCTGCCGCGAGCTGGCCCAGCTGATGGGCGGCGCCGTGGGCGCCCGCAGCGTCGAGGGCGAGGGTTCGACCTTCACGGTCGACCTGCCGCTGGCGCGGGCGGCGGCCCCGACCGAGGCGTCCAGGGGCGCCGGCGACCTTGACGGCCTGGAGGACCGCCCCCTGCGCATCCTCGCCGCCGAGGACAACGCCACCAACCAGAAGGTGCTGCAGGCGGTGATGGAGCCGCTGGACGTCCACCTCCACCTCGTGTCGGACGGCGCCCAGGCCGTGGACGCCTGGCGCGACGGCGGCTTCGACCTGATCCTGATGGACATCCAGATGCCGGTGATGGACGGCGTCGAGGCGGCGCGGACGATCCGCGCGGCCGAGGCCGGGGAGGGGCTGGCCCGCACGCCGATCCTGGCCCTGACCGCCAACGCCCTGGTCCACCAGGTGGAGTCCTACCTGGCCGCCGGCATGGACGGGCACATTTCCAAGCCGATCGAGCTGAACCGGCTCTACGAGGCCATCGAGGCCACGCTCGCCGGCGTCGCCGCGACCCGGGTCGAGGCGGCCTGACGGCGGTCGAACCTGAACGCGGGACAACGAGGGGCTCAGAACCGTTTCAGGTCCCGGCGTGTTTTCTCTGTCTCACGGTCGTCGCGCAGACGGCTTTGAGCCAGAAGGAAACCGAAAATGAAGACGTTCCTGATCCCGATCCTCGCGGCCTCGACGCTGACCGCCGCCGCCGGCTTCGCCACGACCGCCTCGGCCCAGGCCTGGATCAACATCAATCAGCGTCAGGCCCAGCTCGACCACCGCATCGACGTCGGCGTCCGCAATGGCCAGCTGACCCGCCGCGAAGCCTACGCCCTGCGCATGGAGTTCCAACAGATCGCCCGTCTGGAGGCGCAGTATCGCCGCACCGGCGGCCTGCAGCGCTGGGAAATGCGCGACCTGGATCGCCGCTTCGACATCCTGAGCGCCAAGATCCGCTACGAGCGGCGCGATCGCGAACGCTACGGCCGCGGCGGCTACGGCTACGGCTACGGCTACGACCATGACGGCGACGGCCGGCCGGACCGCTCGGACCGCTACCCCTACGACCCGCGCCGCTGGTAATCCCCCCGGACCAGTCGCCGCGCGACGTGACGCCCCCGCTTCCCCCAAGCGGGGGCGTCTTCGCGCGATCAGAGCCGCAGCCGGCTCTCGATGACGGTCACCGCCCGTCCGCGGAGCAGCACGCGGTCGCCGCGATGTTCGCACTCCAGGTCGCCGCCCCGACCCGGATAGGCCTGGTGGAAGCGCAGCGTCGGCCGGCCGAGCCTGCCGGCGAACAGGGGCGAGAGGATGCAATGGGCAGAGCCCGTGGCCGGATCCTCCGGAATGCCCGACCCCGGCGCGAAGAAGCGGCTGACGACGTCGTAGGGCGCCCCGGAGTCGGCCAGGGCCGCGCAGGAGATGTTGCCACGGCCGCCGGTCGCCTCGCCGGCGATGGCCTCGACCGCGGCGAGGTTCGGCGTCAGCCCGCGGACCTCGGCCTCGCGGTCGAAGACGGCGACCAGATAGCTGCCGGCCCACACCTCGGCCGGGGTCGCGCCGAGGGCCTCGACGAGGCCTTCGGGGACGGCGGTCGGCCTCGGCGGATCGGCCGGAAAGTCCATCTCGTAGCCCTCGTCACGGCGCGACACGACGAGGGGCCCAGAGAGGGTGTCGAAGGTGACCGCCGGCGCTTCAAGGCCCAGCTCCGAGAACAGCAGGTGGGCGGCGGCCAAGGTGGCGTGTCCGCAGAGCGGCACCTCCAGCGCCGGCGTGAACCAGCGAAGGCCGAAACGCGCGGGGTCGGCCGTCTTCAGCAGATAGGCCGTCTCGGCCTGGTTGTTCTCCGCCGCCAGCGCCTGCATCCAGGCCGCGTCCGGCCAGGCCCCGAAGGGCTCGACGACGCAGGCGGGGTTGCCCTTGAACGGGCCGGCGGCGAAGGCGTCGATGGTCCACTGGCGCATGGTGGACGGCTACACGATCGGCGCCGGTCCGGCGAGGCCGGGGCGACCGAATAATGCTGCTCGCCGGTGGAGATTTCCTGCGGTGTTCGACAGGCGCTTCGCGCTGCTCACCATGACGTGGTTCCGAATACGTCGTCCTGTGCAGGACCGCAGGCCCGTGTCGAAGGACGCAGGCCTACGCCGGCTCCAGCACCTGGATCTCCGGCCAGCGGGTCCGGGCCGAGGCGGTGGTCTTGACCCAGCCCCGGGCCAGCGGCCGGTCGGGATTGGGCCGCAGGCGCATGGCGAAGACGTCCTCGAGGCCGAACGGCGCGACGAGGGTCAGACGATCGTCCCGCTCCAGCCGCACGGCCACGGCGAAGGCCGGGGCGACGAAACGGCCGACGGCCTCGGCGCTGCAGGACAGCGGCGCGTAGGGCTCCCCGAAGTGGTCTTCGAACCAGAGATGGACTCGGGCCTGGTTGCGGACCTCGACGAGCTCGTTCAGCGGCGGCGGGAACAGCGCGGCGGCCCGCTTGATGTGGACGTCCTCGGCCTCGTAGCTGATGTCCGAAGCGTCGAAATAGACGAGGTCGTAGTCCTTGACCCCGTAGTCCGGGTCACGGCCGGTCAGGTGGTTCCAAACCCGCTGGTAGACGGCGCCCGAGACCATCAGCCAGTCCGGCAGGTCGAGGTCGCGCGCATGCTCCAGAGCCGTCATCAGGGAGCGGGAGGCGCGGACGATTCCCTCCAGCCGCGTTTCCAGGGTCTCGCTCATCCGATGCTCACCGTCATGCCGTCTTCCGCCTTCTCGCAGGGCGCCGGTGCGGGCCGCCCCAGCATGTCATCGCTCATATGGGTCAGGATCACCCGCCGCGCGCCGATCTCGGGCAGACGGGCGACCAGGGTCGCCACGTCCATGTGCCACTTCACCTTCCGCTCCAGGACGTAGGCCTCGCAGACGAACAGGTCGGCGTTCCGCGCGGCCGGGACCAGCGCCTCGGTCCATTCCGTGTCGCCGGAATAGGCCAGCACCCGGCCGTCGATCTCGAAGCGCAGGGCGAAGGGCGGCGCGCCGCTGAAGTGCCTGACCTCGAAGGGCGTGACGGCGACGTCGCCCAGCTCGAAGCGCTGCATCGGCGCCAGCTCGACAATGTCGAGGGCGAACCTGGGCGGAGTCGCCGCGGACCCGGGAAACAGCGTCTCCCGCGCGGCGTGCAGGCGATCGCCAAAGCCGGGCGGGCCGACCAGGGTCAGCGGCCGTTCCCGCCGGCTGACGAACTGGGCGTCGAGCAGGAAGAAGGGCAGGCCGCCGAAATGGTCGCCGTGCAGGTGGCTGACGAAGACGGCGTCGAGCCCGTTCGGATCAACCCCGAACCGCCGGATCGCCACCATCGAGGAGGCCCCGCAGTCGACCAGGAACGCGCCGCCGGCGTGGACCACCTGGAAGCAGGTCATGAAGCGGCCGCCGCTGCCGAAGGCGTCGCCGCTGCCCAGGAAGGTGAGCGTCGGGGCGCTGCTCATCGGCCCCTCGTCGGCCAGGCGTGATCCAGCGGCCCGTGGCCGGCGCCGAAGCCCGGCGCGCGCAGCATGGCCTGGTGGACGTAGTCCCAGGCGCGGGCCACCGCGGCGGTCAGCGCCATCCCCTGGGCCAGGCCCGTGGCGCAGGCGCTGGCCAGGGTGCAGCCGGTGCCGTGGGTGTGGCGGGTGTCGATCCGCTCGCCCTCGAAAACGGTCTCGCCGTCGGGCGTCAGCAGCACGTCGGTCACCCGTTGGCCAGGCAGGTGGCCGCCCTTCATCAGCACGGCGCGGGCGCCCAGGTCGAGCAGGGCCTCGCCCGCCCGCCGCAGATCGTCGGGGCGCTGAACCGGCAGCCCGGTCAGGGCCTCGGCCTCCGGCGCGTTGGGGGTCAGCAGGGCGGCGCGGGGGACCAGCAGGGCCAGCACTGCCTTCACGGCGGCGGGCTCCAGCAGGGCCGCGCCGCCCTTGGCGACCATCACCGGATCGACGACCGCCGGCGCGCCGGCGGCCGCGTCGATGACCCTGGCGGCGACCTCGACGACCGCGGCGTCGCCCAGCATGCCGGTCTTGATCGCATCGGCGCCGATGTCGTCCAGCACGGCCAGGGCCTGGGCCTCGACGAGGGCGGGCGGCAGCGGATGGACGGCGCCGACCCCCAGGGTGTTCTGCACGGTGATCGCCGTGATCGCGCTGGCCGCGTAGCCGCCCAGCACGGTCACGGTCTTGATGTCGGCCTGCACGCCCGCCCCGCCGCCGCTGTCGGATCCCGCGAGGATCAGGACGCGGCCTTTGGGAGATTCGGGGCGGACCATGGCGATGGTTGTAGCGGCGCGCGGCCGGGGCGGGGAGTCCCTTGCGGGCGGCTCCCCGAGGCTTCACCTTCGCGGCCAGCCAGGGGGGCTCCCGTCCAGGACGAGGGGAAAAGCCGATGAAGCTCGCCAAGGCCACCGCCATCGCCATTCGCACGCCGCCGCCGAACTTCGGCGGCTACTACTGGTACTTCGTCCGGCTCGAGACCGACTCCGGCCTCGTCGGCTGGGGCGAGACGGCGGTGCTGTTCAGCCTCTACGGCATGGAGCGCGCGTTCGAGGGCCTGGTCGAGGGGGCGTTCGCCCGCTACCTGCAGGGCCAGAACCCGATGAACCGCGACATGCTGACCAAGCTGATGTACGCGGGCCTGTCCTCGCAGCATTCGGACTATTTCGTCGGCGGCGTCATCAGCGCCTTCGACATCGCCATGTGGGACATCTGCGGCAAGGCGCTGGGCGTCCCGGTCTGCGACCTGCTGGGCGGGCGCTACCGCAGCCGGATCCGCAGCTACACCTACCTCTACGAACTCGACGCGGGGGGGAGCCTGGCGACCTCGGCCGCCAACTGGACGAACAATCCCGCGCGGGCGGGCGAGATGGCGGCGCGAATCGTCGACGAGGGCTTCACCGCCGTGAAGCTCGATCCCCTGCACTACGCCCTGCCTGGAACCCTGCCCATCGGCCCCTGGGAGATCACCATGGCCGAGTACGACCGGGCCGAGCGGACGATCGAAGTGATCCGCGCAGCCGTCGGCGACCGGGCCGACATCCTGATCGGCACCCACGGCCAGATCACGCCTTCTGTCTCGCGCCGGCTGGCGAAACGGCTGGAGAAGTACGATCCGCTGTGGCTGGAAGAGCCCTGCCCCCCGGAGAACGTCGAGGCGATGGGCCGCGTCGCCGCCGGCTCCAGCATCCCCATCGCCACCGGCGAGCGCCTCGCCTGGGTGCACGATTTCCAGCGGCTGTTCGCGGCCGGGGCCTGCCACTACGCCCAGCCGGACCTCGGCAGTTGCGGCGGGGTCACGGCGGCCCGGCAGATCGCCGCCCTGGCCGAGGCCCACTACGTGCTGATGGCCCCGCACGTCTGGGGCGGGCCGGTGATCACCGCCGCCGCCATGCAGCTGGACGCCGCCGTGCCCAACTTCCTGATCCAGGAGAGCATCTACAAGTCGGGCGGCTTCTTCGACGAGATCGTCAAGGAGCCCCTGAAATGGGAAGCGGGCGACCTGATCCTCGACGACCGGCCGGGCGTGGGCGTCGAGCTCGACGAGGCGAAGCTGGAACAATACCGGGTCTAGGCGCGCTCGCCCCCCCGACAGGGCGGCGAGGTCTTGAGCCGCCGGCCGCCCGGGATCAGGTTGGGCGAATGAACGTCACCCGATACGACCCGCGGTGCCGCGACGACCTGGCCCGGCTGTGGCTGGAGAGCTGGCGCTCGACCGGCGTGGAGACGGGCGAGACGGTCGCCGTCGAGGACCTGGCCGCGCGGATCGACGACGAGATCGCCGGCGGCTGGCGGGTCTGGCTGGCCTGGCGGGATCATGTCCTGGTCGGCTTCCTGGCGCTTCTGCCTGGACGCCTGGACCAGCTGTTCATCGCACCGGCGGCCCAGGGCGGCGGCGTCGGGACGGCATTGCTCGACATCGCCAAGCGGGAGGAGCCCGATGGCCTGCGGCTGCGGACCGCCGCGGCCAACCGGCGGGCGCGCCGCTTCTACGAGGCGCGCGGCTTCCACCTGGCCGGGACCGGCCCCCATCCGCGCCTGGGCTACGAGACGGCGACCTACCGCTGGCCGTGAGCCGTCAACCGCCGATCGCCGCCTGGACCGCCAGCGCCTGCCGCGTCTCGCGCACGTCGTGGACGCGCACGGCGGCGACGCCGGCCCTCGCGCCGTGGAGGGCGATGGCGAGGGAGCCGCCGAGACGGTCGACGGGGTCCGCCGCCGCGGGATCGATGGCGGCGATGAGGCGCTTGCGGCTGGCGCCCAGCAGGACGCGATAGCCGTGACCGGCGAGGCGGGGCAGGGCGCTCAGCAGGGCGAGGTTGTGGTCCAGCGCCTTGCCGAAGCCGATGCCGGGATCGAGCCAGATCTTCTCGCGCGCGACGCCGGCGGCGACGGCGGCCTCCGCGCGCCGCAGCAGGAAGGCCTCGACCTCGGCGACCGCGTCGTCATAGCGCGGATCGGCCTGCATGGTGCGCGGCCGGCCCCGCATGTGCATCAGCACCACCTCGCAGCCCAGCGCGGCGGCGACGTCCGGGGCGTCCGGCGTCCAGGTCAGGGCGGTGACGTCGTTCCACATCGTCGCTCCCGCGGCGACGGCGGCGCGGGCGACGGCGGGCTTCATGGTGTCGATGGAAAGGGCGATCGCGCTCTCCGCCCGGATCGCGGCGATGAGCGGCAGGACCCGTTCGCGTTCGACCGCCTCGGGAACCGGCTCGGCCCCCGGGCGCGTCGACTCGCCGCCGATGTCGAGGATGTCCGCTCCCTCGGCGATCAGCCGGCGCGCATGGGCCAGCGCGTTCTCGGGCGCCAGGTGGCGGCCGCCGTCCGAGAAGCTGTCGGGCGTGACGTTGACCACGCCCATGACCAGCGGCGGCCGCGGTAGGGCTGCGGTCACCGGCGGTCGCCTACCAGTCGATGTACTTGGCGAATTCCGGCAGGATGTTGGTCCAGACCGCGAAATCGTCGTCGAGCCCGGAGAAGGTGCGGCCCGCGTTGAGGTTCACGTCGTACTGGACGTACGGGTCGTTCTCGTCGTCGAGGAAGGCCTTCAGGTAGCGGTTCTTGCGGTTCCACTCGTTGGTCTTCTCGAGGGTCAGGCCCTTGTCGAGATCGAAGCCCGTCGAGAACTGGATCGAGCGGCAGCGCCCCTTCACGCAGTCGTAGAAATAGACGGTGAACTTGATGCCGTCGGTCGAACTCTTGATCATGGGATCGCCGACGCTGTCCTTGTCGAGCTGCGCCTTGTAGCCGGCGGCCTGCAGCCAGGCGGCGACTTCCGGACCGGTCATCCCGTCCTTGTTGATGAGGCCTTCCGCGGCCTGGGCGGCGGTGGCCGCGGCGCTCAGCGCGGCGGCGGCGGCGAAACCGGCGACAACTCGATGCACGACTATCCCCCTGGAGCGCGGTCGCTCCCGGGACGATTTCTAGCCCGGCGCCGCGAACCGGCCAAGTGGGCCGCCGCGCGAATCCTCAGCTCTCGCCCGCGGTTCGCGCCGTCACGCCGCCCGGGCGAGGGCTCAGGGGCACGGCCGCCGAAGGGCCGCTGGGGCGCTTCTGCTCGGGCTCGTCGCGGTTGGGCATCACGCCCTTGAGGACGTTGGTGATCTCCTCGCCGGTGAGGGTCTCGTACTCCAGCAACGCCTTGGCCAGGGCGTGCAGGTCGTCCAGCCGTTCGGTCAGGACGCGGCGGGCCTCGTCCTCGCCGCCCTTGACCAGGCGGCGGACCTCGGCGTCGATCTTCTTCATCGTCTCGGAGGAGATGTTCTGGGTGCGCGCCACCGAGTGGCCGAGGAACACCTCTTCCTGGTTGTCGCCGTAGGCGACGGTGCCCAGCTCGTCCGAAAAGCCCCAGCGCGTGACCATGTTGCGCGCCAGGCCGGTGGCGGCGCTGATGTCGCTAGAGGCGCCGGAGGTGATCTTGTCCTTGCCGAAGATGATCTCCTCGGCGACCCGGCCGGCCATCATGATGGCCAGGCGCGAGGTCATCTGGGTGAAGTTCATCGAGTAGCGGTCGCCCTCGGGCAGCTGCATGACCATCCCCAGGGCCCGGCCGCGGGGAACGATGGTCGCCTTGTGCACCGGGTCCGCCGCCGGAACGGTCAGGGCCACCAGGGCGTGGCCGCCCTCGTGATAGGCGGTGTTGCGCTTCTCTTCCTCGCTCATGGCCATGGAGCGGCGCTCGGCGCCCATCATGACCTTGTCCTTGGCCTGTTCGAAGTCGTGGTGGGTGACCATCCGCCGGTTCTTGCGGGCGGCCATCAGGGCGGCCTCGTTGACCAGGTTGGCCAGGTCGGCGCCCGAGAAGCCGGGCGTGCCGCGAGCCAGCACCCGAACGTCGACATCGGCCGCCAGCGGCACGTTGCGCATGTGGACGCGCAGGATCTTCTCGCGGCCGGAAACGTCGGGATTGGGCACCACCACCTGGCGGTCGAAGCGGCCGGGGCGCAGCAGCGCCGGGTCCAGCACGTCCGGCCGGTTGGTGGCCGCGATCAGGATGATGCCCTCGTTCGACTCGAAGCCGTCCATCTCGACCAGCAGCTGGTTGAGGGTCTGCTCGCGCTCGTCGTTGCCGCCGCCCAGGCCCGCGCCGCGATGCCGGCCGACGGCGTCGATCTCGTCGATGAAGATGATGCAGGGCGCGTTCTTCTTGGCCTGCTCGAACATGTCGCGCACCCGGCTGGCGCCGACGCCGACGAACATCTCCACGAAGTCCGAACCCGAGATGGTGAAGAAGGGCACGCCCGCCTCGCCCGCCACCGCGCGGGCGATGAGGGTCTTGCCGGTGCCCGGAGGCCCGACCAGCAGGGCGCCCTTGGGGATCTTGCCGCCCAGACGCTGGAACTTGGCCGGGTCCTTCAGGAAGTCGACGATCTCGGCCAGCTCTTCCTTGGCCTCGTCGACGCCGGCGACGTCCTCGAACGTCACGCGGTTCTTGTTCTCGGTCAGCAGGCGGGCCTTGGACTTGCCAAAGCCCATGGCCCCGCGGGCGCCGCCCTGCATCTGGCGCATGAAGAAGATCCAGACCCCGACCAGCAGCAGGATCGGCAGGGCCTGCAGCAGGACGGCGCCCAGGGTGATGCGGTCGGCCGGCTTGAACTCGACCGTGACGCCCCGGGCCTCCATCCGCTTCAGCAGTTCGCTGGAATCGGCGGGCACCACCACCGTGGCGGCCTTGTTCTCGCGGTCGCGGACGTCGACCATCGTGCCGCGGAAGATCGCCGACTGGATCTCGCCGGCCTCCACCCGGGCGACGAGCTGGGAATAGCGCATGTGTTCGGGCGCGGTCGCGCCGCCGGGGCGCACCACCATGCTCCAGACGCCGGCGGCGATGACGACGATCACCGCCCAGATGGCCAGGTTCCGCAGGTTCATTTACGTCCAACTCTTCCTGTCTGACCGCCCAAACATAGGGCGGCGGCGCCGCTTTCGCCACGCGCGCGATTCGTCACGGGGCCGGTTCGCTGTCAACGCCGCCCGTGGCCGCCTCGAAACGGTCCAGCACGAGGGCGCGGCATCGCACCGCGCGCTCCCCTGCAAGGATCGGGCAAGTCACGAACTCGTCGGCGCCGGTCACGGCGGGCAGGGTCCGGCGGGCGGCGGGCGGGATTCCGCGCAGCCCGGCCCGCTCGGCCCGGGGCAGGCGCGCGGCCAGCCCGGCGAGGCCGCGGACCGCGAGGCCGGGGCGGTCGGCGAGGAGTTCGAAACGGCCGTCCCAGACCACGGGCTCGCCGACCGGCAGCGGCAGGATCGGCAGGCCTTCGCGCGCGGGCTCGCGCAGGAAGACGGCGGTCTCGCCCGACGCCTCGACCCGCGCGCCGGCCAGGGTGGCGACGAAGGCCTGCCCCGCGCGCAGCCGCTCGACGAGCCGCGCCAGGCGCGCCCCGCGCGGCGGCCGGGACGTCCCCCCGGCGCACAGGCACGCTGCGGCGATGTGGGAGGGCGGGGCGCAGCGATCCAGGACCAGTCCTCCCCACGCCGTGGGGAGGGGAACCCTCCGAGGGGGGGCGGAGGGGGCTGAACCGCCTTCGTCGGCGGGGTCCCCTCCGCCGGCTTCGCCGGTCCCCTTCCCCGCCTCGGTCAGGGCGGATCTGGCTCTCGTCCTCGCGAACCGCGCGTCCTCGTTCGCCGGGTCGTCGATCCAGGTCTCGTCCTGCCCGGCGAGCCAGTCGCGCAGGGCCGGTCGCCGCATCCCCAGCAGCGGCCTCAGGAGGAAGACGCCGCGCCCCTGCGGCCAGGCGGGGGACGGGGCCCACTCACGGGGGTCGCCGACCGTCGAGCCCGCGGCGCGCATGGCGGCGGCCTCGGCGAGATCGTCCGCGGTGTGACCCATGAGCAGGACCCGGGCGCCGGCCGCCCGGGCGGCGTCGGCGAGGAGGTCATGGCGGGCCGCGCGGGCGGCGGCGGGAAGGCCCGTGGCGGGCTTCTCTCCGGTCCAGGCCAGCGCGCGAAACTCGACGCCCAGCCGCGCCGCGGTCGCCCGGCACCGCTCGGTCCATTCGGCGCTGGCGGGGTTGAGGCCGTGATCCACCGTCAGGGCGATCACCCGGCGGCCGTGTCTGTCGGCCCAGGCCCTGGCCAGCAGCAGCAGCGCCAGGCTGTCGCCGCCGCCCGAGAAGGCGACCGCCAGCGGGGCCGGCGACTCGGCGCGCAGGCGGCGGTCTAGGATCGGTCCGAAGAGGCCTTCTAGGCCGCGCACTTGGCCTGGACGCGGGCCGAGGCGGCGCGATTGACGACCGCCGGCGGCGCCTTCGGATAGCGGCGGGCCAGTTCGTCGAGCGTGACGCAGGCGTCGGCCGGCTTCTTCAGCGCGATCAGGGCCCGCGACAGTTCCAGGGTGGCGTCCGGCGCCCAGCTGGTCTTCGGCCAGCCCCGAATGGCGCCGATGAAGGCGCTGGCGGCGTCGGCGTTGGCGCCGCGCACCGACAGGGTCTTGCCCAGCCAGTAGCGCGCCTCGGGCCCCTTCGGCGTGTCGCCGAAGCGGGCGACGAAGGCCTGGAACGCCTTTTCGGCCGAATCGTAGTCGCCCTGCTCCATGAGGGCGCGGGCGCGGGCGAAGGCGGCGTCCGGATCCTCGGCCGCCTCGGCCTCGGCGGCTTCCTCCTCGGCCTCGGCCTGGGCGGCGGCGGCGGCCGCGGTCTCGATCTGGGTCGTCCGCGCCTCGAGCGCGGCCAGGCGATCGGCGAGGGCGCGGTTGTTCGCCTCGGACGTCGCCAGCGCCTTGCGCGCCTGCTCCAGATCGAAGGTCAGGGTCTCGTTGTCGCGGTTGAGGCGGGTCAGGGTCTCCTCCAGGTCGCCGACGCGGTCGGTCAGGGCCTGGACCTGGGCGCCGGTCTCGGCCGGCATGACCACCACCGGCTGGCCGCTGTCGCGACCCTGGAAGACGATGGCGCGCAGCTCGCGGACCACCTTCTCCATCTTGTCGAGCCGCTTGACGGAGCGGTCGTCGAGCGGGTCGGGCATGGGCGTCTGCGACCAGGCCGCGGCGGCGCCCAGGGCGAGCACGGCGGCGGCGGCGGAGGCGAGGAGGATGTTTCGCTTCATGGCTCGATGATGCGTCTGTCGCCGCGACGAAATTACGGCGTCGCTGTCAATGCAAGAAGGGGACCGCGCGACGCGGCCCCCTCCCGGCGTCCCCCCGTGAGCGGCGGGACTACGAAGCGCCTTCGGTGATGACGGTGTGGCCGTTGCGGTTGCGGGCCCAGGCTTCCTCGCCGGTTCCCGGATCGATCGGCCGCTCCTTGCCCCAGGACAGGGTGGTGATGCGGCTGGCCGGAACGCCGCGGCTGACCAGGTAGTCGCGCACGGCGTTGGCGCGGCGGGCGCCGAGGGCGAGGTTGTACTCGCGGGTGCCGCGTTCGTCGCAATTGCCCTCGACGCGGATCTTGACCGCCGGATAGCGCAGCAGCCAGGCGGCCTGGCCATCGAGCACCGGCATGGCGTCCGAGCGGATCTCGTAGGCGTCGAAGTCGAAATAGACGAAGTCGCCGACGTTGATGACGAAGTCCTGCACCGAACCGGGGATCGGCCGCGTGTCGATCGGACCGGCCGCGGGGCCGGGCCGGGCCGGGCCGACGGGCCCGGGTCCCGCGCTGGGGCCGGGTCCAGGTTCAGGCTTGGGCTTCGAGGCGCAGGCGGCCATCGATGCGGTGGCGGCGACAATCAGCGCCAGTCGAGCGGCGCGCGTGGCGTCGAAGCGCATTGGGCTTCCTCCTCCGAATTCGTTCCCTCGCGCCGATGATGACGCGAGTTTGCTCTGATAGGCGATCTAAAACTCGGACTTACCCTCACATTGGCGTCAGTCTGAGGCGCAACAACCACAATCACCGATCAGTTGAGCAATGGTGACCAGGCCGGATCGGATCCGGACCCCGGATAGGGCGCCGGCTTGAGGATCCGGCCGCTGATGTCCACGGTCCACAAACGCGGGTCGCCGCCGCGCGTTTCGCGGAAGAACATCAGAACCCGTCCGTTCGGCGCCCAGGTGGGGCCCTCGTCCAGGTAGCTGCTGGTCAGGATGCGCTCGTCGCTGCCGTCGGGCCGCATGACCCCGATGTGGAACTGGCCGCCCTCCTGCTTGGTGAAGGCGATGAAGTCGCCGTTGGGGCTCCACACCGGCGTCATGTAGCGGCCCGAGCCATAGGAGATGCGCCGCGCCCCGCCGCCCGAGGCGTCCATCACGTAGAGCTGGGGCGAGCCGCCGCGGTCGGAGTTGAAGACGATGCGGCCGCCGTCCGGCGAGAAGCTGGGCGAGGTGTCGATTCCCGGGTCGCTGGTCAGGCGGGTCTGGCCGCGGGTGGCCAGGTTCATCACCCACACGTCGCTGTTGCCGCCCCGCTCGACCGAGAAGGCGACGCGCCCGCCGTCCGGCGAGAAGCGCGGCGCGAAGACCATGCCCGGGAACCGCCCCAGGGTCTCCTGGCGGCCGGTCTCGATGTTGAACAGATAGATGCTCGACCCCGTCGGCCGCAGGGCCATGTAGGTGATCTCCTGGCTATTGGTGGAGAACCTCGGGGTCATGACGATGTAGCTGCCGTCGGTCAGCGAGCTGGGGTTGGCGCCGTCCTGGTCCATGATCATCAGGCGCTTGACGCGCGCGCCGCGCGGACCGCTTTCGGCGACGAAGACGACGCGGGTGTCGAAATAACCCTTCTCGCCGGTCAGCCGCTCGTAGATGGCGTCGCTGATCTTGTGCGCCACCCGCCGCCAGTTCTCGGGCGTGGAGGTGAACTGCAGGCCGAGCAGCTGCTCGCCGGCGAAGGTGTCCCACAGGCGGAAGTCAACGCGCAGCTTGCCGTCGGCCTCGACGGTGATGTGGCCGTTGACCAGCGCCTGGGCGTCGATGGCCTTCCAGCCCTCGAAGCTCGGCTGGAGGCCGATGTCGAGGTTGCGCTCGGGAAAGGCGTTGGGGTTGATCGGGTTGAACAGCCCCGAGCGCTCGAGGTTGGCGGTGATGACCTGGGCCATCTCCGGGCCGCGCTGCGCGCCGGAGAAGGCGGGCACGGCGATCGGCAGCGGCTCGACGATGCCCTGCTGGACGCGGATGTCGATCTCGGCCCGGGCCGGCCCCGGGGCGAGGCCGGCGGCCAGGGCCACGGCGAACGCGGCGGCGAGGAGGGTGCGCAGGACCATCGGGACTCTCTCCTGGACTAGCGGCTTCCGCATACCACGGCGGCGTCGAACGGCACGATCAGCTCTTCGCCATAGAGTTCGGGCGGAAATTCGTCGAACCGGGCGGCGAAGACGGCCCGGCGGGCGGCGATGTAGGCGGCCGTCTCGGCGTCGGCGGTGGCGTAGTCGGGCGGCGGCGGCGGCGGCTTGACGAGCCCGGTCGGCCCGACCGTGAACCGCAGCGTGACCGTCACCTTCGAGGCGCCCTCGGCGAAGCAGTTGGGCCGCCAGCGACGGCCCAGTTCGTCGCCCAGGGTCAGCAGGTAGCCCTTGGCCGCGCCGGTGAGCCGCTTGCCGGAGCCGACGCGGACCGTCGCCGCGGCCTTGGCCGGCCCGACCCGGTCGGCGGGAGGCTTGGGGCGGCCGCCCTTCCGGGCGGTCTGCACGTCTTCCAGCAGACGGTCGAAGTCCAGGCTGCGGGTCGGCGCCGTCTTCCCCTTGGCGGTGGGCGAGGGCTCCGGCCTGCTGGCCGGCTTCTCCTCCGGCTCGGCCTCGGCCTTCGGGTCGAGGATGTCGTCGGGGACCGGCTCCTGGGTCGTTTCGGCCTGGGCTTCCTGGGCGGCGTCGGCGAGGGGGGCGTCGATCAGCTCCGGCGGACCGCTGGCCACCAGGGTCACGGGCACGCCGCCGCCCGGCGGTCGGGACGGCTTCAGAAGCACGCCGAAGACGAACGCCGCGCCCAGCGCCAGGACGTGCAGCACGAGCGAGGCCGCGAGGGCCGGCGCGATGCCTGTCCGCCCACGTCGCTCCATGGGCTAGTCCGCCGCCGCTTCAGGATCCGGAGCCGGCGCCCGGCCGGAGGAGGGGCCGCCGGTGTCGGTGATCAGGTTGATCTTCGAAAAGCCGCCGCTCTGCAGGGCGGCCATGACCTGGGCCATCACTTCCCAGTCGGCCCCGCGGTCGCCGCGCACGAAGACGGGCTTGTCGAGACCGCCCCTCGCCAGGGACGCGAGACGGGGCTTCAGGGCCGCGAACGCCACCTCGCTTTCGCCGATGAACAGCTTGCCGTCCCGCCGGACGGTGATGGTGATCGGCTCGGCCTGGTCCTGCAGTGAGCCGGCCTCGGTCTTGGGCAGCTCGACCGCGACGCCGCTGGTCAGCAGCGGGGCCGAGATCATGAAGATGATCAGCAGCACCAGCATGACGTCGACCAGCGGGGTGACGTTGATCTCGCTGAGCGCGCCGCGGCGGCCGCGTCCCCGCCGGGAGCGCCGCTTGCCGACCGCGCCGAAGGCGTCCGTCGAGGAGAGGGCCATGGCTCAGATCTTCTCCGCCAGCCGGCGCTGGATGGCCGTGGAGAGGTCGTCGGCGAAGCCCTCCAGCCGGGCCGCGAACTTGCCCGCGTCGGTCGAGAACTTGTTGTAGGCGATATAGGCCGGGATGGCGGCGGCTAGGCCGATGGCGGTGGCGAACAGCGCCTCGGCGATGGCCGGCGCCACGACGGCCAGCGAGGTGTTCTTCTCGATCGCGATGTTCTGGAAGGCGTGCATGATGCCCCAGACCGTGCCGAACAGGCCCACGAACGGCGAGGCGGTGGCGACGATGGCCAGGCTGCCGAGGCCGTCCTCGACCTTCTGGCTCTCGCGGGCGATGTGGCTGTCGAGCACCCGGTCGATGCGCTGGATCAGCAGGGCCGTCTGGGTGTCGCCGATGGCGCCTCGGGCGCGGGCCTCCTTCCACTCCCGCAGGGCGGCGTTGAGCAGGCGCGGCAGCGGATGCTTGGAGCCGCCGGCTTCCTGGGCCACGTCCTCCAGCGGCCGGCCGGAGCCGACCTTGTCCTCGAAGCGGTTGGCCTCGGCGTTCAGCGCCCCGAATCGGAACAGCTTGTCGATGATCACCGCCCATGACCACAGCGAGGCCAGGGCCAGGCCGATCATGACCAGCCGCACCACCCAGTCGGCGTTGGTCCATAGGACGAACAGGGAAAAGGTGTCGGCCGACACGGCTTGGGCGTCCATGCGTTCGCATCCCCCGGGTTCAGTTCGCCGCCGATGATCCCCGCGGCTTTGGTGAAACTATGGCGCGGTCGTCAGGTCGCCCCGTCTCCGTCCCTGCAAAACCAGGGCCGAAGCGCCTCGACAAGGCCCGCCGGCGGCTTGCGCGGTTTTCCCTCGAGGGTGATGCAGGCCGCCGACACCCGCGCCTGGGCGATCACGACCTCGCCGCGCACGATGCGCTGGCTGACGGCGATGCGGGCGCCCTTCACCGCGTCGTAGGTGGTCCGCACCTGCAGGGCGTCGTCGATCCGCGCCGGACGGCGGAAGTCGATCTCCATCCGCGTGACCACGAACGCCGCCGGATCATGCCGCTCCAGCAGATCGGTGTGCGACACCCCCGCCAGCCGCAGGAAGTCGCTCCGCCCGCGCTCGAAATAGCGCACGTAGTTGGCGTGATAGACCACCCCGGTGAAGTCGGTGTCCTCGTAGTAGACCCGGACCGGCAGCACATGCTCGCGGCCCTCGAACCGTCCGGTGGTGGGGGAGTCGGTCAATGGGCCCTCTCCCGACGGGAGAGGGAGGGGCCCGCGCCGCAGGCGCGGGAGGGTGAGGGATTTCGGATCTGCCGGAACGGCCGCGCCCCCTCAACCTCCCGCCCCGCTTCGCGAGGCGGGCCCCTCCTTCTCCCCCTGGGAGAAGGGATGTTCGGGTCGCGCGTCGGGGAATGACGGGACAGCGTCAAGGCCAGCCTCGATCTCTGCAGCTGCGATTGGCCGGTCCATGTCTAGCCCGAACCGGCTGGACGTCCATAACCTTGATGGGCGTCGCGCTGCCGCTTACTCGCACGCGCCCGCCCGGTACTGCACCAGGTGCAGCGTCGCCCAGCGGGTCATGGCGGCGATGTTGGCGTCGTGGGCGGCGTTAAGGTCGCGGACATTGGGGCCGCCGGCCTCGGCCTCGGTGGCGGCGGCGACGAAGACGTCGCAGGCGGTGACCGCCGCCTGGGCCAGAACGGCGGTCTCCTCCTTCGCCCGCCGCAGGCGCCAGGCCTGGCGCTGGATGCAGGTGCGGGCCTCGTCGCTGGCGATCCGCGCCATCTGGCGGTCGGAGGGCAGGGCGCCGGCGGCGGGGGGCGCGGCGGCGGCCCGGGCCTCGGCCGGAGGCTTGCAGCGGCCAGCGGCCTGTTCGCAGGCGGCGAGCGACGCCGCGGCCGCGACGAGGGCGAGCGGTCTGATCATGGCGGTCTCCGCAAGGCGAAACCCGGTCGACGCCGCCCGGGTTCCGGACCGCCGGCCTCAGCCGTCCTCGAACAGACCCGGCTGGCCCTTCGCCGGCGGCGGCTCCTTGAGGCCGAGGTGCAGGTAGGCCTTGCCGCAGGCCATGCGGCCGCGGGGCGTGCGCTGGATGAAGCCCTGCTGCAGCAGGAACGGCTCGATGACGTCCTCGACGGCGTCGCGGGCCTCGGCGATGGCGTAGGCGAGGGTGTCGACCCCGGCCGGGCCGCCGCCGTAGTTCTCGATCAGGGCCCGCAGGTAGCGGCGGTCCAGGCTGTCGAGGCCGGCCTCGTCCACCTCGAGCCGCGCCAGGGCGCTGGCCGCGTGACGCCTGTCGATGACCTCGGCCCCGTCGGCCGCGGCGAAGTCGCGGACCCGGCGCAGCAGCCGCCCGGCGACGCGCGGCGTGCCCCGCGCCCGGGCGGCGATCTCGGCGGCGCCGTCCTCGGCCAGGTTGGTCCCCATCTTCCGCGCCGCCTGGGTCAGCACCAGCTGCAGCTCCTTCGGCGTGTAGAACTCCAGCCGCAGGGGGATGCCGAAGCGGTCGCGCAGCGGCGTCGCCAGCAGGCCGGCCCGGGTCGTCGCCGCGACCAGGGTGAAGGGGGCCAGATCGATGCGGATCGACCGCGCCGACGGCCCCTCGCCGATGACCAGGTCCAGGACATGGTCCTCCATGGCCGGGTAGAGGATCTCCTCCACATTGGCGGCCAGGCGATGGATCTCGTCGATGAACAGCACGTCGCGCGGTTCGAGGTTGGTCAGGATGGCCGCCAGGTCGCCGGCCTTGGCCAGCACCGGCCCGGAGGTGGCCCGGAAGTTCACCCCCAGCTCGCGGGCGACGATCTGGGCGAGCGTGGTCTTGCCCAGGCCCGGCGGGCCGAACAGCAGCACATGGTCCAGCGCCTCGCCGCGGTCGCGGGCGGCGTCGATGAACACCTTCAGGTTGGACTTGGCCGCCTGCTGGCCGACGAACTCGGCCAGCGTCTGCGGCCGCAGCGCCTTGTCCGACCCCTCGAAAGGCGCGGCCTCGGCGGAGACGATGCGGTCATTCATCGCCGACGCTCACTGCGTGGTTCGACACGGCCCTTCGGGCCTGCTCACCATGACGTGTTTCCGCACACGTCATCCTGAGCAGCCCCGGATTTGATCCGAGGCGTGTCGAAGGACGCAACGCGGTCACCGCCCGATCTCCTGCAGGGCGGCCTTCACCAGGGCGCCGACCTCGGCCTCTTCGCCGAGCTTGAGGACGGCGTGCTCGACGGCGCGCCGGGCGGCGGGCTCGGCGATGCCCAGGCCCATCAGCGCGGCCGTCGCCTCGCCGGCGGCGGAGGGCCTGGTCGGCGCCCGGGCCGGGATCGACGCATGGGCGGCCACCGGGCCGTCGCTGATCGGCTTGTCCTTCAGCTCCACGACAATGCGGGCGGCCAGCTTGGGGCCGACGCCGTTGGCCCGGGCGATCAGGGCCTTGTCCTCGCGCGCCACGGCGCCGGCCAGCTCGGCCGGGGAGCAGACGTCGAGCACCGCCATCGCGGCCTTGGGGCCGACGCCCTGGATCGCCATCAGCAGCACGAAGGCGCGACGCTCCTCGCGGCCGGCGAAGCCGTACAGGCGCGGCCCCTGCTCGGCGCTCCACTGGTGCTCGATGTGCAGCAGGGCCTCGTCGCCGACGGCCGGCAGCCGGCCCAGCGTCCGCGATCCGCAGCGCACCACGTAGCCGACCCCGCCGACATCGATCAGCGCCTCCTCCTCGCCGACCTCGGCGACGATCCCGCGCAGCCGGCCGATCATCCTGCGTCGCTCCCTGCGGAGCGCCGCGGGACAGGTCCTGGCCGGCTGGGGGCCGGCCCGCCCAAGCCCGGGCGAAGGAAGGTCACGCGGCGGCCCCCAGGCGCCGGGCCCGGCGGGCGTGGGCGTGGGCGATGGCCACCGCCAGGGCGTCGGCGGCGTCCTGGGTGGGCGAGCCGGCGGTCGGCAACAGGCGGGCGACCATGTAGGCGACCTGGTCCTTGTCGGCGCCCCCCGTGCCGACCACCGCCTTCTTAACCTCCCTGGCGGCGTATTCGGCCACCGGCAGGCCGGCGCGGGCCGGGGCGATCATGGCCGCCGCCCGGGCATGCCCGAGCCTGAGGGTCGACTGGCCGTTGGCGTTGACGAAGGTCTCCTCGATCGCCGCTTCGTGCGGGGCCCAGGTCTCGACCAGGGCCGCGACGCCCTCGAACAGGGTCAGCAGGCGTTCGGGGAAGGGGGCGGACTCGCGAGGCGCGATGACCCCGTGGGCGATCCAGGTCAGCCGCGAGCCCTCCACGGCCACGACGCCCCAGCCGGTCCGCCGCAGCCCGGGATCGAGGCCCAGTATCCGAATCGCGTTCATCATGTGTTCCACTAGAGTGGCCCACTGGTGAAGGAAGCGCAAAGGGACTGTGAGCGGCAGGCGCGAGCTTCGGGCGGGAGGGGCGAGGGAGGAGGGGCGAGGCCCGTCGGATAGTCGTGCTCTCGCCCCTCGCCCCTCGCCCCTCCCGCCCTAGGCGTTCCTCGGCTCGATCTCGAACTCGATGACCTTGTGGTCGGCGCGCAGCTCGGCGGCCAGGCGATCGATGGCGCCGCGGTTGAGGGCGCTGATCGTGGCCCCGTGCTCGATGAACTGGCCCTTCTTGATCAGCCGTTCGCTGAGCGGGGCGGACTTGAGGCCCAGCGCCCTCAACCGCTCGCGCAGGTCGTGCGCCTCGGGCGCCGAGCCGCGGGCGTAACGGATGGTGATATTGGCCAGCGCCTGCTGGGGCAGGCGCTGGTCGATCAGCCTGAAGCCGGCCAGCACGATCAGCGCCAGGGCCGTGCCGGTGATCGCCACCTGCCAGAAGCCGATGCCGAACAGGATGCCGATGCAGGAGGTGGTCCAGATCGACGCCGCCGTCGTCAGGCCATGGACGCTGAAACCCTCGCGGAAGATCACCCCGCCGCCCAGAAAGCCGACGCCGGTCAGGATGCCGTGGGCCATGCGCACCGGGTCGATGCGGATCACGTCGTGCGGCGTCGAGTCGCCCGCCCAAGCCAGCTGGTGATTGGCCGCCACCATCAGCAGGGCCGAGGTCACCGCCAGCAGGCTGTGGGTGCGAAAGCCCGCCGGCTGGCCGCGGAAGCCGCGCTCGAACCCGATCGCCCCGCCGGCGGCGAGAGCGCCGATCAGCGGCCAGAGATAGAGCGGGTTGAGGGCGGCGCTCAGGAACTCGTCCATCCAATTCCTCCCGAACCGGCGAGAGTGCGCTGATTGGCCGGGAATGCAAACCGGATGTCCCGGGCCCCGTCGACGGGCGCCCGTTCAGCACCCTTGCGCCCCGGTGGCCGAACAGTGTGAAACTGCGCCCCCAGTCGAGGGAGCAGGTCATGGGTATCGGTCGGAGGATGCTGGCGGGAGCGGCGGCGGCGATTCTGCTGCCGGGGCTGGCGGGGGCGCAGGGAACGCCGACGCAGAGGCCCGACCAGCTGGCCTTCCGCGCCCTCTACAAGGAGCTGGTCGAGATCAACACCACCCTGTCGGCGGGCGACTGCACGGCCGCGGCCAGGGCCATGGCCGCCCGGCTGAGCGCCGCCGGGTTCCCCGACCAGGACCTGCACCTGATCGTCGAGCCCGATCATCCGCGCGAGGGCAATCTGGTCGCCGTGCTGCCCGGAACCGACCCGACGGCCAAGGCCGTCCTGCTGCTGGCCCACATCGACGTGGTCGAGGCCAACCGCGCCGACTGGGAGCGCGACCCCTTCACCCTGGTCGAGGAGAACGGCTACTTCTACGCCCGCGGCGCCAGCGACGACAAAGCCCAGGCCGCGATCTGGGTCGATACGCTGATCCGCATGAAGGCCGAGGGTTTCCGGCCGCGGCGGTCGGTGAAGATGGCGCTGACCTGCGGCGAGGAGAGCGACGGGGCGCTGAACGGCGCCGAGCTGCTGGTCACCCGGCATCGCGACCTGATCGACGCCGGATTCGCCCTCAACGAGGGGGCGGGCGGGCTGATGGGCGACGACGGCAAGCCCGTGTCGCTGTCGATCCAGTCGGGCGAGAAGGTCTACCAGGACTTCACCCTGGCCGTGACCAACCCCGGCGGCCACTCCAGCCGACCGGTGAAGGACAACGCCATCGTCCATCTGGCGGGGGCGCTCGACCGCATCGGCGCCTACGACTTCCCGGTGATGCTGAACGAGACGACGCGGGCCTATTTCACGGCCATGGCGCCGCTGGTCGATCCCGAGAGCGGGGCGGCCATGCGGGCGCTGGTCGCCGATCCGACGGACGCGGCGGCGGCGGCCGTCCTCTCCCGCGACCCGACCTGGAACAGCATGCTGCGCACCACCTGCGTCGCCACCCAGGTCAGCGCCGGCCATGCGCCCAACGCCCTGCCCCAGCGGGCGGAGGCCAACGTCAACTGCCGCATCTTTCCCGGCGTGCCGGTGGAGGCGGTGCAGGCCAGGCTGGCCGAGCTGGCCGCCGATCCGAAGGTGACCGTCACGCCGGACGCCACCACCCGCCTGACGCCCGCGCCGCCGCCGCTGTCCCCGGCGATCATGAAGCCGCTGAAGGCGGCGGCGCAGCGCATGTGGCCGGGCGTGCCGATCGTGCCCTTCCAGTCGACGGGCGCCACCGACGGCAAGTATCTCAACAGCTACGGCATTCCGACCTACGGCCTGACCGGCATATTCTCGACCCGGGCCAGCAACGGGGCGCACGGGCTGAACGAGAGGATCGGCGTCAAGTCGCTCTACGATGCGCGCGACTTCCTCTATGGCCTGGTCAAGGCCTACGCCCAGGCGAAACAGGAGTCCCGGCCTTGAAGCGCTTCCTCGTGACGGCCGCGGCCGTCCTCTCGCTCGGCGGCCCGGCGGGCGCCCAGACGGCGGCCCCGCCCGCGAGCGTCCGGCCCGACCAGCTCGCCTTCCGCGATCTCTATCGCGAGCTGGTCGAGATCAACACCACCCTGTCGACCGGCAGCTGCACGGCGGCGGCCGAGGCCATGGCGGCGCGGCTGAAGGCCGCCGGCTTCCCCGAGGCGGACGTCCAGGTGGTCGTGGCGCCGGACCATCCGCGCGAGGGCAACCTGGTGGCGGTGATGCCCGGGACCGACCCGGGACTCGGCGCCATGCTGCTGCTCGCCCACATCGACGTGGTCGAGGCCAACCGCGCCGACTGGACGCGCGATCCCTTCACCCTGGTCGAGGAGAACGGCTACTTCTTCGGGCGCGGAACCAGCGACGACAAGGCCCAGGCGGCGATCTGGATCGACACCCTGATCCGCCTGAAACAGCAGGGGTTCAAGCCCCGCAGGACGATCAGGGCGGCCCTCACCTGTGGCGAGGAGAGCGAAGGCTTCAACGGCATCGAATACCTGCTGGCGAACCAACGGCCGCTGGTCGAGGCCGCCTTCGCGCTGAACGAGGGCGCCGACGGCCTGCTGGACGAGAACGACAGGCCGGTCGTGCTCGAGGTGCAGGGAGGCGAAAAGGTCTATCAGGACTACACCTTGACCATCACCAACCCCGGCGGCCATTCCAGCCGGCCGGTGAAGGACAACGCCATCAGCCGCATGGCGGCAGCGATGGAGAAGATCGGCGCCTACGAATTTCCGATCGCCTTCAACGACGCCACGCGCGGCTACTTCACCCGCATGATCCCCCTGGTCCCGGCGGAGACGGGCGCGGCCATGAAGGCCCTGGTGGCCGACCCGACGGACGCCGCGGCCCAGGCCATCGTCACCGCCGATCCCATGTGGAACAGCATGCTGCGGACCACCTGCGTACCGACCCTGATGAAGGCGGGCCATGCCCCCAACGCCCTGCCGCAGCGGGCCGAGGCCAACATCAACTGCCGCATCCTGCCGGGGACCTCGTACGAGACCATCCAGGCCAGGCTGGCCGAGATCATCGCCGATCCGGACATCTCGATCACGCTTGCGCACGAGCCCAACAAGCCCTCGCCGCCGCCGCCCCTGACGCCCTTCATCATGGGACCGATCGAGAAGCAGGCGGCGAAGCTCTGGCCGGGCGTGCCGGTGGTGACCATCTTGCTGACCGGCGCCACCGACGGCGTGCACACCAACGCCGCCGGCATTCCCACCTACGGCGTCAGCGGCATCTTCGGCAGCTCCGACGGCGACGGCATTCACGGCCTGAACGAACGGGTGCGCGTGAAGTCCCTCTACGACGGCCGCGACTTCCTGTTCGCCCTGGTCAAGGACTACGCCATGGCGAAGGACGCCGGCGGCAAGAAGGTTGGGCTTCGCGAAAGGCTGGGCGGGCTGCTGAAGCGGAACTGAAGCGCGTTGCGTCCTTCGACACGGCCCGGAGTTTACCCTCGGGCCGGCGGCGCCGGACCCGTGGGGGCCTGCTCAGTATGACGTGTTCAGAGAGGCGTCATGGTGAGCAGCGCGAAGCGCGTGTCGAACCACGCAGGGCCTACCCGCCGTACTTCGCCGCGTCCTCGTCGCTGATGTCGGCGTTGGAATAGACGTCCTGGACGTCGTCGTCCTCGTCGAGGGCGTCGAGCAGCTTCATGACCGTCACCGCCTGGTCGCCGGCCACGGGCGTCAGCGACCTCGGCTTCCAGATGATCTTCGTCGAGGCCGCCTCGCCGAACGCCTTCTCCAGCGCCGCCGCGACTTCGTTCAGGTCCTCGAAGGCGGTGTAGACCACGTGGCCTTCACCCTCTTCCTCGAGGTCGGACTCGACGTCCTGGGCGCCCGCCTCGATGGCCGCTTCCATCATGGCGTCCTCGCTGGCGGCCCTGGCCGGGTAGCGGATCTCGCCCATGCGGTCGAAGTTGAAGGCGACCGAGCCGGTCGCCCCCATGGCGCCGCCCAGCTTGCTGAACAGCGCCCGCACGTTGGCGGCGGCGCGGTTCCTGTTGTCGGTGAGCACCTCGACGATGATCCCGACCCCGCCCGGGCCGACGCCCTCGTAGCGGATCTCGGAATAGTCGCTGGCGTCGCCCATCTGCGACTTCTTGATGGCCCGCTCGATGACGTCCTTGGGCACGCTCTCGGCCTTGGCGTTGTTCACCGCCAGGCGCAGGCGCGGGTTCATGTTGGGATCGGGCAGTCCCATCTTCGCGGCGACGGTGATCTCGCGCGACAGCTTGGAGAACAGCTTGGACCGCTGCGCGTCGGCGCGGCCCTTCTTGTGCATGATATTCTTGAACTTTGAGTGGCCGGCCATGGGTCGGTTCGTCGTCTCGTGAATTGGCGTGTGGCGGGGCTTCTAGCGTCCGGACTTCGCGGCGCCTAGGCCATCGCCAGGTCGACCACTGGCACCGTCTCGCTCAGCCGCCCGCCGATGCGGATCGGCTCGACCCGGCGGGCCAGGCCCGTGCGGTCGTCGGTCTCCACATAGACGCCGCAGACCGTGGCCGGGCCCTCGGCGGGCCGGTAGCGCTCCTTGGAGATGCGGGTGGTGAAGCGGCGCAGGGGCTCGTCCTTGTGATTGCCGATGACGCTGTCGTAGTCGGCGCAGGCGCCGGCGTCGGTCTGGTAGGCGGTGCCGCCGGGCAGGATCTGGGCGTCGGCGGTGGGCACATGGGTGTGGGTGCCGACGACCAGGCTGGCGCGGCCGTCGCAGAAGTGGCCCATGGCCATCTTCTCGCTGGTCGCCTCGCAATGCATGTCGACGATCACCGCATCGGCGACCTCGCCCAGCGGCGCCTTGGCCAGCTCGCGGTCGGCGGCGGCGAAGGGGTCGTCCAGGCTGTCCATGTGCACCCGCCCGAGCAGGTTGATCACGAACACAGTGCGGCCGCAGTGCGTCTGGAACAGATGGCTGCCCTTGCCGGGCGCGTCCGACAGGATCGGGTAGTTGGCCGGCCGGATCATCCTGGGCTCGCGGACGATGTAGGTCAGCGCCTCCTTCTGGTCCCAGCTGTGGTTGCCGAGCGTCAGGCAGTCGGCGCCGGCGTCGAACAGCTCGCGGGCGGTGTTCTCGGTGATGCCGAAGCCGGCGGCGGCGTTCTCGGCGTTGACGATCACGAACTCCAGTCCGAGCCGGCGGCGGAGGCCCGGCAGATGGTCGGCGAGGCCGTCGCGGCCGGACCGGCCCACAACGTCGCCGAAGAAGGCAAAGCGCATCAGTTGTCCTTTCGGACGCGAATATAGCCGGCTTCGGTCAGAATCCCATCGAGCGGCTGGTCGCGCCGGTCGTGGGGGACCAGGTCGACCTCCTGTCCGGCATAGGCGAAACCGACGAACAGCGGCCCCGTTCCGGACGCGCGCAGGGCCTCCAGGGTCCGGTCGTAGTGGCCGCCGCCGTGACCCAGCCGCCCGCCGGCGCGGTCGAACGCCAGCAGCGGGGCGAACACCAGGTCCGGCGACACCGTCTCCGCCCCGGCGAGCGGCGCCGACAGGCCGGCGAAGTCGGGACCGAGCGCATCGCCCGGCCGCCAGGCCCGGAACGCCAGCGGAGCCTCGAATGCGACCACCGCCGGCAGGGCCAGTCGCCAGCCCCGCGCCGCCAGCGCCTCGCCCAGCGGCCTGGGGTCCAGCTCCGCGCCCATGGCCCGGTAGATCGCCGCCACGCCGGGCGGGCGCGGGCCCATCGTCCGCAGCAGGTCGCCGACCCGTTCGGCGGCCTGCCAGTCGGCGTCGGGGTGCTCGTCCTGCAGCGCCTTGCGCCGCGCGCGCGCCTCCAGCCGGAGCATGGCCTTGGCGGTGGCGAGGAGCGTGTTGGTCATGGCCGGAACAAGAGGTGGCGGCGCCGCGAGAGCCGTGAAGGACGGTTCAACCCCCTCGACCTGGATGACCAGGTGGGCGCCGTGTGTCCAACCCCACGGGGCGGGACAGGGACAGCTCCCTTCGAGTGAATTAAGGTCGCTGGGATGTAGTTGCCTTCGACGAGAGCCGCAGCAGGACCCGCCGCCGGCCAAGGTAGTGGGTCGCGCGGCCGGGCTCAACCACCCGCCGTCATCGGCCTGCCCGCCCGGGCGCCGACGGCCGTGGGGCGGCCTACCCCGCCGCCAGCTTCTCGATGTGCTTGGCGGCGTTTTCGAGGGCGGCGACGGCCTTGACCTCGATCTTGGCATGGTCGGTCTGCACCCGGGCCAGTTCGCCCTGGATATGGGCCAGCCGCAGCTTCAGGTCGGCCAGCTCGTCGGCCAGCAGCAGGGCGCCCATCAGGAACAGGCGGGTCTCGCCCAGCTGGCCGACGTCCTGGCTGACCTGGCGGACCTGGGCGTCGAACAGCCGGGCGATCTCGGCCAGGTGCCGCTCCTGGCCGTCCTCGCAGCCGACCGTATAGGGCTTGCCGTTCACCTGGACAGTGACCTGGGCCATGGATCAGCCCTCCGTTCCGGTGGCCGGCTCGTCGCCAAGAGCGGCGCGGATCTCGGCGATGGCGCGGCCGAGCGCCTGCGAGGCCTGGGCGCCGGCTTCCTCCAGCGCCCGCTCCCGGGCCCGGGCGGCGTCGAGCTCGGCGGCGAGGCGGGCGCGGTCCTGGTCGAACAGGCCGCCGGCCTCGGCCCCGGCCTGGGCCATCTTCTCGCCCAGGCGGCTCTCAAGCACCGCCACGGCGCGCTCCAGGCGGCGCACCGCCAGGTCCAGGGCGCTTCCGTCGGCGTCTGCAGTCATGGGGCGCTCCGCGTTCGTCCGCCCTGTATAGACCGGCCGCGCGCGGCCGGTCTACGCGACCGACCGGCGAAGCGCGCGATCGAGGCCGTCGAGCAAGGCGGTGAGGCCGAATTCGAAGCCGCGCTCGCGGTTGGCCGCGTCGACGCCCTGCTCGTAGAGCGCCCAGCCGGTCACGTAGCGACCGACGGCCATCATCGCGTCGTGCGCCGCCTCCGGTCCGAATCCGGCCTGCCGCAGCTCTCCCAGCATGGCCGGATAGCTGAGGCCCTCCCGCGCGCCGGTCGGGCGGGCGTCGGACAGCAGCCGCGCCCCGTCCCGCCGCGACAGGGCCGCCCGGCGGTAGGCGCGCGCGCCCTCGGCCAGCCGCCGACGCCAGTCGCGCCCGATGCCGGCCCAGTCGACCGCCGCGAAGGCCTCGGCGATCAGCGTCTCGGCCATGTGGTCGCGCAGCTCGGCCATGGTCTTCACGTGCCAGTACAGGGACGGCCCCTGCACGCCCAGCCGCTCGGCCAGCCGGCGGGTGCTGAGCGCGTCCAGGCCGACCTCGTCGAGCAGGTCGAGCGCGCCGGCGACGATGTCGGCCCTTGTCAACGGCATCAGTTCTCCCGCTGGGCCCGCCCGCCGGGGGCGGCCAGCATCATCCGGATCAGCGCCTCGGTCACGTTCGGCTCCAGGCCTTCGGTATGGCCCTTGTCCAGCCGCACGACGTCGGCGACGAGGCGGCCGTCGCGGCAGTCCGGGTAGACGAACGCCTGCGCTGTTCCCGGCCGCGCGGTCAGGCCCCAGACCGGACTGCCCGGGTTCTGCCGGCGCGGGTCGTACACCCAGCCGGCCCGCTCGTCGACGATGTCGGGCCGCCGCTCGCGCGGTCCGCAAGCGAAGCGCTCGGCCCAGGGCGAGGTCTCCGGCAGGGCGACGATCTCGTGCTCGCCGGTGGCGAAGATGTAGGAGAAGTCGCAGGCGGGCGTCATCGCCGCGCCCGGCCTGGGCGCGTCGGGCGGCGGGACGAAGCCCGGAGGCCTCGGCGGGCCGAAGCCCGGCGGCACCGCCGCGGGCCCGATCCGGCCGCCGGACAGGCTCAGCCAGCCGTCGACCTTGCCCCGGAAGAAGTCGCTGCAGACGATGCGGTTGGAGGTCATGCCGCCCTGCGAGTGTCCGGCCAGCCAGAAGGCCCGGATCCGCTCGCGCCCGAAGGTCTCGAAGACCAGATCCGTGATCCCCCGCAGATAGGCGTCATCGGTCTCCGGCATCCACATCCGGATCGGAGGCATGGACGGGGCGAACGCGCCCGAGCCCTCGGCCGTCGGCGTGGCGACGACCAGGCGATAGGCCTCCTTGTAGTCCGAGGCCGGGAAGTAGTGGCGCTGCCAGTTCCCGATCGAGCCGGCGCCGTGGATGTTGAGAATGAAGACCACGGTCTCGCCCGGCTTCAGGTCGCAGGGGTAGTCGAGGAAGAACCGGCGCCCCGTCCTCGGCTCGACAGCGTTGCCGGGCTCGAGCATCAGCGCGGTGCTCGCGCAGTCCGGTCCCGTGCAGTGCAGCGGCGGCGGCGTCTCGCAGGCGACCCCCGCCCGCTCCTCCGCCAGGGCCGGGGCGGCCAGGGCCAGGGCCGCGAAGCCGCCCGCGGCCGCCAGAACACGCTTGATCGTACGCATCGCATCCTCCGAATCTAGCAGTGCTAGGGAAGGCTAGCGGCGATCGGGCGCGGGCGCCAGCGGCGCTTTGCGGCCCGAAGGGCGGCGCGGCGGGTTGAATCGCGCGGCCTCACGTGCGAACGGCCCCCAAACCGCGCCAGAGTCGAGAGCCCCAGCATGCCCGTCAGCCCCGTGAAGATGGCCGACGCCATCCGCGTCCTGTCCATGGACGCCGTTCATGCCGCCAGGTCCGGCCACCAGGGCGCGCCCATGGGCCTCGCCGACGTGGCGACGGTGCTGTGGACCCGGTTCCTGAAATACGACGCCAGCCGGCCCGACTGGGCCGACCGCGACCGCTTCGTGCTGTCGGCCGGCCACGCCTCGATGCTGATCTACAGCCTGCTGCACCTGACCGGCTTCAAGGCCGTGACCATGGATCAGATCCGCGCCTTCCGGCAGTGGGGGTCGATCACCGCCGGCCACCCCGAGTACGGCCACACCCCCGGCGTCGAGACCACCACCGGCCCGCTGGGCCAGGGCATCGCGACGGCCGTGGGCATGGCCATGGCCGAGCGGAGCCTGAACGCCCGCTTCGGCGACGACCTGGTCGACCACCGCACCTGGGTGATCGCCGGCGACGGCTGCCTGATGGAGGGCGTCAGCCACGAGGCCATCCACCTGGCCGGCCGGCTGAAGCTGGCCAAGCTGACGGTCCTGTTTGACGACAACAACACCACCATCGACGGCGCCGCGACGATCGCCGAAAGCGGCGACCAGCTGGCCCGCTTCAAGGCCGCCGGCTGGGCGGTGAAGGCCGTCGACGGCCACGACCACGGCAAGATCGCCGCCGCCCTTCGCTGGGCGGTCAAGCAGGACCGGCCGACGATGATCGCCTGCCGGACCCTGATCTGCAAAGGCGCGGGCGGCAAGGAAGGCGACGTCCACGGCCACGGCTACTCCTTGTTCGACGAGGAGGCCGCGGCGGCGAGGGCGGCCATGGGCTGGCCGCAGGGGCCGTTCGAGCTGCCCGACGACGTCGCCGCCGCCTGGCGAAAGGCCGGCCGCAAGGGCGGCTCCCGGCGGCGCAAGTGGGACGCGCGGCTGAAGGCCAGCGCCGACCGCGCCGAGTTCATCCGCGCCATGAAGGGCGACCTGCCCGCGAACGCCTTCGAGGCGCTTGACGCCCACATCGAGAAGATGCTGGCCGAGCCGGCGGTCAACGCCACCCGCGTGCACAGCGGCGCGGCGCTCGCCGCCCTGACGCCGTCGATTCCGGAGATGATCGGCGGTTCGGCCGACCTGACCGGCTCGAACAACACCTGGGTCAAGGGCATGGCCTCCTTCGATGCGCCGGACTACGCCGGCCGCTACGTCCACTACGGCGTGCGCGAGCACGGCATGGCGGCGGCCATGAACGGCATGGCCCTGCACGGCGGGGTGATCCCCTATTCGGGCACCTTCCTGGTGTTCGCCGACTACAGCCGGGCGGCGATCCGCCTGGGCGCCCTGATGGGCGTGCGGGTGATCCATGTGATGACCCACGACTCCATCGGCCTGGGCGAGGATGGGCCGACCCACCAGCCGGTCGAGCACCTGGCCAGCCTGCGGGCGATGCCGAACCTGCTGGTCTTTCGCCCGGCCGACGCCGTGGAGGCGGCCGAATGCTGGCGTCTGGCGCTGAAGGAGAAGACGACGCCATCGGTGATGGCCCTGTCGCGCCAGAAGACGGGCGTGGTGCGGCGGACCGGCGGCGACCTCAGCGCCCGGGGCGCCTACGAGGCGGCGGCGGCCGACGGGACCGCGAAGGTGACGATCTTCGCCTCCGGCTCGGAGGTTCCGGTCGCTCTCGCCGCCCGAGACCTGCTGCAGGCCGAGGGCGTGCCGACTCGCGTGGTCTCCACCCCCTGCTGGGAGCTGTTCGAGCGCCAGAGCCCGAAGTACCGGGCCGACACCATCGGCAAGGCGCCCGTGCGGGTCGCCGTCGAGGCGGCGGTGCGCCTGGGCTGGGAGCGGTTCATCGGCGAGGACGGCGTCTTCGTCGGCATGACCGGCTTCGGCGCCAGCGCCCCCTACGAGCGGCTCTACAAGGAGTTCGGCATCACCGCCGAGGCCGTCGCGGCCGCGGCGAAGGCGAAGCTGTGACGGCGTGCGTGGTTCGACACGCGCCGGCTCGCGCCGGCGCTGCTCACCATGACGTGGCTCTGAGCACGTCATCCTGAGCAGGCCGCGCAGCGAACATGTCGAAAGACGCACGGTCTGTCCCCGTCACATCCGCTCACCCGATGTGACCGCCCCGCCGCCCTCGCGGGGTTGACTTCCGGGCCCCCGCCCGCAAAACCCGCGCGCATTCAGGAACCAGCCGCCGGGAGCCCCCCAGTATGACCCTTCGCGTCGCCATCAACGGATTTGGCCGCATCGGCCGTCTGGTCCTGCGCTCGATCGCCGAACATGGCCGCAAGGACATCGAGGTCGTCGCCATCAACGACCTGGGCCCGGTCGAGACCAACGCCCATCTGCTGCGCTACGACAGCGTGCACGGCCGCTTCCCGGGCAAGGTCACCTCGGGCGAGGACTGGATCGACGTCGGCATGGGCAAGATCAGGGTCACCGCCGAGCGCGACCCGGCCAACCTGCCGCACAAGGCGCTGGGCGTGGACATCGCCCTCGAATGCACCGGCATCTTCACGGCCAAGGACAAGGCCAGCGCCCACCTGACCGCCGGCGCCCGCCGCGTGCTGATCAGCGCCCCGGCCGACAACGCCGACAAGACCATCGTCTACAAGGTCAACCATGAGACCCTGACGGCCGACGACATCGTCGTCTCCAACGGCAGCTGCACGACCAACGCCCTGGCCCCCGTGGCCAAGGTGCTGAACGACCTGTTCGGCATCGAGCGCGGCTACATGACGACGATCCACGCCTACACCGGCGACCAGCCGACTCTGGACACCCTGCACAAGGACCTCTACCGCGCCCGCGCCGCGGGCCTTTCCATGATCCCGACCTCCACCGGCGCCGCCAAGGCGCTGGGCCTGGTGCTGCCGGAGCTGAAGGGCAAGCTGGACGGCTCCTCGATCCGCGTCCCGACCCCGAACGTGTCGGTGGTCGACCTGAAGGTCGTGGCTTCCCGCGAGGTCACCGTGGACGAGATCAACAAGGCGCTCGCCGCCGCCGCCGAGGGTCCGATGTCGGGCGTGCTGGCCGTGACCACCGACCCGGTGGTGTCCAGCGACCTCAACCACGTCGACGCCAGCTCCACCGCCGCCCTGCCGCAGACCCAGGTCGTCGACGGCAAGCTGGCCCGGGTGCTGAGCTGGTACGACAACGAATGGGGCTTCGCGACCCGCATGAGCGACACCGCTCTGGTGATGGCGAAGTTCCTGTAACCCCACACTCCGCTCATCCCGGCGAAGGCCGGGACCCAGGCTTTTTTCTGAAACGCGCCAGCGTCGGAAAGTCAGCCAAACAAACCTGGGTCCCGGCCTTCGCCGGGATGAGCGGGTTAGAGTGAGGCGCCCAATGCCCTTCCGCTCCCTCGAAACCGCTGATCTCGCCGGCAAGCGCGTGCTGGTGCGCGTGGACTTCAACGTGCCGATGGAGGGAGGCGAGATCACCGACGACACCCGCCTGCGCGCGGCGCTGCCGACGATCCGGTACCTGTCGCAGAAGGGCGCCAGGACGATCCTGCTGGCCCACTTCGACCGTCCGAAGGGCAAGCGGGTTCCGGAGATGAGCCTGAAGCCGGTGGTCGAGCCGCTGTCGAAGCTGCTCGAGCAGCCGGTCGTCTTTGGCGAGGACTGCATCGGCGAGCCGGCTTACGTCGCCGTGAACCGGCTGGAAGACGGCGGCGTCGCCCTGCTGGAGAACCTGCGCTTCCACGTCGGCGAGGAGAAGAACGACCCGGCCTTCGTGGCCGAGCTGGCCGCGTTCGGCGACCTCTACGTCAACGACGCCTTCAGCGCCGCCCACCGGGCCCACGCCTCGACTGAGGGCCTCGCGCGCCTGCTGCCGGCCTGGCCGGGGCTCTCCATGCAGCGTGAGCTGGAGATGCTCGACGCGGCGCTGGGCAAGCCGGTGAAGCCCGTGCTGGGCATCGTCGGCGGGGCCAAGGTCTCGACCAAGCTCGACCTGTTGAACAACCTGGTCGCCAAGCTCGATCGCCTGGCGATCGGCGGCGGCATGGCCAACACCTTCCTGGCCGCCCAGGGCCACCCGGTCGGCGCCTCGCTGTGCGAGCACGACCTGGGCGACACCGCCCGCGAGATCATGAAGAAGGCGCAGGCCGCCGGCTGCGAGCTGCTGCTGCCGGTCGACGTCGTGGTCGCCGCCGAGGTGAAGCCGAACACCGCCACCCGCGTGCTCGGCCTGGACGAGGTCAAGGACGGCGACCTGATCCTCGACGCCGGTCCGAAGACGGTCGAGCGCCTGCTGGCCGCCATGGACGACAGCAGGACCTTCATCTGGAACGGCCCGCTCGGCGTGTTCGAGGTGCAGCCGTTCGACGCCGCCACCGTGGCCGCCGCGAAGAAGGCCGGCGCCCTGGCCGAGGCCGGCAAGCTGGTCGCCGTGGCCGGCGGCGGCGACACCGTCGCGGCCCTGAACCACGCGGGCGTCGCGGGTCAGATGACCTTCGTCTCGACAGCCGGCGGCGCCTTCCTGGAATGGATGGAAGGCAAGGAACTGCCCGGCGTGAAGGCGCTGGAGGTCTAGCTTTCCTCCCAGCTCGCGGGGAGGAACGGGCTTCGCCACGGGCTGACGTTCCTGTGATGCGGTGCTAAGACCCCCGCAAAACCCAGAACAATATCAGCGCAAGAGAGTCCGACAGTGGCCCGGATCACCCTCCGACAGCTTCTCGATCACGCCGCCGAGCACGACTACGGCTTGCCCGCCTTCAACATCAACAACATGGAGCAGGGCCTGGCGATCATGGAGGCGGCCGAGGCCGTCGACGCCCCGGTCATCATCCAGGCCTCGCGCGGCGCCCGCAGCTACGCCAACGACGTCGTCCTGGCCCGCCTGATCGACGCCCTGGTCGAGCTCTACCCGAACATCCCGGTGTGCATGCACCAGGACCACGGCAACGGACCCGCCACATGCGCCACGGCCATCCAGTACGGCTTCACCAGCGTGATGATGGACGGCTCGCTCAAGGAGGACGCCAAGACTCCGGCGGACTACGACTACAACGTCGCGGTCACCCGGCAGGTGGTCCAGATGGCCCACAGCTGCGGCGTGTCGGTGGAGGGCGAGTTGGGCGTGCTCGGCTCCCTCGAGACCGGCATGGGCGAGGCCGAGGACGGCCACGGCGCCGAGGGCGTGCTCGATCACAGCCAGCTGCTCACCGATCCGGACCAGGCCGTGGACTTCGTCCGCGCGACCGGCGTCGACGCCCTGGCCATCGCGATGGGCACCAGCCACGGCGCTTACAAGTTCACCCGCAAGCCGGACGGCGATGTCCTGGCCATGACCGTGATCGAGGAGATCCACCGCCGCCTGCCCAACACCCACCTGGTGATGCACGGCTCCAGCTCGGTGCCGCAGGACCTGCAGGACATCATCAACGCCTACGGCGGCCAGATGCCCCAGACCTGGGGCGTGCCGGTCGAGGAGATCCAGCGCGGCATCAAGCACGGCGTGCGCAAGATCAATGTCGACACCGACAACCGCATGGCCATGACCGGCGCCATCCGCAAACTGCTGATGGAAAAGCCGGGCGAATTCGACCCGCGCGCCTATCTCAAGCCCGCCAAGGAGGCGATGCGCAAGGTCTGCCAGGCCCGCTTCGAGCAGTTCGGCGCCGCCGGCTGGGCCGGAAAGATCAAGCCGCTCTCGACCGCCGCCATGGCCAAACGCTACGCCGCCGGCGAGCTGGACCCCAGGATCGGCGTCAGCCGCGCCGCGGCGGAGTAGGGCCTGAACTCACCAGAAGCGGCGGACGCCGAAGTCGTCGACCGGGCCGCCGCTGATCACGCCTCGATGTCCGCCCCCTTCATCTCGCGGATGAACAGGAAGCCCACGACCGCCGTCGCCCCCGCCGCCACCACCGGGTACCAGAGGCCGAAATAGATGTTCCCCGTCGCCGCCACCATGGCGAAGGCGGTGGTCGGCAGGAAGCCGCCGAACCAGCCGTTGCCGATGTGGTAGGGCAGGCTCATCGAGGTGTAGCGGATGCGGGCCGGGAACATCTCCACCAGGGCCGCGGCGATCGGGCCGTAGACCATGGTCACCAGCAGGATCAGGGCGAACAGGACGGCGACGACCATCGGCCGGTCCACCTGCGCCGGATCGGCCTTGTCCGGGTAGCCGGCGGCCTTCAGCGCCGCCGTCAGGTCCTTGCGCCAGGCCGCCTGGGCCTCGCCGAAGGCCCTGGTCGACAGGCCGGCGCCCTCGAAGGCCGGCAGCTGGCGGCCGCCGATGTCGACGGTCGCCGTCGAGCCGGCCACCGCCTCGCGCGTGTCGTAGGAGACGCCCGCCGACGCCAGCGCCGACTTGGCCACGTCGCAGGACGAGCGGAAGGCGGTCTTGCCGATCGGGTCGAACTGGAAGCTGCAGGCGGCCGGATCGGCGATCACCGTCACCGGACTGCGCGCGCTGGCCGCGGCCAGGGCCGGGTTGGCCGCCTGGGTCAGGGCGTGGAACAGCGGAAAACAGGTCAGGGCCGCGATCAGGCAGCCGGCCAGGATGATCGGCTTGCGTCCGATGCGGTCGCTCAGCCAGCCGAAGACCACGAAGAACGGCGTCCCGAGCAGCAGGGCGACGGCCACCAGGGTGTTGGTCGTCGCCCCGTCGACCTTGAGCATCTTCTCCAGGAAGAACAGGGCGTAGAACTGGCCCGTGTACCAGACCACGGCCTGGCCGGCGGTCAGGCCGACCAGGGCCAGGATGACCAGCCTCAGGTTCGGCCAGCGGGCGAAGCTCTCGGCCAGCGGGGCCCGGGTTCCCTTGCCCTCGTCGATCATCCGCTGGAACACCGGGCTTTCGCCCAGCCGGAGCCGGATCCACAGCGACACCGCCAGCAGCAGGACCGAGACCAGGAACGGGATCCGCCAGCCCCAGGCGGCGAAGGCCTCCTCGCCGATGCTGGTGCGCACGGCCAGGATCACCACAAGCGACAGGAAGAGGCCCAGCGTCGCCGTGGTCTGGATGAAGCTGGTGTAGAGGCCGCGCCGGCCCGGAGGCGCATGCTCCGCGACGTAGGTGGCGGCCCCGCCGTACTCGCCGCCCAGGGCCATGCCCTGGACCAGCCGCATGACGATCAGGAGGACGGGCGCGGCGACGCCGATGCTGGCGTAGGACGGCAGCAGCCCGACCACGAAGGTCGACAGGCCCATCAGCAGCATGGTGACCAGGAAGGTGTTCTTGCGTCCCCACAGGTCGCCCAGCCGGCCGAAGACGATCGCCCCGAACGGCCTCACCGCGAAGCCGGCGGCGAAGGCGAGCAGGGCCAGGATGAACCCCGTCGTCTCGTTCACGCCCGAGAAGAAGTGCTTGTTGATCAGAACGACGAGCGAGCCGTAGAGGTAGAAATCGTACCACTCGAAGATCGTGCCGACCGACGCCCCGCCGATCACCATGGCGTGGCCCTGGCCCCGTCCGCCCGTCTGCTCGCCCATGCCGCCCCCCTGTTCGCGGCCGAGGCTATCTCGATTGCCGGCCGCGGCTCAATGCAGGGTCGGCCTGGGGCGATTGCGCCGCCACAGCTCCTCGCTGAGGACGTTGGCGAAGCCGATCCAGCCGACGTAGGGGGCGACCATGCCCGCCGCCGGAGCGTCGACCTTGCGGGCGCGCCAGGCGTAGGCGCCGGCGGTGCCCAGCGAGGCGACCGCCGCGGCCAGCTGGCCGCCGAGCTGGCGGGGGCCCAGCGCCATCCACAGCGCGTTCAGCGCCTGGACGACCGTCCACAGGGTCAGGGCCTCGGTCCGCGCCCGGCTCGGCGGGGCGTTCCAGACCCGCAGGCCCGACAAGGTCAGGGCCATGAACAGCGGCGGCCAGATGGCGGCGAAGGCGGCCCTGGACGGGGAGAAGGGCGGCTTTTCGAGCCGCTCCCAGGCGCGCTCGGCGGCGAGGTCGTCCGGACCGGGCGCCCGGGCCCGCGCGATCACGGCCGAGGCCAGCACGGCGCCCGCCGTGATTCCCAGCCCGATCATCAGATGCCGGGTCGAGCGGCCGCGGCTGTTGGCCAGGCCGTCAATGGCGTCGCGCGCGGCTTCGGCGATCATGGCCGCTCTCCTCGCTCCCCGGCGGAAAACCGGCGGAACGAGGGGTGGTTCCGTCGATGCGGGCTCCACGCGCGGGCTTGGCCCGCAAATCGCCATGACCCGCGCCGGGCGACCTCCGCCCGGGCGGTCCTCCCGGCGCGCCCTAGCTCCCCTCGAGCTCGCCCAGCGCGCTCTGGAGGTAGTTCTGTTCGCCGAGCGACTTCACCAGCGCGAGCTGGGTCTCGAGGAAGTCGATATGCTCCTCGGTGTCTTCGAGAATCTCGTCGAGCAGCTGGCGGCTGACAAAATCCCTGGCGGCCTCGCACTGCCCCACGCCCTCGACGAGCGTCGTCCGCCCGCCGACCTCGATCGCCAGGTCGGCGGTCAGGCATTCGGGCACGCTCTCGCCCAGCCTCAGCTTGTGCAGGTCCTGCAGGTTGGGCAGGCCGTCGAGGAACAGGATGCGCTTGATCAGCTTGTCGGCGTGCTTCATCTCGCCGATCGATTCCTCGTAGGTGATCCGGCCCAGCCGCCGGAATCCCCAGTTCTCATACATGCGGGCGTGCAGGAAATACTGGTTCACCGCCGTCAGCTCGTTGGTCAGCACGGCGTTCAGCAGCTTGATGATGGCGGGATCGCCCTTCATGGCGCGGCTCCTCGGAATCGGATCGGGCGACCCTGAACCGGGCGGCCGCGCGCCGCAACCACGATGTCCCCCGACGCCGCGCGCGTGACGACACAAGCTCGCGATGGGCCGGCCCATGGCTGGCCGCCTCCCCGGCGAGCCCCGGCGGGTCGATGGGCGTCAGCCGGCGATCCCGCTACTCGGCGGCGAAGCGCAGGGCCTCTTGCGACTGGTCGATCATCTCGCGCATCTCGCAGACGCAGCGGGCGCACTGGACCTTGCAGCCGTGGGCCCTGAACACGTCGACGGGCCGGGCGGCGCCGGCCTCGATGGCCGCGCGGACCTCGCGTTCGCGAATGCCGTTGCAGTTGCAGACGTACAAGGCTGGCGGCCCCGAAATGAGAACGATACGCATTTAACCTCCAGCGCCATATCTTGCAACTCATTTGCATCTGGCACGCGCCCCGCGGGCCGACGCCGGCCGGCCCGAATGAACCGAAGCGCCCGACGCGCGTTGGGGAAACGCAGGTCGGCGAGAGAGGGGCCCGATGGAACTCGAAGCGCTGTTGCTCGCCCGTCTGCAGTTCGCCTTCACCATCGCTTTCCACATCATCTTCCCGAGCTTCACCATCGGCCTGGCCAGCTTCCTGGCGGTGCTCGAGGGGCTGTGGCTGGCGACCCGAAAGCGCGTCTTCCGCGACCTGTATCTGTTCTGGGTCCGCATCTTCGCCATCAGCTTCGGGATGGGCGTCGTTTCCGGCGTGGTCATGAGCTACCAGCTGGGAACCAACTGGGCCGAGTTCTCCAGGGTCGCCTCGCCGGTGATCGGGCCGCTGCTGGCCTTCGAGGTGCTGACCGCCTTCTTCCTCGAGGCCAGCTTCCTGGGCGTCATGCTGTTCGGCTGGCGGCGCGTGGGGCCTGGCCTGCATTTCGCCGCGACCCTGCTGGTCGCCGCGGGCACGCTCATCTCCGCCTTCTGGATCCTGTCGGCCAACAGCTGGATGCAGCATCCGGCGGGGTTCGAGCGCCTGGCGGACGGATCGCTCCGGGCGAGCGACTGGCTGACGGTGATCGTCTCGCCGACCTTCCCGACGCGGTTCGTCCACATGGCGCTGGCGGCCTATCTGACCACCGCCCTGGCCGTCGGCGGAGCCAGCGCCTGGCGGCTGCTGCGCGATCCGGCCCAGCCGGAATCCCGCATGGCCCTGCGCATGGCCGTCGGGATGTTCGCCATCGTCGCCCCGCTGCAGGTCGTCGCCGGCCACGCGTCGGGCCAGCTGGTGCTGGAGCATCAGCCGATGAAGACCGCGGCCATCGAGGCCTACTGGGTCACCCGCCCCGACCAGCCGTTCAGCCTGGTCGGCGTTCCGGACCGCCAGGCCGCGAAGACGCGATACGAACTGGCGATTCCGGGCGTCGGCAATCTGATCCAGGGCGTTCCCCGGTCGCGGACGCTGGACGGACTCGACCGCTGGCCCCGCGCGGACTGGCCGGTGGTCGGCCTGGTCTACTGGGCCTTCAGGGTGATGGTCGGGCTGGGCGTGGCCATGGTCGGGCTCGGGGCCTGGGGCGTGTGGCTGATCCTGCGCGGGCGGCTCGAGACCTCGCGCCCGTTCCTGCGCGCCGCCGTGGCCATGGGGCCGGCGGGCTTCGTCGCCGTCATCGCCGGCTGGATCGTGGCCGAGGCCGGGCGCCAGCCCTGGACCATCTACGGCGTGCTGCGCACCGCCGACTCCGTCTCGCCGGTGGGACCGGGCCAGGTCGCCGCCTCGCTGCTCGCCTTCCTGGCCGTCTACGCCGTCGTGTTCAGCGCCGGCGCGATCTACATCCTGCGGCTGGTCGGCCAGGGCCCGGCGCCGGATCTCGGCCTCGCGCCGGGGGCCGAGGGCCGCGCGCCCGGCACGCCGCTGGCGGCCGCCCCCGAAGAGCCGGAGGCCTGAGATGACCCTCGACCTGCCCCTGATCTTCGCCGCGATCATCGCCCTGGCCGTGCTGCTCTACGTGCTGCTGGACGGGTTCGACCTGGGCGTCGGCATCCTCTTTCCCCTCGCGCAGTCGCCGCGGGACCGCGACGCCATGATGGACAGCATCGCCCCGGTCTGGGACGGCAACGAGACCTGGCTGGTGCTGGGCGGCGGCGGGCTGCTGGCGGCCTTTCCGCTGGCCTATTCGGTGCTGGCGCCGGCGCTCTATCTGCCGCTGATCCTGATGCTGCTGGCGCTGATCCTGCGCGGCGTGGCCTTCGAGTTCCGGCTGCACGGGCGCAGGCGGGGCAAGGCCTTCTGGACCGCCGCCTTCGCCGGCGGCTCGCTGGCGGCGACGCTCGCCCAGGGGCTGGTGCTCGGCGGCTTCATCCAGGGAATCGCGGTGCGGGACGGCCGCTTCGCCGGCGGGCCGTTCGACTGGCTGACGCCCTACAGCCTGCTGGTCGCCGCGGGCCTCGTCGCCGGCTACGCCCTGCTGGGCTCGGGCTGGCTGGTCTGGAAGACGGCCGGCGCGCTGCACGGCCAGGCGCGCCGCTGGGCCTGGACCGCCGCCGCCGCGACGGCCGCGGCCCTGGCGGCGGTGAGCCTGGCGACCCTGCTCGTCCATCCGCGCGTCGCCGCGCGCTGGGGTTTCGAGGACGGCGCCTTCGGGCCAGGCCTGCTGCCGCTGCTGCCGATCCCCGCCCTCGGCGCGTCGGGCCTCCTGATCGTCGCCGAGGGCCTGCGCCGGCGCGCCGCCGCCATGCCCTTCGCCGGGGCGGCGCTGGTCTTCCTCTCCGGCTATCTGGGCCTGGCGGCGGGGTTCTTCCCCTCCATCGTTCCCTACGGCATCGACTTCCGGCAGGCGGCCGGCCCGGACAACGCCCTGGCCCTGATGCTGGTGGGGATCGGCGGGCTGCTGCCGCTGATCCTCGGCTACACGGCGTGGGTCTACTGGGTCTTTCGCGGCAAGGTGGGCGCCGATGCCGGCCATCATTGAGCCGCCGCCCGAGGAGGGCGACACGCTCGCCCCGCTGCCCGCCCGCCTGGCCTGGTTCGCCGGTCTCGCCGCCCTGTCGGCGCTGGCCGTCGCCGCCGCCGCCTATGTGCTGAGGGCCCTGCTCGTGTAGAGACGGCCCATGCCCGCCGCTGACTGTCGCCTCTATCTGATCACCCCGCCGCGCCTGGACGACCTGGCAGGCTTCGGCCGCACGCTCGCCGGGGCGCTCGACGCCGGCGACGTCGCCGCCCTGCAGATCCGGCTCAAGGACGCGCCCGAGGTGGTGATCGCCGCCGCCGTCGACGTCCTCTCGCCCATCGCCCAGTCCCGGGGCGTGGCGGTGATCCTCAACGACCGGCCGGACCTGGCGGCGAGGTTCGGGTGCGACGGCGTCCATGTCGGGCAGGGCGACGCCCCCTATGCCGAGGCCCGGCGGCTGATGGGGCCCGGCCGCATCGTCGGGGTCACCTGCCACGACAGCCGGCATCTGGCGATGGAGGCGGCCGAGGCCGGCGCCGACTATGTCGCCTTCGGGGCCTTCTTCCCGAGCGCGACCAAGGACGCCCCGACCCGGGCCGATCCGGAGATCCTGACCATCTGGCAGGAGACCATGCAGACCCCCTGCGTCGCCATCGGCGGCGTCACCGCCGACAACGCCGCCGGCCTGGCCCGCGCCGGCGCAGACTTCCTGGCGGTCAGCGGGGGGGTGTGGGCCCACCCGCAGGGTCCGGCCGCGGGGGTGAAGGCCCTCAACGCCGCCATCGCCGAGGGCGTTTCCGGGCGCTGACCTTGCGTGGTTCGACACGCAGCCTGCGGCTGCTGCTCACCATGACGTACACAGATGCACGTCATCCTGAGCAGGCCCGAAGGGCCGTTTCGAAGGACGCATTGCCTCTGCTTGCTATCCCGGGGCCTCGCCGTTAGGTTCCGCCGCCAATTTCCAGCCCCCCTCCGGCGAACGCTCCCCATGAAGATCAACGGCAACACCATCAAACCCGGCATGGTGCTCCAGCACGACGGCGGCCTGTGGGTCTGCGTCAAGGCCGAGCACGTCAAGCCCGGCAAGGGCGGCGCCTTCGCCCAGGTCGAGCTCAAGAACCTCATCGACGGCCGCAAGCTCAACGAGCGCTTCCGCTCGGAAGACCGCGTCGAGCGCGTGACCCTGGAGCAGAAGGACCACACCTTCCTCTACGAGGAGGGCGACAACCTGGTGTTCATGGACTCCAGCACCTACGAGCAGGTCTACCTCAGCAAGGACTTCGTCGGCGAGGACCGCATTCCCTGGCTGCAGGACGGAATGACGGTGGTGGTGGAGTTCCACGAGGACCGGCCGATCGGCATCGAGCTGCCCGAGCAGGTGGTGGTGACCATCGTCGAGGCCGACGCCGTGGTGAAGGGCCAGACCGCCTCCTCGTCCTACAAGCCGGCCAAGGCCGACAACGGCGTCCGGGTGATGATCCCGCCCTACATGGAGGCGGGCGAGCGGGTTCTGGTCTCCACCGAGACCGGCGAATACCTGCGCCGCGCCGACTGACGTGGCCGCCAACTCCGCCCTCGTCCAGGTGATGATCGACGCCGCCCGCAAGGCGGCGAAGGGGCTGGCGCGCGACTTCGGCGAGCTTTCCGAATTGCAGGTCTCGAAGAAGGGCCTGGGCGACTTCGTCTCCGCCGCCGACATCAAGGCCGAGAAGGTGCTGTTCGAGGCCCTGACCAAGGCCCGACCGGGCTACGGCTTCCTGGGCGAGGAACAGGGCGAGGTCGAAGGCAGCGACAAGACCCACCGCTGGATCGTCGATCCCCTCGACGGCACCACCAACTTCCTGCACGCCATCCCGCAGTTCGCCGTCAACATCGCCCTCGAGCGCGAGGGGGCGGTGGTCGCGGCGGTGACCTACAACCCCATCACCCACGAGACCTTCTGGGCCGAGAAGGGCAAGGGCGCCTGGCTCGGCAACGAAAAGCGCCTGCGCGTGGCGGCGCGGACCCGGCTGGACGAGGCCCTGCTCGGCACCGGCGTGCCCTTCATCGGCAAGCCCGGCCACGGCCAGTTCCTCAAGGAGCTTCACCAGATCAGCCAGCGCGTCGTGGGCGTCCGCCGCTTCGGCTCGGCGGCGCTGGATCTCGCCTGGGTCGCCGCCGGCCGGCTGGATGGCTTCTGGGAGCGGAACCTCAGCGCCTGGGACGTGGCGGCCGGCCTGCTGCTGATCGCCGAGGCCGGCGGCAGGGTCACCAACCTCGAGGGCGGCGACTATCGACTCGGCGACGAAGGCGTTCTCGCCGCCAACCTCGACCTGCACCCGCTCATCCTCGAGCGGCTGCGCGCGGCCCAATAAATCCGATCATCCCGGCGAATGCCGGGACCCAGATTCAGCTTGAGCACCTTGAATCCTGACTGAAGTCGGGCTCCAACAACTGTGGCCGGCATTCGCCGGGATGAGCGGGGGTCAGGTGGCTTTCGACGGGAGCACAATGCTCGCGATCATCCCGATCACCCCGGTGACCCAGGCCAGGCCCACCAGCCAGGTCAGAACCCCCACATCGAAGTTGCCGGCGTTGGTCGAGGCCGGCTCGATCAGCTTGCCGAAGAAGCTGCCGTACAGCATGCCCGCATGCGCGCCCCAGCCCGCTGCGAACAGGGCCCGGTTGCGGATGCTGTCGGTCTTCATGGCCCAGGCCCCGAGCAGCAGCAGCGCCGAGACCCAATAGTCGTCGACGACGAACAACCAGTGCCGCCCTGCGCCCCAGCTGCGCCAGGTCTCGCCCAGGATCAGCCCGAGCGACTGGATGACGGCGATGGCGCGCAGGATCAGCATGACGGTTCCCCCTGTGGCCGCGCCTGTATAGCCTGCCTCGCCATGAGCCTCACTCGTCGATCTGTTTCCATGTCCCTGGGGACCGCCGCAACGCTCGCCCTCGCCGCCACGCCGGTCCTGGCCGCCGGAAAGACGTCGAAGCCCATCGTCATCGCCCACCGCGGCGCCAGCGGCGAGCGGCCCGAGCACACGCCGATGGCCTATCGCCTGGCCATCGCCCAGGGCGCCGACGTCATCGAGCCCGACCTGGTGATCACCCGGGACGGCCATCTGGTCGCCCGCCACGAGAACGAGGTAGGCGGCACGACGGATGTGGCCTCGAAATCCGAGTTCGCCGCCCGCAAGACCACCAAGGTCATCGACGGCCAGTCGGTCACCGGCTGGTTCACCGAGGACTTCACCCTCGCCGAGCTGAAGACCCTGCGCTGTCGCGAGCGGCTGCCCCAGCTGCGGCCGGGCAACACCGCCAATGACGGCCGGGAGGCTGTCCCGACCTTCGCCGAGGTCGTCGCCATCGCCCGCGAGGCCGGCGTCGGCGTCTATCCGGAGATGAAGCACCCGACCCACTTCGCCTCGCTCGGCTTCGACTTTCCAAAGCTGATGGCCGACGCCCTGACGAAGAACGAGTTGGTGGGCCGCGACGCCAAGGTGTTCGTCCAGTGCTTCGAGGTGGGTCCGCTGAAGGCGCTGCGGCCCCTGACCCGGGTGCGGCTGGTGCAGCTGATCGACTCGGAAGGCGGTCCCGCCGACCTGCCGGGCCAGGCCTACAGGGACATGGTCACGCCCGCGGGCCTCGCCGCCGTCGCCGCCTACGCCGAGGGGATCGGGCCGGACAAGAGCCTGGTCGTCCCCACCGACGGCAAGGTCCTGCTGCCGCCGACCTCGCTGGCGGCCGACGCGCATGACCTATCGCTGGTCGTTCATCCCTGGACCGTGCGGGCCGAGAACCACTTCCTGCCGGCGGACCTCAGGCGCGGCGCCGATCCCCGCGAGCACGGCGATGTCGCGGCGATGTTCAAGGCGCTCTATGAAGCAGGCGTCGACGGCGTCTTCAGTGATTTCCCGGGCCTCGCCGTCGCGGCCCGGCAGGAGTTCCCTGGATGATCCGTCGCGTCGCCATCGTCGCCCTGTCCGCCGGCCTGCTCGGCGCTTGCGCCATGCTCGGCGGGCAGCCGAAAGCCATGTCGTCTTCGGAATCGCTGAACTCGTCGGCAGAAGACTACGTGAAGCTCAGCCTGAAGATCGGCGAGCACGAGGACGGCTATATCGACGCCTACTACGGGCCGCCGGAATGGCAAGCTCAAGCGAAGGCCGAGTGCGGAACAGCGGCGCTGCGCGAATCGAGCTGCCTTCTCTCCGGTCTGGAAGCGGATGTCGCGGCGCTGGACATGAGCATCGGCGCGCTTGATCCGATCACGCTCACGCCTGACGAGCAGCGCCGCGCGACGTTTCTGCGCGCCCAGCTAAGAGCCGCGGCTACGCGCATTCGAATGATCCGCGGCGAGAAGCTCAGCTTTGAGGACGAGGCCGAGGGCCTGTTCGGCGTGCGGCCGGCGCTGAAGCCGCTCAGCGACTACGACCAGCCCCTGGCCGCCATCGAAGCCCTGGTCCCGGGCGACGGACCCCTGTGGCAGCGGGTCGACAGCTTCCATGACCGCTTCGTCGTTCCCGCCGACCGCCTGCAGGCGGTCATGGACGCCGCCATCGCCGAGTGCCGCCGCCGGACGGCGGCCTACATCCCCCTGCCGGCGAACGAGCGCTTCACCCTGGAGTTCGTCACCGGCAAGAGCTGGTCGGGCTACAACTGGTACAAGGGCGACGCGAGCAGCCTCATCCAGGTCAACACCGACCTGCCGGTGCGCCTCTCCCGCGCGGTCGACCTGGGCTGCCACGAGGGCTATCCCGGCCACCATGTGCTCAACGTCCTGCTCGAACAGCGGCTGACCAGGGCCAGGGGGTGGGTCGAGTTCAGCGTCTATCCGCTGTTCTCGCCGCAAAGCCTGATCGCCGAGGGCAGCGCCAACTACGGCATCGAGCTGGCTTTCCCGGGCGAGGAGCGCCTGGCCTTCGAGACCCGGGTCCTCTATCCGCTGGCTGGCCTCGATCCGACGGACGCGCCGCGCTACCTGGCCATCCAGGAAGCCCAGAAGGCTCTGGCCGGCGCCCGCTTCACCATAGCCAGCGAGTATCTCTCGGGCCGCATGACCCGCGAGCAGGCCATCGCGGCGACCCAGAAATACAGCCTGGTCTCACGCAAGCGCGCCGAGCAGTCGGTCAGCTTCACCGAGCAATACCGCAGCTACGTAATCAACTACGGCCTCGGCCTCGACATGGTCCGCGCCTTCGTCGAACGCGAGGGCCAGGACCCCGCGACCCGGTGGAAGCGCATGGACTGGGTCATCGGCGGCCCGACGCTGCCATCGGACCTGCTTCCCTCTTTCTGAGGGAGCGGGGCGGGGGCGAGGGTCCCCGGCGCCGCCTGTTCCAGGCCGCCGGAAGCGCCCGTGTCACAGCTCCCGTGCGACGATCTCGGCCAGGGCCTCGGCGGAGACCTGTTTCAGCACGGTCTCGGGGTTCTGGTAGATGGCGCTGTTGGCGCCGTGTTCGAAACACTCGACCGACACCACCCAGCAGCGTCCCCTGGTCGCCGCGGCGATCATCGGCTGCACGTGATCGAAGACGTACTTCGCGATCCGCTCGCAGCTGATCGCCGGCAGCACCCGCAGGTCGCAGAGCCCCAGATCGCGCAGGCGGACGAACTCGGCGAAGGCCGGGTCGTCCTCGGCGACCAGGGTCGTGTGGTCGAAGGTGGCGTGCAGCCACTCCCGGATCGGTCCGAACCCGCCCTTGCCGAAGTCGACGACCCAGCCGCGATGGTCCAGCTGCTCGGCGGCGAAGGTGAAGCGGAAGCCCAGCGAATAGCCGTGCAGCAGGTTGCAGTGGCTCTCGGCCGTCCAGGCCCGCATGGCGCAGGACAGCCCGCGTTCGCCGCCATAGGTCTTGGTCGAGAAGTAGGCCATCGCGGTCCGGGCGCCGGTGGGTTCGGGGGCGGGGTTTACGACGCTGCGGCTTGCGGGGCCAGACCCCGCGACTTCACGCCGCCTGCACGCCGAACTGCAGCTCCGCCAGCCTGGCGTAGAGGCCGCCCTTCTTGGTCAGGGCTGCGTGGGTTCCTTCCTCGACGACCCGCCCCTCGTCCATGACCACGATGCGGTCGGCGCGCAGGACGGTGGCCAGGCGGTGGGCGATGACCAGGGTGGTGCGCTCGCCCATGGCGCTCTCCAGCGCCTTCTGGACCAGCCGTTCGTTCTCGGCGTCCAGCGCGCTGGTAGCCTCGTCGAGCAGCAGGACCGGCGCGCCGCGGACCAGCGAGCGGGCGATGGCCAGCCGCTGCTTCTGGCCGCCGGACAGGGTCCGCGCCCGCTCGCCGACGGGGGTGTCGTAGCCCTCAGGCAGGGCCCGGATGAAGGCGTCGGCCTCGGCGGCGCGGGCGGCGGCGTGGACTTCCTCGATCGTCGCCTCCTCGCGGCCGAAGCGGATATTGTCCAGCGCCGAGCCGCTGAAAAGGGCCGCGTCCTGGGCCACCAGCGCCATGCTGGCGCGGACCTGCGCCGGATCGGCGTCCCTCAGGTCGATCCCGTCGAGCAGCACCCGGCCGGCCTGCGGATCGTAGAAGCGCAGCAGCAGGCGCAGCACCGTGCTCTTGCCAGCGCCCGAGGGGCCGACCAGGGCCACGGTCTCGCCCGGCCGCACGCGAAGGTCGAAGCCGCGCAGCGCCGGCAGGTCCGGCCGGCCGGGATAGGCGAAGGTGACGGCCTCGAACGCGATCTCGCCCCGGGCGGGGGCGGGCAGGGGCGCGGGGCGCGCCGGAGCGGCGATCGAGGGGCGGGCGGCGAGCAGCTCGGAGATGCGCTGCATGGCGCCGGAGGCCTGCTGCACCACGCCCCAGACCTCGCCCAGCGCCCCCACCGAGGTGCCGGCGAACACCGACAGGATGACGAACTGGGTCAGGGCGCCCGGCGTCATCTGGCCCTGGACCACGGCGTGGGCGGCGGTCCAGAGCAGCAGGCCGATGCCGCCGAACACCAGGCCGATGACCACGGCGGTCATCAGCGAACGGGTCCAGATCCGCTTGAGCGAGGTGCGGAAGGCGATCTCCACCGCCTCGCCGAAGCGGCGGTCGGCGGCGGCCTCGCGGCCGAAGGCCTGCACCGTCTCCAGCGCGTCCAGGGTCTCGCCGGCGTAGCCGACGGCTTCAGCGAAGCGGTCCTGGGTCCGGGTGGAGAGGGCCCGCACCCGGCGGCCGAACAGGAAGATCGGGGCGATCAGCAGCGGAGCGAAGATCATCACGAACAGGGTCAGCCGGGGCGAGACGACGGCCAGCATCACCGTCGCCCCGATCAGGCCCAGCGTGTTGCGCAGGGCTATCGAGGCCGACGAGCCGACCAGGTTCTCGACGATGGTCACGTCGGTGGTCATGCGCGACAGCACCTCGCCGGTGCGCATCGTCAGGAAATGGGCGGCGTCCAGCGTCAGGACATGGCGATAGAGCGCCTTGCGCAGGTCGGCGACGACCCGCTCGCCCAGCACGGTGATGAAGTAGAATCGCGCGGCGGTGGCCAGCGCCAGCACCGCCACCACAAGGGCTCCGACGACGAAGTAGCGGTTCAGGTTCCCGGCCGAGACGAAGCCCCGGTCGATGATCAGCCGCACCGCCTGGGTGATGCCCAGGGTCGAGGCGGTCGAGAACAGCAGGAAGAAGCCCGCCGCCGCGGCATGCCTCCAGTGGGCGCGCACGAAGGGCCACAGGCGCGTGAGGTTGCGCAGGTCGCGGCTGCGCGGCCGGCGGGCCGCGGCCTCGGTCAGGGTCTGGGCCAGCTCGGCGCCGGCGCTCGGACGGCCTTCGGCGGGGGCCCCGCCCAGGGATGAGTCGCTCATGCCGGCCCCTTGCCATCGCGACGGCCCTTCTGTATAGCCGCGCGTCTTCGCGAGCGCCCGCCGGCGACCGCGTTCCTCTATCCTCTAAGTCGGTTGGACCGCCCGATGAAACAAGACACCCATCCCGACTATCACTTCATCACCGTGGTGATGACCGACGGCACGACCTACCAGACCCGTTCGACCTACGGGAAGGAAGGCGCGGTCCTGAACCTCGACATCGATCCCAAGACCCACCCGGCCTGGACCGGCGGCAACCAGACCCTGCTCGATCGCGGCGGCCGCGTGTCGCGCTTCAACGCCAAGTTCGGCGCCTTCACGGGCAAGAAGTAGGATCTTCCGCCAACGCGGATGACAAGAGGCCGGCAGGGGCGACCCCGCCGGCCTTTTTGCCGTGCGTCCTTCGACACGGGCGCTGCGCGCCCTGCTCAGGATGACGTATTCAGCAACACGTCATGGTGAGCAGCGCCGCGGGCGCGCGTCGAACCCCGCAACGCCCTACGCCGTCCCGAACGCGTCCCTCAGACGGTCGAGCTGGCTGAGCACGGGGTGGGGCAGGTCCTCTTCGGGCGGCTCGACGTACATGCGCCGGTCGAGGTGGCGGACGCGCTCGTAGAGCCGGCCGGAGCGGTCGAGCAGTTCGAGCAGGCCGCGCGGCAGATCGTGCAGGGCGTCGGCCTCGGACGAGCCGTTCTCGTCGCTGTCGAGTCGATAGCGATCGTCGCAGGCCGACTCCGGGGCCATGTCGCCCTCGCGCACGGCCCTCTGGACCAGCAGCCACGAGGCGACCCGCATCAGCCGGGTGGTCAGGCGCATGCTCTCGGAGGCGTAGGCCAGGGCGGCGCTGCGAGACAACAGCTTGGAGTCCTGGCGTCCCGCGCCGTCGAGATAGGCGGCGGTTTCCTCGACCAGGTCCATGCCCTCGAGGAAGGTGCGATCGAACAGTTCCGACCGGGCGAAGTCCGCGATCACATTCGCGCGCCACGGCGCCGCGACCGGCGCGCCGAGTTCATTCATGGACAAATCCGCCCTTTCACATACGCCGCGGGTTGCAACCGCCCGCCTGGGCCCGGACGTCTGCAACGCCCGTGCCAGTCCCCCCGTCAGAACTTGAAAAATGCGTCGGCCGCCGACTTGCTGGCCTTTTTCCGCTCGAGCTGGGCCTCGGTCCGCGCGATCTCGGCCCGCAGCAGCCCGATCCGCTCCTCGAGCTCGGCGACGCCGTAGACATCGAGGTCCTCGCGCGTCGCCTGGGTCAGGGCCTCGCCGCGTTGCGCGCGCGGGCCAGCCGGTTCTTCCAGCATCGCCGGGCTCCCTATCGCCTGCCACGCCTTCACGATATCAGACCCCCGCGGGAAACGACATTCAACTCCGGGAGCTGAGCATGGCGCAGGCCGAGATGACCGCCATCGCCGTCGAGGGCGGCAAGGGGCCGGCCGACGCGCTGAAGCCCGTGACCCTGGCGGTCCCGGCGCCGAAAGCCGGCGAGATCCTGATCCGGGTCAGGGCGGCGGGAGTGAACCGCCCCGACCTGCTGCAGCGGGCCGGCTTCTACCCGCCCCCGCCCGGCGCGCCGGACACCCTGGGGCTGGAGGTCGCCGGCGAGGTGGTCGACGGGATCGGCCGTTGGCGGTCCGGGGACCGGGTCTGCGCCCTGCTGGGTGGCGGCGGCTATGCGGAATACGCCGTCGTCGACGCCCGCCACGCCCTGCCGATTCCGGCGGGCCTGACCTTCGAGGAGGCCGCCGGCCTGCCCGAGACCGTCTTCACCGTCTACGCCAACGTCTTCGAGCACGGCACCCTGAAGGCGGGCGAGACCCTGATGGTGCATGGCGCCACCTCCGGCATCGGCGTCACCGCCATCCAGATGGCCAAGGCGGCGGGGGCCCGGGTCATCGCCACCGGCCGGGGCGCGGACAAGGCGGCCGGCGCCCGGGCGCTGGGGGCGGACATCGCCGTCGACGCCGTCAGCGAGGACTTCGAAGCCGTCGCCCGGGCGGCGGGCGGCGTCGACGTGGTGCTCGACATGGTCGGGGCCGCCTATTTCGCGAAGAACTTCGCGGCCCTGAATCCCGGCGGCCGCATCGTCTACATCGCCGCCCAGGCCGGGGGCGCGATCGAGGTTCCGGTGCTGGCCCTGATGCAGAAGCGGGCGACGATCACCGGCTCGACCCTGCGCCCCCGCTCGGCCGACGAGAAGGCCCGTCTGGCCGCCGAGATCGAGCGCGTGGTCTGGCCCTGGATCGAGGCCGGCCAGGTCAGGCCGGTGATCGACCGCGCCTTCCCCCTCGCCGAGGCCGCCGCCGCCCACGCCTGGCTCGAGGGCGGCAGCCATGTGGGCAAGGTCGTGCTGGTGGCTTAGGAAGGCGTCCATGTCGTCACAGCCCCTCGATCTTCGCGACCTGGCCCGGGCTTCGATGGCCGCCCTGCGCGCCGGCGACCCGGCGAGGGCGGCGGAGGGCTTCCAGCGCATCGCCGACCTGGGCGGGGCGGACGCCTCGATCTGGGTCGCCCTGGCCATGGCCCGCCGCGATCTCGGCGAGGACGCGGCCCGCATCGCCGCCATCGACCGGGCCCTGGCGCTGGACTCGCGCAACATGCGCGCCCGCATCCTCAAGGGCGACTGGTTCGCCGACCAGGGCGATGCGCGGGCGGCCTCGTCCTTCTATCTTTCGGTGGTCCGGGCGATCCCGCCGGAAACGCAACTGCCCGCGGACATCGTCGCCGACGTCGCCCGCGCCCGCGAGCGCAGCGCCCGCTACGCGGCCGACTACGAGGCCTCGCTGATCGAGAACCTGAAGTCCCGCGGCTTCGATCCCGGCCGCTCCAGCCCCCGCTTCGGCCAGGCGGTCGACCTGCTGCTCGGCCGCCGGCAGGTCTTCTTCCAGCAGCCGCGGCACTTCTATTTCCCGGAGCTGCCGCAGATCCAGTTCTACGACCGGGAGCGGTTTCCCTGGCTCGACGCGGTCGAGGCCGCGACGCCGGCGATCCAGGCCGAACTGGCCGGGGTGCTCAGGGATCACCCCGTCTTCACGCCCTACCTCCAGAGCCAGCCCGATCGCCCCAAGGACGACGCCCACGTCCTCCTGGACAATCCCGACTGGGGCGCCTTCTACCTGTGGCGCGAGGGCGCGCCCGTGCCCGAGAACGCGGCGCGCTGCCCGGCGACGCTGGCCGCGCTCGAGGACGCCCCCCTCGACCTCATCCCCGGACGGGCCCCCTCGGTGCTGTTCTCCCTGCTGCGGCCGGGGGCGCACATTCCGCCGCACCACGGCTTCGTGAACACGCGGCTGATCTGTCATCTGCCGCTGATCGTGCCCGAGGGCTGCAGCTTCCGGGTCGGCAACGAGACCCGTGCATGGGAGGTCGGCAAGGCCTGGGTGTTCGACGACACCATTGAACACGAGGCCTGGAACCGTTCGAACGAGACCCGCGTCATCCTGCTGTTCGAGATCTGGCGGCCGGAGCTCAGCGACGAGGAACGGGCCCTCGTCACCGCCATGTTCGAGGCCATAGACGCCTACGGCGATGCGCCGGGCTGGGAATTATAGGGCGCGCGACGGCCTTCTCGTCGCGGGCGATCGATGACCGTTTTCTTTGTCCGGGAACGGTTCTATATGTCGCCGCCAAGACCCCGCCCGGCCGAAAGGCCGGGCGCCGCTGTTTCTGGAGCACGTCATGGCCGACCAAATCCTGATGCCGAAGGCGACCGCCGTCTGGCTGGTGGACAACACCTCCCTGAC
>JBMOOF010000021.1:0-19745 GCA_049323695.1 Pseudomonadota bacterium
GGTGTAGACGTTGAACCCTTCGGACTTCAGCATCAGCTCGATGGTCTGCGCCGTCGCGCTGTCATCCTCGATCAACAGTACGCGCATCGATCCCCTCCCCGCGGCCTTCCGCGGCAACGATTCGGCATGAGGCGGAATCCGCCTCCGGAGCTCATCGGCCACACTGCCGATGGGCTGATTTAAGACTGGTTAATGGTGAACGGCCCGGTGGAAAGAATCGTTAAGCCGATTTGCGAATCGGGGGCAAGCCGGGTCGGCGCACCGTCGAGTCGCCGCGGCGATGACTCTTTCGTGATCAAAGATTCCCGAGGGAATCGAAGGGGATTCGTCGGAACGCCGCAGTAATCGAAATGGTCCGGCGGGGATACCGGCCGGGCCGCTCGGGTCGACCTCGGCGAGCCCCTGTTGCGCGGCTGCGGTTTGGCGTCTTGCGAGTTGACGGGCGTGCGATCACCACCGAAACCGGCGGGATGCTGGAGTCGAAGACCCGGGAGTCCATCGCCGCCGCCCGCGACCGCACCGAGTTCGTACTCTCGGCGCGGCCGGTCGAGGCGGCCCTCGACGCCCCGCCGGATCGCCCGGACACGGCCGCGGCCTTTCGCGAACAGGTCTGGCGGGACGTGAAGGCCGTCATCGTCGCGACGGTCGGCCGCCACGGCGACCTGCGCGTCCTGCGGTCGGAGAAGGCGCCCCCCGGCCTCGTCCTCGCCGGCCCGGCGAGCGCCTGGCGCGCCTTCTTCGACGCCGAGCGGGCGCTGATCAACGACCGGCGGATCGAGTTCCGCACCTACGTGCACATCTGGAAATTCAAGCCGCTGCCTTAATCGGGACTGGACTTCCTGTCCCTTGGGACTGGATGTCCTGTCCCGTGACCCCGACGGGACAGCCTACGCGGTCCCGGGCCCCCGCACCGCCGTTTCGATGAACCCGCCGCCCAGCACCCGCGTTGGGTCTTCCGGGGCGTAGAGCACGCAGGCCTGGCCGGGGGCGACGCCTTCCTCGGGCGTTTCCAGCGTCACGCCGACCCCGCCGCCCACCCGGGCGAGACGCCCGGCCACCGGCTCGCGGGTCGAGCGCACGCGGGCCAGCACCGGCCGGCCGGCGTCGGCGGCGTCGGCGAGGGCGGCTTCCTCGCCCAGCCAGTTGTCGTCCTTCAGCGTCAGGGCATGGGTCAGCAGCGCCTCGCGCGGGCCGACGATCACCTGCCGGGCGTCGGCGTCGATCCGCACCACGAACAGCGGATCGCCCGTGCCGCCGCCGACATTCAGCCCCCGGCGCTGGCCGATGGTGTAGCGGGTGACGCCCTCGTGGCGGCCGAGAGTCCGGCCGTCCAGGTGCACGATGTCGCCCGCCTCGGCCCCGTGCGGGCGCAGCCGGTCGATCACCGTGTGGTACTTGCCCTCGGGGACGAAGCAGATGTCCTGGCTGTCGGGCTTGTCGGCGACGCTCAGGTTAAGGCCGCCCGCGACCGCCCGCACCGCCGGCTTGGCCAGGCCGCCCAGCGGAAAGCGCAGGAAGTCCAGCTGCTCTCGGGTGGTGGCGAACAGGAAGTAGCTCTGGTCGCGTCCCGCGTCGGCGGCCCGGTGCAGGGTCGGCCCGCGCGGTCCCTCCTGGCGCCGCACATAGTGGCCGGTCGCCATCGCCGCCGCGCCCAGGTCGCGGGCCACGTCCAGAAGGTCGCGGAACTTGACCGTCTGGTTGCAGCGCACGCAGGGGATCGGCGTCTCGCCGCGCAGATAGGCGTCGGCGAACTCCTCGATGACCTGTTCCCGGAAGCGGCTCTCGTAGTCGAGCACATAGTGCGGGATGCCGATGGCCTCGGCCGCCTGGCGGGCGTCGAGGATGTCCTGGCCGGCGCAGCAGGCGCCCTTTCTCTGGATCGCCGCCCCGTGGTCGTAGAGCTGCAGCGTCACCCCGACCACGTCGTAGCCGGCCCGCGCCAGCAGCGCCGCCGTCACCGTCGAATCCACCCCGCCCGACATGGCCGCGACCACCCGCGTCCCCGTCGGCAGGCCGACGGCGGCGCGGACGACGTCGTCGGCGACATCCAGAACGGGCGGGGGCGCGGTCATGGCGCGCTATTTAGGGCCTCGCGCCCGCAATTGCGACCACGGGGAGTTTACGCGAGCAGGCTGGCCGCCTGGTTCCGGGATTTCAGCAGCGCCACGGCCTTGCGGTCGAACGAGACGAAGACGGCTCCCCCCAGCCGGCGTCCTTCGTGGGCGATGACGGCGTCCGCGAAATCCCCGCCGGCCTCGAGCGCTTCGAGACCCGCCTCCGCCGCCGGCGCATCGGTGACGACCCCCGCGCTGCCGATCAGCGTACGGATGGCCATGGCGACGCTCTCGGGCGGGCGGCGGTAGAGGCGAGACAGGACCCAGACCAGTTCGCACAGCGTCGGCAAGGTGAGCGCGACGGTTTCTGCGCGAAGGAGCGTTGCTTCGGCGATCCGGCTTTGGCGCGGATCGTCCCGGGTCAGCGCCCTGACGAGGACGTTGGTGTCCGGGGTGACCTTCACGGCTCTCCGGCCCAGCCCTTGGCGATCGCCGCGTTGATCTCGTCGATCGTGAAGCTCGGACCATCGGGGCGATGAAGCAGGCCGAAGGCGTCGGAAATCCGGCCCGTGCGCCGCGCCCTGCAGACCTCCAGGCGGCCGTCGGGCAGCAGGGCGACATCGATCCGGTCGCCCGGCCCGACGCCCAGATGCCTCAGCAGATCCTTCCGCAGGGTGATCTGCCCCTTGGCGGTGACGGTGAGCGTGCCCATGCGGGAATAGTAAGGCGAAACCGCCTTACCATCAAGATGACGGCCGGTTCGCTATCCCAGCACCAGCAGGTCGCTCCTGCCCGTGGTCGGCCGCAGGTCGTCGAGGCCGGCGGCCAGGGCGGCGTCGAGGGCCGTGAAGCCTTCCTCGATCTCGGCTTCGCTCATGTGCTCGAAGGTCGAGATGGCCCGCAGCTTCAGCTTGGCCACGGCCTCGGCCGCGTCGGCGGCGTAGACCTCGACCACCTGCTCCAGCGCCAGCGCGTTCAGGCCGACGGCGGCGAACAGGGCCGTGGTCTCCGCCAGGGTCGGGAACATCTCCCGCTCGATGGCCTCGGCGCGCGGGAAGAAGCGATACCACCAGTTGCCGCCCATCCGCTCGCGGAACGGGCTGCGCACCAGCAGCCGGCCGCCGGGTTTCAGCACCCGCCGGATCTCGCGCGCCCCGGCCGCACGGTCCGGCACGTGGTGCAGCGACAGGAACATCAGCACCGCGTCGGCGCCGGCGTCCGGCAGGGGGATGGCGGCCATCTCCCCGGCCAGGTAGCCGACGGAGGGATGCGCCGCGGTCGCCAGCGCCACGGCCCGCATCTTCTCCGACGGCTCGACGCCCCAGACCGGCCCGCCGAAGGTCTCGGCCAGCGCCGGCGTCAGCCGCCCGACCCCGCAGCCCAGGTCGACCACCGTCAGCGGCCGCGCCGCCGGCAGATGCGCCGCGAACCGCCCCATCCACCGCCCCAGCGCCTCGCCCGGCATCCGCCGCCCCTCGGCGTAGGTCGCATGCTGGCGGTCGTCGTAGTCCACCCGTTTGAGCGCCATCGGTCCCTCCTGTCAGATGGCGCAGGGTTGATGGCTTGGAGCCATCCCGGCAATCGACTATTGGGGCCGAGGTTGTGATCTGGAGTCACATGAGCGTTCGGTCGCTTCCATCGCTGACAGGCTTGCGGGCCTTCGAGGCCTTTGCGCGGAAAGGCTCGATGACCCGCGCCGCCGACGACCTGGGCGTCACCCACGGCGCGGTCAGTCGGCAGATCAAGGCGCTGGAAGGCGCGCTGGGCGCGCGTCTGGTCGCGGGCCCGAAGCATGCGCTGTCCCTGACGCCGGCCGGCGTGGCGCTCGCCGCCTCCCTGACCGCCGCCTTCGATCTCATCGCCGCCGGACTGCCCGGCGCCGACGCGGGCGAGGACCTGGTGGTCTCGTGCCTGGGCACATTGGCCATGAAGTGGCTGATCCCGCGCCTTCCCGAGTTCCTGGACGCCCATCCCGGCATTCGTGTGCGGATCGTCGAAAGCCACGCGCCCGTGGACTTCAGCCAGGGCGGGATCCATGCCGCGATCCGCATCCTCGCAGGCCGCCCCGACCCCGGCATCCGCGGCATTCGCTTCATGCCGCAGCACCTGGGAGCTGTGGTTTCTCCCGCGGTGTTCGAGGAGATCGGTCGGGACCCCGCCCGGCTGCTGGCCTTGCCGAGACTGAGCAGCGAAACCCACCCGCCGGCCTGGCGCGACTGGGCGCGATTGGCGGGCGTCGACCTGCCGGACGCCGTGCTCGAGCGCGAGTTCGAACACAACTCCTACATGCTGGAGGCCGCGGCGGCGGGGCTGGGCGTCGCCGCCAGTCCGTGGGCCTTCGCCCAGTCGGACATCGAACGGGGCCGCCTCGTCGCTCCGCTGGGTTTTCAGCGCGAGGACGCCGCCTTCGTCTATCTGAGACCCGCCAGGGCCGAGAACCTCGCGGCCGACGCCTTTGGCCAGTGGCTGCGCGAGAAAGGCGGCGCGAGCGCCGCCCCTCCGCCGGCCTGAACCGCCCCCCTACCGCAGCAGGTTCAGCAGCGAGCTCTCGCTGAGCTGGGCGAAGACCTGGGCCGAGGCCTGGACCGCGGTCTGGGCCTGTTGCAGGCGGCTGATGGCGTCGGCCATGTCGACGTCGGTCATGTCGCCGACCATGCCGGTCAGCATCGACAGCCGCGCCTCCTGGGTCTCCAGGGTCTTGTCGACGCGGCTCTGCAGGGTCCCGTTGCGGGCGGCGTCGTCGGTCAGACCGCTGCGGGCGGCGTCGAAGGCACCGACGATCCCGGACAGGAAGGCCTCCTCGGCCGCGTCGAGCGGGCCGGTGAAGTCGCCGTTGGCGTCTACCCAGGCCTGGACCTGGCGGAAGGCGTCGAACAGGTCGGTCCCCACGGCGTCGGCCAGGAAGCCGGACTCGACGGTGGTGGACTCGTCCAGCCGGCTGGCCGGGGCGAGGCCGTCGTTCTGGAACAGGTCGGCGACGGCCGGCGGCGTGGTGATGTCGGCCAGGGTGGCGACATTGACCGGCGGGGTGTCGACCTGGCCGCCGGCGAACAGGTAGCGGCCGCCGAACCGGGCGTTGAGGGCGTCGGCGGCCGACGAGAACCAGCTGGAGAGCTCGCTCATCAGCGAATCGCCGCGCCCGGCCGCCAGGGCCTCGCTGATCGCCTGGCGCGCGCCGGCGGCGGCGTCCATCGTCTGGGTCAGCGCCATCTCCTGCGATTGCAGGCGCGAGACCAGGGTCCTGCCCTGGTCGATGAAGCCCTGGGTGCGGGTCTGCAGCGAACGGGTGGCGAGCAGCGCCTCGGCCTTGCCGGCGAACCCCTTCAGGTCGGTCGCCGCCTTGCCGCTGGCGACCTGGTCGCTGGCGAGCTGCTGGCGCACCTGGGCGCGCATCAGGTCGGACAGGGCGCTGGAATAGCTGTTGGCGGTGGCGACGCGGTTCATCGGTCTAGTCCAGCATCATGGTCAGCAGGATGTCGTACATGTCCTTGCTGGCCTGAACGAGCCGGGCGGCGGCGTTGAAGGCCTGCTGGTAGGTGGTCATGCTGATCAGTTCCTGATCGAGGTTGACCCCCTCGGCCGAGGCCCGGCGGGCGTCGGCCTCGGCGGCGACGGATTCGGCGATTTCCTGGCGCGAGGTCGCGGCGTCGGCCTTGCGGGCGATCGAGCCGGCCAGCTCGGAGGCGTAGCGCGACACGGTGGTCGAGGTGGCGGCCAGGCCGCCGGCGGCGGCGAAGCCGGTGATGGTCTCGCCCGCCTGGGCCAGGGCCAGGGCGCCGCGGCCGTCGCCCACGGCGACCACCGGCCGCCCGGCCGCGGCCTGGGCCAGGTCGACGTTGGCGAGGGCCAGCTTGAGGGAGTTGGCGACGATGTCGCTGCGCACGCTGAACTGCTGGGCCCGGTTCGACCGCTGGGCCTGGCCGATGCCGAACAGTTCCGAGACCGAAGGCCCGCCCGCGCCGCGCTCGGTCTCGTCGCTGAGCACCGTCAGGGTCGAGCCGTTGGCGCTGCTGAAGGTCAGGGCGCCCTTGGCGTCCAGGCTGAAGCTGCCGTAGAGGCCCACGCCGCCCGCCGTCGCGTTCAGCGCGTCGATCAGGTTCTGCATGCTGGCGCCGGCGGGGATGGTCACCGGCACGTCGCGGAAGCGGACGCCGTCGGCGTCATTGACCCGGAAGCTGATCACGTCGCCGGCGGTGAAGCCGTGGCTGTCGGTCGCCGCCAGCCCGGTGTCGTACGAGGCGAAGCCGCGCGAGACGACCAGGTCGTTGAGCCCCAGGAAGTGCGAAAAGCCCTTCCCGGCCTTGAGCGCCGGAGTCGTCGGGTCGTCGACGACCGCCACGCCGCCCGCCGACGCCGAAAGGGTCAGCGCCCCGCCGGAGAAACTCGCCGAGCCCAGGGCCCCCATCGCGGCCGAAAGGTCGGCGGCGAAGCTGGCGGCGCTGAACGCGGTCGCCGCGCCGCCGTCCACCGACAGGGTCCCGGCGTCGAAGTCGATGTCGATCCGGCGGGCCAGCCCGCCGGCGGCGGTGGTCAGGGCGATGGTCGTGCGGCCGGTGAACCCGCCCAGGGCGGTGGCCATGTCCAGACCGGTGTCGCGGCCGGTGAGGACGCTGGGCGGCGGCGCGGCGGCGGCCGCGTTGTGGGCGCGGTTGATCTCCTCGACCGCGCGCGCGACGAACTCCGACAGCTGCTCGCCCAGGGCCGGCAGCTCGCGGTCGCGCAGGTCCAGCAGGCCGCGAAGTTCGCCGGAGGTCAGCCTCAGCGGCAGGGCCTGCAGGCTGGTGCCGCCCGGGAAGGTGACGGCGATCTGGCCGGTGGCGTCGTCCGCGCGCACGTAGGACAGCGTCGCCGCGCCCCCGGCCCCGGCCAGCACCGAGCCGTCCGAGGCCCGGATCACGACCCCGCCGTTGCCGCGCGAACCGACGCTGACGTCGACCAGCCCGGCCAGTTCGTCGATCAGCCGGCTCTGGATGTTCTCTGACCCGGCGGCCTCGCGGCCCTCGACCACGGCGCGGCTGATGTCGGTGTTCAGCGACTCGATCTGGCGCAGCAGCTCGTTGGCGCGGTCGACGGCGCCGCCGATGCGGGAGTCGGCCTCGCCGCCGAGCTGGTTCAGCGAGGTGGAGATGCGCGAGGCCTCGGCCAGGAAGTCGGTGACCGCGTCGATGGCCTTGCCGCGCTGGATGGTCGAGGCGGCGTCGGCCGCGGCCGCCGAGAAGGCCCCGTAGACCTCGTCCAGCCGGTCGAAGAAGGAGCTGGTCCCGGCGGGATCGCCGAACAGGGCCTGGGCGCGGTCGTAGGCCTCGGCCAGGACCCCGGCCTGGCTCGACGCGGCCCTGGCCGACAGGGTGGCCCGCTGCAGGAAGGCGTCGGCCGCGCGGCGGACCTGCAGGATGTCGACCCCGACGCCCATGCCGGCCGAGACCAGCGGCGCCTGGTCGACGACCTTGCGGACGTAGCCCTCGGTGTTGACGTTGGCGATGTTGTCGGAGACCGCCCGCAGCCCGGTCTGGGCCGCCGCCAGGCCGGTCGTGGCCGAGGACATGATCGCGGCGAGGCTCATGCCGTTCTTGCCTCCCGCCCGGCAAAGGCTGACGCGTTGTCCGGCGTAATTTGCCGGGCGAGCGCGGACCCGCCCGCGAGCGTCGATGTCAAGCCTTTGAAATCCATGACTTTTATTTCCGGCAGCCGGATCGGTCGTCCGGATGCAGCGCAAGAGGGGCGCCACGCCGGGGCGAGGCGGCATTTCGCGCCGCGAGGCGGGTTCGCGCCCGGCAAAAACCGCCCCGGCCGCCCGCCGCCGGGGCGCCGGAGAGGGGCCTGGAAACGTTGTAAAACCAAGGGTTTGCGAGCGGGCGGGCGCTCTGGCCCGGGGGTTGCTTCGAAGGCGTCGAATGATCCGGGCGCAGCAGGCGCCGACCGCATCCCGAGGCCTCCGCCCGCCCATGACCGCGTCCGCGTCAACCCTGCTGTCCCTCCTGCCCGGCGTCCCCCTCGCCGGACCGGCCGAGGGCGCGTCCGTCCCGGCCGCCGGCCAGGGCGTCGGCGGCGCGGCGGCCGGGACGTTCGAGGGGCTGCTGGCCGGGCTGACCGGCGAGGCGCCCGCGACGGGCGGACCGGCCGCGACGCCGCGCCGGCCCGCAGGCGTCCAGGACGGCGAGGCCGAACCGGCGGCCGCCGACCCGCGCGACGCGGCGGAGGGTCTCCTGGTGCTGATGGGCGCCCTGGCCCCGCTGGCGCAGTCCGCGCCGCCGGCGCCGGAGGACGTCGCCGAAACGGCCGCGCCCCTGGCCTCGCCCCTGTCGTCGCCGCCGCCCGCGCCGGCCGACCGGATCGCCGCCTTCGACCCCGCCGCGCCCGGCCTCGAACCGGTCGCGCCGCGCGTCCTGGCGGACGCCGCCCCGGACGGGACGGAACCGGCCGCGCGGCCCGCCTCGCCCGCCGAGGCCGGGACGGCCCCGCGGCCGCGGCCCACGCCCGACGCCGCCCTCCGGATCGACGCGGCGGGGCCCGCCGAAACCCGCGCCGACCCGGTCCCGACGATCCCCGCCGTCGCCGCGTCGCTGGCGCTTCCGGCGGCTCCCGGCGAGGCGCAGGCGGCCGCGATCGCCGCCGTGTCGCGGGCCGGCGAGTCCGGGACCGGAGCCGAGCCGCCCGCCGGGCCGCCCGCCGGGTCGCCGGTGGCCGCCGCCGTCCCGCCCCTCGCGCGCGAGGCCGCCGCACCCTCGCGCGGGCCGGCGCGGACGTCGTCCGGGACCGCCGACGCGGCTCGCGCCCAGCGTCAGGAGACCGCGGCCCGCCCCGCCCCGGTCGCCCGCCGGGCCGAAGGCCAAGGTCCGTCCGACCGTGTCGCCGGATCGGATGATGAATCCGAGCCGGCCCAGGGCGCCGGGCCGGGCCGCGAGGCGTCGCTCGACCATCCTCTCGACGGGCCGCCGCCCGCCGAAACCGCGGTCGAGCCGGCCGCTCCGGCCATCGCCGGGGCCGAGGCCCGCGCCGCCCGCGAGGTCGAGACCCCGGCCGCCGACGGACCGCTCGTCCGCGGCGCGCCCGAGACGGTGGCCCGGCTGGCCGCCGACATCGTGCGCAAGCTCGGCGGCCAGAACAGCCGCTTCGAGCTGCAGCTGGATCCCGCCGGCCTGGGCAAGGTCGACGTCAGCATCGAGATCGACCGTGACGGCCGGCTGAGCGCGGCGCTCACCTTCGAGTCTTCCCACGCCGCCGCCGATCTGCGCGGCCGGGCCGCGGACCTGCGCCAGGCGCTCGAGTCGGCCGGTTTCGACCTGTCGGAGGGCGGCCTGACCTTCGACCTGGCCGACCAGGGCGCGAGCGGCCGCGACGCCGGCCAGCGCCGGCAGGACCAGGCCTGGACCGCCCGCGTGTTCCGCGACGTCCAGGGCGGACTCGAGGCGGCCGACACCGCCCTGGCCGCCGCCGTCGCAGCCCTTTCCCGCCGGGACTCCCTGTCCGGCGTCGATATCAGGATCTGAGGTCGCCCATGGCCGACGCCGTCAGCAGCACCGCCGCCGCCTCCGGGAATTCCGTGCTCGACCGGATGACCAGTTCGCGCACCCGGCTGGCCGACAGCGAGGAGACCTTCCTCAACCTGCTCACGGTCCAGCTCAAGAACCAGGACCCGCTCTCGCCGCTCGATTCGAACGAGTTCACCGCCCAGATCGTCCAGATGACCGGCGTCGAGCAGCAGCTCATCGCCAACGACCTCTTGGCCATGCTGGTGGGCATGAACGACGGCGGGCTGGCCGGCTCGGTCGACCTGATCGGCAAGTCGGTCACCGCCGAAACCGACGAGCAGGTGCTGTCCGGCGGCGAGGCGGCCTGGACGTACGAGATCGACCGCAACGCCGCGACGGTGAAGTACGAGATCGTCAATTCGCTGGGCACGACCGTCTGGAGCCGCACCGACAGCAACGTCGCCGGCGGCGAGCACGCGCTGGACTGGGACGGCAGGAGCACCGCCGGCCAGCAGCAGGCCGACGGCGAGACCTACACCCTGAAGATCACCGCCACCGGCTCCGGCGGCGAGACCATCAACACCACCACCCGGGCCACCGGCGTCGCCACCGCGGTCGAGACCGTCGACGGCGCGACCGTGGTCTCCATCGGCAAGCTGAAGATCCCCGTCTCCTCCGTCATCGGCGTCCGGGCCGTGTCCTGAGCGCCGGCGTAACAGTCACAGGAAGGATTACCCCTCATGAGCATCAACTCCGCCATGCTCGCCGGCGTCACCGGACTGGTCGCGAACTCCCAGTCCCTGGCGGCGATTTCCGACAACATCGCGAACGTCAACACGGTCGGCTACAAGCGCAGCCAGGCGAACTTCCAGACGCTGGTCACCTCGCGCTCGGCGAACGCCGCCTACGCCGCCGGCGGCGTGACGGCCCAGACCCGACGGTTCATCACCGCCCAGGGCCTGCCGACCCAGACGACGTCGGCGACCGATCTATCGATTTCCGGCCAGGGCTTCTTCGTCGTCACCGAGAAGGCCGAGGATCTTCAGGCGACGGACGCCCGCTCGTTCACCCGGGCCGGCTCGTTCCAGCTCGACAACCTCGGCTACCTGCGCAACGACGCCGGCCTCTACCTGCAGGGCTGGCTGGTGGACGACGAAGGCGTCATCACCACCGATCCCTCCGACATCACCCGGCTTCAGTCGATCAACGTCTCGTCGGTCGGCGGCGCGGCCGAGCCGACTACGCGGGCGGCCATCAACGCCAACCTGCAGTCCAGCCAGGGGCTGTCGGCCGACCTCGGGGTCTATGACGCCTCGACCAATTCGATGGCGATGTACGACCCCGACCTGGGCGTCGGCGTGCGGCCCGACTTCTCGATCCAGGTGCCGGTGTCCGACTCCAAGGGCGGCAAGCGGACGGTCCAGATCGACTTTCTCAAGAGCGCCAACCCCAACGAGTGGTACGCCGAAGTCCGCGCCGTCCCGGCCACCGACGTCGAGACCGGAACGGGCCTGACCAACGGTCAACTGGCCACCGGCCTGGTGGTGTTCACGCCCGACGGCCGGCTCGATTCCACCGCCACCACGCTGTTTCCCGATCCCGACAATCCGGTCCTGACCTTCGGCGCCTCGGCCGACGCCGCGCCGGGAGCGGGCGCGTTCAAATGGGCGGACAGCATCGGCGCCGCGGGCCAGGAAATCCGCCTCGACCTGGGCGGCGCGGCCGGCGGCCTCACCCAGTACGACAGCCAGTCCCTGGTCCAGTCCGTTTCGACCAACGGCACCGCCTTCGGCAACCTCACCAACATCGAGATCGACGAGCGCGGCTTCGTCACCGCCATCTTCGACAACGGCATCTCGCGCCAGATCGCCCAGGTCGCTCTCGCCACCTTCCCCAACCCGGACGGGCTGTCGCCGATCAACGGCAACGCCTACAGGGTCTCCCAGCAGAGCGGCACCTACAACTTCAAGGTGCCCGGCAGCGGCGGGGCGGGATTTGTTTCGCCCTCGACGCTGGAAGCCTCGACGGTCGATCTCTCGAGCGAGTTCACCGGCCTGATCACCACGCAGCGCGCCTACTCCGCCTCGTCGAAGATCATCACGACCGCGGACCAGATGCTGGAAGAACTTCTCAACATCAAGCGTTGATCCTGAGAAATACGGTTATTTAACTTGGCTGTTTCATCATGGAACACCCAAATTAACTTGAGGGCTACAGTGGTTACTCAGACTTTTACTATCGCGATTCACGTACCGTTATCGCCGGCCGCGTATGGTCGCCCTCAACAGTGATGGTGAGAGAGACCTAGAGCCATGCTTCAGCAGCAGCGCGTGAACAGCAGGGGCGAAAAGTACGTGATCGGTCCGACCGGCGCGCCGCTCACGCTGTCCGATCTGCCGCCGGCCAACACCGAACGCTGGGTCATTCGGCGCAAGGCCGAGGTCGTGGCGGCGGTGCGAGGCGGGCTCCTCAGCCTGGACGAGGCCTGCAATCGCTACCGGCTGACCAACGAGGAATTCCTCGGCTGGCAGAAGTCGATCGACCGGCACGGCCTCGCCGGGCTTCGCACCACACGACTGCAACAGTATCGCTGAGCCGCTCCGCCCCCCCTTCCACAAAGGCTCGCGACAGACGGCCGCGTCCCGCCCGGGGCGCGGCCGTCGCCAATTCCGGAGCGCGGCGTCCGCGGCTTAAGCCCCCGTTTACCCTGCACCCGGTAAATCCTGCCTAGCGGCCCGACCCGTCGGCGCCGCGTACCGGATGCGTTTGAGGGCAGGCCCGCGTGGAACAGTTCATGAGCGCCTTGCGCGGGTTCGGCCTCGGCCGGCTCGCGGCGCTGGCGGGCGTGGGGATCGGCCTTGCGGCCGCCCTCGTGGCCCTGACCATGAACATCGGTTCCGAGCCGATGGCGCTGCTCTACTCGAACATGGACCTGCGCGAGGCCTCGGCCGTCACCCAGGCCCTCGACCAGGCCGGCGTCAGGTACGAGGTCAAGGGCGACGGCTCGACGATCATGGTGCCCCGCGACAAGGTCGCCAGCACCCGGCTGATGGTCAACGGCAAGGGCCTGGTGAGCTCCGGCTCGGTTGGTTACGAGATCTTCGACCAGGGCGCCACCCTGGGCCAGACCGACTACGTCCAGCAGATCAACGGCAAGCGGGCGCTCGAGGGCGAGCTGGCCCGCACCATCCGCAGCATCGACGGGGTGAACACGGTCCGGGTCCACCTCAACCTGCCGCGCCGCCAGCTGTTCGAGGAAGAGGCCGCGCCGCCGTCCGCCTCGGTGACCATCGGCACGAGCGGCCGCCGCCTGACCGACGAGCAGGTGCAGGGCATCCAGAACCTGATCGCCGCCTCCGTTCCGAACCTCAAGGCCGACCAGGTGGCGGTCATCGACCAGCACACCGGCAAGGCGCTGGCCGGGGGCGAGGGCTCGGTCGCCGGCCGCGTCGCCGACGATCGCCGCACCGAGGTCGAGCAGCGCATCGCCGCCCGCATCAAGGAGATGGTCGAGGGCGTCGTCGGTCCCGGCCGCGCCCGCGTCGAGGTCAGCGCCGAGATCGACATGGCCCGGGTCACCGAGCAGAAGGAGACCTTCGACCCCGACGGCCAGGTCGTCCGCTCGGAGGCCACCGGCGAGGAATCGTCGAGCGAGAACGAGCCCTCCGGCGCCGACGGCGTGTCCGTGGCCGGCAATATCCCAGGAGCCGAGACGGGCGCGTCGGGCGGAATGAATTCCTCGCGCAGCGGCACGACCCAGTCGACGACCAACTACGAGATCAGCAAGACGGTCACCACCGAGGTGCGCGAGCCCGGCGCGGTCAAGAAGATCTCGGTCGCGGTCGCCCTCGACGGCGTCACCGCCGTGGGCAAGGACGGCAAACCCGGCGCCTGGACGCCACGGTCGGAGGCGGAGCGCGCCAAGATCGAGGAGCTGGTCAAGGCTGCCGTCGGCTTCGACGCCGAGCGCGGCGACCAGGTCCGGGTGACGGCCGTCCGTTTCGCGCGCGAGGCCCTGTCCGAAAACGGCGAGACGGCCAAGGCCGGCCTGCTCAGCGGGTTCGACAAGAACGACATCATGCGGGCGGTCGAGCTGGGCATCCTGGCCATCGTCAGCATCCTGCTGGTGCTGTTCGGCGTCCGGCCGCTGCTCAAGGGTCTGGGCGGCGCCGGCGGCGCGCCCGGACTGCCGGCCCTGGCCGGGGCGGCCGGCGGCGGGACCGCCCGCCTGACCATGTCCCCCGACGGCGGCCACCTGCAGATCGACCCGCAGACCGGCGAGCCCCTGGCCCTGCCCGGGCCCGACATGGACCAGCGCATCGACATCGCCCGAATCGAGGGCCAGGTCCGCGCCTCGTCGGTCAAGCGCGTGTCGGACTTCGTCGAGAAACATCCGGATGAATCGGTCTCGATCCTCCGGTCCTGGCTGCACGAGACGGCATGAGCCCGCGCCAGAAGAACAAGGGGATCGTCGACGCCGCCAAGCTCGGCGGGCCCGAGAAGGCGGCCATCGTGCTGCTCGCCCTCGGCGAGGACCACACGGCCATCTGGGAGGCTCTCGACGAGGAGGAGATCAAGGAAGTCTCCCAGGCCATGGCCACCTTGGGCACGGTCTCGGCGAGCGTGGTCGAGGAGCTGCTGGTCGAGTTCGTCTCGGGCATGTCCTCGAGCGGCGCGATCATGGGCAGTTTCGAGCAGACCCAGCGCCTGCTCGGCAGCTTCCTGGCCCCCGAGAAGGTCGACTCCCTGATGGAGGAGATCCGCGGCCCGGCCGGCCGGACCATGTGGGACAAGCTCGGCAACGTGAACGAGGCCGTGCTCGCCAACTATCTGAAGAACGAATACCCCCAGACCGTCGCGGTCGTGCTCTCCAAGATCAAGGGCGAGCACGCCGCCCGGGTGCTGGCGGCCCTGCCCGAGGACTTCGCCCTCGAATGCGTCCAGCGCATGCTGCGCATGGAGCCGGTGCAGCGCGAAATCCTCGACAAGATCGAGCAGACCCTGCGGACCGAGTTCATGTCGAACCTCGCGCGGACCTCCAAGCGCGACAGCCACGAGATGATGGCCGACATCTTCAACAACTTCGACCGCCAGACCGAGGCCCGCTTCATCGCCGCGCTGGAAGAGCGCAACCGCGAGAGCGCCGAACGCATCCGGGCCCTGATGTTCGTCTTCGAGGACCTCTCCAAGCTCGATCCCGGCGGCGTCCAGACCCTGCTGCGGGCGGTCGAGAAGGACCAGCTGGCGCTGGCGCTGAAGGGCGCGTCCGACGCCCTGCGCGAGATGTTCTTCTCCAACATGTCCGAGCGCGCCAGCAAGATCATGCGCGAGGACATGGAAAGCATGGGCCCGGTGCGCCTGCGCGACGTCGACCAGGCCCAGATGGCCATGGTCCAGGCGGCCAAGGACCTGGCGGCCAAGGGCGAGATCATGCTGGCCGGCGCCGGCGGCGATGACGAGCTGATCTACTGATGTCCGGCGCCTCCCACACCCGCTTCGGCTTCGACACCGTCTTCGACGACGCCGGCGCCGTGGCCCACCAGCCGCCGCCCCGTCGACGGGTCTGGACCAGCGAGGAGCTGGAGCAGGTCCGGGCGACGGCCTTCGCCGAGGGCGAGCGGTCAGCGGTCGCCCGGGCCGAGGCCGAGGCCGCCGACGCCCTGGCCGACATCGCCGGGGCCGTGCGCGCCGCGCTGGCGGCGCTCGCCCGGGTGGCGCACGAGCATCGCGTCGGCTCGGCCGGCCTGGCCCTGGCGGCCGCCCGCCGCATCGCCGACGCCGCCCTCGAGCGCTTCCCGGAGGCGCCGGTGGCCGCCGCCCTGGACGCCCTGGCCCGCGAGGTCGAAGCCCGCCCCCGGCTGGTCGTGAAGATCGCGGCGGGCCTGGAGGCGCGCATCCAGGCGACGCTCGACCAGGCCGCCGAGTCGATCGGGTTCGCCGGCCAGATCCTCGTGCGTTCCGATCCCGCGACGCCGGCCGCCGGCTTCGTCCTCGACTGGGGGGACGGCAAGGCCGCCTTCGACCCCCAGGCCGCCGCCGAACGCGTCGCCGCGGCCCTCGAGGCGGCGCTGGCCGCCGAGGGCCTGCACGCCGAACCCCTGATTCCCGCCAGCGAGGCCGATCATGGCTGACGAAACCAACCTCACCCTCGACGAGTTCTCGTCCGACGAGACGCTCGCCTCCGAAGCCCCGGTCGACGCCGACGAGAAGTCGGCCGCCGACCTCGCGCCGGTGTTCGACGTGCCGGTCAACATCTCCGCGGTGCTCGGCCGGGCGAACCTGTCGGTCGCCCAGCTGCTGCAACTGGGCCAGGGCAGCGTCCTGGAGCTCGACCGCAAGGTCGGCGAGGCCATCGACATCTATGTGAACAACCGCCTGGTCGCCCGGGGCGAGGTCGTCGTCGTCGACGAACGGCTGGGCGTGACCATGACCGAAATCATCAAGGACGGCGACACGGCCGCCTGAGCGGGCGGCCGTGAGTGAAGGAGAATACCCATGCGGCTCTTGGTCGTCGGGCGATTGAACGGACAGCTTTCCCTCGCCGTGAAGATGGCGATGGGGGCGGGCGCCAAGGTGGCCCATGTCGAGACCGTGGGGGCCGCCACCCAGGCCCTGCGGGCGGGGCAGGGGGCCGACCTGCTGATGGTCGATTACGAGCTGGACATCGCCGGCCTGATCGCGGCCAACGAGGCCGAGCGCATCCGCGTGCCGGTGGTCGCCTGCGGCGTCGGAGCCGACGCCCAGAAGGCCGGCGACGCCATCCGGGCCGGGGCCAAGGAGTTCATCCCCCTGCCGCCGGAGGCCGACCTGATCGCCGCGGTCCTGTCGGCGATCGGCGACGACAACCGCCCGATGATCGCCCGCGATCCGGTGATGGAGCAGGTCATCAAGCTGGCGGACCAGGTCGCGCCGTCCGAGGCCTCGATCCTGATCACCGGCGAAAGCGGCGTCGGCAAGGAGGTGATGGCCCGCTACGTCCACACCAAGTCGCGGCGCGCCAACCGGCCCTTCATCAGCGTCAACTGCGCCGCCATCCCCGAGAACCTGCTCGAGAGCGAGCTGTTCGGCCACGAGAAGGGCGCCTTCACCGGCGCCGTCGCCCGCCGGATCGGCAAGTTCGAGGAAGCCTCGGGCGGCACCCTGCTGCTCGACGAGATCAGCGAGATGGACGCGCGCCTGCAGGCCAAGCTGCTGCGCGCCCTGCAGGAGCGCGAGATCGACCGCGTCGGCGGCGGCAAGCCGGTGAAGGTGGACATCCGCGTCATCGCCACCTCCAACCGCGACCTGGCCCAGGCCGTGCGCGAGGGGACCTTCCGCGAGGACCTGCTCTACCGGCTGAACGTGGTGAACCTGCGCCTGCCGCCGCTGCGCGAGCGTCCCGGCGACGTCATCGCCCTGTGCGAGCACTTCGTGAAGAAGTACGCCGCGGCCAACGGCATGCCCGAGCGGCCGCTGTCGGCGGAGGCGCGCCGGCGGCTCGCCGCCCATCGCTGGCCGGGCAACGTGCGCGAGCTCGAGAACGCCATGCACCGGGCGGTGCTGCTCTCCTCCGGCGCTGAGATCGAGGAGTTCGCCATCCGCCTGCCGGACGGCCAGCCGATGGCCCCCGCGCCGGACGCGGCCGTCGCCCGCACGGCCTCGATGGCCGCCGACGCGGTCAGCCGCGGCTTCGTCGGCCAGACGGTCGCCCAGGTCGAGCAGCAGCTGATCCTCGACACCCTCGGCCACTGCCTGGGCAATCGCACCCACGCGGCCAACATCCTCGGGATCTCGATCCGCACGCTGCGCAACAAGCTGAAGGAATATTCCGAGGCGGGCGTGCCGGTTCCGGCGCCCCAGGGCGGCCTGGGAGCCAACGCTGCTTGACGCCCGGACAGTCGCTCCCCCCCGGGGGAGCGGTCAGGCCAGGGGCCTGACCGAGGGGGGCGGGTCGGCCGACCCCTTCCGTCCCGGCTGCGCCGCGACGCCGTCCCGGGCGGGGAGGGACTAGTTCGTGGCGGACCTCGGCGTCACATCGGTTGCATCCGGCCGCGTCGGTCCGCGCGACGTGATGGGCTGGATTCTGCGCGGCGAGGTCGGCCTCGCCATCGGCGTCATCGGCATCGTGGTGCTGCTGATTCTGCCGATCCCGCCGTTCGTCCTCGACATCCTGCTGGCGCTGTCGATCACCAGCGCGGTCCTGATTCTGATGACCTCGCTGCTGATCAGGAAGCCGCTGGAGTTCACGGCCTTCCCGACGGTGCTGCTGGTCACCACCCTGTTCCGGCTGGGGCTGAACCTCGCCTCGACCCGGCTGATCCTCAGCCACGGCCACGAGGGCGTTCACGGGGCGGGCAAGATCATCAAGGCCTTCGGCGAGCTGATGACCGGGGGCAACTTCATCATCGGCGTGATCATCTTCGCCATCCTGGTGATCGTGAACTTCGTGGTCGTCACCAAGGGCTCGAGCCGCATCGCCGAGGTGGCCGCCCGCTTCACCCTCGATTCCATGCCCGGCAAGCAGATGGCGATCGACGCCGACCTGTCGTCGGGCCTGATCGACCAGGACGAGGCCAAGAAGCGGCGCAAGGACCTGGAGCAGGAATCGACCTTCTTCGGGGCCATGGACGGCGCCAGCAAGTTCGTCCGGGGCGACGCGGTGGCCGGCCTGATCATCGTGGCGATCAACATCGTCGGCGGCATCCTGATCGGCATCATCCAGCACAGCCTGCCGGCGGGTCAGGCGGCCTCGACCTACACCCTGATGACCATCGGCGACGGCCTGGTCACCCAGGTGCCGGCCCTGGTGATCTCGATCGCGGCGGGCTTCCTGGTCTCCAAGTCGGGCGTCGAGGGTTCGGCCGACAAGGCGCTGGTCGCCCAGCTGGCCATGAACCCGGTCGGCCTGGGCATGGTCTCCGCCTCGGCCGGGGTCATCGCCCTGATCCCGGGCATGCCCATGGCCCCGTTCCTGGCCCTCGCCTTCGGTGCCGCCGCCCTCGCCTGGCGGCGGACCCGGGCCGCCGCCGCGCCGTCGGTCGAGGTCGACATCGCCCCGGCGGCCGAGCCCGAGGAGGAGCCGATCGGCGCGTCCCTGGCCATCGACGACGTCAAGATCGAGCTGGGCTACGGCCTGCTGACCCTGATCAACGACCTGGACGGCCGCAAGCTCACCGACCAGATCCGCGCCCTGCGCAAGACTTTGGCCGCCGACTACGGCTTCGTCATGCCGCCGGTGCGCATCCTCGACAACATGCGCCTGCCCACCCAGGGCTACTGCATTCGCATCAAGGAGATGGAGTGCGGCTCGGGCGAGGTGCGCATCGGCTCGCTGATGGCCATGGACCCGCGCGGCGGTCAGGTGGAGCTGCCGGGCGACCACGTCCGCGAGCCGGCCTTCGGCCTGCCGGCCACCTGGGTCGACGAGAGCCTCAGGGAGGAGGCCACCTTCCGCGGCTACACCATCGTCGACCCGGCCACGGTGCTGACCACCCACCTGACCGAGATTCTCAAGGACAACATGGCCGACCTGCTCTCCTACGCGGAGGTGCAGAAGCTCATCAAGGAGCTGGGCCCCGAGCAGAAGAAGCTGGCCGAGGACGTGGTCCCGGCCATCGTCACGGCCACCAGCCTGCAACGGGTGCTGCAGTCGCTGCTGCGCGAACGGGTGTCGATCCGCGACCTGCCCACCATCCTCGAGGGCGTGGCGGAGTCCGCGCCGCACACCGCCTCGATCACCCAGCTGGTCGAGGCCGTCCGCGCCCGCCTGGGCCGCCAGCTGTGCTGGGCCAACCGCGGCGACGACGGCGCCCTGCCGATCGTCACCCTGTCGCCGGAATGGGAGGTCGCCTTCAACGAGTCGCTGATCGGGCAGGGCGAGGACAGGCAGCTGGCCATGGCCCCCAGCAAGCTGCAGGAGTTCATCCGTGGCGTCCGCGAGGCGTTCGAGCGGGCCGCTCTGGCCGGGGACCAGCCGGTCCTGCTCACCAGCCCGCAGATCCGGCCCTACGTCCGCTCCATCATCGAGCGCTTCCGCGGCCAGACCGTGGTCATGAGCCAGAACGAGGTCCACCCGCGGGCGAAGCTGAAGACGGTGGGGCAGGTCTGATGAGGGGCGAGGGGCGAGGGGCGAGGGGCGAATAGGGAGTAGCGAATAGCGATTAGGTGATTGGGGGTGGCGTTCCCGCCAGCCCCACCCCCTACCCCCTATTCGCTACTCCCTATTCGCTACGCGCTACTT
>JBMOOF010000022.1:0-140807 GCA_049323695.1 Pseudomonadota bacterium
GACCGCGGCCAGCGCGCCCGGCATCGGCCCGCCGGCTACGAGCCGCTGACGGCCGCCGCCGAGGCGCCGCCCAAGCGCCGGCGGAACCGCAACAGGAACCGCAATCGCCAGGGGGGCGGCCGGGCGGCCGACTGATCGGCGACGTTGAGCGAAATCAAGGCGCGGGCCGGCCCGCGGGCGGAGGTTCGCGCGGTCGCGAGGCGGTGAGCGCGCCTCGCCCGTCCGAGGATTTCGCCATGAAACAGCTTCTTGCAGCCGCGGCGGCCCTGTCGATGGTCGCCGCCCCGATGGCCTGGGCCCAGCCCGCCGACGCGGGCGCGCGCCCCGGGGACCGCCTCGACCAGCGCCTCGAGGGCCCCCGCGATGGCCGCCACGGTCCGCGCTGGTCGGCGGGAGACCGCCTGCCGCCGCAGTACCGCCAGCCGCAGCACTACGTCCTGGACTGGCGGGCGAGGGGCCTGCGCCGGCCGCCGAAGGGTTACCGCTGGGTCCGCTACCGCGACCATGACTACTTCCTGGTCGCCCTGGCCACCGGCCTGATCGCCCAGACCATCTATCGCGACGAGCGCGACCGCGACTGGGACCGGCGCTACGACCGACGCTACACCTACAGGGACGACGGCTATTACCGGGAATGCCGGGGCAAGCCCGATCCGGCCGGAGTGCTGGTCGGCGCGCTGATCGGCGGCCTGCTGGGCCAGGCGGCCGGCGACGACGACGCGGGCGCGACCATCGCCGGCGTGATCATCGGCGGCGCCCTAGGAGCGAGCCTGACACGCGATCTCGACTGCGAGGACCGCAGCTACGCCTACCGGTCCTACTACGACGGCTTCAACTCGGGGCGGCCGGGCAGCTATCACCGCTGGCGCAACCCCTACAACCAGCACCGCGGCGAGGTGCGCATCGACGGCTACTACGCCGACCCGGCCGGGTTCCGGTGCACGACCTTCACCCAGACCATCTACATCGACGGCCGGCCGCGCACCGGCGTGGGCCGGGCCTGCCGTCAGCCGGACGGGACCTGGGCGATCGTCAACTGAACGGTCCGGAGGCTACCGCCCCTTCCACTGGGGCGGTCGCTTCTGGGCGAAGGCGAGCGGGCCCTCGCGGAAGTCCTCCGAGCCGAACAGGGCGGCCACCGCCGGAAACTTGAACTGGCCGCCGATGGCCGCGGCCAGGGACTGGTCGAGGCCCTGCATCACCGCCTGCTTGCTGGCGCGGATCGACATCGGGCTGCATTCGCAGATCATCCGCGCCCATCGGCGCGCCTCGGCCATCAGGTCGGCGGCGGGGACCACGGCGTTGACGAAGCCCAGGGCCTCGCCCTCGGCGGCGGTGACGCGGCGGGCCGTGAGGATCATGCCCATGGCCCGCTTCAGCCCGATCTGGCGCGGCAGGCGGTGCAGGCCGCCGGCCAGGGCCGCCAGCCCGACCTTCGGCTCGGGCAGGGCGAAGACGGCGGTGTCCGCGGCCAGGACGATGTCGCAGGCCAGCGCGATCTCGAAGCCGCCGCCCATGGCCACCCCGTTGACCGCCGCGATCAGCGGCTTGTCGAGGTCGAAGCGGCTGGTGAGGCCGGCGAAGCCCGAGGGCGGGCTGCCCATCTTGCCGCCCGACGCCTGATGCTTGAGATCGTTGCCGGCGGAGAAGGCGCGGTCGCCGGCGCCGGTGATCACGCCAACCCACTGGTCCGGGTCGGCGGCGAAGGCGTTGAAGGCCTCGTCCAGCTCGAAATGCATCGGCGAATGCAGGGCGTTCATCACCTCCGGCCGGTTGAGGGTGAAGACGGTGACCGGCCCCTCGCGGTCGACCTTGATGAACTCGTAGGCCATGGGTCGTTCCTCCGTTGTCAGGGACATGTTCCGGCGCAGCCAGCACGTGTCCCCGCCTTCCGCACGGTCCGTCAATGGGGACACGCACCGGCCGATGGCCGGAGCATGTCCCCTACGTCTCCCGCAGGTCCCGCCGGAAGCGCTTCCAGTTCTCGACGTAGTGCAGCGCCGAGGCGGTCAGGACCTGGGCCTGTTCGGGACCGATCTCGCGGACGACCTTGCCTGGGGCGCCCATGACCAGGCTGTTGTCGGGGATCTCCCGGCCCTCGGGAATCAGGGCGCCGGCGCCGATCAGGCAGTTGCGGCCTATCCTGGCGCCGTTCAGAACGATGGCGCCGATGCCGATCAGGCTGTTGTCGCCGATGGCGCAGCCGTGAAGCATAACCATGTGGCCGACCGTCACATTGGCTCCGATGATCAGCGGCATGCCGTGGTCGGCGTGAAGCACAGAGCCGTCCTGGACGTTGCTGTTTTGGCCTATGGTTAATGTATCGGTGTCGCCCCGGGCCACCGCGCCCCACCAGATGCTGGCGTTCTTCTCGAGAATCACGTCTCCAATCACCGATGCGGTGGGAGCGATCCAGTATTCGTCGTTCGCGGGCAGCCGCGGCGCCTGGCCGCCCAAAGCATAAACTGTCATCCGTACGCCCCGTATATTTGCATTGGCGGCTTGATTAACCCGATCGAAACGAAGTTAGCATCATCCTAGTCGGGCGATTCGAGGCGGCGCCAGTCGCTTCGCATCCCGCCGCTGTCGATCTTCGCCAGCGGTCTCCCGACGACGGAGAACCGGGTGTCGCGTCTAGTTGTCCGGCGAGATTGGTCGCCGCCAGTTCCGCGAAGCTGCAGCGAGCCGCCGGGCCCCGCGCGCACCACCCCTTCCGCCATCCCGACCCCAAGGGCGAGCCTTCGCGGCCTCGCCCTTTTTTCATGCCCCATGGGAGGCCAGTAGATGACCAAGCGTGCCCTGAAGCGGACCGTGCGCGAAGGCGCATTCGATCACGCCCAGTTCCAGGATGACGGCAAGGTGCGCCGACTGCCGGTGGACAGGGGGGGCTGGTCGCCGCTCGGTCGCGACGAGGATCGCGACCAGGGGTACGTGAAGACAATACGGCCCAAGTCCGATGGCCAGGCGCAGCTGCTCGCCGCCATCGACGCGCGCAACCTGGTCATGGCCCTCGGCCCCGCCGGCACCGGCAAGACCTACCTGGCCATCGCCAAGGCGGTCGAGGCGCTCGAGGGCGGCAAGGTGGGCAAGATCGTGCTGTCGCGGCCGGCGGTGGAAGCCGGCGAGTCCATCGGCTACCTGCCCGGCGACATGGAGGACAAGCTCGCCCCCTATCTGCGCCCGCTCTACGACGCCCTGTCGGACCGCCTCTCCATGAAGCGGGTGCGGGCCCTGATCGCCGAGGGCGCCATCGAGATCGCCCCGGTCGGCTACATGCGCGGCCGCACGCTGAACAACGCCTTCGTGGTCATCGACGAGGCCCAGAACTGCACCTACGGCCAGCTGAAGATGCTGCTGACCCGCCTCGGCTGGCACTCGACGATGGTGGTGACGGGCGACCCGAACCAGTCGGACCTGCTGGCCGGACTGTCGGGGCTGGCCGACGTCGCCGACCGGTTCGAGGCGGTGCCCAACATCGCCGTCGTCCGCCTGGACGATCGCGACATCGTGCGCCACCCGCTGGTCGCCGAGATGCTGGGCGTCCTCTGAGGCCGGGGCGGCGGCGGCCGGATCAGTCCTCGCGGACGCCCGTCCGGATCGCCCTCCCGGCGAAGGCCCGCTCAAGGTCTTCCAGGTCGAGCTCGCCGGTGCAGGGCCGCGCCCCCGGCGCCGGACGCCGCCCCTCGAGCAGGCCCCGGATCAGGACTTCGGCGGGCGTCGAAGGGATGAAGGGACCGTCGTCGCCCTCGGCGATCAGGCGCCAGGACCGCCGCGCGGGCCGCCCGGCCGCGTCCTCGCCCGTCACCGCCACGACCATGCCGCCGCGGTGTTCGCCCCAGCGGATCGAATTGACGATGGCATGGAACAGGGGCGCGAGGGGGACCAGGGACGGCAGGGCCCGCACGCTGACCAGCCAGGCCAGGCCGTTCAGCAGACGGTGCAGGATCTCCGGGCTCGGCCCCGCCCCCATCCAGATGTCCCGCAACTCCGGCCACAGGGACGGCAGCAGGCGCAGCTCCGGCGTCTCGACGAGCGAGAACCGGGTGTTCCGCAAGGGCCGCGCGCCCGGCAGGGCGATCTCGAACCGGCGCGTTTCGACCAGCGCTCGTCCCGTCGCCGTCCTCCCGTCGCGCACAAGGGTCACGGGCCGACCCGCGTAGGCGGCGATGGCGCGCAGCACGCTCTCGCCGAGACCGGCCCAGGGCGTGGGGGCGATGCCCGCGGCGATCGAATGAACCGCCCGCCAGCCGGCCGTCAGGCGCCGGACGGCCGCCGCCGTGATCGTCGGGCAGGTGCTGACGCCCGACAACACGAAGACGTCCGCCGCCCGCGCCGCCGCGTCGCAGGAGGCGACGCCGGCGACGAAGTCGGCGCCGTCCGCCAGATCGAGGTAGGGAATGCGGGCCGCGACGCAGGCCTCGACCAGTCGCCAGGGCCGCGCCCCATAGGCCTGGAAGGGGCCGCTGGCGTCGACCAGCAGCTCCGGCGCGGCCGCCGCGAGCTGGGCGTCCAGGTCGCCGCCGCGGTCGAACCGCCATGGCAGCAGGGTCGCCCGGCTCTCCAGTCCGGCGCAGAAGGCGCGCGCCCGGCTTTCCGACCGTCCAGCCGCGAGCAGGGTCAGCCGCGGTTCGTCGGCCAGAAGCCTGATCAGCCGCCCGCCGAAACGCCCGTAGCCGCCGACGATCAGGACCCTCACGTCCAGGCTCCCTCTCGGGCGGGGCGGACGGTCCATGGACGGCGGAAGTCAACGCCGCCGACAAGGGCGGGCCGCATCGTCGAGGCAGGGCGGCGGGCCGGGACGGGATTCATCACCCCGACCCTCGCGGCCGGCCGCGCGGGCGTCAAGCGCGGGGCGACCCCGGAATCCGGAGCCTGAGCGGTCGCGAATCCCGGGCTTGCCTCAGCGGCGCGGAGCCCGGCGGGCCGGGATCAGTCGCCGCGGCGGCTGACGGCGAGGCCGACCAGGGCCGCGGCGGCGGCGACGAGGGCGGTCGCGGCCACGGGATGTTCCTTGGCGGTGCGGGCGACGCCCCTGGCGGCGTCCTTGACCGCGGGAACGCCCTTGGTCTTGGCTTCCTCGACGAGGGTCTCGACGGCCCGCGTCAGCTCCGCCACGGCCTTGGCCAGGGCGTCCTGGGCGTCGTCGCCGATGTGTTTCGAGGCCGATTTGAGCGCCTTGACGGCGTCATCGAGGAAGGTGTCGGCCGTGTCGACGACCTTCAGGGTGGATGTCTTGGGCATGTCCGCCTCCTGCGATCGCGGCTCCGGGGGAGCGCGCGCGTGTCACTGTTCCGTCCGATCGCCCCTGCCTGCCTTGACCGGCGTCAAACCGGCGTCAGCCAGCCCCGGTACCGCACGAGAAGCCCGACGGCGGGATGGCCCATTTCGACGAAGAAGGCGAAGCGGCCCTCGACGACCGCCTCCCAGGCCGTCATCCGCGGGCCGAGGGCGGCGGGCATCGACAGCCCGAACAGGCGCCAGCGCCGCAAGGTCAGGCCCAGGCGTTGCCCGTCCCAGGCCGGCGTCATTTCGAAACTCACCGGTCCGAACCGCTCGACCAGCAGGCCGTCGCGCCCCGGCCCCTGGGGCGTGACCAGCGTCCGACCGCCGAAGTCGCGCCGCCAGATCTCGCGCTCGCCCCGACGACGGAACTCGACCCGCACGGCGACGTCTTCCGCGGCGGGGGGAAGGCCGGTCAGCGCGCCGATCAGGCGCGAGGCCAGGCCGCCGCCGCGCTCGACTCGCGCACGCCCCGTGGCGACCAGGCGGTCGTCCAGCTGGTGGAGGCGGCGGATCGGTTCGGGCAGCGCCGCCCAGGCCTCGCCCAGCAGCCGCGCATAGAGGCCGGGGACGTCCGCGCGGGGCCCGACGGCCGCGCCCTCCCCGCCCGGCAACGGCCTACTCCAGGTCTTCGGCCAGGATGCCCATCTGGAAATTGAACGAGCCGGGCTCGTCCTCGTCTTCATAGATCACGCCGAGGAACTCGCCCTTCAGTTCGACCTCGGCGGAATCCTTCTGGCGGCGGGCCTTCACCGTGAAGTGCGGGTTGCCGAAGGTGCGCTTCAGGTGGGCTTCGATCTTCTTGATGTGGCTGTCGTCCACGGGGGCGCTCCGGGCAGTCGTCGTTCGGCCGCGGACCCTAGTGCGCGCGGGGACCCGAGAAAACCGGATTTGCGGGCGGCGCCCCGATTTTTCGCGCGGGCCCGCGACGAAGCGCCCCGGCGGCGGCGTCAGCCGCGATCGCCGTACAGGTCGTCGGCGAGCGTGTGGTCCATGGTCCTGGCCGGCTCCTCGCAGGTCGGGCAGTTGACCAGCCGCGCCGGCACCCCGGCCGCCGTGCAGCCGGACGGCACGTCGCGGAGCACCACCGAACCCGAGGCCACCTTGGCGTAGTCGCCGACACGGATGTTGCCCAGCACCTTGGCCCCGGCGCCGAGCAGCACGCCCCGGCCGATCTTCGGGTGCCGGTCGCCGCGTTCGGAGCCCGTGCCGCCGAGGGTCACGCCGTGCAGCATCGAAACGTCGTCGCCGACCACCGCGGTCTCGCCGATGACGATCCCCGTGCCGTGGTCGATGAAGACGCCGGCGCCGATGCGGGCCGCCGGATGGATGTCGACCTGGAACACCTCGCTGCCCTTGCTCTGCAGATAGAAGGCCAGGGTCTCGCGACTGTGCGTCCACAGCCAGTGGGCGACGCGGTAGGTCTGCAGGGCCTGGAAGCCCTTGAAGAACAGGAACGGCTGGACATAGCCCTTGCAGGCGGGGTCGCGCTCGAACACCGCCTTCAGGTCGGCCTCGGCGGCGGCGATGAGGCCGGGATCCGCCTCGTAGGCCTCCTGGGCGATCTCGCGGGCGCTCATGGCGCGCAGTTCCTGGTCGCCGATCTTGCGGGCGAACTGGTAGCTCAGGGCTTCGGCGATGGTGTCGTGGGAGAGGATAACCGCGTTGAGCAGGCTGCCGAGCGCGGGCTCGTCGCGGACCGCCCGTTCGGCCTCGTTGCGCAGCGCGGCCCAGACGGGCGGCGGGGCGGACGGCTCGACGACTTCAAACTGTCTGGGCATAAAGGCCCTCCCTCAAGCCCGGCGCGATAATAGCACAAATTCTCGCTTCGATCGCGTCGCGGGCGCCCTTTGGCCGCATATGGGCATCAGAACGGCGTTCGCCAAGCGGCCTGTTGCCGACGGCGTCATCCGCTCCTAGCCTTGCGTCATGCGCCCGCCGATCCTCATCGTTCTCGCCCTCGCCGTCCTCGGCGTCTCCCTTCCCGCCCGTGCGGCCGACCGGCCCGTGACCCGCGAGGGGCTCGTCGACCTGCTCAAGGGCGAGCGGGTCTGGTGTTCCGGCTGGCATGAGGCGGATCAGAGCTGCGAGGACGTCTCGTTCGTCGACCTCGCCGAGGGCGGAAAGGTCCTGCAGACCAGCCGCCTGAGGATGTCGGCCGATCCGGACCTGCAGATGGTCGTGCGCGAGACCGTCGAGATCGAGGGCGGCGCCCTCTGCTCGACCTTCCGGTTCGAGGCGCTCGACATCGTCATCCTGATGGACGAACGGCCGGCTTCGGCCGAGTTGGCCCTGCCGCTGCTCGGCGTGCTGGCCGAGTCCATGGCCGGGCTCGAGGGCAAGAAGGCCTGCGAGAGCTACGTGCGCAACGAGGCGACGGGCGAGCTGCGGTCCACGGTCACGCTCGACGGCGTCGAGGCGCCGGAGTTCAATTCGACCTACCGGCTCATCGCGCCGGAAACCCGCATCCAGCTGCGGCCGATGCTGGACGACGCCGAGTCGTCGCAGACCACGACCTGACCGGCGATGGGTCGCCACATTCCTCCGCCCCCCGCCTTCGGCGAGTCCCTGCCCCCGACCCTGACGCCCGAGGTCCTGGCCTTCCTGGCCCGGCGGCGGTCGGCTCCGGCCCTGACGCTCACCGCGCCGGGCCCGGACGAGGCTCAACTGGCCGACCTTCTGACCCTGGCGGCCCGCGCGCCCGACCACGGCAAGCTCGCGCCCTGGCGGTTCGTGGTGCTGGCGGGCGAGGACAAGGCGGCCTTCGCGGCGCGGCTGGAAGCCATCGCCGCCCCTCGGCCCGATGCGGCCAGGCTGGTCGCCAGGCTCGGCAAGCTGAAGGCGCCGCCGCTCGGCGTCGCCGTCGTCTCGCGGACCGAGGCCGGCGAGATTCCGGCCTGGGAGCAGGTGCTGTCGGCCGGCGCGGTCTGCATGATCCTGCTCCAGGCCGCCACCGCCATGGGCTTCGGCGCCAACTGGATCACTGACTGGTACGCCTATGACGCCGAGGCGCGGGCGGCGCTCGGCCTGGCCGAGGACGAACAGGTGGCCGGCTTCGTGTTCGTCGGCACGCCGACCGAACCGCCGCTGGAGCGGGCCCGCCCCGACGCGGCGGCCCTGACGACGCGCTGGCGGCCCTAACCCCGCCCGCGGTAGGGCGGGACGCCCTGGTCCGGGATCCACAGCCCCTCGGGCGGCGGGCCCGACTGCCAGAAGACATCGATCGGGATGCCGCCGCGCGGGTACCAGTAGCCGCCGATGCGCAGCCACTTCGGCTCGGCGACCTCGACGATCCGGCGGCCGATCGCGACCGTGCAGTCCTCGTGGAAGGCGCCGTGGTTGCGGTAGGCGCCCAGGTAGAGCTTCAGCGACTTGGACTCGATCAGCCAGTCGCCCGGCGCGTAGTCGATCACCAGGTGGGCGAAGTCGGGCTGGCCGGTCACCGGGCACAGCGAGGTGAACTCCGGGACGACGAAACGCGCCAGGAACAGGGCGCCGGCCTGCGGGTTGGGGACGCGCTCGAGCACCGCGTCCTCGGGCCGCTCCGGCGCCGTGACGGCCCGGCCGAGCTGGGTGAGGTGAAAATCGCTCATCGCCGGCCGCTTTAGCCCCCCCTCCGGGAGGGGACAAGGCCGGCCGGGCGCGCTATCAGGCCTCCGGACGCAGGGGAGACGCACATGGCGGGCAGGGATTTCGACGGCTTCGTGGTGGTGGTGACCGGCGCCTCGACGGGGCTGGGCCGGGCGATCGCGGTGGAGACGGCGTCCCGGGGGGCGCGGGCAGTGATCGTCAACTACGCCTCCAGCCAGACCGAGGCCGAGGAGACCGCCCGCCTGGTCGAGGCGCAGGGCGCGCGCGCCGTCCTGGTCCAGGGCGACGTGGCGGCGGACGCCGACTGCCGCAGGATCGCCGCCGCCGCCGAACCCTTCGGCCGCATCGACGCCCTGTTCAACAACGCCGGCACGACCAAGTTCGCGCCCAATCACGCCGATCTCGACGCGGTCGACGCGGCCGACTTCCTGCGCCTTTACGAGGTCAACGTCGTGGGCGCCTTCCAGATGGTGCGGGCCGCCCGGGCGCTGCTCGAGGCCGCGCCGGCGCCGGGGGCCGTGGTCAACACCGCTTCGATCGCCGGGGTGACCGGCATCGGCTCGTCGGTTCCCTATGCCGCCTCCAAGGGGGCGATGACCACCATGACCCTGTCGCTGGCCCGGGCGCTGGGGCCCAGGATCCGCGTCAACGCCATCTGCCCGGGCTTCATCGACACCCCCTGGTTCGGCAAGGCCATGCCCGACGACACCATCGCGCGCATGCGGCAGGGGGTCATCCGCTCGACGCCGCTGCAGGCCGCCTCGACGGCCGAGGACGTGGCCGGCGCGGCGGTGTTCCTGGCCTCCCCGGCCTCGCGCCACGTCACCGGCGAGACCCTGCTCGTCGACGCCGGCACGCACCTGGGCTTCGCCTCGCTTTCGATGCGATAGACGCCCCGCCGGACCTCCCGGGCGCCCAAGAAACGGGCGGCGCCGCGCCGCGGCGCACAAATTGACGCCAGCCGGGGGCCTCCTGCGTCGTCCGCGACGGCGGCGTTAGGGCGGCGGCAAGCCTTCCCCCACTGTCGGGCCACCCGGCGCCGTGCGGCGGGCGACGGCGGCCCCACGCGGCAAACGCGGAGGCCGTCGGCAACAACAGGGGATAGCGATGAAAGCTCTCAGACTTGCTCTCTGCGCCGCCACGGCGTCGTTCGCCATGGCCGGGGCCGCCTCCGCCCAGGAGGTTTCGTTCAACATCGGGGTCGCGTCCGATTACGTGTTCCGGGGCGTCAGCCAGACCGACGAAGACGTGCAGATCTTCGGCGGCGCGGACGTGACCGTCGACCAGTTCTACGCCGGCGTCTGGGCCTCCAACGTCGACTTCGGCGACGGCACCGACGGCGAGGTCGACCTCTACGCCGGCGTCAAGCCGACGGCCGGTCCGGTGACCTTCGATTTCGGGGCCATCTACTACGGTTACGTCAACGAGCCGTCCGGCGCGGACTGGGCCCAGTGGGAGTTCAAGGCGGCCGCCTCGGTCCCGGCCGGACCGCTGACCCTGGGCGCCGCCGCCTACTACACGCCCGACTACACCGGCGTGTTCACCGACGACGGCCTGTACGTCGAGGTCAACGGCTCGGTCTCGCCGGCCGACGGCTGGACGGTGAGCGGCGCGCTGGGCAACCAGCAGGTCGACACGCCCTTCGGCGATTTCGACTACACGACCGGCAACATCGGGGTGACCTACGCCTTCGAGAAGGTGGCCCTCGACGTCCGCTTCCACGACAGCGACCTGGGTTGCGGCGCGCTCTGCGACAGCCGCGTGGTCGTCGGCCTCAAGGCGACCCTGCCGTAAGGGTCGCGACAACGGGTCACGCCTGCTTCGGCGGGGCGTTTCAGGGCAAGCCGCCGCGGTTCCCCGCGGCGGCTTTTCCACATCGGCGACCCGCTTCGGGTTTCGGCCTTGTTAACGGCGAGGCCTCAGGATTCGAGGGTCATCGTTCGCCTCGCGATCCGGCCCGTGCGCGCTCACCTTTCAGGCATTGTCGGAAAGACCGCCGCGCTCGTCGTGGTCGTGGTCGGCGCGGCGATGGCGGTCGACTTCCTGGTCAGCGCCGTGATCATGGCCGGCAGCGGCACCTATACGCCGTTCAACACCTTCGTTATCTCGCTGGTGGTGGCGATTCCGGTGTGCTGGTACGTCACCCGCCAGCGCCTGGCGCTGCAGGCCATGCGCGACGACCTGAGCGACGCCCGCGACGCGGCCGAGGCCGCCAGCGAAGCCAAGAGCGCCTTCCTGGCGACCATGAGCCACGAGATCCGCACCCCGCTGAACGGGGTGCTCGGCATGACCCAGGCCATGGCCCTGGACGGGCTGTCGCCCGCGCAGTCGGAGCGTCTGGAGGTGGTGCGCGAGTCGGCGATGGCCCTGCTGGCCGTGCTCAACGACGTCCTCGACCTCTCCAAGATCGAAGCCGGCAAGCTGGACCTCGAAGAGATCGACTTCGACCTCGGCGAGGTGCTGCGGGGCGCGCACCAGGCGTTCACCGCCCTGGCCAACAAGAAGGGCCTGTCCTTCGCCCTCGACATCGCCCGCGGCGAGGGCGTCTACCGCGGCGATCCGACCCGCGTGCGCCAGATCCTCTACAATCTGCTGTCCAACGCGGTGAAGTTCACCGAACAGGGCGAGATCCGGGTCGAGGCCCGCCGCGAGGCCGCCGGCCTGGTCATCCGGGTGTCGGACACCGGGCCCGGCATCGCCGCCGACAAGCTGCCCCTGCTGTTCTGCAAGTTCACCCAGGTCGACGCCTCGACCACCCGTCGCTACGGCGGCACGGGCCTGGGCCTGGCCATCTGCCGCCAGCTGGCCGAACTGATGGGCGGCGACATCGACGTGGCGAGCGAACCGGGACGGGGCGCCGCCTTCACCGTCACCCTCCCCCTCGCCCGGGTCGGCGAGGCCCGCGGCGAAGCGCCGGCCGCTCCGCCGGGGGTCGGCGAGCTTGCTGGGCCCTTGCCGTCCCGCGGTCTGAAGGTGCTGGCCGCCGAGGACAACAGCGTCAACCAGCTGGTGCTCAAGACGCTGCTGCATCACATCGGCGTCCAGCCGGTCGTGGTCGGAGACGGCCGGGCGGCCCTCGAGGCCTGGGCGGCCGACGACTGGGATCTGATCCTGATGGACGTCCAGATGCCCGTCCTGGACGGCGTCGGCGCGGCCCGCGAGATCAGGGCCCGCGAAGCCCTGTCCGGACGCCGCCGCACGCCGATCGTCGCCCTGAGCGCCAACGCCATGGCCCACCAGGTGGCCGGCTATCTGGAAGCCGGCATGGACGACCACCTCGCCAAGCCGATCGAGATCGCGAGGCTGTTCGCGGTGGTGGAACGGGCCGCCCGCCCCGAACCGGAGCATCGTGACCGCGCCGCGAGCTGACGACCGATCTGGTGGGGACGGTGGGGGTCGAACCCACACGCCTCGCGGCTGCGGATTTTAAGTCCGCTGCGTCTACCGTTTCCGCCACGTCCCCGCGCCGCGGACCGGGCCGCGACGGCCCTTAGTAGGGTCCCGTCGCGCCGTTGCCCAGCACGGCGTTGGCGGACCCCGTGGTGCGCCGGCCTTCCATGAGGGTGCGCTGGCTGCGGTCGCGGGCCTCCTGCCACTGGGCGAGGGTCATGCAGACCTTCCGCGGCCGGCGCGAGCCGACGACGACCAGGCGTTCACAGACGATGCGATCGGGATCCCTGCCATCCCGGGCGGGCGCCGCGGATGGCGGCGCCTTGGCCCCGGCCGCGAGGACGGGCGGAGCCTCGACGGAGACGGCGAGCATCACGACGAATGGACCAAGGTGGCGCATGGCGGCCTCCTCGACAGTGTCGATCGCCGCGCATGATACGCCCTAATCGCGTTCGCCAGAAGGCGATCGTCGGCTACATGCCGTCCTGGGCCAGTTCGTCGCCGCCGGCCGTGCGGCGGCCTTCGTCCATGGAGCGCCGGGCCTGGTCGCGCAGGGCGTCGCGCTGGGCGACGGTCATGCAGACCTTCTTCGGGCGGTTGGAGCCGACCACGTGCTCGCGCGTGCAGACCATCCGGTTGGGATCGTCCTTGGCCGGCTTGGCGGGCTTGGCGGGCGCCGGCGGGGCGGCGGTTTCCTCCGCCGCGGCGACGGAGGCGAGGCCAAGGCCGGCGGCCACGGCGAAACAGGCGGCGAGATGACGCATACTCAATCCCCGGCTGAAAAATCCAGGCGGCTAGGAGAGGGTCAGGCCCCCGGCGAGTCAAGCTCGGTGAGGCCCTCGATGCCGACGGCGCGCAGGGCGGCGGCCAGCTCGGCCACGGTCGAGGACACCTCGTCGGGGTCGCGTCCCCGGATGACCAGATTCGAGCCGTAGCCCTCGTTCGAGAAGAAGGGATAGCTGCCCAGCGACAGGTCCGGGTGGGCCCTCGCCACCGCTTCCAGCGGCGCGGCGATGACCCCCTCGCCCGAACCGTCCACGCGCAGGGTGCGCGAGATGGTCACGGCGCCGCCCTTCAGCCGGGGACCGACGTCCTCGAGCATGCCCCGCATGATCGCCGGCACCCCGGCGAGAACGAAGACGTTGCCGATCTGGAAGCCCGGCGGCCCCTGCACCGGATTGTTCACCAGGACCCCGCCCTCGGGCACGCGCGCCATCCGCCGGCGGGCGGCGTTGAGCTCGCCCTTCCAGCGCGCCTGCATCATGGCCAGGATCTCGGGGTGTTCGTACAGCGGCACGCCGAAGGCCTTGGCCACGCAGTCGGCGGTGATGTCGTCGTGCGTCGGCCCGATGCCGCCGGTGGTGATCAGATAGTCGTAGCGGCCCCGCAGGTGGTTCACCGCGGCGACGATCTCGGCCTCGACGTCGGGCGTCACCCGGGCCTCGGCCAGGTCGACCCCGTGGGTTCCCAGGAAGCGGGCGATGGCGGCGAGGTTCACGTCCTGCGTCCGGCCCGAGAGGATCTCGTCGCCGATGATCAGGACCGCCGCGGTGACGCGTTTCTGGCTCGCCATCGGACCGGCCCTTCCCTACATCTCGCGATCTCTTGGACTTAGAGGCGTCATGGAGTTCCCGCAACCGCTCGCCCATGGCCGGCTGGTTCGCCGATACAAGCGGTTCTTCGCCGATGTCCGGCTGGACGACGGGCGCGAGGTGACCGCCCACTGTCCCAACCCGGGGGCCATGCTGGGGCTGAACACGCCCGGCCTGGGCGCCTGGTTGTCGCGGTCGGACGACCCCAGGCGCAAGCTGGCCCACACGCTGGAGCTGGTGGAGGTCGACGGCGGGCTGGTGGGGATCAACACCCTGCTGCCGAACCGCCTGGTCGCCGAGGCCCTGGCGGCCGACGCCATCCCCGATCTGGCCGGCTATGCCCTTCACCGCCGCGAGGTGCGCTATGGCGTCGGCAGCCGGGTCGATTTCCTGCTGGAGACGGGCGACGGCCGACGCTGCTGGCTGGAGGTGAAGAACTGCCACCTGCGCCGCGAAGGGACGCTGGCCGAGTTCCCCGACTGCGCGGCGGCGCGCTCCAGCCGGCACATGGCGGAGCTGGCGCGGATGGTCGAAGCGGGCGACCGGGCGGTGGCGCTGTTCGTCGTCCAGCGGACCGATTGCGACGCCTTCGCCGCCTGCCGCGACCTGGACCCGGTGTTCGCCAAGGCGCTGGACGCGGCGATGGAGCGCGGCGTGGAGGTCCTCTGCCATGCCTGCGACATCGATACCTGCGGCGTCCGGATCGCCCGGCGGCTGCCGGTCCTGGGCAGCCGGCGGGGTTCGGGCTCGGATCGTCCCGGACCGGCCGCCGCCTAGCGGCCGGTTCGGGCGGCGAGGGTCAGGCCGGCCAGGGCGACGGCGGCGAAGGCGGCGCCGGCGAGGAAGGTCGCCTCGGGTCCCGCCGCGGACCAGAGCAGGCCCGCCACGCCGCTGGCCGCCAGCAGGGCCGCCCCGGTCGCCAGGTTGAACAGGCCGAAGGCGGTGGCGCGCAGCGGCCCGGGCGCGGCGCCGGCGACCAGGCTGGAGAGCAGGCCCTGGGTCAGGCCCATGTGCAGGCCCCACAGCGCCGTGCCGGCGAGCGCGCCGGCGAGCGAGTCCGAGGCGGCCAGCGCCAGGTCGGCGGCGACCAGCGCCAGCAGTCCGGCTCCGAGCAGACCCCGAACGCCGATCCGGTCCGACAGGGCGCCCACCGGCGCGGCGACCGAGGCGTAGACCAGGTTCATCACCACCAGCACCAGCGGCGACAGCGCCGGCGCCAGGCCGGCGTCCGCGGCGCGCAGGATCAGGAAGGCCTCGCTGAACCGGGCCAGGGTGAAGGCCACGCCGAAGGCGACGACGGTCCAGTAGCGCGCGCCCATGCCGCCGGCGTCCGCCCAGCGCAGGGGCGCGGCGGGCCGCGGCTCGCCGTCGGCCGACCGCGGCTCCTCGACGCCGAACAGCACCAGCAGCACCGCCAGGGCGGCGGGAACCACCGCCCAGGCGAAGACGCTGCGGATGTTTCCCGCCAGCAGCACCATCAGGCCCATGGCCAGCAGCGGGCCGACGAAGGCGCCGACGGTGTCCAGCGACTGGCGCAGGCCGTAGGCCGCGCCCCGCAGGCCTTCCGGCGTGACGTCGGCGATCAGGGCGTCGCGCGGGGCGCCGCGGATACCCTTGCCGATACGGTCGGCGAAGCGCGCGCCCAGCACCGCCATCGGCGTCGTCGCCAGCGGGAACACCGGCTTGGTCGCCGCCGCCAGACCATAGCCGATCAGCACGAGCAGTTTGCGCTTGCCCAGCCGGTCGCTGATCCAGCCCGAAAACACCTTGGTGATCGAGGCGGTGGCCTCGGAAACGCCCTCGATCAGGCCGACCAGCGCGACGCTGGCCCCCAGGGTTCCGACCAGGAACACCGGCAGCAGGCCGTGGATGATCTCCGAGGAGATGTCCATGCACATGGACACCAGGCCCAGCGCCCAGACGGTTCGCGGAACGGCGCCAAGGCCTTTTTTCCTCGGGGTCATGGCGACCCTCTAGCCGACTGTCGCGCCGCCCGCCATGCGGACCGCCGGGACGGGTGTTGAAGTTCCGCGCCGGGATTGCGACATATGTCACGCCCGACCGGGCGGCCTGGGACCCTCGATGACCTTCAACGACGCCATCCTCGACAGCGAATACCGCACCGGCGAGATCCGCATCCACGGGCCCGAGGGCTTCGAGGGCATGCGCCGGGCCGGGCGGCTGGCCGCCGCGTGCCTGGACATGCTGGCGCCTCACGTCGTCCCCGGCGTTTCGACCGCCGAGCTGGACCGGCTGGCGCGCGAGTTCGTGCTCGATCACGGCGGTCTCCCCGCCTGCCTGTTCTACAAGGGCTACAACCACACGGTCTGCATCTCGCCCAATCACGTGGTCTGCCACGGCATTCCGGGCGAGCGGCCGTTGCGCGAGGGCGATGTCGCCAACATCGACGTCACCGTCGTCCTCGACGGCTGGCATGGCGACACCAGCCGCATGTACGGCGTCGGCCAGGTCTCCGCCCGGGCGCGACGGCTGGTCGACATCACCTACGAAGGCCTGGCCCGGGGTCTCGCCGCGATCAAACCCGGCGCCACCTTCGGCGACATCGGCCACGCCATCCAGACCTACGTCGAGTCGATGCGCGCCAGCGTCGTCCGCGACTTCTGCGGCCACGGCCTGGGCAAGGTTTTCCACGACGCCCCCAACGTGCTCCACTTCGGACGTCCCGGCGAAGGCCCGGTGCTGGAGGAAGGCATGTTCTTCACCGTCGAGCCGATGGTGAACCTGGGCCGGCCGCAGGTGAAGGTGCTCGGCGACGGCTGGACGGCGGTGACCCGCGACAAGACCCTGTCGGCCCAGTGCGAGCACTCGGTGGGCGTCACGAAGGACGGCGTCGAGATCTTCACCGCCTCGCCCGCCGGCCAGTTCAAGCCGGCGATCCAGGGCGAAGGCTGAGCCCCCACGGGCATTGGGCGCTTTACAATCTGGCCGCGCAGGGCATGCTGCGGCGCGCATAGCGTCGGGGCGCGGCGTGTCCGTGGAAAATCACCAGTTCGGTCATCGGGAGCGCCTGCGGGAGCGGGCGCTGAAGAGCGTCGACGTCCTGCCCGACTACGAACTGCTGGAGCTGTTCCTGTTCCGCACCTTTCCGCGCGGCGACGTGAAGCCGGTCGCCAAGGCGCTGCTGACGCGGTTCGGCTCGCTGAGCGCGGTGATGACGGCTGCGATGGAGGAGACGCGTACCGTGCCGGGCGTGGGCGCGCAGGCGGCGCTGGACCTGCGGCTGCTGGGCGAGGCGATGCTGCGGGCGCAACGGGCCGGCGTGCAGAAGCGGACCGTCATCGGCAGCTGGAGCGCCCTGCTGGCCTATCTGAAGACCGCGCTGGCCAACGAGCCGCGCGAGCAGTTCCGGGTGCTGTTCCTGGACGCCAAGAACCGGCTGATCCTGGACGAGGTGCAGAACCGCGGCACGGTCGACCATGCGCCGGTCTACGCCCGCGAGGTGATGCGCCGGGCCCTGGAGCTATCGGCCAGCGCCGTGATCCTGGTGCACAACCACCCTTCAGGCGATCCCACGCCCAGCGCCGCCGACATCGACATCACCCGTCAGGTGGTCGAGGCCGGCCGCGGCCTCAGGATCGCCGTGCACGACCATCTCGTGGTCGGCCGCGACGGCGTGGCCAGCTTCAAGGCGCTGGGGCTGTTCTGAGCCTCAGGCCCGCGGCCGCCCGCCAGCCGAGCAGCAGGGCGGCGATAGCGCCGTAGATCAGCGGCGGGCGATGGTCGGCCTTGACCAGCAGGTCGTAGTGAACCACCCCCAGCGGGACGATCAGGTAGATCAGCCGGTGCAGCCGCCGCCAGCGGACTGGGCCGAGCCGGCGGATGGCGGCGTTGGTCGAGGTCGCCGCCAGCGGGATCAGCAGCACGAAGGCGGTCATGCCGATCGCGATGTAGGGACGCTTGACGATGTCCTTGCCGATGGCCCGCCAGTCGAAGAAGTGGTCGACGCCGATCCAGGTCGACAGGTGCAGCAGGATGTAGGCGAAGGCGAACAGGCCGACGGTGCGCCGGAAGCGCGCCAGCCGGGGCCGGCGCAGCAGACGGGCGGCCGGGGTGATGGCCAGGCCGACCAGCAGCAGCCGCAGGCCCCAGACGCCGAGCTGGCGGATCAGGGTCTCGATGGGGTTGGTCCCCAGGTCGCCCGCGACGACGCGCCAGGCCAGCCACAGCGCCGGCGCCAGACAGGCCAGCCAGACCGCCGCGTAGACCAGGCGGTCCCTCGTTTCGCGCGCCATCAGTAGAAGGTCTTCAGGTCCATGCCGCGGTAGAGGTGGGCGACCTCGGCGGCGTAGCCGTTGAACATCAGGGTCGGCCGGCGCCGGAACTCGCCGATCCGCCGCTCGCTCGCCTGCGACCAGCGGGGGTGATCCACCTCGGGATTGACGTTGGAATAGAAGCCGTACTCCTGCGGGGCCGAGAGGTTCCAGGCGGTCGGCGGCCGGGTCTCGGTGAAGCTGATCCGCACGATGCTCTTGATGCTCTTGAAGCCGTATTTCCAGGGGACGACCAGGCGCATCGGCGCGCCGTTCTGGTTCTTGAGGCTCTCGCCGTAGAGGCCGACGGCCATGATCGTCAGCGGGTGCATGGCCTCGTCCATGCGCAGGCCCTCGCGATAGGGCCAGTCGAGCACGCCGCGGCGCTGGCCGGGCATTTCGTCCGGCCGGTGCAGGGTCTCGAAGGCGACATACTTCGCCCGGCTGGTCGGCCCGTAGCGCTTGAGCAGATCGGCCAGCGGCGCGCCCAGCCAGGGTATCACCATCGACCAGCCCTCGACGCAGCGCAGGCGGTAGATCCGCTCCTGCAGCGGATTGCCGCGCAGGAAGTCGGCGAGGTCGTACCGGCCCGGCCTGGCGCAGTGGCCGTCGATCGTCACCGTCCAGGGCGCGGTCTTCAGCCGGCCGGCGTTGCGGGCCGGGTCGTCCTTGTCGACGCCGAATTCGTAGAAGTTGTTGTAGCCGGTGACGTCGTCCTTCGGCGTCATCGGCTCGGCGGTGGAGTAGCGGCTCGGCGCGCCCTTCAGGGCGACGGCCCCGGCCGGTCCCGCCGCCAGCGCCAGGCCGGCGCCGGCCATGAAGTCCCGGCGGCGCAGATAGAGGTCGCGCGGCGTGACGTCGTTCTCGGTCAGATCGCCGGCATGGCGGATCAGCATGGTGGCCTCCGGTCGCCCCCGACCAGCCCTACGACACAGGAACGCCGGTGGATCACGCCTCGCCGTTCACAGGCAAGTCAACCGCCCGGCGCCAGGGCGTGATCGGGCCACGCCGTCACGCCCGGGCGGTCGACGGCGACGGGCTGGACGCCTGTTCAGCTACGTGAAGTGTGAGCGACCCCGATTCCGAACCGGGCAGCAGACTGCCTGTCAGTTTGCGTTTCTTGCTTGGCTGCGCCGCAAGTTGCATTGTCCGCAGCAGAGGCAACGTGGACGGAACCGCGTTCTTGTTGAAGGGGCGCGTGCTCAACTCTGCCAGAATGTCCGCAACGAAGTCAGCGACCCAAACGATCCTACCGCCGCCAAGCTCTTCGCGCGGGCCTCCGCCTAAAGCGAGCAATGCGACCTGATCAGGTTTCGTCTTGATTTCCAACCCGGCGAAGAGATCACCGATGTGGCGACGGCCCCGCTCGAACTTCGCACTGAATCGGCTTTCACGCCTTTCCCATGTGTCAGCATCTAGCGAACACTCGACGTGCAGCAAGTGTTTCGTGGCGGGATGGACGGCCACAACGTCCAGCTCGCCTTCCCATCCGCCCTGGTCACGCTTGCCGACGAGAACCGATTTGCGGACAAAGTAACCGTTGAACTCCAGCCACTCCGCCGTCAGATCTTCAAGATGGTTCGCCACTGACTGCCCCTGTTTCTGCCCGCAACGGGACACCGAAACAGGGCGCCAATCAAGGCGATGCGTCACACTCCGGCAGATCCCAGACGCTCACCGATTTCGGGCGCCGGCGCCCTATGGATCGCCCTCCACCAGAGTCTGTCCCTCGAAGCCTACGCCCCCGCCTCCCAGGCCAGGTACTCCGGCGTCGCCAGCAGGCGGTCGCTGTAGGCCTGGGCCGCGTCGGCGCCCAGGTCGATGGCGTAGCTGCGGACGCGGGTCGCCACCGGGGTGTAGAAGGCGTCGGCGATGCACCAGTCGCCGAACAGGAACGGGCCGCCGGAGCGGGCCAGCAGGCCGGTCCACAGCTCGACGATGCGGCCGATGTCGGCCCGGGCCGCCGCGGAGAGGTCGGCTTTCGCGCGCAGGGCCAGGTCCATGGGGCATTCGGCGCGCAGGGCCGAAAAGCCGCTGTGCATCTCCGCGCTCGCCGCGCGCGCCAGGGCCCGGTCGGCCCGGCCGGCGGGCCAGAGGCCAGCTTCCGGGAAGCGCTCGGCCAGGTATTCGCAGATGGCCAGGGTGTCCCAGATCACCAGGTCGCCGTCCCTCAGCGCCGGCACCAGGCCGGAGGGCGAGTGGCGGCGGATCGCCGCGGTCGAGGCCTCGGCCTCGCGCAGGGGGATCAGGGTTTCCTCGAACGGCGCCCCGGTGCGCTTCAGGGCCAGCCAGGGCCGCATCGACCAGCTCGACCACGCCTTCGTCCCGACGATGATTTCCATGCCGCCCTCCCGATCACGCATCCGTGACTACGCCCCGCCTGACCCGCACGTAAGGTGCGCCGAGAAATAGAACAAGCGTTTGACAGGGAGGAGCGTGCAGATGACCGACGCCGCCGCGCCGGCGGAAGGGCCTGTGTCCGCCCCGGCGGCCACGACCCCCGCGGTCCCTCCCGTCAGCGACGCCTATCGCCGCTACGCCCTCGGCCTGCTGCTGGTCATCTACACCCTCAACTTCCTCGACCGTCAGGTGCTCAACATCCTGATGGAGGACATCAAGCACGCGTTCGACCTGCGCGACTGGCAGCTCGGCGCGCTGTCCGGCCTGGCGTTCGCGGTCTTCTACACCACGCTCGGGATCCCCATCGCCCGGGCGGCCGAGACCCGGCACCGCGGCTACATCATTTCCGGCGCCCTGCTGGTCTGGAGCGGCTTCACGGCCCTCTGCGGCCTGGCCGGCAACTTCTGGCAGCTGCTGCTCTTCCGCATCGGGGTGGGCGTCGGCGAAGCGGGCTGCACGCCGCCCGCCCATTCGCTGATCACCGACTACGTCCCCAAGGAGAAGCGCGCCTCGGCGATCGCCTTCTATTCGATGGGGACGCCGCTGGGCACGGTGGTCGGGCTGACCCTGGGCGGCCTCGTCGCCGACGCCTACGGCTGGCAATGGGCCTTCTTCATCGCCGGCGCGCCAGGCGTCGTCGTCGCCCTGATCGCCGCGCTGACGCTGGTCGAGCCGCGAAAGAAGCTCGCCGCCGCCGCGGCCTCCCTGTCGCCGGCGGCGGGCGTGACGTTCAAGGCGGCCATGGCCCTGCTGGCCACCAAGAAGACCTTCTGGCTGATCGCCTTCGCCGCCTCGATCAAGGCCTTCATCGGCTACGGCCACGCGCCGTTCACCGTCTCGTTCTTCCTGCGCGAGCACGGCGCCGAGGTGGCCCGGCTGGCGACGATGTTCGGGCTGGAGTCGCGCGGCTTCCTGGGGCTGGCCCTCAGCGCCATGGGCGGCGTGGCGGGCGTCTGCGGCGCCTGGCTCGGCGGCGTCATCGCCGACCGCTACGCGGTTCGCGACCTGCGCGGCTACGTCGTCGTTCCGGCCATCGCCTCGGTGGTCACCATTCCGATCTACATCATCGGCGTCAGCGTGCCGTCGGCCGCCTGGGCGATCCCGATCCTGGCCGCGCCGGCGCTGCTCGGCACGCTGTGGTACGGCCCGGTCTACGCCTCGGCCCAGAGCCTCGTGCCGCCGCACGCCCGGGCCACGGCGGCCGCGGTGATCCTGTTCGTGATCAATCTCATCGGCCTGGGGCTCGGCCCGCTCGGCGTCGGCGCGCTCAGCGACCTGTTCGGCGAGGGCATGGGCCTGGGCGCGGCGCAGGGCATCCGCTGGGCCCTCATCGTCTCGACCCTGTTCGGCTTCATCGCCGCCGCCCTGTTCTGGATCGCCCGCAAGACCATCCGCGAGGAGATGGTCAGCTGAGCGGGGCGCGGAGCGAATTCGCCGCGGAAACGGCATCGAAAGTCTCAAGGGAAGGAAGGCCTGCATGACCGACGTGACGGCGGGGGGCGCCGCGCGGCCCATCTATTCGAACGGCTACAAGGCCCTGGTGCTGGCCATGCTGGTCGCGGCCTACACGTTCAACTTCATCGACCGGACGATCATCTCCACCATCGGCCAGGCCATCAAGGTCGACCTGGAGCTCACCGACACCCAGCTGGGCCTGTTGGGCGGGCTGTATTTCGCGCTGCTCTACACGACGCTGGGGATTCCCATCGCCCGCTGGGCCGAGAGAGGGGACCGGGTCACCATCATCACGCTCGCCCTGGTCATCTGGTCGGGCTTCACCGCCCTGTGCGGGGCCGCGGTCAACTTCACCATGCTGGCGGCCCTGCGCTTCGGAGTCGGCATCGGCGAAGCCGGCTGCTCGCCGCCGTCGCACTCCCTGATCAGCGACTATTTCGAACCCAAGAAGCGGGCCAGCGCCCTGTCGATCTACTCGTTCGGCATCCCGCTGGGGACCATGATCGGCGCCGTCGCCGGCGGCTGGCTGGCGCAGAACATGGGCTGGCGCTGGGCCTTCGTGATCGTCGGCCTGCCGGGCCTGATCCTGGCCCTGCTGTTCAAGCTGCTGGTCAAGGAGCCGCCGCGCGGCCATTCCGACCTCGCCGAACGTCCGCTGGTCGAGGAGGACGTCACCGCCCCGGCCGTCCACGCGCCTCAGCCCTTCTCGATCGGCCGCGAGTTCAGCGAGCTGTGGAGCGTGACACGGGCCCTGTTCGCCCGGTGGCCGGTGCTGCACATGGTGCTGGGCGTCACCATCGCCTCGTTCGGCTCCTATGGCTCCGGCGCCTTCGTGCCGGCCTATTTCGTGCGGCAGTTCGGCCTCGACTACGCCACCGTCGGCCTGATCACCGGGCTGGTCGGCGGCTTCTCGGCCGGGGTCGGCACGCTGGTCGGCGGGTTCATCGCCGACCGGGCGGCCCGGCGCAGCGCGATCTGGTATCCGCTGGTTCCGGCCATCGGCCTGCTGGTCGCCACGCCGATCTACATCGCCGCCTATCTGCAGAACGACTGGCGGACCGCGGCGCTGATCCTGCTGGTCCCCGGCATCTTCCACTACACCTACCTGGGTCCGACGTTCGGGGTCGTCCAGAACTCCGTGCCGGTGACCCAGCGGGCGACCGCGACGGCCCTGCTGTTCTTCTTCCTCAACCTGCTGGCGCTCGGCGGCGGGCCGGTGTTCACCGGCTGGGTCAGCGACGCGCTCGGCCAGTTCAACTTCGCCCACCCGGGCCAGACGGTGAGCGGGATGTTCGCCGCCGTCGGGGCCGACCCGGGGGTCGGCGACTTCATCCGGGACTGCCCGGGCGGCAAGGCTCCCGACGGGGCCGCGGAATCCCTGGCGGCCGCCTGTCACGCCGCCGGCTCGCTGGGCACGCGCCAGGCGATCATCGTTTCGATCTGTTTCTACGCCTGGGCGTCGCTGCATTACTTCCTGGCCGCCATCGGGATGGTGAAGCACATGCAGGACCGCGCGGCCGCGCAGGGTTGACCTCGGCCCCGGGGACGGCGTAGCGGGCGGGTCCATGATCCCCCGCTACGCCCGCCCCGAAGCCGTCGCCATCTGGTCGCCGGAAACCCGCTACCGCATCTGGTTCGAGATCGAGGCCCATGCCGCCGACGCGATGGCGCGGCTGGGCGTCATCCCGAAGGAGGCCGCCGAGGCCATCTGGGCCGGGGGCCGGGACGCGGTCTGGGACGCCGACCGCATCGACGAGATCGAACGGGTCACCAAGCACGACGTCATCGCCTTCCTGACCCATGTGGCGGAGGTGGTCGGACCCGAGGCGCGCTTCCTGCACCAGGGCATGACCAGCAGCGACGTGCTGGACACCTGCCTGGCCGTGCAGATGAGCCGGGCCACCGACCTGCTGCTCGAGGACGTCGACCTGGTGCTGGCGGCGCTGAAGCGGCGGGCCTTCGAGCACCGCATGACGCCCTGCGTCGGCCGCAGCCACGGCATCCACGCCGAGCCGACCACCTTCGGCCTGAAGCTGGCGGGCCACTACGCCGAGTTCGCGCGCGCCCGCGAGCGGCTGGCCATGGCCCGCTTCGAAGTCGCCACCTGCGCCATCAGCGGCGCCGTCGGCACCTTCGCCAACATCGACCCGCGGGTGGAGGCCCATGTGGCCGACAGGCTGGGGCTGGCGGTCGAGCCGGTGTCGACCCAGGTGATCCCGCGCGACCGCCACGCCGCCTGGTTCGCCGCCCTGGCGGTGGTCGCCGCGTCCATCGAGCGGCTGGCGGTGGAGATCCGCCATCTGCAGCGCACCGAGGTGCTGGAGGCGGAAGAGCCCTTCGATCCCGGCCAGAAGGGCAGCTCGGCCATGCCTCACAAGCGCAACCCGATCCTGACCGAGAACCTGACCGGCCTCGCCCGGCTGGTGCGCTCGGCCGTCGTGCCGGCGCTGGAGAATGTCGCCCTCTGGCACGAACGCGACATCAGCCATTCTTCGGTCGAGCGCGGCATCGCGCCGGACGCCTCGATCCATCTGGACTTCGCCCTGCGCCGGCTGGCGGGCGTCGTCGAGCGGCTGGTGGTCTATCCCGAGAACATGCGCCGAAACCTCGACCGCCTGGGCGGCCTGGTCCATTCGCAGCGGGTGATGCTGGCCCTGACCCAGAAGGATGTGTCGCGGGAGGAGGCCTACGCCGCCGTGCAGTCCAACGCCATGAAGGTGTGGCGCGGCGAGGGCCGGTTCATCGATTTCCTGAAGGCCGACCCCTTCGTCGGCAAGGCGCTGTCAGACGCCGAGCTGGAGGCGCTGTTCGACGACGCCTACCACTTCAAGCACGTCGACACGATCTTCGGACGGGTGTTCGGACAACATTGAGCCGTCATGGCCCGGCTTGTCCGGGCCATGACGATGGGGCCTACCCGCCCGCCTTGATCTGCTCGCGGGCCTGGGCGAGGAGCTCGTCCATCTTCATGCGGACATCGCCCTCGGAGACGGTCACGCCGGCTCCCTTGAGGTCGCCGAACACCTTGCGCAGCACGTCCTCGTCGCCAGGCTGGTCAAAATCAGACTTCACGACCGCCCGCACGTACTCGTCGACCGATTCGAGACCCATCAGACCGGCCGCCCACTCGCCCAACATCCGGTTGCGGCGGGCGGAGGCCTTGAATTCCTGCTCGGCGTCGAGGGCGAACTTCTTTTCGAAGCCCTTCTCGCGCTCGTCGAACGTGCTCATGCAGACTCCAGTAAACTCACGGGCGCCCTGATATCGGGTTGTCCGCCCCGCCGCAATCAAGACTGTCACCCGAAGGGGGGAGGTTTGCGCACAGGGTCGGCATCAGGTAGGTTCCCGCCCGACTTCAGCGACAGCGGCCCTGAGTCGAACACCCGCGCGCAGGCTCGACCGCCGGCGCGCGATTTTCGTTTTCCAGCCGCCGACGCGACCCCCACGGGGAAATCGAGACCATGACCACCCGCCGCAAGAAGATCTACGAGGGCAAGGCCAAGATCCTCTACGAAGGCCCCGAACCCGGCACCCTGATCCAGTATTTCAAGGACGACGCCACCGCCTTCAACGCCCAGAAAAAGGCCGTCCTCGAGGGCAAGGGCGTCATCAACAACCGCATCAGCGAATTCGTGATGACCAAGCTGAACGCCATCGGCGTCCAGAACCACTTCATCAAGCGGCTGAACCTTCGCGAGCAGCTGATCCGCGAGGTGGAGATCGTCCCGCTGGAGGTGATCTGCCGCAACATCGCCGCCGGCAGCCTGTCCACGCGCCTGGGCCTCGAGGAGGGCACGCCCCTGCCCCGCTCGATCATCGAGTTCTGCCTCAAGGACGACAAGCTGGGCGACCCGATGGTGGCCGAGGAGCACATCACCGCCTTCAACTGGGCCTCGACCCAGGAGATCGACGACATCATGGCCATGACCCTGCGCATCAACGACTTCCTGACCGGGATGTTCGGCGCGGTGGGCATCACCCTGGTCGACTTCAAGATCGAGTTCGGCCGCGTCTGGGAAGGCGACTTCTCGCGCGTGATCCTGGCCGACGAGATCAGCCCCGACAGCTGCCGGCTGTGGGACAGCGCCACCAACGAGAAGCTCGACAAGGACCGCTTCCGCCGCGACCTGGGCGACGTCATCGAGAGCTACACCGAGGTCGCCCGGCGCCTGGGCATCATGAAGGAAATGCCGACGGTCATCCGCGGGGGACTGCACTAGCCGATGAAAGCCACGGTCCATGTTTTCCTGAAACCCGGCGTCCTCGACGTGCAGGGCAAGGCCGTCGAGAGCGCCCTGCACGGGCTCGGCTGGGCCGATGTGAAGGATGTCCGGGTCGGCCGGGTGCTGACCTTCGACGTCGGCGGCGGCGACACGGCCGCGGCCGAGGCCGAGGTCAAGGCCATGTGCGAGAAGCTGCTCGCCAACACCGTCATCGAAGGCTACCGGATCGAGGTCGCCTGAGGTGAAGGCCGCCGTCATCGTCTTTCCCGGCTCCAACTGCGACCGCGACTGCAAGGTCGCCATCGAGCGGTCGACCGGCGCCAGCGTCGAGATGGTCTGGCACAAGGAGACGGCCCTTCCCGCCGGCCTCGACCTGATCGTGCTGCCGGGCGGGTTCTCGTTCGGCGACTACCTGCGCTGCGGGGCGATGGCGGCCCTGTCGCCGGTGATGGCCGAGGTGATCGCGGCGGCGAACCGCGGGGTGGCGACGGTGGGCATCTGCAACGGCTTCCAGATCCTGTGCGAAGCGCGCCTGCTGCCCGGCGCCCTGCTGCGCAACGAAGGCCTGAAGTACGTCTGCAAGCCGGTGGCGCTGGAAGTGACCAACGCCCAGACCCGCTTCACCGCGGGCTATCAGGGCCGCCGCGAGGTGACGATGACGGTGGGCAATGGCGAGGGCAACTACTTCGCCGACGCGGCCACGCTCGACCGGCTGGAGGGCGAGGGCCAGGTGGTGTTCCGCTACCGCGACAATCCCAACGGCTCGGCGCGCGACATCGCCGCCATCGTCAATCCGGCCGGCAATGTGCTGGGCATGATGCCCCACCCCGACCGCGCCTTCGAGGCCGACCTGACCTCGGCCGACGGCGCCATCCTGTTCCAGAGCGCGCTGGCGAGCGCCTAAGTCTGGCGCCCTGCGTCCTTCGACACGCGCTCGGCCAGCGCTGCTCAGGATGACGTATTCCGTCAGACGTCATCCTGAGCAGCCCGCGCAACGGGCGTGTCGAAGGACGCAACGACTCCCTTCCGGGGAATTCGCTGGCGAGCCCAACGCCGCTCGGCCAGTTTCCGCACGGCAGTCAGGGGGCGGTCATGGACTTCAGTCGCATCAATTGGGCCTGGTTCGCGCTGGGCGTATCCGCCGTCCTGCTGGTCCTCTGGATTCTGCGGGCGCGCGCGGCGAAGGCGGGCCTGGCGGCCGGCGTGGTCGGATTCGCCCACCTGCTGGTGGCGGGCATGAATTCGGCGGCCCCGGTGCGGGGCTACGTCGACCCTGACTATGTCGGCTACGGTTTCGGTCTGCTGGCCGCCGACCGGGGGCTGGCGGTGACCGCGACCGCGGGGGCGGTCTGGCTGACCGCGGTGCTGGGCGCCTTCCTGGCCCTGTCGGCCGGCCGACTGGCCCGGGCAGTAACCGCCCTGACCAGCGCCCTCTTCGCCGTCGTCATCGGCCTGCCGCTGGCGCAGGACGCGCTCGCCGATCCGGCCGCCAACAGGATCCAGTTCGGCGAGTACCTGACCGTTCCGGGCGTCGCGGCGACGGCGTTGATGCTCGTCCTGCTGGTCATGCCCTTCGCCTTCGGCGCCGTCTGGGCCGGCCGCCGCGCCCTGCGCGGATAGCGAGGCTCAGAGCCTTCGCGCCGAGGCGATGGCCACGGGAGGCTCGAGGATCTGGCCCTTCATGCCGTAGGCCTCGCCCTCCGTGGGGTGGGTCGGCAGGGCGTGGATGGCGCGCACCACCTCCATGCCGCCGACCACCTGGCCGAAGGCCGCGTAGCCCTGGTTGTCGCCGGGCTTGATCGGATTGACGTCGAACCAGGGCGAGTCGCCCAGGCAGATGAAGAACTCGCCATCGGCCGTCCCGAGCTCGCGCCGGGGCATGGACAGCGTGCCGTCGAGATGGCGCAGGCCGGTCTGGCTGGTCGGTTCGTGGGCGATGGGCGGCAGCAGGCGCGCCGGGTCGCCGTGCACCCCGCCCTGGATCAGCCCGGCGCCGGGAGCGTAGTCGGGCCGCACCGTGCGATAGAATTCCTTGCCGTCGAATCGCTTCTCGTCGACGTAGCGCAGGAAGTTGGCGACGGTGAGCGGCGCCCTGTCCGGGTAGAGCGCGACGGTGATCGTCCCGACGGCGGTCTCGATGGCGACCTTCACCGCCTCGGCGGCGCGGACCGGGGCGCCGAGGAACGGAAGGACGCCCAGGGCGGCGAGGGCCTGTCTGCGGTCGGCGTGCATCGCCCGATGGTGACCCAGGCGGCGGACAAACGCCAGTCGCCCGCTCGCGGCGGTGGCGCAGTTGGTCCGCTCGGGCTAGAAGCCCGCGCCATGACCGCTCCCGCACAGACCATGGCCGAGACGGCCGTCGCGTTCGGCCTCAAGCCGGAGGAATACGACGTCATCCTGCGGCGGCTGAACCGCGAGCCCAATCTTGTCGAGCTGGGCGTCTTCTCGGTGATGTGGTCCGAGCACTGCTCGTACAAGTCGTCCCGCCGGCACCTGTCGAAGTTCCCGACCACGGGCCCGCGGGTGATCTGCGGGCCGGGCGAGAACGCCGGGGTCATCGACATCGGCGACGGCCAGGCGGCCATCTTCAAGATGGAGAGCCACAACCACCCCTCCTACATCGAGCCCTACCAGGGCGCGGCGACGGGCGTGGGCGGCATCATGCGCGACGTCTTCACGATGGGCGCCCGGCCGGTCGCCCTGCTGAACGCCCTGCGCTTCGGCGATCCGGGCCATCCCAAGACGAAGCGGCTGGTCAGCGGCGTGGTGGCGGGCATCGCCGGCTATGGCAACTGCGTGGGCGTGCCGACCGTGGCGGGCGAGACCAACTTCCACCGCGGCTACGACGGCAACATCCTGGTCAACGCCATGTGCGTGGGCCTGGCCGACGCCGACAGGATCTTCTACTCGGCGGCGCCGGCCGCGGGCCTGCCGGTGGTCTATTTCGGCTCCAAGACCGGGCGCGACGGCATCCATGGCGCGACCATGGCCAGCGCCGAGTTCGACGAGGCGAGCGAGGAGAAGCGCCCGACGGTCCAGGTCGGCGACCCCTTCGCCGAGAAGCTGCTGATCGAGGCGACGCTGGAGCTGATGGCCACCGGCGCCGTGGCCGCCATCCAGGACATGGGCGCGGCCGGCCTGACCTCCTCCTCCGTGGAGATGGCGGGCAAGGGCGGCGTCGGCATCGAGCTGGACCTCGACCAGGTGCCCCAGCGCGAAGAAGGCATGACCGCCTACGAGATGATGCTGTCGGAGAGCCAGGAGCGGATGCTGGCCATCCTCAAGCCCGGCCGGGAGCGCGACGGTCACGCCATCTTCGAGAAATGGGGCCTGGACGCCGCCGTCATCGGCCGCACCACCGACACCGGCCACATCGTGCTGAGGCGCCACGGCGAAGTGGTCTGCGACATCCCGCTCAGCCCGCTTTCCGACGACGCGCCGCTCTACGACCGGCCGTGGGTCGAGCCGGTGAAGCAGCCCCGCCTCGATCCGGGTCAGGTTCCCGCCCCGACCGACTGGGAAGCCGCGGTGCTGAAGGTGATCGGCTGCCCGGACATCGCCTCCAAGCGCTGGATCTGGGAGCAGTACGACCGCCACGTCATGGCCGACACGCTGGAGGACAGCGCCACCGGCGCCGACGCCGGCATCGTGCGCGTGCACGGTTCGCGCAAGGCCCTGGCGGTGACCAGCGACTGCACCCCGCGCTACGTCCAGAACGACCCCCGCGAGGGCGGCAAGCAGGCGGTCGCCGAGGCCTGGCGCAACCTGACCGCGGTCGGCGCCGAGCCCATCGCCATCACCGACAACCTCAACTTCGGCAATCCCGAACGGCCCGAGATCATGGGCCAGATCGTGAAGGCGATCGAGGGGATGGCCGAGGCCTGCCGCGCGCTCGACTTCCCGGTCGTGAGCGGCAACGTCAGCCTCTACAACGAGACCAACGGCCAGGCCATTCCCCCGACCCCGACCGTGGGCGGCGTCGGCCTGCTGAACGAATACAGCCGGCGGGCGGACTTCTCGGGGATGAAGGCCGGCGACGCGCTGGTCGTGGTCGGCGTCAACCACGGCGAACTGGGCGCCTCGATCTATCTGCGCGAGGTGCTCGGCCGCGAGGACGGCGCCCCGCCGCCGGTGGACCTGGCGCTGGAGCGCAGGAGCGGCGACTTCGTGCGGCGTCTGATCCAGTCTGGCGCCGAGAAGACGGTGCATGACCTCTCGGACGGGGGCCTCGTGGTCGCGGCGGCGGACATGGCGCTCGCCTCCGGCGTGGGCCTGACCCTGGACGCCACAAGCGAGGCCCACGCCCATCCGTTCCTGTTCGGCGAAGATCAGGCCCGCTACCTGATCGCCACCACGGCGCCGCAGGCGGTGCTGGAGGCGGCGGCCGCCGCCGGCCTGCACGCCAGCGTGGTCGGCCAGGCCGGGGGCGAGGCCTTCGCCTCGAAGGGCCTGTTCAGCATCCCGCTGGCGAGGCTGCGCGCGGCCCACGAGGACTGGCTGCCGACTTTCATGAGCTGATCCTCCCCAGCTTGCTGGGGAGGGGGACCGCGCTTGCGCGGTGGAGGGGACGGAACCGCCGCCTCAAACGCCGTCCCCTCCACCGGCTTCGCCGGTCCCCCTCCCCGCCTTCGGCGGGGAGGATCAGGGAAGGACAGCCTCGAACCGCTCCAGCGCGAACTTCGCGAAGGCCGCCATGTTGGCGGCGCGGTCCGCTTTACCGGTCTCCAGGGTGAAACTGGCTTCCACCGGGCCCACGACGCCGACGCAGGCGTGGCCGGCGGCGTCGCCGTAGGGGTTGCCGTCCGGTCCCGCCGCGCCCGTCTCGCACAGACCCCAGGTCCCGCGCAGCTTCTCGCGGATCACCCCGGCCATGAACAGGGCGTAGGGCTCGGTCGCCGAACGCATCCCCGCCGGCAGGTCGCCGCGCGAGAGCCCGAGCAGGCCGCGGGCGACATTGGGCGTGTAGGTGATGCTGGCGCCCTGGAACCAGACGCTGGCCCGGGGCACCGCCAGCAGCGCCGCCGAGATCAGGCCGCCGGAGGAGGACTCCGAGACCGCCACGCTCTCGCCCCGCGCCATCAGTCGCGCGGCGATGCGCTCGGCGACGGGGATCAGGTCGGCGAAGGTCATGGCGCGCGCTCCGGCAGGCTGTCCAGCTGCAGGTCGAACCGCCGGGCGGCGATCACGACCGTATCCACCGACCTGCGGAAGAAGTCCGGCGGGATGGTCGCGAAGTCGTCGGTCGGCTTGTGGTACTCGGGATGATCCTCGACCCCGAAGTAGACCCAGGCGATGCCCGCCTCGGCGAACGGGCCATGGTCGGACTGCGTGGTCCAGTTGTCGACGCTGTCCAGCGGGCCGGTGTCATGGCCCAGCCTCAGGGTCGCCGGCGCGTCCGGGACCATCGTCTCCAGCACCGTCCTCACGAACGGCTGGGTCGAACCGCCGGCCGCGTAGAGCTCGCCCCTGGCGTTCTTGGACAGCATGTCGAAGTTGATGTTCAGCGCGATCCGCGCGACGGGAACCGGCGGCTTGTCGAGGAAGGCCCTGGCGCCCTGAAGCCCCATCTCCTCGGCGTCGAGGAACACGATCCAGACGTCGTGTCGCGGCGCGCGCGCCTTGAACGCCTCGGCGACCGCCAGCAGGCCCGCCACGCCCGACGCGTTGTCGTCGGCGCCGTTGAAGACCTGGCCGCCCCGGACGCCCAGGTGGTCGTAGTGGGCGGTGACGACGATGGCCCGACCGCCGGAGGTCGCCCCGGGGATCCGCGCCATCAGGTTGGTTCCCGTGACCTCCTCGCCATTCCTGCGCCTGAAGGTGAATGCCTGGCCGGTCGGCTCGAGGCCGATCTCGCGCAGCCGGCCCAGGATGTAGAGCCGGGCCCCCGCGGCGCCCTCCGATCCGGCCAGGCGGCCCTGCATGGCGTCGGACGACAGGACGCGGACGTCCTCAAGCGCCCGGTCGCCCGGCGCGGCGGCGGCGGGCGCGGCCGCGACGCAGGCGGCGAGCAGGGCGAAGGCGATGCGACGCATGGCGACTCCGAGACCGGACCCGCCCTCAATGCGGGCGGGCGCCCGGCGACGCAAGCCGAGACAGGAATTGGAGGGACAGCTTACTCATTTCCCAATTGGCGGCCGGCTCCGTGAAAATGAGTAAGCTGTCCCTCCAATTCCGTACCGCTTTTTCTGCTTCCCCTCCCCGGCCTCGGGCGGTCATCATGCCGGCAAAGAGAAAACGGGAGCGAGACATGGACGCCCAGTCGAAATGGACCGGCCTCGACGCCGGCCGGCTCGAGCGCATCACCGACCACATCGAGCGCAACTACATCGAGCCGGGCAAGATCCCGGGCTGCCAGGTTCAGGTGACCCGCCATGGCCATACCGCCTACGCCAGGAGCTTCGGCCTGCGCGACCGCGAGCGGGGGACGGCCTGGAGCGACGACACCATCGTCCGCATCTATTCGATGACCAAGCCGATCGTCTCGGTGGCCCTGATGACCCTGTTCGAGGAGGGACGGTTCCAGCTCGACGATCCGGTCCACCGCTTCATTCCCGAATGGCGGAACCAGCGGGTCTGGGTCTCCGGAGAGGGCGAGGCCATGGTCACCGAGGCGCCGCAGAGGCCGGTGAGCTTCCGCGACGTGCTCAGCCACACCGCCGGCCTGACCTACGGCTCGATGCTGGCTCACCTGACCGGCATGCCGGTCGAGCACCCGGTGGACAAGGCCTACGAGGCGGTGGGCGTGCGGCGCGGCGAGGGCGAGACCCTGGACCAGTTCCTGGCCAAGCTGGGCCAGGTCCCCCTGCGCTACCAGCCCGGCGAGCGCTGGATGTACAGCCTGGCCACCGACGTCTGCGGCGGCCTGGTCGAGCGGGTCAGCGGCCGGCCGCTGGACGACTACCTCAAGGAGCGGATCTTCGACCCGCTCGGCATGACCGACACCGCCTTCTGGGTCCCCGCCGACAAGGCCGGGCGGCTGGCCGCCAACTACATGCGCATGCCGAACAAGAGCCTGCGCCTGGCCGACGACCCGGCGGCCAGCCCCTATCTGAAGGACCCGGCGTTCAAGTCGGGCGGCGGGGGCCTGGCCGGGACCATGGCCGACTATGTCCGCTTCGCCGAGATGCTGCGGGGCGGCGGCGAACTGGACGGCGCGCGCATCCTGGGACCGCGCACCCTGGAACTGATGACCCGCAACCACCTCAAGGGCGGCGTCGACCTGACCCAGATGGCGATCGGGACCTTCTCGGAGACCGACAACGCCGGCATCGGCTTCGGCCTGGGCTTCGCCATGACCATCGACCAGACGGCGACCGGCGGCCACTCCAGCGGCGACTTCTACTGGGGCGGCGCGGCCTCGACGATCTTCTGGGCCGATCCGAAGGAAGACCTCAGCGTCGTCTTCATGACCCAGCTGATGCCGTCCGCCACCTTCAACTTCCGCGGCCAGCTGAAAAGCCTGATCTACTCGGCGATCATCGACTGACGGTCAGGGATAGGTGTCCCGGATCCAGCGGGCGCCGCCTTGGGGAGCGGTCCACTGGAGGCTGGCGGACGCGGCGTTGAGGACGGCGGAGGGCTGGTCGGTGGTGCAGTTGTCGTCGACCACGGTGAGGCCAGGCAAGGGGTTGAGGGTGGCGTACTGGATCGTGCCGTCGGCCTTCTTTGTCCCTTCCGGCGGCGGCGGGCCGCAGAGGACCGGCCAGGAATCGTAGGCCTCGATCCGCCCGTCGGCGGCGCGGCGCGTCACCCGCACCCCGAAGTACTGGTAGTCCAGCTTGCCGTCGGCCTCGGGCGTGGCCAGCTGCAGGACCGGCGGACTGCCGCCCGCCAGGACATAGGCCATGCTTTCCCACCTGGCCTCGCCGCCCTTGTCGTCCCTTTCGTAGCCGGTGAACTCACCGCCGCGGACCAGGGCCCAGTCGGCGCATTTCGGCCAGCGGGTGACCGGCTTGCGGGCGTCGACGCGGCAGGGTTTGCCGTCGTCGCCCTCGTCGGCGATCGGCGTCTCGATCAGCCAGACGCCTTCCCGGAAGCGCGGCGCATCGGGGGCGTCGCTGGCGAAAAACAGCGGCTCGCTCGTATGGACCCGATTACAGGCCCCGAGCAGCAGCGTGAGACCCAGAAGGATCGCGACTCGCATGGACGCCTCCGATCACGGACGCGTGACCATGGCGCCGATCTGTTTCGGCCGCACCTTCTTTCGGCGCCCTCGCCAATGGAGGGACAGCTTACTCATTTCCTCGCCGACGGCGCCGCGCCCACGACGATCGCGAAATGAGTAAGCTGTCCCTCCATTTGTCCCTCCATGGGCCGTCCGTCCATTTGTCCGTGCAGCCGATGTTAAGCTTTCCCGGGCTAGGAATGCCCGGGGTCTCTCGGGGGAAACGCCAGTGCCGATGCCTGCCGCCGATCTGGAGGCGCGCCTGAGGGCGGCCTTCCCGGACGCCGAGGTCGTGATCACCGATCTCGCCGGCGACGGCGATCACTATCGCGCCCGCATCGTCTCGGCCGCGTTCCGCGGCCTGCCCCGCGTGCGCCAGCATCAGCTGGTCAACCGCGCCCTCGCCGACGTGCTGGGCGGGACGCTGCACGCCCTGCAGCTCGAAACGGTCGCCACGACGGACTGACGCATGCGCTACCGCCCCTTCGGAAAGTCGGGTCAGATCGTGTCAGCGGTGTCATTGCTGCTCGACAGCGGTCACCGGCGCTCCGCCCGGGACTGGCGATCCCTGGTCGCCTCGGCCATGGGCCACGGCGTCAACTGCTTCGAGCTGGTCGGGTCGGGTCAGGCCCTGGTCGACGGCTTCGGCGAGGCGGTGGCGGACGTCGAGCGCGAACTGCTGTTCGTCGCCTGGCGGCCGGCGGCCTTCACCGCGGAGCCGGCCGACCAGGTCGAGGCCTTCCTGGCCCGGACCGGGCTGGACTACCTGGACCTGCTCGACTTCGAATTCGCCCTGCCCCAGGCGGAAGCCCTGGCCCGGCTGCGGCAGGCGCGACGCATCAGCGGCCTTTGCCTGTCCACCGACGACGAGGAAACCGACGCCCAGGTCGCCCGCGGCGGGTTCCACGCCCTCAGCGCCGTCTTCACGCCCCTGTCCGGCTGGAAGGAGCGCAATCGCATCAAGGCCGCGGCCGCCCGCGACATGGCCGTGATCGCCCGGGACATCTGGCCCGAGCCGATGCGGCCCGGCGCCGCGTCGCCGGGCGGCCGCCCGCTGTTCCGCAGGAAGCCGGACCCGCTGACGAGCCTGGTCGGCGGCTTCCGTTTCCTGGAGAACACCGCCGGCTGGACCGCCGAGGAGCTCTGCCTGGCCTATGTCCTGACCGAGCCGGCGATCACCACCGTGATGGTCGAGGTCGAGGGCGCCCAGCACCTCGCCCGGCTGGCCGAGGCGCCGGACCGGGACCTGCCGACCGGCGTCGCCGCCCAGATCGAAATGGCCCGCTTCTCGCCCGTGGACGGGCGCGGCGCCGCGCGGGGTTGACCGCCAGGGGCGCCGTCCCTAGCTGATAGGCGCTTTCATTCGCCGAAAAGGCCCACCCGCCGTGACCGACGCCGCGCTCGCCAACCCCGCCCACGACTTCATCGCCCGCACCGTGGCCGACCATCCGGTGGTGCTGTTCATGAAGGGCGAACCGGAACAGCCGCGCTGCGGCTTCTCCTCGGTGGTGGTGCAGATCCTCGACCACCTGGGCGTCGACTTCGTCGGCGTCGACGTGCTGCAGAGCGAGGTGCTGCGCGACGGCATCAAGAGCTACACCGACTGGCCGACCATTCCGCAGCTCTATGTGAAGGGCGAATTCGTCGGCGGCTGCGACATCATCCGCGAGATGTTCGAGAGCGGCGAACTGAAGCCGTTCCTCGAAGAACAGGGCGTGCTGGCCGCGTGAGCAAGGCCCTCGAGCCGCCCGCGGGCCGACAGGTCTTCACCTTCGATTTCGTTCCCGTTCCGTCGGACATCGACGAGAACGGCCACGTCAACAACGTGGTCTATCTGGGCTGGGTGCAGGACATCGCCATCGCCCACTGGCGCGCCCGCGCGCCGGCGGACGAGCAGGGCAAGTGGGCCTGGATCGTCGTGCGCCACGAGATCGACTACCGCCGCGCCATCCTGCCGGGCGAGACGGCGCATGCCCGCACCTGGGTCGGCGAGCGGCGCGGCCCGCGCTTCGACCGCTTCGTGCGCGTCGACGGCCCGGACGGCGAGATGGCCGCCCAGTGCCGCTCCGAATGGGTGCTGGTCGACGCCGCCACCCGCCGCCCGCAACGGGTGCCGGCGTGGATGGAGACGATGTTCGCCTGACCGACGCCAATGGAGGGACAGGCGAATGGAGGGACAGCTTACTCATTTCGCAAACGCCGCGGCCGCCGAGCCGTCGGTCGGGAAATGAGTAAGCTGTCCCTCCATTCGCCCTCCATTCGCCCTACAGCGCGCCGGGACCCGTCCAGGGCACGATCGGATTGGCCAGGAAGACGCCGGCCTTGCCGTCGAGGCCCAGCTCCTCCCAGGTGAACGTCAGCTCGACCCGGCCCCGCAGCAGCGACCGGCAGGGATCCGGTCGCTTGCGGCCGAAGGCGACGCGCGGCCCGGCCGGGGTCTTCTCCACATAGACGGCGAAGTCCTCCTTCGTCGTGCAGCCGTTGGAGGCCACGCGGATGGCCAGCACGCGGTCGTCGGCGCTGACGGTGTAGACGGGCTCCAGCAGCTCGAACCCCGCCCCCGGCGGCGCGGCAGGGCGCGTGACGCAGCCGCTCAGCAACAGGGCTCCGGCGACGAGGAAGGCGCGACGATCCATGCGCCCCACTCCGCCACAGACTCAGGCAAAGCAAAAGGGCCCCGAGTTTCCCCGGGGCCCTTCGGCGAACTTCGAAGTCGGACGCCTCAGGAGGCGTAGAATTCGACGACCAGGTTCGGCTCCATCTTCACCGGGTAGGGCACCTCGGCCAGTTCCGGCGCGCGGACGAAGGTCGCGGCCATGTGGCGGGCGTCGACGGTGATGTAGTCGGGGGTGTCGCGCTCGGACGAGCCCAGGGCTTCCAGCACCAGGGCCATGTTGCGCGACTTCTCCCGGACGCTGACCACGTCGCCGGCCTTCACACGGTAGGAGGCGATGTTGACGCGCTTGCCGTTCACCAGCACGTGGCCGTGATTGACGAACTGACGGGCCGCGAACACGGTCGGCACGAACTTGGCGCGGTAGACCACCGCGTCCAGGCGCGACTCGAGCAGGGCGATCAGGTTCTCGGAGGTGTTGCCCTTGCGGCGGGCGGCCTCGGAATAGGTGCGGCTGAACTGCTTCTCGGTCAGGTTGCCGTAGTAGCCCTTCAGCTTCTGCTTGGCGCGCAGCTGCAGGCCGAAGTCGGAAACCTTGGACTTGCGGCGCTGGCCGTGCTGGCCGGGGCCGTAGCTGCGCTGGTTGACCGGGGACTTGGGACGGCCCCACAGGTTTTCACCCATGCGGCGGTCGATCTTGTATTTGGCGCTCTGGCGCTTGGACATGTCGTCTCTTTCAGCTCGACGCGGGCCGGCGGATCCCCGAATGGACCCGCGATTTCAACGGCGGCCTTGCATCACCCGTCATGTGTTCCGTCGCCGTCCGGCGGGCCGGCGGCGTTGGAAGGCGCGCTTATGATGGAGGGCGGGGGCGGAGTCAACGCCGGCGGCGTTACTCAATGTCCTCGTTCATCACGCGAACTCGACCGCGATACCCCGCTCCCTCGACTTGCTGATAGGCCTTCACAACAACGCCATAGGGAACCTCGGCGTCAGCGCGAACATAGACCGGTATGTCGGCGTCCGGCGTAAACTCCGTCCGCAGCGCATCGCCCAAGCCTCCAGGCGCGACGGGTCGCCCCATGACGGACAGCGCGCCGTCCATGCCGACGCTGACCACAACGAACTTTGGCATCTCCTCGGGCGGCCGGAAAAAGTCACGAGGCGACTGGTCGAGAGCGATGGCTTCGGTCTCGCGAGCATCCAACTGGCTGCCGAGAAGAACCAACACGCAGACTACGCCCAGCACGCCCGCCAGCGGGACGACGTTCACACGGTCAAACATCCGGCGGCGCATGGGATGCTCCAGTAGCCGGCGGCAAGATTGGGCCAGACGCACAATCACGGCAAGCCGGGTCAAAACTCTCCCCTCCCCCGACTCGTGAGCGGCCCCTACAACGGCTTCAGGCATCCACTTCGACACCTCAGGGCCGATGGCGTTCGAACCGACTGCCGGCAGCCGCGCCGTCGCCATCGTGGGCGGGGGGTTCAGCGGGTCATTGCTGGCGCTGAAACTCGCCGCCGCCAGGCCGGACTGGCGCGTCATGCTGATCGAGCCGTCGGGCCTGCCCGGGCGGGGCCTCGCCTACGGCGCCTGCGCCCCGTCGCACCTGCTGAACGTGCCGACGGCGCGGATGGAGAGCGGCCTTTCGCCCCGCTTCGCCGACTGGCTGGCCGGCAAGAGCGAGATGACCGAGGCCCTGGCCGAGAGCGGCGGCGACATGCTCACCGCCTTCGCGCCTCGCGAGCTGTGGGGGCGGTACCTGGCCGAACAGGTCGGCGCGGCGCGGCGGACGGACGGCGGGCCGGGCCTGACCGTGCTGCGGGGCGAGGCGGTGCGGCTGCTGGACGAGCCCCGGCGGGGGGTGATGCTGGCCGACGGCCGGGCGGTGGAGGCCGGCGCCGTGGTGCTGGCCACCGGCAACCTGCCGCCGCGCCCGCCCCTGCCCGCCGACAGCTGGCTGCTCGACAGCCCGGCGTTCGCCGCCGACCCGTGGGCGGCGGACGCCCTGACCGGCATCGATCCGGACGCGCCGGTGCTGCTGCTCGGCACGGGCCTGACCATGGTCGACATCGCCCTCAAGCTCGCGGAGGAGGGCCATCGCGGCCCGATGCTGGCGACCTCGCGACGGGGACTGCTGCCGGGCGCGCATCGCTACGGCGGCCGCTGGGACCCGTTCCTGGCGCCCATGCTGCCGGCCAGTCCGCTGGCGCTGTCGAAGGCGATCCGCGCCGAGATCGTGAAGGCCGAGGTCGAGGACCAGCCCTGGCAGCGGGTGATCGACGCCGTGCGGCCGGCGATCGCCCGCATCTGGTCCAGCTGGACCGATGCCGAGAAGCGGCGGTTCCTGCGCCATCTGCGGCCCCGCTGGGACGTGGTGCGCCACCGCATGGCCCCGCGCATCGCCGGGCGGATCGCGGCGCTGCGGGCGTCCGGTCAGCTGGGCGTGCGGGCGGCGCGGACGCGGGACTGGCGGCCGGCCGGCGATGGGGTCGAGGTGACCCTGCTGCCGCGCGGCGGCGGGGCGGCGGAGACGGTCCAGGCGGCGCGGGTGATCAACTGCACCGGGCCGCGCAGCGACCTCGCGGGGCTGGAGATTCCGCTGTGGGCCGACCTCGCCCGCCGCGGCCTGATCGCGCCGGACGCCCTGGGCCTGGGGCTGGAGACCTACGACTGCGCGGTGCTGGCGGCGGACGGGACGGTCTCGACCTGGCTGCACGCCCTGGGCCCGCTGACCCGCCCCGCCTGGTGGGAGATCACCGCCGTCCCCGAGATCGCCGCCCAGGTCGTCGACCTGGCGCGCCGTCTGGCCGGCGAGCGGGTGGCGCACTCCGCGCTGACCGATGCGCTGGCGGACCTGGGCGCGGGAATCTAGCGCCGCGGGCTCAAACGGAGGGACCGCCGAAATGGAGGGACAGCTTACTCATTTCCAGGGCGATCCCGGCCTCTCGCGAAATGAGTAAGCTGTCCCTCCATTTCCGTCCTCCGGTCCGTCAGTCCAGCCGCTCCCGGTGCCAGGCCAGGTGGTCGGCGATGAAGGTCGCGACGAAGAAGTAGCCGTGGTCGTAGCCCTCGTGGCGCAGCAGGGTCAGGGGCTGGCCGGCGGCCTCGCAGGCGGCTTCGAGGAGGTCGGGCTTCAGCTGTTCGGCCAGCCAGGGGTCGGCGGTCCCCTGCTCCACCAGGAGGCTGTCGAACCGGCCCCTGGCCGCGCCGGATTCGATGAGCAGCGTGGCGTCGTGCCCGGCCCACCCGGCCTCGTCCGGGCCCAGATAGCCCGCGAAGGCCCGGCGGCCCCAGGGACAGCGCGTCGGCGAGCAGATCGGGGCGAAGGCGCTGACCGCCCGCCACAGGTCCGGATGCCTGAAGGCCAGCGTGAGGGCGCCATGTCCGCCCATGGAGTGGCCGCTGATCGAGCGCCGGGCCGGGTCCACCGGGAAGGCGCCGTGCACCGCCTCCAGCAGGTCGCGGACGATGTAGGTCTCCATGGTGAAGTGCGGCGCCCAGGGTGTCTGCGTGGCGTCCACGTAGAAGCCGGCGCCCTGGCCGAAGTCGTAGTCCGGGTGGTCGGCGACCCCCTCCCCCCGCGGGCTGGTGTCGGGCGCCACGATGGCCAGGCCCAGCTCGGACGCGGCCTGATAGGCGCCGCCCTTGGTGGTGAAGTTTTCCTCCGTGCAGGTCAGGCCCGACAGCCAGACCAGCAGCGGAAACGGCCCCTCCCCGGGCGGCAGGAAGATCGTGAACCGCATCGGCCCGCCCGTCGCCGCGCTCCGGTGCCGGCCATAGTGCAGCGTCCCGCCGAAGGTGCGGTGGGTGGAGAGGATTTCTACCATTCTAATTCCGCTCATCCCGGCGAAGGCCGGGACCCAGGTTTGTTTGGCTGACCTTCAACCGCTCCGGCGCTTCAGAAAAAGCCTGGGTCCCGGCCTTCGCCGGGATGAGCGGTTGTTGGGTCAATACACCACCACGCTGCGGATGCTCTCGCCGGCGTGCATGAGGTCGAAGGCCTTGTTGATGTCTTCCAGCGGCATGACGTGGGTGATCATCGGGTCGATCTCGATCTTGCCGTCCATGTACCAGTCGACGATGGTCGGCACGTCGGTGCGGCCGCGGGCGCCGCCGAAGGCCGTGCCCTTCCAGACCCGGCCGGTGACCAGCTGGAACGGGCGGGTGGCGATCTCCTTGCCGGCCTCGGCGACGCCGATGATGACGCTCTCGCCCCAGCCGCGGTGGCAGGCTTCCAGCGCCTGGCGCATGACCGTGACGTTGCCGGTGGCGTCGAAGGTGTAGTCCGCGCCGCCGCCGGTCAGCTCGACCAGATGGGCGACCAGGTCGCCGTCGACCTTCGTCGGGTTGACGAAGTGGGTCATGCCGAAGCGGCGGCCCCAGGCCTCCCGGGCCGGGTTGATGTCCACACCGACGATCATCGAGGCCCCGACCAGCTTCAGGCCCTGGATGACGTTCAGGCCGATGCCGCCGAGGCCGAAGACGATGCAGTTGGCGCCGGCCTCGACCTTGGCGGTGTTGACCACCGCGCCCACGCCCGTGGTGACGCCGCAGCCGATGTAGCAGGCCTTGTCGAAGGGCGCGTCGGGCCGGATCTTCGCCACCGCGATCTCGGGCAGCACGGTGTGATTGGCGAAGGTCGAGCAGCCCATGTAGTGGGCGATCGTCTGGCCCTTGTAGGAGAAGCGGCTCGAGCCGTCGGGCATCAGCCCCTTGCCCTGGGTGGCGCGGATGGCGGTGCAGAGGTTGGTCTTGCGCGAGAGGCAGCTTTTGCACTGCCGGCACTCGGGCGTGTAGAGCGGGATCACGTGGTCGCCCGGCCTGACGCTGGTGACGCCGGCGCCCACTTCCAGCACCACGCCGGCGCCCTCATGGCCGAGGATCGAGGGGAAGATGCCCTCGCTGTCGAGCCCGTCGAGGGTGTAGGCGTCGGTGTGGCAGACGCCCGTCGCCTTGATCTCGACCAGCACCTCGCCGGCCCGCGGCCCCTCGAGATCGACCTCGACGATCTCCAGCGGCCGCCTGGCGGCGAACGCGACGGCGGCGCGGGTCTTCATGGGCGACTCCCCCTGCTTGGCGCGGCGACTATAGCGGCCGGACGGGGGTTGTCAGCGCCCTCCCCGCAGCGTCTTGGTCCGGCCTGTTCGGGCCACCCAAGGACGCGGCGGCAAGTCGGGAGCCGCCCTTCGCCTCCGCGTTTGATGGTCGCTCGTCACGTATGGGTGGCCCGCCCAGGTCGGGCCATGACGGAACTCCTGGGATCAAGCCTCCGTCACCGCCGGCAGGCGGTAGCGGCCGTCGAGCAGTTCGGGCCGGGGCAGATAGGCGCGCATGAACAGGGCGAACGGGCCGGCCGGGGCCGGCAGCCAGTTGCTGTCGCGGTCGCCGCCGGGCGGCTCGTGGCCGATCCACAGGTCCAGCGCGCCGTCGTCGTTCCATCGGAGGCCCGGGGTGCGGTCGCCGATGGCGTAGCGGCCGAGCGGGTTGTCGGTGAAGAAGAACTGACCCTCGGGCGTGATCTCGTACATCGACAGCGACCAGAAGGCGTCGACGGGGATCGCCCGGTCGGCGGGAATGTGCAGTCGCCAGGCCCGGGTCCCGTCGAACGCCCCGCCGCCGCCGGGAGCGCCGGCGCGCAGATAGGTCGCCTCGACCAGCGGCAGGGCGGCCAGCCCTCCGAGCGCCACGGCCGCGCGCAGGCGATAGTCCTGCCCGAAGTCGCCCAGCCTGGCCGCGGGGTAGGCCCAGCCCTCGATGAAGTGGTTTCCGGACAGGCCGCCGCCGCCCTTAACCGCCTTGCGGGCGTCCTCGACGCCGGCGGCGATCTGCGCCTGTTCCTCCGCGTCGAAGCGGTCCAGGTCGAAGCGTCCCTCCCCCAGCCCGAGCGGCGCGATGCGGCCGAGCAGAGCCATGTCGGTCACCGGCGGCGGATTGTGGACCATCAGCCGGTCGACGGCGGCGAAGTAGTCGCGCCAGCCGTCGCGCCGGGTCGCGTAGGCCGGGGCGGGCGTCGCCGCCGGTCCCTGGACCGAAAAGCCGCCCTGCACCGCCTGGGCCGCCTCCAGGTCGTGCGGCCCCTCCACCAGGATCCGGGCGAGCGCCCAGACGTGGCGCGTGGGCGCGCGGACGACGTTGCGTCCCTCCGCCGCCGCTTCGGGCGGGACGAGGGTGAAGACGCCGCCGCCGGTCCCGGTCGTGCGGGTGCCCAGCACCGCGAAGCTGTTGGACCAGGCGTCCATCAGCTGCAGCGACAGGTAGCGCTCCCCCGAAGGCGGGATGGTCAGGGTCACCGGCCCGTTGCTGAGGTCGATCTGGCTGGTGGCGTAGAGGGTGTCGTTGTTCGGCGTCGTCACCGCCCGCGCCCTGTGGTCGGCCAGCCGGCGCATCATGCCGAATGCGTTCAGCGGCGTGCCGTTGGCCTGGGCCACGTGGCGCAGGGCGGCGATCTCGATCAGCGGCAGGGCGTAGAGCCAGGCCTCGCGGGCGGCGGCGCGCAGGTCGGTCACGGGGTCAGGCCTTCACGATCGCCGGCAGCCGCCAGCGGCCGTCGAGCACCTCGCGCCGGGGCAGATAGAGGCGCATGGTGAGATTGAACGGCCCCGACGCCGGGGCCGGCAGCCAGTTGGAGGACCGCTCGCCGCCGGGATCGGCGCGGGCGATCCAGATGTCGAGCGAGCCGTCGGCGTTGCGCCTCAGGCCCGGGGTGCGGTCGCCGATGGCGTAGCGGCCGATGGGGTTCTCGGCGAAGAACCGCTGGCCGCTGGGCTCCTGCCGGTACATCGTCAGCGACCAGAAGGCGTCCACCGGCATGTCGGCGGGCACGGCGAGGCGCCAGGGCCCCTCGCTCCAGAAGCTGTTCTCGCGCTCGCCCTGGGAGCGCATGTACATCGCCTCGGCGACCGGCAGGGCGGCGAGGCCGCTGAGGGCCACGAGGGCGCGGTAGAGATAGTCCTGGCCGAACTCGCCCAGATTGGCCTTGGCGTAGGTCCAGCCCTGAATGAAGGCCTGCCGGTCCTCGGCCATTCGGGCGATGGCGCGGGCCCCTTCGACGCCGGCCGCCACGGCCGGGCTGTCCGGCCTGAGGGCGGCCAGACGGGCCAGCATCCGGCCGTCGGAGGCCGGCGGCGGATCCGCCGCCAGCAGCCGCCTGAGCGAGGCGAAATAGTCGGCCGGGGCCGCGTCCCGCCCGGCGTAGGTCTCCGGCGGCGCGCCGTCGGGCCCGGAGAGACGGAAGCCGTCCTGCACCGCGTGCGTGGCCGGCAGGTCCTCGCCCCCGTCGGTCAGCACCCGGATCAGCAGCCAGGCGTGCGGCGTGGCGCAGCGCACGACGCCCGGCCCGCTCCCGGTCTGGCCGGGACCGACAATCCTGTAGGCGCCGCCGGCCTCGCCCGTCGTCCTCTGGCCGAGAACGGCGTTGTTGTTGCTGTACATGTCCATGAAGGCCGCCGACCAGTAGCGGTCGCCGGTCGGGGGAACCACCAGGGTCGCCGGCCCCCGAGTCAGGTCCAGCCAGGCGATGGAATAGAGGGTGTCGTTGTTGGGGCTGGTGACCGTGCGCGAGGCGTGGTCAGCGAGCTTGCGCGCGTGCTGCAGCGAATTCTGCCGCAGCCCCGCCGCGAGGTGCCGTCGTCGCGTCTCGGCCATCTCGATGATCGGCAGGCCGTAGAGCCAGAGGTCGCGTCCGTCGCTCGCCTCGTCGGCCAGGGCCCCGTCCGGCAGCGATCCGGCGACGCCGGCCAGGGCCAGGGCGGCCAGCAGCTCCCTGCGGTTCATCGCGGACCTCCCGCCGTCTTGTTACTCTCCGGTCTCATTGTTAGCCGAGGCCCGGCGGCGCGCAAGCTTCTCCAGCACGCGGCCGCGGCCCTTCGACAGGGCGGTGACGATCCCGCGCCAGGTGCGGACCTCCTGGTCGGTCAGCCGGGCGCGGCCGAGCGAGACGCGGAGGTTGCGGATCATCGAGGGCCGTTTCTCGGGCGGATGGAAGAAGCCGGCGGCGTCGAGCTCGGCCTCCAGGTGCTCATAGAGACCGACCAGGGCGGCCATGTCCGCCGGTTCGGTGGCGTTGTGGGCGAAGGCCTGGCGCGGCCGGTCGGCGATCCCCATCCGCCATTCGTAGGCGTTGACCGCCACGGCCTGCGCGAGATTCAGCGAACGGAATCTCTCGTCGATCGGGATGGTGACGATGGCCTGGCACAGGGCGATGTCGGCGGTCTCCAGTCCCGCCCGCTCGCCGCCGAACAACAGGCCGACCGCCTGCCCGGCCGCTGTCGCGGCGTGAAGGGCCGAGGCCGCCTCGCGCGGGGTGAGCACCGGCAGCTGGGTCTCCCGAGGGCGGGCCGTGGTGGCGTAGACCAGGCGCAGGTCGGCGACCGCCTCCTCAAGCCGGCCGAACACCCTGGCCCCGTCCAGCGGCCAGTCCGCGCCGGAGGCCGAGGCCCAGGCCCTTGCCTGCGGCCAGCCGTCGCGCGGCCGCACCAGCCGCAGGTCGGAGAGGCCGAAATTGGCCATCACCCGCGCGACGGCGCCGATGTTTTCCGCCAGCTGGGGTTCATTGAGGATGACGGCGGGCGCGTCCACGGCGGTCTCCAGTGGTCCGCTCCATTCGCGGACGGCGGTGTTAGTATCAGAGCTCGCCGGAGATTCCCCGTGCGCCGACGCACTCTTCTTCTCGCCGCCGCGGGCCTGGCCGCCTGCCGCCCGGCCATGCGGACCACCGCGGCGACCACGCCGCCGCTGGACGCCGCCCTGCTCGACCGCGAGATCGCCGAGGTCGCCGAGGCGGCCCAGCCCGGCCAGCTGGAGATCGCCGTCCAGAATCTCGAGGGCGGCGAGATGTGGGCCTGGAACGGCGAGAAGGCCTTTCCGATGCAGAGCGTGTTCAAGGCGCCGCTCGCCGCCGCCGTGCTGGCCGAAGCCGACGCGCGGCGGCTGTCCCTGGCGGAAATCGTGGAGATCCGCGAACAGGACCTGTCGCCGCCCTTCAGCCCGCTCGCCGACGCCTGGCCCGGGCGATCGGCCTACACCCTGGGCGAGCTGCTGACCCTGGCCGCCGGCGACAGCGACAACACCGCCGCCGACGTCCTGATGAGCCGCATCGGCGGTCCCGGCGCCGTGACGGCCTGGCTGCGCGCAAGGGGCGTTCAGGGCGTCCGCGTGGACCGCTACGAGCGCGAGATCCAGACCGAGATGTGGGGCATGGCCAGCTTCCGTCTGGCCTGGAAGGGCTGGCCGGACTTCAAGGCGGCGCGCGACAGCGTCCCCGAGGCGGCCCGACGGGCGGCCACGGCGCGCTATCTCGCCGATCCCCGCGACACCATGACCGGCCCCGGCGGCCTAAACTTCCTGCGCAAGCTGGTGATGGGCGATCTCCTGTCGCCGCGCCGCACCGCGCTGTTGCTGAAGATCCTGACCGAAACGCCGAGGGGCGCGGCCCGGCTGCGGGCGGGCCTGCCGCCCGGCGCCCGGCTGGCCCACAAGACGGGGACGTCGGGCACGGACCTGGGCCTGACGGCGGCGACCAACGATATCGGCGTCGCAACCCTGCCGGACGGCCGCCGCTATGCGGTGGTGGCCATGCTGGCGGCGTCGCCGGCGGACGAGGCGGCCCGGGAGACAACCCTGGCCGACGCCATGCGCGTCATCGTCGAGGCCGCCGGATGAGGCTCAGGCCGCCGCGCTGACCGCCGCGCCGCGCCATCGCCAGGGCCGTGACAAGCTGCGCCGGCCGCAGCGGCTTGGCCACGTGCAGGTCGGCCCCGGCCTGGCGCGCGGCCTCGACATGGTCGTCCATGGCGTTGGCGGTCAGCATGACGATCAGCGCCCGGGGCTTGCCCTGGGCCATCTCGCGCTCGCGGATCAGGCGCGTGGCGGTCAGGCCGTCCATGACCGGCATCTGCATGTCCATGAGCACCGCGTCATAGCCGGCGTCGAAGGCGGCCACTGCCTCTTCTCCGTTCTCCACGATCGTCAGGTCGACACCGAAGGGCTCGAGCACGATCTGCACCACCTTCTGGTTGGTGGGATGGTCCTCGGCGACAAGCACGCGCAGGCCCTGCAGGCTGATGTCGGCGGCCTCGGCGGCGTCGACCTCGGGCGCGGCCAGCTCGGCCCGGGGCAACGGCAGCGTGACGGTGAAGGTCGCGCCCTTGCCTGGCCTGCCCCGCGCCTCGATGGTTCCACCCATCATGTCGGCCAGGGCGGCGCAGATCGACAGGCCCAGGCCCGTGCCGCCAAAGCGGCGGGTGATGGAATCATCGGCCTGTTCGAAGCGCCGGAACAGCCGCTCGCGGGCGGCCTCGTCGAAGCCGACGCCGGTGTCGCGGACCGCGAAACGAAGCTTGCCGCCGACCCGGCTCACCGACAGGGAGACGACGCCCCGCTCGGTGAACTTCACGGCGTTCCCCAGCAGGTTGGACAGGATCTGGGCGATACGGCCGCTGTCGCCCAGGTAGGCGCCGGCGGCGTTGCGGGCGACCCGCCAGTCGAGGCGCAGGCCCTTGGCCTCCGCCGCGGCCCGGTGCAGGTCGGCCATGGCCGCGACGGTCTCGGTCAGATCGAAGGGCGCGGGCGACAGGCGGAACTGGCCGGCCTCGATCTTGGAGACGTCGAGAATGTCGCCCAGCACCTGCTCCAGCAGGCGGCCGGAGGAGGCGACAAGGTTCGACAGCTCGCGTCGCCGGGCCTGGTCGTCGGTCTCGGCCAGGCGGTCGGCTAGGGCGATGACGCCATTGAGCGGCGTGCGCAGCTCGTGGGACATGTTGGCCAGGAAGGTCGACTTGGCCAGGTTGGCGCGCTCCAGCTCGGCGGTGCGCGCGGCGACCCGATCCTCCAGCGAGCGCAGCAGTTCGTCGTTGTCGGCCCTCTGGTTGCGCAGCATCCGGGCCAGGGCGCCGATCTCGTCGCCGCGACGCTCGACCGACGGCGCCTGGGCGGGGCCGCCGGGACTGTGGGCCGCGGTCAGGCTGGTCAGCGGCCTGACCACCTCGCGACCGATGATCCGGAACAGCAGCGAGGCCTGGACGACGATGCCGATCAGGCCGAACAGCAGCACCCACGACGCCGTGCGCGCGGCCGACCAGACGATGTCGGCCAACGGCAGGTTCATGACGAAGTACCAGTCCGGCTCCTTCAGATGGCCGAAGGCGATCACCCGATCGCCGTCCCGGAACACGCCGTATTCGGCCTGACGCTCGCGGATGTGCTTGACCAGGGCGCCGACGCCGCGGCGCACCTCTTCGCGCGCCAGTTCGTCCGGGCTGACGATGCCGCGCTTGCCGAGCCCCGGGGCCGCGATCAGTTCGCCGTCGGCCGAGACGATCATGTTCTCGCCGTCGCCGATCGATTCGGCGACCGCCCGCATCAGGTAGGAATCGAGGGTGACGGTCGTGCCCCAGGCGCCGACGTGGACGCCGTCGATGTCGATCGGCGTCATGCAGGCCGTCGTCAGGGCCTTGCCCGTCGGGTCGCTCATCAGCTTGCGCAGCTTGGTGCATTTCAGCACCCGGGTCGGATTGGCCCCTGGCCGGGTCAGCTCCGTCATTTCCTCGTTGCGGAAATCGAGGTCGGCCGGCGCGTCCTGGCGGTAGTAGATCAGCTTGTCGTCCCGATCCGGTCCGTAGATGACTAGCCGGTTGTCCTCGGTGAACATGTAGAAATTGTCGTAGCGCGAATGCTGCGCCTCGCCGGCCTGGGCGACCACGTCGAGCGAGGCCAGGAACAGCGCCTTCTGATCGCGGCTCATCCGGTCGGCTTCGGCGATGAATGCGCCCAGCCCGTACCGGTAGCCGCCGTCCGCCGCCATGACCCCGTCGAACAGGGCCGGGTCGCTGCGCCGCGTTCCGTCGCCCTTGAGCGGGAAGGCGGCGTCGAAGCGGGCTTCGAGATCGCCGTCCTCGATCCGCCCGAGGCGGCGCATCAGGGCCTCGGTCGCATCGGCGTGCACCTTGACCAGGTCGGAGAACAGCCGGTCCTCGGCGCCGGTGCGTTCCTTCACGTACAGGTGCAGGTTGCGGATCTGGCGATCCATCGACGCATTCTGGACGAACGCGAACGTCGCCGCCGTCGCCAGTCCCGTGACGGCGATCGAAATGATGACGACCAGCGCGAGCAGCTTGCGCGCCAGCGGTGCGGCAACAAACATCATGGACCGAATGGCCCTCCCACGACGGAACAGTCGTAACGTCCAGACCTGAATAGGGTGTTGACTGGAATTGGGCCGGGCGGCGGCGGGCGCCGGCGGCGCTTTTCCCCGCCCTCGCTTACCGCTATAGCCGCCCTGCCCGCGCTCGCGGCGGTCCTGTGCGCCGTCGCTTCGCCATCAGGAGCGCGACAACGGAGAGCCTTCGCCCATGGCCAAGATCAAGGTCGCCAATCCGGTCGTCGACATGGACGGCGACGAAATGACGCGCATCATCTGGAAGCTCATCAAGGACAAGCTGATCTTCCCCTATCTCGATCTCGAGCTGGACTACTACGACCTCTCCATCGAGAACCGCGACGCCACCGACGACCAGGTCACCGTCGACGCGGCGAACGCCACGAAGAAGCACGGCGTGGCCGTCAAGTGCGCCACGATCACGCCGGACGAGGCGCGGGTCGAGGAGTTCGGCCTCAAGAAGATGTGGAAGAGCCCCAACGGCACCATCCGCAACATCCTGGGCGGGGTGATATTCCGCGAACCGATCATCTGCCAGAACGTGCCCCGGCTGGTGCCGGGCTGGACCGCGCCGATCATCGTCGGCCGCCATGCGTTCGGCGACCAGTACCGCGCCACCGACTTCCGCTTCCCCGGCAAGGGGACGCTGACCATCAAGTTCGTCGGCGAGGACGGCCAGGTGATCGAACACGAGGTCTTCCAGGCCCCGGGCAGCGGCGTGTCGATGGCGATGTACAATCTCGACGAATCGATCCGCGACTTCGCCCACGCCAGCTTCGCCTACGGCCTGGCGCGCCGGTACCCGGTCTACCTGTCGACCAAGAACACCATCCTCAAGGCCTACGACGGGCGCTTCAAGGACATCTTCCAGGAGGTGTTCGACGCGCACTACAAGGCGAAGTTCGCCGAGTTCGGCGGCACCTACGAGCACCGGCTGATCGACGACATGGTGGCCAGCGCCCTGAAGTGGTCCGGCGGCTATGTCTGGGCCTGCAAGAACTACGACGGCGACGTGCAGAGCGACATCGTCGCCCAGGGCTTCGGCTCGCTGGGCCTGATGACCAGCGTGCTGATGACGCCCGACGGCCGGACCGTCGAGGCCGAGGCCGCCCACGGCACCGTCACCCGCCACTACCGCCAGCACCAGAAGGGCGAGTCGACCTCGACCAACTCGATCGCCTCGATCTTCGCCTGGACCCGCGGCCTCGCCCACCGGGCCAAGCTGGACGACAACGCCGCGCTGGCGACGTTCGCCGCGACGCTGGAGAAGGTCTGCATCGACACCGTCGAGGCCGGCTTCATGACCAAGGACCTGGCGCTGCTGGTCGGCGATCAGCAGGGCTGGCTGACCACCGAAGGCTTCCTCGACAAGGTCGACGAGAACCTGCGGGCCGCCATGGCCGCCTGATGGCGCCCTTCGCCGGCAAGGTGCGCCCGCTCGCGCCGTCCGACAGGGCGGCGTGGGCGCGGCTCTGGGCCGGCTATCTGGCCTTCTATGAATCGAGCGTCGCGCCCGAGGTCGACGAGGCGACCTGGACGCGGCTGCTCGACCCCGCCGCGCCGATGTTCGCCCTGGTGGCCGAGGACGCCGGCGGCGTCTTCGGCCTGGTCCAGTGCGTGCTGCACGCCTCGACCTGGTCGACGCGACCCTACTGCTACCTCGGCGATCTGTTCGTCGATCCGGCGCGGCGCGGCGGCGGCGCCGGACGAGCCCTGATCGAGGCCGTCTACGCCGAGGCCGACCGGCGGGGCGCCGCCCGGGTCTACTGGATGACCCACGAGACCAACGCCACGGCGCGGGCCCTCTACGACCAGGTCGCCACGCGCAGCGGATTCATCCAGTACCGGCGGTAATCCCTCCCCTTCTCCCCTTGCGGGAGAAGGTGTCAGGCGGAGCCTGACGGATGAGGGGTCTCGCGGAGCTGACTAGGTGGCGTTGAGGCCGATCAAGGCAGAAACGCCATTAACCCCTCATCCGACCTGCTTCGCAGGCCACCTTCTCCCGCAAGGGGAGAAGGGCTTGTGAGCCTCCTACAGATTCCCCAGCCCCTTCGGATGCCCATGCTCCGCGCTGAGCAGCGCCTCGTACCCGGCGATGTCCGCCTCCCGCTCCGGCGCGACCAGCCGCAAGATGGCGACCGAAAAGGTCGCGGGCGCCGAGCCTGGCGCGGTAACGACATTGCCGCCGACCGTCGCGACGGGAGCGTTCTGGTAGTGCGCCGCGCCAGCGTAGGCCAGGGCCTTCGCCCGCAGGAAGGCCAGGTCGTTGCTGGTGTGCGGCCGGTCGTCCAGCAGCCCGGCTCGGGCCGCCGCCAGGGTCCCGGCGCAGATCGCCCCGACCGGCAGGCCGGCGGCGTCGGCCCGCCGCAACAGGGCGCTGACCGCCGGATCCTCGGTCTCGATCCATTGCGCGCTGCCGATCACCAGCAGCAGATCCGCGTCCGCCGGATCAACGGCGTCAAAGGCCAGGTCCGCCGCCGCCCGCACGCCGCCGATGGACGTCACCTCCGCGCCGCCCGGCGTGGCGATGCGTACGGCGAACCCGAAATACTCCCGCAGGGCCGCCAGTACGAAACCGGCCTCCCAGTCGGCCCAGCCATGGTTGAACAGGGCGATGCAGCGCTTCATGGCCGGGCCTCCGGTACGGGTCAGAACGGCCCCTTGGCGTAGATGCAGATCTTGTTGCCCGCCTCGTCGCGCAGGTAGGCGCCGTAGAACTCGGTGGAGTCCGCGGGCCGGGGACCCGGCCCGCCCTCGTCCCGGCCGCCGGCGGCCAGGCCCGCGGCGTGGGCCGCCTTCACCGCCTCGATGTCGGGCGCGCGGAAGGCGACCATGATGCCGTTGCCGCCCCGCGCCGGCTGGCCGTCGTGCGGCGGGCAGATGTAGATGTCCTGGCCCTTGCCCTTGGCGCCGTAGCCGGCCCAGCCGTTGTCGAAGAATCCGCGCTCGTAGCCGATGGGCGCGAACACCGCGTCCCAGAACGGCAGGGATTTCTCGACGTCCAGGGCGCCGATGGTGACATAGCCGATCATGTTGGTTTCTCCCTCGCCCCTCGGCGAACAGCGTTAAGTCCCGGGCGAGAACGTATCAGGAACAGACCGGGTGTCGAGCCGACCGGGTCCGGGCCGCTGACAGCGTGGTGTCAGCAGGGGTCAGCAAGGGGCGCCGGTCTATCGCTCGTCTTCGGGCAGCTGGACATGGACCAGCTTCCAGGTGAACAGCGCCCGCCGCTCGAAGGTGAAGACGGTGACCTTGTCCGGCGTCTCCGGGCGCTTGACGGCGATGCGGGTGCGATTCGGATCCCAGTAGGCCACGGTGGGCCAGGGCCCCTTGGCGGCGGCCTTGATGCGGACGTCCAGCGGCTGCACGCCGCCGGCCGGCGGCGGGGCCTTGCCGGGCGCGTAGCCGCGGGTCAGGGCCGAGAGACCCGGAAGGGTCAGGTAGCGGTCGACCTTGGGCTCGGGCGGGGCCAGGGGCTCGATGGCCCGCTTGAGGGCGCCGAGCGGGTCCTTCCACACGGACGGCGGCTCCGCGGTGGACGCCCGGGCGGGGACCAGCTGGCCTTCCAGGCTCTTGCGCACGGCGGGGAAGTCGACCAGCTCGGCCACCGCCTGGACGTCCTCGGCGGCGGTGGCCGCCCTCAGCGCCCGGAACGCGAACCACGGCGCGCCGGCGAAGGCGATCGCGAACGCCAGGGCCGCCACCAGGAAGATCTTGAACAGGTCCAGCCGCATGGAGACGCCCTCTCACGGTGAACGCCCATCAAGCACGCCGCCGCGGGTGGAAGGCAAGGGGTGCTCGCCCGACGCGGGAACCCCGCCCGTCAGTCCTCGAGGCTCAGCAGGGTGGCGTTGCCGCCGGCGCTGGTAGTGTCGACCGACAGGGTGCGCTCGACGGCGAAGCGGGCGAGGTAGTGCGGGCCGCCGGCCTTGGGACCCGTCCCCGACAGGCCCTCGCCGCCGAAAGGCTGGACCCCGACCACGGCCCCGATCATCGAGCGGTTGACGTAGAGGTTGCCGACCCTGGCCGTGGCGCGCACGCGGTCGGCGGTCTCGCCGATGCGGCTGTGCAGCCCCATGGTCAGGCCATAGCCCGAGGCGTTGATGCGGGCGACCAGCGCGTCCAGCTCGCCGGCCTTCCAGGTGGTCACATGCAGGACTGGGCCGAACACCTCCTTCGTCAGATCCTCGACCCGGTCGAGCCGGATCACCGTGGGCGGCACGAAGGTCCCGTGTTCGAGCCCGGGCGGCAGGGTCATCTGGAAAAGGAACCGGGCGCGGTGGGCCTCGATGTGGTCGAGCAGGCTCTTCTGCGCCGCCGCGTCGATGACCGGGCCGACGTCGGTCTCCGGCAGGGCCGGATCGCCGATGCGCAGGGCCGCCATGGCGCCGGCGAGCATCTCCAGGATCTTCGGGGCGACGTCCTCCTGCAGGCAGAGCAGGCGCAGGGCCGAGCAGCGCTGGCCGGCGCTCTGGAAGGCGGAGATGATGACGTCGCCCACCACCTGCTCGGGCAGGGCGGTGGAGTCGACGATCATGGCGTTGAGGCCGCCGGTCTCAGCGATCAGGGGAACCAAGGGCCGCGCCTCATCGTCCAGAAGCGTCCGGGCGATGCGCCGCGCCGTGCCCGTGGAGCCGGTGAAGCAGACGCCCATGACGCGGGGGTCGGCGGTCAGGGCCTGGCCGACTTCGGGGCCGCCGGGGACCAGGGCGACGACGTCGGCGGGGACGCCGGCTTCCAGTAGAAGCTTCACCGCCTCGAAGGCGATGATCGGCGTCTGCGGCGCGGGCTTGGCGACCACGGCGTTGCCGGCCACCAGCGCGGCGGTCGCCTGGCCCAGGAAGATGGCCAGCGGAAAGTTCCAGGGACTGATGCAGGCGAAGACGCCGCGGCCGACCATGGAAAGCTCGTTCTTCTCGCCCGTCGGGCCCGGCAGCGGGACCGGGACGAACATCTCCCGGGCGCGGGCGGCGTAGTAGCGGCAGAAGTCCACCGCCTCGCGGACCTCGGCCAGGGCGTCCGGGACCGACTTGCCGGCCTCGCGCACGCAGAGGGCCATCAGCCGGGTGCGGTCGCGCTCGAGCAGGTCGCCCATGCGATCGAGGCAGGCGGCCCGCTCGGCGACGGGCAGCGCCGACCAGGCCTCCTGGGCGTCGGCGGCCAGGCCGATGGCCCTCGCCACATCCGCGGCGGTCGCCTCGATCACCTGGCCGACGATCCGCGAGTGGTCGGCGGGATCGGTGACGGCCACGCCGGCGCCCTTGCCGGACTGGCCGCCGATCAGCGGGGCGGCGGCCTGCGGCTGCGCCCAGGTCCTGGCCATTTCGGCGGTCAGGCCGTCCAGCACGGCGCGGTCCGTCAGGTCGAGGCCGGCGCTGTTGCGGCGTTCGGGGGCGTAGAGGTCCATGGGATTGGGGATCCGGCTGTGGGGGCGCAGGCCGGCGGCCTGGACGAGGGCGACGGGGTCGGCGAGCAGTTCGGCGTCGCTGACCGAGCGGTCGGCGATCTGGTGGACGAAGCTGGTGTTGGCCCCGTTCTCCAGCAGGCGGCGGACGAGGTAGGCCAGCAGGTCGCGGTAGCCGCCGACGGGGGCGTAGACCCGCGCCGCGACGCCGCGCTCGGCCATCAGCCGCTCGTAGAGGCCGCCGCCCATGCCGTGCAGCCGCTGGAACTCGAAGTCGCGGCGGTCGCCCGCCCACTCCAGGATGGTCGCCACGGTCAGGGCGTTGTGGGTGGCGAAGGCGGGATAGAGGCCCGGCGCGCCCAGCATCGCCCGGGCGCAGGCCAGGTAGCAGACGTCCGTCGCCGCCTTGCGGGTGAACACGGGATAGTCGACGAGGCCCCGCTCCTGCGCCCGCTTGATCTCGCTGTCCCAGTAGGCGCCCTTGACCAGGCGGACGGTGAGCCGCCGGCCGGTCTCGCGGCCCAGGGCGTCGGCCCAGGCGATCACCGCCGGGGCCCGGCGCTGATAGGCCTGGACCGCCATGCCCAGGCCGTCCCAGCCGGCCAGCTCGGGGGCGCGGGCGATCGCCTCGATGATGTCGAGGCTCATCTCAAGCCGCTCGGCCTCCTCGGCGTCGATGGTCAGGCCGATGCCCTGCGCCCTGGCGGATTCGGCGAGGCGGGTGACCTTCTCGATCAGCTCGGGCACACAGCGGTCGGCCTGGGCCGTCTCGTAGCGGGGATGCAGGGCCGAGAGCTTCACCGAGACGCTGTCGCGGCCGGCCATCTCGCCCTCGAAGCCGGCGGCGCGGCCCACGGCGTCCACCGCGTCGAAATAGGCGGCCAAATACCGGTCGGCGTCCTCGTGGGTGCGGGCGGCCTCGCCCAGCATGTCGAAGCTGTGGCGGAAGGCGGCGGCCCCGCCGCGATCGGCCCGCCTCAGGGCTTCCTCGATGGTGCGGCCCAGCACGAAGGCCTCGCCCATCATCTGCATGGCGGCGGCCACGGCCTTGAGGATAGCGGGCTCGCCGAGGCGGGCGACCAGGCGGGTCAGCGTGCCGGCCTCGTCGTCCATCAGCCCGCGGGCGAGGATCAGGCCGAGGGTGGCGGAATTGACCAGCACCGAGTCCGACCGGCCGGCATGGGCCTTCCAGTCGGCGCGACCCAGCTTGTCGCGCACCAGCTCGGCGGCGGTCAGCGGGTCGGGCACCCGCAGATAGGCCTCGGCCAGGCTGAGCAAGGCCACCCCCTCCTCGGTGGTCAGGCTGTACTGCTGCAGGAACTGTTCGACCCAGCCCTCGCGGCCGGCCTTGCGCAGGTCGGCCAGCAGGCCGCCGGCGACGGCCTCGATGCGGCCGCGCGCGTCGGCGCCGACCGAGGCGGCGGGGACCAGGTCGGCGAGACGCTCGCCTTCCGGCGCGCGGTAGAGCGGGGCGATGGCGGCGCGCGCCTCGGCGAGGGACGGTCGGTCTGGCATGGAGCGAGGTCGGCTGCTGAAGATTTGCCGGTCATACGCCCGTCGGCGGCGAATGTGCTTGGTTCTTCGCGACCATAGCCGTAGTTTTCTCGGTGAGTGACGTGTCCGCCGAAGGTGTTTCAGATGCTCGACGAGATCGACCGGCGCATGCTGCGGGTGCTGCAGCAGGACGGGCGGATCACCAACCAGGACCTGGCCCAGCGGGTGGGCCTCTCGCCCGCCGCCTGCCACGAACGTTTCCGACGCCTGCGCGAGCGCGGCTTCATCACCGGCTTCGCCGCCCTGCTCGACCCGCAGAAGATCGACCGCGCCCTGCTGATCTTCGTCGAGATCCAGCTCGACCGCACCACCGCCGAGACCTTCGACCGCTTCGCCGCCCAGGTGCGCCGCACGCCCGAGATCCTGGAGTGCCACATGGTCGCCGGCGGCTTCGACTACCTGATCAAGGCCCGGGTGGAGGACATGGCGGCCTACCGCGCCTTCCTGGGATCGACCCTGGTCAACCTGCCCGGCGTGCGCGAGACCCGGACCTACGCCGTGCTGGAAGAGGTGAAGAGCACGGTGGCGATGCCGGTGTAGGAACAGGCGCCGAGGGTGTCTGTCCCGCGAGGGGTCGCTAAAGTCTTCCGTCGAGCATCGGGAAGTCGCGGCGGTCGCCGAGGCCCGGGAGTCCAGGCGCCGGGCGGGTGCGCGCATGGGGATAGACCGGACGCGCCGGCGGCGAGGTCCGCCGCGATCAGCGCCGGGTGTCGTCAGCGATCCAGTTGACCTCCCAGGTCTTGCCGCCGTCGGCGGAGAAGGCCTGTTCGAAGTGGGCCGAGGTCGGGGTGATGTCGGAGATCACGAACCGCACAAGGATCGCCCGGCCGCCCAGGGTGTCGGCGCCGTAGAACTCGCCGCGGCCGTCCCGGAACGATCCGAACACCGGCGGCGTCAGGGCGCCGGCGCCGAGCGGGGCGAAGTTCAGGCTCCACTGGCCGGTGTCGGGGTTGAAGAGACGCAGAGAGACCCCGGCGATCCGCCCCGCCGGTCCGGCGATGTCCAGGTCGACGATGTTGCCGGCCCCGTTCATCAGCGGGACGATGGTGCTGGTCCCCTCGTACTCCACCCAGCTGGTCGAGCCCGTCAGCGGCTTCTGCAGCCGCCTGACCCGCGTGGCCCAGACGCCCGTCTCGAAGTCGAAGTCGTGCGACCCGTCACGGACGGCGGGCGGGGCGGCCTCGCGGGCGAAGGCCGGCGCGGGTGGGGCCAGGGCGATGGCGAACAGCAGGGCGAAAACGACTCGGAACATGACTCTGGCCCTCCACATCCAACGAGGCCGGCACCTTCGAGCGACCCGCGCTGGCGTGCAAGCCGTGGCGAGACGGCGCCCTTCAGCCTTGATGGAATGACCGCGCCGGGTGACGGTCCGCGTCAAGGACGGGCCCTGCGGGCCCGCCGCTCCGCGGCCGGCGAAGCCGGTCCTTGACCCGGCCCGACGCCGGCGCAGGATGGCACGCAAGGCGTCAGGGCGAAGTGTGGGCGTCGGCGAAGCGAAAGCCACTGAAGATGAAAGTCGGGTACTGCCCGCGCCCGCTACCCCAAGGGCGGTCGCTGCACCTCGCGCCCTCGACAATCAAATTGCCACGTTGGACGACGAAATACCTTTCTAATTCAAGACTGTGATCTACCCGCCAGCCCCACCTTCCCGCTCAGCGGCACCCTGATCCGGCACTCCAGCCCATCGGGCGCGAAGACCAGTTCCGCCGAGCCGCCCAGCTCTCGCGGCAGGCCCTGTTCGATCAGCCTCGAGCCGAAGCCCCGGCCGGCCGGCGCGGCCACCGGCGGGCCGCCCGACTCGCGCCAGGTGATGTGGACGTCGCGCGCCGCCTCGTCGACGGTCCAGCCGACCTCGACCCTCCCCTCCGGAACCGACAGCGCGCCATGGCGCACGGCGTTGGAGGCCAGTTCGTGGAAGACCAGGTTGACCGTCACCGCCACGTTGGGGCCGAGGCGCACGGCCGGGCCGGGGCGGACGACGCAGCGGGGCCCCTCGCCCGCGACCCGGACGCCGAGGGTGCGGTCGAGCACCTCGGCGAGGCCCGCGCCCTGCCATTCGCCCTCGGTGAGCAGGTCGTGCGCCTGGGCCAGGGCGTGGATGCGGTCGATCAGGGTGCGGCTGAAGGCGGCCGGATCGGCTTCCCCGCGCGCGGTCTGCATGACGATCGACTGCACCAGGGCCAGCGTGTTCTTGACCCGGTGGTTGAGTTCGGCCAGCAGCAGGGCCTGCTGCGCCTCGGCCGCCTTGCGTTCGGTGACGTCCAGCAGGATGCCGGCGATGCGCACCGGCCGACCGTTCTCGTAGGCGGCGCGCCCGCGCACCTGGACCCAGGCGATCTGGCCCGATGGGCGGATGACCCGATACTCGACCTCAAGATCCGATCCGGCGTCCAGGGCCCGGTTGACCGCGGCGTCACGGCTGGGGAGATCGTCCGGATGAATGCGGGCGACGAGGTCCTCGAGGCGATCGAACGGCTCGTCGGGCCCCAGGCCGAAGATCCGCCGCGCCCAGCCGGTCGAGGTGAAGCGCAGGGTGGCGATGTCGAACTCCCAGCTGGCCATGCGGCCGGCCTCGAGGGCGAAGGCCAGATGCTCCTCGATGTCGCGTGGGGCGGAGGGGGGCGGCGGGTCGGACATGGAGAGTCGCGGAGGGCGGAGCCGGCATGATAGGCCCGCGCGTCGGCCCGTCCAGCCGCGCGGCTCCGGCGCCGATTGCGCCCGTCGGCGTTCCCCGGCATCGTCGGGCCAGGCCGCCTGGGGAGGACGCCATGTTTCGCAAGACCCTGCCGCTGGTCGCGGCGGCCGTGCTGGCCGGCTGCGGCGCGCCGTCGGAACAGCCGGCCTCGGCGACCTACGGCGCCGATGTGAGGCTGGCGGCGCCGCGGAAGCCGGGGCCGATTCCCACGCTCAACCCCGCCCGGGCGGTGGGCTGGCCGGCCGGGGCCAGGCCGACGCCGCCGGCCGGCTTCGCGGTCACCGCCTTCGCCGCCGGTCTGGACCATCCCCGCTGGCTGTATCGGCTGCCCAACGGCGACGTGCTGGTCGCCGAGAGCAACTCGCCGCCGCGGCGCAAGACCGGCCTCACCGACGTCATCGCCGCGGCGATGATGACGCGGGCCGGCGCCGGCGTTCCCAGCGCCGACCGCATCACCCTGCTGCGCGACGCCGACGGCGACGGCGTGGCCGAGACCCGCGCCGTCTATCTGGAGGGCCTGAACTCGCCCTTCGGCATGGCCGTGGTCGGGGACTGGTTCTACGTCGCCAACACCGACGCCATCTGGCGCTGGCCGTTCCGGCCGGGCGACACCAAGATCGCGGGGCCGGGCGAGAAGGTCGTCGATCTGCCCGCCGCGCCGCCGAACAACCACTGGGCCCGCAACATTATCGCCTTGCCGGACGGCAAGGCCCTCTTCGTCACCGTAGGCTCGAACTCGAACATCGCCGAGGGCGGCATGGCGGCCGAGGCTATGCGGGCCGCCATCCTGCGGCTGGACCTGGAAACGCGGACGCTGCGGGTGTTCGCCGGCGGCCTGCGCAATCCCAACGGCCTGGCCTACGAACCGGCGACGGGGGCGCTGTGGACCACCGTCAACGAGCGCGACATGCTCGGCCACGACCTGGTCCCCGACTACATGACCGCGGTGAAGGCGGGGGCGCACTACGGCTGGCCGTGGAGCTACTTCGGCGGCATCGTCGACGAGCGGGTCGAGCCGCGCCGGCCGGACATGGTCGCCAGGGCGGTGCGGCCCGACTATGCGCTGGGGGCCCACACGGCCTCGCTGGGCCTGGCCTTCGTGCCCGCCTGCGAGGCCGCCGGATGCGGGCCGGCCTCGACCCTGTCCGCGCGCTTCGGCGGCGGCGCCCTGATCGGCCAGCACGGCTCGTGGAACCGCGACCCGCCGAGCGGCTACAAGGTGGTCTTCGTGCCCTTCGAGCAGGGACGGCCGGCCGGCGCGCCGCGGGACTTCCTGACCGGGTTCCTGAACGCCCGGGGCGAGGCGATGGGCCGCCCGGTCGGCGTCATTCTCGATGCCCGGCAGGGCGTGCTGGTCGCCGACGACGTGGGGAACGTGATCTGGCGGGTGGCCGCGAAGTAGGGGCGAGGGACCAGGGACGAACGCTACACGCCCCTCGCCCCTCATCCCTCGCCCCTGAACGCTACAGCGCCTCGACGATCGTCACGTTGGCCAGGCCGCCGCCTTCGCACATGGTCTGCAGGCCATAGCGCTTGCCGCGGGCGCGCAGGGCGTGGATCAGGGTGGTCATCAGCCTGGCCCCCGAGCCGCCGAGCGGGTGGCCCAGCGCGATCGCGCCGCCGTTGACGTTGAGGCGCGCGGGGTCGGCGTCGTTGCCCTGCAGCCAGGCCAGCGGCACCGGGGCGAAGGCCTCGTTGACCTCGTACAGATCGATGTCGCCGATCGACATGCCGGCCTTCTTCAGCGCCTTCCGGGTGGCGAAGACGGGCTCCTCCAGCATGACCACCGGATCGCCGGCGGTGACCGTCATATGATGGATCCGCGCGAGCGGCGTGGCGCCCAGGCGCTTGAGGCCGGCCTCGTTGACCACCAGCACCCCCGAGGCGCCGTCGCAGATCTGGCTGGAGGTCGCCGCCGTGACGGCGCCGCCCTCCTGCAGCAGCTTGACGGCCTTGATGCCGTCCAGGCTGACGTCGAAGCGGATGCCCTCGTCGACGGTGTGCTGTTCCTTGCCGCCCTCGGCGTTGACGATCTCCACCGGCACGATCTCGTCCCTGAAGGCGCCGGACTGGGTGGCGGCGATGGCCTTCTGGTGGCTGCCGAAGGCCCATTCGTCGAGCTGGTCCTTGGTGAAGCCGTACTTCCTGGCGATCATCTCGGCGCCGGCGAACTGGCTGAACTGGATGCCCGGATAGGCCTCCTGCAACCGCGGGCTCATGTAGTTGCCCATGCCGGCCTTCAGCGCCAGCACCGCCGAGGTCCCCATCGGGACGCGGGTCATGCTCTCGACGCCGGCGGCGACCACCACGTCCATGGCCCCCGACATCACCGCCTGGGCGGCGAAATGCAGGGCCTGCTGGCTGGAGCCGCACTGGCGGTCGACGCTCGTGCCCGGAACGCTTTCCGGCAGCACCGAGGCCAGCACGGCGTTGCGGGCGACGTTGATCGCCTGTTCGCCGACCTGGCTGACGCAGCCCATGATGACATCCTCGATGGCGTCGGGGGCCGCGCCGCTGCGCTCGACCAGGCTGTTGAGGACCTGGGCCGAGAGATCGACCGGATGCCAGCCGGCCAGCCGGCCGCCCTTGCGTCCGCCGGCGGTCCGCGCCGCCGCCACGATGTAGGCTTCGCCCATGGTTCGTCTCCCGAAGGTTTGCGCTTACGTGAGCGTCACTTACGCCGAACAGGCGGGCGGGAAAAGTATGACGCAGCGTCAGGAGCCGGCGGGCCAGGGCGGGGCGAGACGCGGCCGGCGCCGGCTATTCCAGGTGCACCTTCCTGTAGCCGCCGCGAAGGAAGACCAGCGGTTCCTGGCCGGCGTCGCACCGCACGCGCAGGACCCGGCCGACGATGACGCGATGGTCGCCGGCGTCGAAGGCCTGGTGCGTTTCGCATTCGAAGTTGGCCAGGCAGCCGGGCAGCACCGGGGCGCCGGTGAGCCAGACCCCGGGCGTCACGCCCTCGAACCGGTCGCCCTCCTTGCGGGTGAACTGGCGGGCCAGGGCCTCCTGTCCGACGTGCAGCACATTGACGACGAAGGCGGCGCTGGCCTCGAGCGCCGGCAGGCAGGAGGCGCCGCGGCCGACGCAGATCAGCGCCAGCGGCGGGTCGAGCGAGACCGAGGCGAAGCTGTTGACCGTGAAGCCGACCGGGGTCGTCCCGCTCAGGGTGGTGACGATCGTCACGCCCGTGGTGAAGCAGCCGAACGCATCCCGCAGCGTCCGCGCGTCGCTGGCGGGATCCTGCCCGATGTCGATCATGCGGACGGCGTCCATGGCCAGCGTTGTGGGGGTTCGCGCCGACCTCGGCAACCCCTCCCCTGCGTCATCCCCGGGCGCCGCGGGCGCGCGGAAACGCCGGAAATGGAGGGAAATGGAGGGACAGCTTACTCATTTCCGGCGGGGCCGCGGGAGCGCCGGGGGAAATGAGTAAGCTGTCCCTCCATTTCCTCCCCTCCATTTCCTCCCATTTCCGGTCAGGCGGCGCGTCGGCGGTTCAGGCCGGGGACCTCGCGCTCCAGGTTGAAGGTCACCGGCAGGATGCGCGCGTTCGGGGTCTGGAGCCCCAGGGCCTTGGCGGCCCGGGCGAGGCCCAGCTTGGCGAGGTTCGCGGGCCCGAAGCCGTCGGCGAGGCGCGGGCGCAGGGCCGCGCGCCGGCGCAGGACGCCGTTGGCGTAGACGACGTTGGCGCGCAGCAGCGCGGCCGGGGTCATGAACTCGACGGAGAGGGAGACGTTCAGCATCGGGCCGTTCTCGATCCGGTGCGGGGCGTTCTGCGGCCAGGTCAGCATGGCGCCGGGCGTCAGGTCGGTGCGGAAGGCGCCGGCGTCCCAAGCGGGGTCGAACGCGAACTGCTCGGCGGTCTCGCGAAGCACGATCCGCTCCAGCGCCTCCGCGCCGACGAAGGGCTCGGCGACCGGCCAGGCCCAAACCCGCTTGACGCCGCGGATCTGCCACAGGGACACCAGGGGAACGTCGAGGTGGTAGAACACCTGGGCGCCGGGCGAGGAGATCAGGACGCCCAGGTCGCGCTTGAAGGTCCTCAGGCCCGGGACGTTCGCCTCCTTGTCGGCGAAGATCTCGTCGGCCAGGGCGGCATAGTCGCCGATGCCGTCGTTGACGGCCCGCAGGTTCAGCCAGATGCGCCCCTCGCGGACCATGACCAGCAGTTCGGCGCCGGGCACGCGGCCGGCCGTCCCGCGCCGCCAGCTGGTCCAGTCGACGGGATCCTCGCCCATGGTGAAGACGCCCAGCCGGTCGCGCGGATAGCGGTCCAGCAGGTCGGCGAGGCCGGCGTCCTCGAACATCGGCCGCTCGTGCAGGCGGTGTCGGAAGGTCAGCACCTCGCGGCCGAAGCCGTGGGCCTTGTCGGGAGTCCAGTCGCTGATCACGGTCATGCGCTGCGTCCGTAGAACTGCATCTTGAAGGGATGGAACCAGAAGGTCTTGCCCAGGCCCCGGGCGGCGCGATCGAGCGCCTCGGCGCGATCGGCCGCCCCGGTCGCCCACTTCACCGCCGCCAGGCCGCCGTAGACCGCCGCCTGGGCCAGGCCGATGGCCATCCAGCGGGCGACGCCGGGCCAGTCCGGCGGACTGGACGAGGCGCAGTGCTCGCTGGGCCCCTGGCCGTAGGCGAACGCGCGCGCGAGGGTGTAGCGCAGGGTCAGGCGGGCGGGGACGGGGTCCTCCCAGACGAAGGCGTCCGGCGCCCAGACGAACCGGGCCCCGCCGGCCTGCAGGGTTCCGAACAGCAGGTCGTCCTCGCCGCCGATGTGGTTGCGGATGGCGTCGAAGGGCTGGTCCGAAGGCAGGGACGCGCGGCGCAGCAGGCTGTTGCCGCAGCCGAAGTAGCCCGGCATCGGCCCTTCCGCCGCCGGTCCCTCGCGCGAGAAGAAGCGCTCGAAGTAGGCGCGATGGGCGACCACGGTCGCCGGCGCGCGGGCCCGGACCGGTCCGAACACGACGTCCGCCCGGTGGCGTTCGCCGGCGGCCAGCAGGGTCGCCAGCCAGATCGGCGGCGCTTCCTGGTCGTCGTCGAGAAAGGCGATCAGCCCGCCCTTCGCCACACGCAGGGCGGCGTTGCGGACATTGGCCACCCCGGCGGCGGGCTCGTGCACGTAGACCACCGGGAAGGGCGCGCCGGCGGCCGCCGCGGCGACCGCCTCGCGGGCGCTGGGAACGGCGTCGTTGTCGGCCACCACCACCTCGACCGCGGCCGCGTCGACCCCCGTCTGGGCCAGGGCCGAGCGCAGCGCCAGCGACAGCCCCTGCGGGCGTCGCTGGGTGGGGATGACCAGGCTGACGCGGACGGTCATGGCGTCAGTCGCACTCCCCGCCGGCATGCCGCCGGGGCAGGGCGGCGACGGCGTCGGCGAAGCCGCGCAGCCGCCCGGCGGCGGTCAGCTCGAGGGTGGCGATGGCGTCCATGCGCCGGCGCAGGCGTCCCACCATGCCCGGCCGACGGGCGCCCGCGGCGACCCACAGCCGCTCGCGACCGCCGGCCAGGGCGCCCGCCGGGTTCGACGCGGCGGCCGTCCCCTCCCCCACCATGACCAGCGGCGCCGCGTAGTGGCGCTTGTAGTGGTCGTGGCTGGGCCCGAGGTCGTAGGTGGTCAGGCCGAGCGCCGGCATGGCGGCGATGGCGCGCGTCAGGAAGATCTGGCCCGGCGAATGCTCCGCCAGGTCGGGATTGGTCGAGGCGATCCAGGGGTGGTACCAGCCGTTCCTGGCGACGCCGAAGTGGCCGGCGGCCAGGGTGTCGCCCGCCCACAGCGCCACCGTCAGCCCCCGCAGCGGCCCGTCGAGGTCCGCCAGCCGCTCGAGCAGCGCCCGCGTCCAGCCCTCGCGCAGGAAGTCGGTGACCCCGGTGCGGGCGAACTGCGCGCGCTTCCAGTCCAGGAGCCGGTGAAGAACGGCGGGGTCGCGGCTGGCCTCGAGCCGGATCTCGCCGACCTCGCGGCCAAGCCGGTGGTCGAGGCGGCGCCAGTTCTTGAACCGCTTGGGCGAGGCCGCGCGCAGACCTTCGAGATAGTCCTCGGCGGACCCGTCGAAGCGGACGGCGTAGGCCGGCGCGCCGTCGCCGCCGACGCCGGCGAAGACGCCATGCGGATCGACGAGGCCGGTGAAGCGGTAGGCGGACAGCCCGGCCAGGTCGAGCGCCCGCGGCCCCTCGATCCCGGCGTCGGCGACGCCGACGAGGCCATGGTAGTCGGACAGAGGCGCCGCCAGCGGCCGTCCGAGTCCGCCCGGGCGGCGATGATGGGCGAGGAAGCCGACGACCCGCTCGCCCCGCCGGTAGACCGTCACCCGGGCGTCGGCCCGCACCGCGCCGACTTCCCGCGCGAAGGCAGGCCCCAGCAGGGGATTGCCGAAGGCGGGATGGGCCGCGGCGATGGCCTCCCAGGCCGCCGTCTCCTCATGGGACAGGTCGGACGGGGCGACCGTCCTGGCAGCGAGAGGGGGCATCGTCGTCACCTTCCGGCGGAGTTGAATCGTCCCCATCGGGGACTCGCCCGCCAGGCGAAGCAAAAGACGGGCCGTTTCAGGCCGAGAAGGTCGCCGCCAGGATGGTCTCAAGCCAGCGGGCGTCGGTCGCGTCGAAGGCGGCGGGCCGGTCGGAGTCGACGTCGAACACCGCGATCAGGGCGCCGGCGCGGTCGAACACCGGCACGACGATCTCGCTGCGCGAGCGGGAGTCGCAGGCGATGTGGCCCGGAAAGGCGTGGACGTCGTCCACCCGCTGGGCGAGGCCGCTCGCCGCCGCCGCCCCGCAGACGCCGCGCCCAAAGGGAATGCGCAGGCAGCCGAGCGTGCCCTGATAGGGCCCGACCACGAGTTCGCCGGGCCGCGCCGGATCGACGACGTAGAAACCGGTCCAGAAATAGTGGTCGAAGCTGGCCGCCAGCATCGCGGCCACCGTCGCCATACGGGCGACGCGATCGGGCTCGCCGTCCAGCACGGCGGCGATCTCGGCCGCCACCTCGGCGTAGCGGGTCTCGCGGTCGGCGGAGAGTTCAAGGTCGTTGAAGGCTTCGGCCATGGCCCGGATATAGGCCATCGCGCGCCACCGGCGAAGGTCAGGCGAGCAGGGCGCGGGCGATGACGTTGCGCTGGGTCTCGCTGGAGCCGGAGTAGATGGTCGCCGCGCGCAGGGCGAAATAGGCGGCGGCGGCCCGGGCGGCCGGCTCCAGGGCGTCGTCCCCGGGGGCGAGGGCGTGCAGGCGCAGGGCGGCGCGCGGGCCCGCGGCCTCGCAGGCGACCTCGGCGATGCGCTGGCGCAGTTCGGCGCCGATCAGCTTGAGCATCGAGGGAGCGACCTGCTCGCCGGGCCGCGGCCGGGCGCCCGGCAGGCAGGCGAGCTCGAGCTGTTCGAAGGCCTCGAGCTCCACGGCCAGCCCCGCGAGGCGCCGCCAGACCGAGGGTTCGAGCGCCTCGCCCGCCTCGCGCGCCAGGCCCCGCGCCGTCGCCAGGGTCCGGCGCACCAGCGCCGCCGGCGTGTTGTTGGAGCGCGCCAGGGCCATCAGCCGTTTGGCGACCGCCCAGCCGTCGTTCTCCTCGCCGACGCGCTGGGAGACCGGCACGACGACGTCGTCGAAGAAGACCTGGTTCAACTCGTGCTCGCCGGCGATGTCGATGATCGGCCGGATGGTCAGGCCCGCCGCCGGCAGGTCGATCAGCAGGAAGGTCAGCCCTTCCTGGGGGCGACCGCCCTCCCCTGTCCGCACCAGGGCGAACATGCGGTTGGCGAGGTGCGCGCCCGTCGTCCAGATCTTGGTCCCGTCTATGTGGTAGCGATCGCCCCGGCGCGCGGCCCGGGTCGAGAGCGACGCCAGGTCCGAGCCCGCGCCGGGCTCGGAGAACCCCTGGGCCCAGAGGTCCTCGCCGCGCCGGATGGGGCCCAGGTAGCGGTCGCGCTGCGCCGGCGTTCCCATCTCGATGAGCAACGGCCCGAGGCTGCGCACGCCGCCGGCGAACAGGATCGGGGCGTCGGCGAGGGCCAGTTCGCGGTCGAACAGGAACTTGCGCCGCGCCGACCAGCCGGTTCCGCCCCAGTCGACCGGCCAGGCCGGAACCGCCCAGCCGCGGGCGTGGAGCCGCGCCTGCCAGACCCGGCAGGCGGCGATGTCGCTGTGGACCCCGATCGTGCGGCGGCCGGCCTCGCGCAGGTCCGGAGTCAGCGCCCGGTCCAGGAAGGCGCGCACGGCGTCGACGAAGCGCGCGTCGTCCCCGTCGTCCGCCGCATCGATCGCCGGCCCCCGCCAGCTGGCGCCGTCCATGCCTGCACCGCCTCTTCGAAAACGCGGCAGTCCAGCCGATCGCGGCCGGCGGCGCGTTGACCGAGGTCAATGATTCCGCCTACCGCAGCAGAAGCGCGAAGGAGACTCCCATGGCCCACTGGCTGCTCAAGTCCGAACCGGAGGTGTTCTCCTGGGACGATCTGGTGCGGACCGGCGCCCGGGGCGAGCCCTGGACCGGCGTGCGCAACCACACCGCCAAGCTCAACCTGATGGCCATGAAGCGGGGCGACCGCTGCTTCTTCTACCATTCGCAGGCCGGCAAGGAGATCGTCGGCGTCGCCGAGGTGGTGCGCGAGCCCTATCCCGACCCCACCGACGAGAAGGGCGTCTTCGCCTGTGTCGACATCAGGGCCGTGGCGCCGCTGAAACGGCCCTTCACCCTCGCCCAGGCCAAGGCCGACCCGGCGCTGGCGACGATGTCGCTGATCACCAGCTTCCGCCTGTCGGTGCAGCCGGTGACCGAGGCGGAGTGGGCGCACATCCTGGCGGTCGTCGGGGGCTGAGGGCTGGACATGCGGGCCCGGCGCGAACCCGCCCCGCGCGCCCCTGGCCGGACCCTCGCCCCCTTCGCTTACCGCGCCAGCTCGAAGGTCGCGTTGACGTCGATGCGGACCTTGAGCTCGCCGGCTTCGACGGGGGTGGACTCCGCCTTGTCCATCCGGGCCGCCAGGGCCAGGACAGGCATCGGCGGCGGCGGGGCGTAGCCGCCGCCCTCGTTCAGCGTCACCAGCCGGACGACGCGATAGCCGGTCGCCCTGGCGTAGAGTTCGGCCTTGGCCTGCAGGGCCTGGACCGCCAGCATCCGGGCGGCGTCCTCGGCCGAGGAACTGTCGTCCAGACCGAAGGCGATCCCGCCGACGTTGCTCGCCCCGGCGCCCACGGCGGCGTCGACCGCCTGGCCGAGCTTCGACAGGTCGCGGACCGTTATGGTCACCTGGTTGGACGCCTGGTAGCCCGTCAGGCGGGGCGGCAGGTTCTCCTGGTAGACATACTGCGGCGAGAGGCTGAGACCGCTGGTCTGGATGTCGCGGGCCTCGACGCCGCCGCGCTTCAGCGCGGCGATGGTCTGGTTCATCCGCACGGCGTTCTGGCGCAGGGCCTCGGCGGCCGTCGGTCCGTCGGTCTGGACGCCCAGGGTGATGGTGGCCATGTCCGGCGCCCGGCGCACCTCGCCAAAGGCCGAAAGGTTGAGGGTGGTGGCCTTGAAGACGGTGTCGACGGCGGACGCCGGGGCCGTCTGGGCGGCCGCGGCGTCGGCCGCGCCAGCGAAGACGAGGGCCGACAGGGCGGCGGCCCGGAACAGGGCTTTCATGGTCGTTCTCCGACTTAGGGGCCTCACGGCGACGCCCGGATGCGCCTCACCATAGCCCGGGACCGCATGAACCGGAGCTTTAAGGCCCGTTGTGGGCGTGCTAACCGGCGAGGCCCTGCCTGGGCCCGTAGCTCAATGGTTAGAGCCGACCGCTCATAACGGTCTGGTTGCAGGTTCGAGTCCTGCCGGGCCTACCATCGTCAGCCGGCGGCGAGGGGCGATAGGCTACTGCGGCGTCAGGGCCGTGATCTGGCCGGTCCCCCCGACCATCCGCATCTCGAACCGCACGCGATCGCCGACCTTCACGGCGTCGAGCAGGCTGGCGGGCGCAACTTCGAAGGCCATGGTCATGGCCGGCCAGCCGACCTCGGCGATGGGCCCGTGGTCGAGCGTGATCGTGCCGGCGGCCTTGTCGATGGCGGTCACCGTGCCGGATCCCGTCGCCATGGCGGCGCCGGCCATGTCCATGCCCTTGCCGTTCATGCCGCCCATGGCGGCGGCGGGCGCCTTTTCGGCATCGCCGGCGGGTTTGGCTGGCGTCTGGCCGCAGGCGGCGAGGGCCAGGGCGGCGAACATCGGGACGAGGGGCTTCATGGGGTTTCTCCAGACTGAAGCGGTTGAACGGAACGCCGCCGCAGGAGCAGGTAGGCGGCGGGAATGACGAACATCGACAGCAGCGGGGCCGACAGCATGCCGCCGACCATGGGCGCGGCGATGCGGCTCATGACCTCCGATCCCGCCCCGTGGCCGAGGAGGACGGGCATCAGACCGGCCAGGATCACGGCCACCGTCATCGCCTTGGGCCGCACGCGCAGCAGGGCGCCCTCGCGCACGGCGGCCTCGACCTGGCTCGTCGAGGGCCGCTCGCCGCGATCGGCGAGAGCGTGCTTGAGGTAGATCAGCATCACCACGCCGAACTCGGCCGAGACGCCGGCCAGGGCGATGAAGCCGACGCCGGTGGCGACCGACTGGTGGTAGCCCAGCAGATAGAGCAGCCAGATTCCGCCGGTCAGGGCGAAGGGCAGCGTCCCCATGACCAGCGCCGCCTCGTCGAAGCGGCGGAAGATGACGTAGAGCAGCAGGAAGATGATCAGCAGCGTCGCCGGGACGACCAGCGTCAGCCGCGCCATGGCCCGCTGCAGGTACTCGAACTGGCCGGAATAGGCGATCGAGGCGCCGGGCGAGAGCTTCACGTCCCTGGCGACGGCGGTGCGCAGGTCGGCGACCACCGAGGCCAGGTCGCGGCCGCGCACGTCGACATAGACCCAGGTCGAGGGCCGGCCGTTCTCGGTCTTCAGCATCGGCGGCCCGTCGGCGATCTCGACGCCGGCGACGGTTCCCAGTGTGATCTGCTGGCCCGACGGCGTCAGGATCGGCAGGGTGCGCAGGCCCTCCAGGCTGTCTCGGATCTCGCGCGGATAGCGGACGCTGATCGGATAGCGCGCCAGGCCCTCCACGGTCTGGCCGATGGTCTCGCCGCCGACGGCGCCGGCGACGATCTCCTGCACGTCGGCGATGTTCAGGCCGTAGCGGGCGGCGGCGGCGCGGTCGATGTCGATGTCGACATAGCGGCCGCCGGTCAGCCGTTCCGCCAGGGCCGAGCTGACGCCGGGCGTCGTCCTGGCGACCGCCTCGACCTCCCGGGCGATGCGGTCGAGCTCGGCCAGGTCGGGGCCGGACACCTTGACCCCGACCGGGCTCTTGATCCCCGTCGCCAGCATGTCGATGCGGTTGCGGATCGGCGGCACCCAGACGTTGGCCAGGCCGGGGACCTGGACGGCGCGGTCCAGTTCCTCGACCAGCCTCTCGGGCGTCATGCCCGGCCGCCACTGGTCGCGCGGCTTGAACTGGATCGTGGTCTCGAACATCTCCAACGGCGCGGGGTCGGTGGCGCTCTCGGCGCGTCCCGCCTTGCCGAAAACGCTCTTCACCTCCGGAACGGTCCGGATCATCCGGTCGGTCTGCTGCAGGAGTTCGGCGGCCTTCGCCGCAGACAGGCCCGGCAGGGCGGAGGGCATGTAGAGCAGGTCCCCCTCGTCCATAGGCGGAATGAACTCGCCGCCGAGCCGCGTCAGCGGCCAGGCCGTCGTCGCGAAGACCAGCGCGGCCACCGCGAGCGTCGCGCGCGGCCTGGCGAGCACCTGCTCCAGCACCGGCCTGTAGAGGGCGGTCAGCCAGCGGTTCAGGGGATTGTCCCTCTCCGAGGGTATGCGACCCCGGATCAGCCAGCCCATCAGCACCGGAACCAGGGTCACCGACAGGATGGCGGCGCCGGCCATGGCGTAGGTCTTGGTGAAGGCGAGCGGCGCGAACAGCCGCCCTTCCTGCGCCTGCAGGGTGAACACCGGCACGAACGACAGGGTGATGATCACCAGGCTGAAGAACAGGGCCGGGCCGACCTCGACGGCGGCCTCGGTGGTCACCCGCCAGCGGTCGTCGCCCGAAAGCCGCTCGCCGGGGTGGTCGTGCTCCCAGCGCTCCAGCTTCTTGTGGGTGTTCTCGATCATCACCACGGCGGCGTCGACCATGGCGCCGATGGCGATGGCGATGCCGCCCAGCGACATGATGTCGGCGTTCACCCCCTGCAGCCGCATGACCAGGAAGGCGAACAGCACGCCGAGCGGCAGGGTGACTATCGCCACCAGCGCAGAGCGGACGTGCCAGAGGAAGAGGCCGCAGACCAGGGCGACGATGGCGAACTCCTCGGCCAGCTTGCCGGTCAGGTTGCCGATCGCGCGGTCGATGAGCCGCGAGCGGTCGTAGGTCGCGACGACCTCGACGCCCGGCGGCAGGCTGCGCTTCAGCTCCTCGAGCTTCCCCTGGACGGCCTTGATCGTCGCGCGCGCGTTCTCGCCCGAGCGCAGGATCACCACCCCGCCGGCGACCTCGCCGCGGCCGTCCAGTTCGGCGACGCCGCGGCGCATCTCGGGCCCGACCTGGACGGTCGCCACGTCTCCCAGGCGCACCGGCGCGCCGCCCGCGGCCGTCCGCAGGGGAATGGCGCGGAAATCGTCGGAGGTCTGAAGGTAGCCGCCGGCCCGCACCATGTACTCGGCCTCGGCCATCTCCAGCACCGAGCCGCCGGTCTCGCCGTTGGCCCGCCGAATGGCCTCGACGACCTGCTGGTGCGTGACGCCGTAGGCGGCGAGCTTCACCGGATCGAGGACCACCTGGTGCTGGCGGACCATGCCGCCGACGCTGGCCACCTCCGCGACGCCGGGCAGGCTCTTCAGCTCGTAGCGCAGGAACCAGTCCTGCAGTCCGCGCAGCTGCGACAGATCGTGGCGGCCCGTGCGGTCGACCAGGGCGTATTCGTAGACCCAGCCCACGCCGGTGGCGTCGGGACCGAGCGCGGGCCTGGCGGTGTCGGGCAGGCGGCCCTGGACCTGGCTGAGATACTCCAGCACCCGCGAGCGGGCCCAGTAGAGGTCGGTTCCGTCCTCGAAGATCACGTAGACGAAGCTGTCGCCGAAGAAGGAGTAGCCCCGCACGGTCTTCGCGCCCGGCACCGACAGCATGGTCGTCGCCAGCGGATAGGTGACCTGGTTCTCGACAATGCGGGGCGCCTGTCCCGGATAGCTGGTGCGCACGATCACCTGGACGTCGGACAGGTCCGGCAGGGCGTCGACGGGCGTCGTCCGCACGGCCAGGCCGCCGGCCGCGAGCAGCGCCAGGGCGGCCAGGACCACGAACAGGCGGTTCGCGACCGACCAGCGGATGAGGCTCGCGATCATCGGCCGGCCTCCCGCGTCAGGCGGCGGATCGTCGGGCCGGCGGGCGGCTGGTCGAAGGCGAAGGCGACCCGGTCGCCGACCTTCAGTCCGCGCAGCAGGGACGGATCCTCGACCCGGAACAGCATGGTCATCGCCGGCCAGTTCAGGCCTGGCACCGGATCGTGCGACATCGTCACGCCGCCCGCCCCGATCCGCTCGATCCGGCCTGTCGTCTGGTGCAGCCGCGGCCCGGCGGCGGCGGCCGCCTCGCCGCCCTCGCCCGCCGGACGGGCCCGCACGCCCGTCAGACTGGCCTCGGAATCGATCAGGAACTGACCCGAGGCGACGATGGCCTCCCCCTCCGAAAGGCCCGCGAGGATTTCCGTCCGGCCGTCCGCTTCCTGGCCGACGCGAACCTCGGCCGGGCGGTAGCGACCGTCCTCAAGGGCCAGCATCACCAGCGTGCGCCGCCCGGTGCGGATCACCGCCTCGCTCGGAACCAGCAGGGCGGGCCGGGCCGCCTCGCCGAGCCGGACGGCGGCGAACAGGCCCGGCCTCAGCCGGCCGTCGCGATTGGGCAGTTCGATGCGGACCGTCAGGGTCCGCGACTCGCCCTCGACCTGCGGCAGGATGGCGGCGACGCGGCCGGCGAAGACCTCGCCGGGATAGGCCGCCAGCGACACGCTCGCCGCAGCGTCCGGGCGGACCCGCCCGGCGAGGGCCTCGGGAACGGCGGCCTCGACCCAGACGACGCCCAGGCCGTTGATCTCGGCCAACGTCTGCCCGGCGGCCAGCGTCATGCCCGGCCGGACGCCCAGGGTGCGGATGACCCCGCCCGCCGGCGTGGTCACCGTCGTCACGGTCTGGGTGCGGCCGCTGCGTTCGACGGCGGCGATCAGGCTTTCCGGCATGCCGAGCAGGACCAGCCGCTCGCGCGCCGCCCGGACCAGGCCCGCCTCGCCGGTGCGCCGGACGGCGAGATACTCGGTCTGCGCGCCGGCCCACTCGGGAACCAGGATGTCGGCCAGGGGCGCTCCCGCGGCCACCAGGTCGCCCGGCGCGCGCCCGTGGACACGTTGCACGAAGCCCCCGGCCCGCGCCTGGACGATCGTCACGTCGCGCTGATTGAAGGCCACGACGCCGGTCACGGCGACGCCGGTTTCCAGGGCCCCCCGCGTCGCCCGGGCCGTCCGCAGGCCCAGGCTCTGCACCCGGGCTGGGTCGATCCGCACGCCGGCGTCGTCGCCGGTCGCGGCCTCGTCGGCGTACTTCGGGGTCAGGGGCATGTCCATGAACGGCGACTTGCCCGGCTTGTCGAAGTGCTGGGTCGGGACCATCGGGTCGTACCAGTAGAGCACCTTGCGGCCAGCCTCGGCGGCGGGCGGCGCGGCCTGGCCGCGCCAGAGCGCAAGGCCGTAACCTCCCGCGCCGGCCGCCAGCGTCAGGGCGACGCCGGCCAGGATGAGCTGCATGCGCGAAATCCGGTCGATCATGGCGTGTCGGTCCCGTAGGTGATGTTGATCCGAACCGCGTCGCGGCGCGCCTCGGCCTCCTTGTCGAGCAGGTCCAGCCGGGCGTCGGCCAGGGCGGTCAGGGCGGCCAGCACCGCCGCCAGATCGGCGGTTCCCGCCGCGTAGCTGGCGGTCTCGAGGTCGGCCCGTCGCTGGGCCAGGGGCAGGCGGCCGTCCCGGGCCCGGTCCCAGAGTTCATGGTGCATCCGGTGTTCGGCGAGGTCCGCCTCCAGCGCCGCGATCAGCAGCCGACGCGCGGCCTCCCGGTCGGCCCTGGCCCGGGTCGCATCGGCCCCGCGGGCCTCGACCAGCGGGCCCTGGCGGCGGTCCTGGCGGATCGGCAGGCTGAGCGTCACGCGCGCCGAGATCATGTCGCCGAACCGCTCGTCGCGCTTCTGGTAGTCGACCGCCCAGCCCCAGTCGGGCGTCCGCGCCGCCTTGGCGGCGGCCAGTTCCGCGTCCGCCAGGCCGACGCCGGCGTCGAGGACCAGCAGGGTCGGATGTCGCTCCAGGCCGGCGCGCAGGGCGACCGGGTCGACCGGCGGATCGGGCGGCGGACCGCTGGCGGCGGGCGCCGGGTCTCCCGTCCAGCGCGACAGGGCGGCGCGGGCGCGGCCGGCTTCGGCCAGCAACGCGCTGCGGCGGTCGGCCAGGGCGACCAGCCATTCGGCCGGATCGAGGGTCTCGCCCGGCCGCGCGCCGCGCGCCACGGCCGCCGGCGCCGCTTCCAGGACCGGACGCAGGGCCGCCTCGACCTCGTCGAGGGCGGCGATGCGCGCCTCGACATAGTGGAGATCGACCCAGGCCAGGGCGGTCGCCAGCCGGACATCCCGCGTCTCGGCGGCGGCCTGGGCGTCGGCGAGGCCGACTTCCGCCCGCGCCCGGCCCGAGTCGGCGCGACGGGCGGCGAGGCTCGGCACGTCCTGCATGACCCCGACGCTGGCCATGGTCATCTCGTCGTCGCCGAAGCGGCCGGCCATCGGTCCCGAGACCGGCAGGTTCTCGACGCCCAGGCTCAGGCGGGGATCGGGCAGCGATCCCGCGGCGCGGCCGGACGCGCGGGCCGCGTCGGCGCGCAGGCCGGCGGAACGGATGCTCGGCGCGGTCTCCGCGGCGCGCGACAACGCCTGGGCGTAGGTCAGGGGCTCGGCCCGGGCGGGGACGGCGGCGGCGCTCCAGACGAGCAGCCACGCCCATTTCGAAGGAGACATGCTCCCAACTCCTCATGACGGCGCAAGCGCCAACGGCCGGCGCGACGGCGCGCCGGCGGATCGGTCGGAGTCAGACGAGGATGGGAGGTCGCAGGGTCCGGTCGGGCGGCCGGGACGGCAGGGCCCGCGCCGGGGCGGCCGGCGGGTCGATGCGGTCGAAGCGGACGACGGCGATCTCGACGGTTGTCGCCGGAAGGGCCGCGGCGGTGGCGAAGCAGGCCATGCCGGGCTTGCAGGGCGCCGGCTGGTCAGGCGTTCCCTTGCCGTGGTCGCAGCAGTCCATCGCCTGGTGCCCGGCGGCGCCGACGACCGACTCCATCGGACAGGGCGGCTCGGGCGCGAACGCGGGGGCCGCGACGGCCGGCAAGGCCAGCGCGGCGGTCCAGACGATCAACAGGGCCAGCCAGCGGATCAGTTTGGGTTCTCCTGCAAATACAACATGACCCCGATGCGCGCCGGGTTCAATGATCCACGTCAAGGCCGGCCTCACCCGGTCGCCTCAGTCTGACCTCGCCCCGGAGCCTCTGAATCCAGGATGTCAGCCTCCACTCCGCGACCGGAGCCGACCTCGCCGTGACGACCGCCGCCCCGCCAGAGCCGCGCCGCCCGCCGACGCTCAAGGCCCGGCGGCTGCGGATGTTCACCCAGCACGAGCCCATCGTGCTGATGCGCACGGACTGTCACGTCTGCCGGTCGGAAGGCCTGTCGACGCGAACCCAGGTGCTGGTGACGGCCGGCCGCCGGCAGGTCTACGCCACCCTGTTCCAGGTCGCCGGCGACGACTTGCTGGCTCTCGACGAAGCCGGCTTCTCGGAGGAGGCCTGGCGCCTGCTCGGCGTGCGGCGCGGCGACCCCGTCCAGGTGCGCCACGCCCCCACGCTCGCGTCGATGGCGAGCGTCCGCCGCCGCATCCACGGCAAGCGCCTGGACGAAGCGGCGCTGCAGGCGATTGTCAGGGACGTCGTCGGGGGACGCTACACGGCCCTTCACCTGGCCGCGTTCCTCACCGCGACCTCCGCCCTGCCCCTCGACGAGGCGGAGACCGCAGCCCTGACCAAGGCGATGGTCGACGCCGGCGACCGGCTGACCTGGCCGGCCGGGACGGTGATCGACAAGCACTGCGTCGGCGGCCTGCCCGGCAATCGCACCACGCCCATCGTCGTCGCCATCCTGGCCGCCTGCGGGCTGGTCGCGCCCAAGACCTCCTCGCGCGCCATCACCTCCCCGGCCGGCACGGCCGACGCCATGGAGACCCTGGCGCCGGTGGACCTCGACCTCGCCGCCATGCGCCGGGTCGTCGAGGCCGAGGGCGGCTGCATCGTCTGGGGCGGCGCGGTGCGTCTCAGCCCCGCCGACGACGTCTTCATCGGGGTCGAGCGCGTGCTGGACATCGACACCGAGGGCCAGCTGATCGCTTCGGTCCTGTCCAAGAAGATCGCCGCCGGCTCGACCCATGTGGTCATCGACCTGCCCGTCGGCCCGACGGCGAAGGTGCGCAGCCCCGAGGCCGGCCAGCAGCTCGCCGACCGGCTGACCGCGATCGCCGCCCGCTTCGGCCTGGCCGCCCGCTGCATCCAGACCGACGGCAGCCAGCCGGTCGGGCGGGGTGTGGGGCCGGCGCTCGAGGCCCTGGACGTCCTGGCGGTCCTGCGGAACGCCCCCGACGCGCCGGCGGACCTGCGACGCCGGGCCTGTCTGCTGGCCGGGGAAGCCCTGGAGCTGGGCGGCGCGGCGGCCGAGGGCGCGGGCGAGCCGCTGGCCCGCGCCGTGCTCGACGACGGCCGCGCCTGGACCAAGTTCCAGCGCATCTGCGAGGCCCAGGGCGGCCTGCGCACGCCCCCGCGGGCCCCGTTCCAGGCGCCGGTGGCCGCCACGCGATCAGGGCGGATCGTGCTGATGAACAACCGCAAGATCGCCATGCTGGCCAAGCTCGCCGGCGCGCCCGACGCCAAGGCGGCCGGCCTGGTGATGGGCGTGCGCCTGGGCGACGAGGTGGCGGCCGGCTCGCCGCTGCTGGACGTCCATGCCGAGACGCCGGGCGAACTGGCCTACGCCCTGGACTACGCGTCGGACAATCCGGACCTGATCGAGGTCGAGGCGTGACCGCCCCGCTGATCCTGTGGCTGCCCGGCGTCGAAGCCCTGGCCGGCGCCGTCGCCCGCGGGCTGGACGCCGACCTGGCGGGCGTCGAGACGCGCCGCTTTCCGGACGGCGAATCCTACGTGCGGCTGCCCGTGGCGGTGACCGGGCGCAGGGTCGTGATCGTCTCGTCCCTGGCGCGGCCGGACGAGCGCTTCCTGCCGCTGGTCTTCGCGGCGAAGACGGCGCGCGACCTCGGCGCCGTCGAGGTCGTCCTGGTCGCGCCCTACCTGCCCTATATGCGCCAGGACGCCCGGTTCCGGCCGGGCGAGGCGATCACGTCGCGTCACTTCGCCGGCCTGCTCTCCCACGCCTTCGACCGGCTGATCACCATCGACCCGCATCTTCATCGCCACCGCGCGCTGGCCGAGATCTATGCGATCCCGGCCGAGGCGCTGCGCGCCGCGCCGCTGCTCGGCGACTGGATCGCGGCCAATGTCGAGCGGCCGCTGGTCATCGGGCCGGACGCCGAGAGCGAGCAGTGGGCGAGAGAGGTCGCCCGCCGCGCCGGGGCGCCGCACCTGGTGGCGAGCAAGCAACGGCTGGGCGATCGCGAGGTGAAGGTCTCGCTGCCCCCGCTGGACGCCTGGCGCGACCGCCGCGCGGTCCTCATCGACGACATCGCCGCCTCGGGCCGCACCCTGATCGAGGCCGCGAGGGGCGTCGCCGCGCAGGGCCTGGAGCGCCCCGACTGCGTGGTCGTGCACGCCCTGTTCGCCGAAGACGCCTTCGACCGCCTGGGCGAAGCGGCGCGGCGGGTGGTCTCGACCGACACGGTGGCCCACGCGAGCAACGCGATTTCCGTCGCGCCGCTCCTGATCGAGGCGCTCAGGCGCCCGGCGTGACGCGAACGGCCGTCAGCAGCCAGGGCCCGCCCGCCCGGTCGCCGATCTCCACGCAGGGACCGGCGCGGAACCCGGCGGCGAGGAGGGCGTCCTCGATCTCGGCCCGGCTCCTGAACCGATAGACCTCGGCCGGGAATGCCCGGGTCGCCGCATCGCCGGCGACACGGAAGACCAGGGCCAGGACGCCGCCGGGCCGCAGGACGCGGGCGACCTCCCGCAACGCGCCGGCCAGGTCCGGCCAGAAGTAGATGACATGGACGCAGGTCGCCTTGTCGAACGCCGCGGCGTCGAAGGGCAGGGCCTCGGCCCGCGAGACCGCGACCTCGACCGCGCCGGCCGCGATCAGCCTCCGGTTCCGGCGCCGGGCGATGTCCGCCATCAGGGGCGAGGGATCGACGCCGACGACCCTGCCCCCGCGCGCGCGGGCCGCCAGCTCTGCAAGTCCGCGGCCGTGGCCGCAGCCGACGTCGAGGACCTGGTCGCCCGGGGCGATGCCGAGCGCGTCCATGGCCCGGCGATTGGCGGCCAGGGTCTCCCGGGCCATGATCGCGGCGAGCACGCGGCCGAGCAGGCCGCTGGCGTGGCGCGCCTGTTCGGCGATGAATCGCGGCCTGCGCATGGTCACAGGCCCCGCATGGCGGCGACGATCTCTTCGGGCCGCCGCCAGGTCTGGGTCCGGCAGACGACCCCCAGCGCGCAGCCCGTCAGGTCCAGCCGGCCGCCTCTCAGCCGGGCCGCGCCCGTGTAGGTGCGGCCGTCGTCGGGATTGTAGACCGAGCCTCCGCTCCAGACTCCGGGGGCGGTCTCGCGCATGCCCCTGACGATCTCCGCGCCGATCAGCGGCCGCGAGCGCAGCGACCTGTCGGGGTTGCGCCGGTCGGTCCGCCGCCCTCCCGCCTCGTCGGGCGTCCAGAGCCAGAGGATGCGGCCGCACAGGGTGTCCGGCGCGCCGGCGCAGGGGCGAATCTCGACGATCGATCCCAGGCCCTCGGTCGCCCATCGCCCGGCAATGCCGTCCCGGGCCGCCTCGGCGCGGCCGGGGGCCAGGCCCGCGCCGGCGACGGCCAGCAGCGCCACCATGGCCGCGGTCGTCGCGTCGGAAGCGGCCTTGCCCCGGGCGCGCGACCGCGCGGCGATCTCGGCGACCCGCGCCTGGTACTCCGGATGCTCGGTGCCCATCAGGCGGTCCCACCAGGTGAAATAGAGGCCGAAGTTGCTGTTCGGCGCCTGGTGGTGCAGGTCGTGATGGGTGCTGGTGTTCAGCCAGCCGAACAGCCGCGAGGGCTTGCCGGAGACCGGCGACAGTTCGACGCCCGCGTGGCCCGCGACGTTGCGGGCCAGCTGCCAGGTCATGAAGGCGTAGAGGGCGCTGTCGTGCATCGGCGCCACCACCGCCCAGAGCGGCGCGAAGGCGACCATGACGATCGCTTCCGGGAGGTCGAAGGCGTAGGCGGTCCAGGGCGTCGGCGTCTTCGACCGGTGGTGCGTGCGGTGAAAGGCGCGGAACAGGCGCGGATGATGCATGGCCCGGTGCGTCCAGTAGTACCAGGCGTCGTGGGCCACGATCATCAGGACCAGGGTCGCCGCGAAATAGGCCGGGCCGCGGACGGAGAAGTCGTCATAGATCGTCAGCCAGCCCGCGCGCGCGGCCAGGGCCATGCCGACGCCGACCGCCGCGAAGACCAGGGTCGTGCGCAGCGAGGCGGCGATCTCGCGGCGCAGGTCGGCGGCGCGGGCCGAGCGCGGCTGGATCTTCCGGGCCTTCAGCCCCGCGTTCCAGAAGGCCCGGACGAGGAGGCTCGCCATGCCGGCGAAGACAAGGTAGCGGCCCGCCTCGAGGCCGACGGCATGGGAGAGGACGCGCAGGACCTCCTCCGGAGCGATATTGGACGGACTCACGACGGCCTCCTGCTTCCGGGCGACGGCGCCGCCCGGGCGGGAAGATCGGCTGGATCGGGACGGCGGGCTCGCCGTCGTCGAACCGCGGCTAGCCGATCACGGCAACGCCTTGATCAGTTTTGGATTTCCAATTTTATTTCAATCGGTTATGGATTCGCCTTGGCGCCGCCGCCGGCGCGAAACTCGGTCGGCGTGACGCCCGTCGCGGCCCGGAAGGCGCGATTGAAGGGTCCGAGCGACCGGAATCCGGCGTCCAGGGCGATGGTCGAGATCGGGACCTCCCGCTGCGAAGGATCGAGCAGGGCGGCCCGGGCCTCGCCGATCCGCCACTGGTTGAGGAAGGCGGCGAAGTTGCGATGGCCCAGCCGCCGGTTGATCAGGCGGCGCAGCCGGTATTCCGGAACGCCCAGCCTCAGGGCGAGCGCGGCGATCGAGAGCCCTTCCTGTCGATAGAGCCGGTCCTCGCGCATCATCTGGTCCAGTCGGGCGGCGAGCGCCGTATCGGCGGGGCCGAGCACAGCCCCGTCGGCTGCGTCCGCGGCCGCTTCCGGCGGGGCGCCGGTCGGACCGAACAGGGCCGGTTCGGCCCGGGCGAACACCGCAAGCGAGAGCAGGGCGAGCGCCGCGAGCGTGATCGCCGCGAGCGGCGACAGGGCCTCCGCCGAGCCCAGGAACAGCTCCCCCGCCTGCACCACCGTGACCAGCAGCCCGTAGAGCGCCGCCGCCCCGAGAACCGGCCCGCGCAGCCGCCGGCGCGGTTCGACCAGGTCGCCCCGCCAGCCGGTGGCGATGACGATCAGCACGTGGCCCATCAGGGCCGCGCCGATCACGTTGTGCGCCAGCCAGAGGCCGCGGCCGACCAGCGGCGGCGCCGCGTTGGCCGCGGCGGCCACCGCCAGCAGGGTCGCGGCCGGCAGGAACCGCAGGAGCGCCAGGCGTCGCCGATCCTCGAACAGCTCGGTGGCGAACGCCCAGAAGAGGCCCGAGCCCATCGCCGAGAGCGCCCAGATCGGCGGCCAGGCCCAGCCGATCCGCTCGTCGAGCTTGGGGGCCTGCGTCAGGGTGTGCGCGGCCGCCGCCAGGCCGAACAGCGCGCCGGTGACCCGGGCCGGCGAGCGGCCGCCGAGGGCGACGATCAGGACCAGCCCCAGGGACCCGCCGACGGCGATCCCGCGGACCAGCATCTCGAGCAGGGGCGGAAAGGCGGCCATGCCGTCGGCATACCACGGGTCCGCGATTCCGGCCGAGGGGCGGAACCGCCAGGCGCGACCGCCCGTTCGCTGGCCGGCGGCGCGCGGTCCGCCGGGAGACGGCGGCCATGGAGTCAATGCGGAACCACGGGCGCGGCGGCCACGGCAAGCCCTACCTGCGGCTGCTGGTCATGGCGGGCCTGCACGGCCTGGCCATGTACGGGTTGATGTACGCGATGGTGGCGTCGGCCGCGGACATCCTGCCCAACGCCAACCAGCTCTACATGGCGACCCTGATGACGGCGCCGATGGTGCTGCTCGAGCTCCTGCTGATGGGCGCCATGTATCGCCGCAAGCCGCTGAACGGGCTGACGGCCCTGGGCTGCATCGTGGTGCTGGCGGGCGCCTTCATGCTGATCCGGCAACAGACCTTCATCGACGACCGCCAGCTGCTCAAGTCGATGATTCCCCACCATTCGGGCGCCATCCTGATGTGCGGCCAGGCGCGGTTGCGCGACGCCGAGGTCAGGGCCCTGTGCGAGAGCATCATCGCCAGCCAGTCGCGCGAGATCGCCCAGATGAAGACCAGGCTGGCGGCGATGGAAGGCGGCGAGGCCCGCTAGGCCCCGCCTACAGCCTCACGCCCCGCAGCCGCAGGGCGTTGCCGATGACGCTGACCGAGGAGAGGGCCATGGCGGCGGCCGCGATGGCCGGCGAGAGCAGCAGGCCGAGGGCGGGGTAGAGCACGCCCGCCGCGATCGGCACCCCGGCGACGTTGTAGACGAAGGCGAAGACCAGGTTCTGGCGGATGTTGCGCATCACCGCCCGCGACAGGATCCTCGCCTTGACGATGCCGGTAAGGTCGCCCCGCAGCAGGGTCATGCCGGCGCTCTCGATGGCGACGTCGGATCCGGCGCCCATCGCGATCCCGACGTCGGCGGCGGCCAGGGCCGGAGCGTCGTTGACGCCGTCGCCGGCCATGCCGACCACTCGGCCCTCGCGGCGCAGGCGCTCGACCACCGAGGCCTTGTCCTCGGGCAGCACCTCGGCGGCGACCTCCGAAAGGCCCAGCCGGCCCGCCACGGCGCGCGCGGTGGTCTCGTTGTCGCCGGTCATCATGACGATGCGCAGGCCGGCGGCCTTGAGGGCATCGACGGCGGCGCGGGCCTCCGCCTTGATCGGATCGGCGATGGCGATCAGCCCGGCCAGGGCGCCGTCCAGGGCGACGAAGACGACGGTCGCGCCCTCGCCGCGCAGGGTCTCGGCCTCGCTCTCCATCATTCCGACGTCGGCGCCCTGTTCGCGAATGAAGGTGCGGCTGCCGATGGCGACGCGGCGCCCCTCGACCTCGCCAATCACCCCGCGCCCGACCGGGGAGTCGAAGTCGCTCGCTTCGGCCAGGGCCAGGCCGTCCTCGGCGGCCTTGCGGAGGATGGCGTCGGCCAGCGGATGTTCACTGCCGCGCTCGAGGCTGGCGGCGAGGCGCAGCAGGTCGGCGGCGTCGGCGCCGGCGACCGGCCGGACGGCGGTCACCGCCGGGCGGCCCTCGGTCAGGGTGCCGGTCTTGTCGACCACCAGGGTGTCGACCTTCTCGAAGCGTTCCAGGGCCTCGGCGTTCTTGATCAGCACGCCGGCCTGGGCGCCGCGGCCGACGCCGACCATGATCGAGATCGGCGTCGCCAGCCCCAGGGCGCAGGGGCAGGCGATGATCAGCACCGACACCGCCGCCACCAGCGCGTGGCTGAAGCGGGGGTCGGGGCCGACCGTGGCCCAGGTCGCGAAGGCGACGACCGCGACGGCGATCACCGCCGGCACGAACCAGCCCGACACCTGGTCGGCCAGGCGCTGGATGGGCGCGCGGCTGCGCTGGGCCTGGGCCACCATCTGGACGATCCGGGCCAGCAGGGTGTCGGCGCCCACCCTGTCGGCGCGCATGACGAATGAGCCGGTCTTGTTGATCGCCCCGCCGATCACGGCCTCGCCGGTCTCGCGGGTGACCGGCATGGATTCCCCGGTCACCAGCGACTCGTCGAGCGCCGCCCGTCCCTCGAGGATCTCGCCGTCGACGGGGACCTTCTCGCCCGGCCGCACGCGCAGCCGGTCGCCGACCTGGACCTCGCCCAGCCCGACTTCCTCGTCGGTTCCGTCGGGCCGGACGCGGCGGGCGGTCTTGGGGGTCAGGTCGAGCAGCGCGCGCAGGGCGCCGGAGGTGCGCTCCCGGGCCCGCAGCTCCAGCACCTGGCCCAGCAGCACCAGCACGGTGATGACCGCCGCCGCCTCGAAGTACAGCGGCGCGGTTCCGTCGGCTTCGCGGAACGCCGCCGGAAAGACGCCCGGCGCCAGCACCGCCACGACGCTGTAGACCCAGGCCACGCCCACGCCCATGGCGATCAGGGTGAACATGTTGAGATTGCGGGTCTTCAGCGAGGCCCAGCCGCGCTCGAAGAACGGCCAGCCGGCCCAGAGCACCACCGGCGTCGCCAGGACCAGCTGGACCCAGCCGGAAACCCGCCCCGACATCAGGACGTGCAGATCGACCAGATGGGCGCCCATCTCGAGGAACAGCACCGGAGCGGTGAGCGCGAGCCCGATCCAGAACCGCCGGCTCATGTCGGCCAGCTCCGGATTGGGGCCGGCGTCGGCGGTGATCGTCTCGGGCTCCAGCGCCATGCCGCAGATGGGGCAGGTTCCGGGCCCGACCTGGCGGATCTCCGGATGCATGGGGCAGGTGTAGATGGTCCCGGGCGGCGGCGGCGGTTCGGCCGGCCGCTGGCCGAGATAGCGTTCCGGATCGGCGATGAACTTCGTGCGGCAGCCGGCCGAACAGAAGTGATAGTCGACGCCGGCGTGGGTCGCGTGGTGGGGCGTCGTCGCCGGATCGACGGTCATGCCGCAGACCGGATCGACCGCCTTGCCGGCCTTGCCGCCACAGCAGGCCTGGCCGTGGTCGGCGTGGTCATGGGAATGGTCGGTCATGTCGGGCTCCGTCCACTATACCCCTGAGGGGCATCCTCGACAGGTCGGATATACCGCTCGTCCGCTCTGGTCAATTACCCCCATGGGGTATATATTCCGGGCATAGCCGCCGGGTCGACCCATGGAACGCGCGAACAAGACCAAACTGCTCAATCGCCTCAGCCGCATCGAGGGCCAGGTCCGCGGCATCGGACGCATGCTCGACGAGGACCGCTACTGCATCGACGTCCTCACCCAGATCCAGGCCGTCCGGGCCGCCCTCGGCAAGGTCGAGACCGAGCTGCTGCAGGAGCATATCGCGCATTGCGTCCAGGGGGCCATCGCCAGCGGCGACGCCGCCGACCAGCGGCGCAAGGTGGAGGAGCTGGTGGTTCTGCTCGACCGCGCCCGGCGTTAGGCGGCGGTCCAGGGAACCGGCGCGTTCCTGATCGGTTGCTTGGCGGCAAGGAGACCGTCATGCCCGCCAAACACCCTGAAGCCGATCGCTGGGGCGGCCCCGGCGCGAGCCACGAGAACCGCGCCCGTCCCAGGCCCGATCCCCTGGTCAAGGACCCGGACGATCCCGATCGCTACAGCCGTCACAGCAAGGTCTCGGGCGGCGGCGGCGAGGCGGATGTCCATCACGCCCATCGCCCCAGCCGCAAGCGCGACTTCGAGGCCAACGACGCCCAGAAGCGCAAGCCCTGACCCCGGATACAGCGAAGCCCGGCGTTTTCGCTCTTTCGAGAGATCGCGCCGGGCTTCCTGGTCCGGTCATCGCCCGTTTCCGGGCGATGGTCCGGATCGGAATCGGTAGTTTTCACCTCCGATCCGGAGGAGAGAACGAACAACCGGCGGGACCGTTCCCGCGCTTTCGCCGAAACGGCGGTCCGCAGGGCGTCTATCCGGCGGCGGCCGAGGAACGCGGCGACGCCGTCGCCGCGCCGGCGGCCCGGCGATCGTCGAGGAAGGCCCCGGGCATGTGCGAAACGCAGGCCATCACATGGGTTATAGCCTCGGTGTCGTAGACATCGCCCGACCGGTAGGCCTCGAAGTAGGCGTTCAGCCGCTCGGCCCTGTCGAGGCGCCGGCCCACCGCCTGCAGACCCAGCGAGACGCCGTAGTTGGTGAAGGCGAACCGCGTCTGCCGCTGGTGACGGCCGCGCGCGAAGTAGCCGGGCGGGTCGACCCACAGATGGTCGAGCGCGGCCAGCGACCGGTCCGCCTGCCCCCGCGCCCAGGCTTCGTCCGGGAAGAAGTGCGTCAGCCACAGCATCATCCCCAGGCCCAGGTCCTGGTCGATGTGCAGGGCGTTGTGATGGGCCTCGACCAGGCCCCTGAGGTCGGCGATCTCGGCCGCCAGGGCCGCCTCGTCGATCAGGCGGTAGACGACATAGCCGTTGAACGCGTCCATGGCCCCCAGGCCGTAGCCCGGATAGGGGCCCGAGAGGTCCTCGCGCATCTTCCAGACGACCCCGAGGCCGGGGAGGACGAAGGCGGGGTGGATGTCGCGGGCGATGGCCAGGGCCCGTTCCCGATAGCCGTTCCTGTGCTCGCCCAGCCGGGCCAGGGCGAACAGCCACATGGCGAGATAGTGATAGTACTGGCCGTCGCGATCCCTGGCCTCGCCGATCCTCAGGCCCCTGGGCCGGCCCAGCACCCGGTCGACGTCCCCGGCCAGCGCCTCGGCCCGGTCGAGCCAGTCGGGATCGCCCGACCAGCGATACAGGGAGACCAGCAGCACCAGCCCGAAGGCGTCGGTCCACAGGTAGCGCCGGCCGTTGGGCCAGATCGCCTCGCGGCGCATCCAGTCCAGCCGCGACAGCACATAGTCGGTCTGCGCCAGCATCGCCCCGGCCTTCTCAGGCGTCCGGCCGTTGCTCGCGCCCGGCCGGGCGCGCGGCGGCCGACCGGGCCTCGTCGCCCAGGCCTTCTTCCTCCAGGGCGCGCTGCACGGCGGGACGGTCCCGGGCCCGCGCGAAATAGTCCGACAGCGCGTCGGGCAGGGCGATGCCGAACCGGCGGGCCCAGCGGAGCATGACGAACAGGTAGGCGTCGGCGACGGTGAAGCGGTCGCCGAGCAGCCAGGGATCGTGCAGCCGCTCGGCGATCAGCTGCAGCCGCCGGCCGATGGCCTGGGCGGCGCGCTTGCGCTCGGCGGCGCCGGCGGCGGGGTCGAAGAACGGCTTGAAGACCTTGTGCAGCTCGGTCGAGACGAAGGCCAGCATCTCCAGCCGGCGATAGCGGGACAGCCGGCCGCCGGGAGCGGTTTCACCCTCCTGGTCGGCGATCCAGGACAGGATGGCGACGTTTTCGGTCAGCACCTCGCCGTCGTCGAACACCAGGGCCGGAACGTAGCCCTTGGGATTGATCCGGTTGAAGTCGCGGCCGTCCTCGGTGGTCCGGGTCTTCAGGTCGACGCGGACGCGGTCGAACCTCAGGCCGGCTTCGTGAAGGGCGATATGGTCGGCCAGGCTGCAGGCGCCGGGCGAGTAGTAGAGGATCATGGGTCGTCCCTCCGGCCGCGACGGATGGGTCTTGCACGGACGGGGCGACAACGGTCCAGGCGGCGCGCCCGTTCCCCGGCGTCGGACCGGAACCCCCGCGCCCGCGGACGGGTTTCATGCCTGCCCGTAGCGCACAGGAGATCGCCATGGCCGTTGCCTCAAACCACAGCCTGATCACCGCCGGACGGGTCGAAGGCACGCCCGTCTTCAACCAGGCGGGCGAGCGCATCGGCGAGATCGAGGATCTGTCGATCCAGAAGGAGTCCGGCCAGGTGGCCTACGCCCTGCTGTCGTTCGGCGGATTCCTGGGCCTCGGCGAGCGCATCCACCCGCTGCCCTGGTCGGTGCTGAAGTACGACACCGAGAAGGACGGCTATGTGGTCCCCCTCGACAGGACGCAGCTGGAATCGGCGCCGTCCTACGACAAGGGCGAGCTGGAGGCCATCGGCGGCGACAGCGACTACCGCGACCGGCTGTTCGAGTACTACGCCCAGTTCGGGGCGTCGCCCTACTGGCTGTGAGCGGCGCCATGCCGGCCGCCCGGGATCCGGCCCGACCGCCGATTCCGCCCGAGATGCCGCCCGGTCCGGAGCCCCCGGAAGGGCCGCCCCTGCCCGACCCGCTGGACCCGGTCGAACCGCCCCCGCATCCCGAAGAGCGGCCGCCCCTGTTGTGACGGGGCCGGTCGCTCACGGCCTTGTGTCGGGGCCGGCCTTCCGTCGGGCCGCCAGGGCGGAACTCCCACGGGGCGCCGCCGGTTCTGCCCCCGAGCGGCCGCGCCTGTCGCACGGCCGCCGTTCCCCGATGGAGACGAGCATGAGAGTCAGCGACTGTATGACCCGCGACGTCCAGATCGCCAATCCGCAGGAGACGATCCGTCAGGCCGCCACGGCCATGGCCGAGTGCGACGCCGGGATCCTGCCGGTCGGCGAGAACGACCGTCTGGTCGGCATGATCACCGACCGCGACATCGCCATTCGCGCGATCGCCAGGGGCAAGGGTCCGGATGCCCGGGTGCGGGACGTCATGAGCCGCGAGGTCAAGTACTGCTTCGAGGACGACGACATCGACGAGGTCATGAAGAACATGGCCGACCTGCAGGTGCGGCGACTTCCGGTCCTGAATCAGGACAAGCGGCTGGTGGGCATCATCTCGCTGAGCGACATGGCCAGCAACGCCGAGGCGAAGGAGGCCGGCGAGACGCTGGGCGCCATCGCCCGCCCGGGCGGCGCCCACTCCCAGAGGCTGCACTGACGGCCGGCGCTACATGCCCGCCCGGCGGAAGGCCGCCTCGAGCCTGGCCTGGATCTCGCGGCCCGGCAGCACGGTGGGCCCCTCCATGACCGCGGCGTAGGCGAGGTCGCCATAGGCGGCGTCCGGCGAGGGCGTCACCGGCCCGGACGCCCAGCCCACCCGGCTGGCGCCGTCCGGCTCGCTGTCGCAGCTGGTCGTGCGCGCGTCGCCCTGGGCGGCCAGCCTGGCCAGGCCGGCGGCGTCGAGCAGGCCCCCGGCCGCCTCGCAGCTCGGCAGGCCGCGGTGGCAGGTTCCGTACTCGCCATACTGGAACACGGTCCGCCCGCCGCCCTTCTCGACCAGATAGACGCAGGTGTTGGGATCGCCGACGGCCTTGCGGACCTCCTGGGTCAGCAGCTCGTTGTCGATCCCCCTGGGCCCGGACGGCTGGCAGGCGGCCAGCCCGGCGGCGGCCGCGAGGGCCAGGATGCGGGGTGCGGGCATGAGGGTCTCCTTGCGCGAGAACCCTGCGCCAATGCGCCGCGACGCTCAACCCCGACGGGGCGGGATCAGGCGGCGCGCTTGACGTCGTTGGCGTCGTCGAGGAGCACCACGGCGGGATTGTAGTTGCGGGCCTCCTCGGCCGGCAGCTGGCAATAGGTGACGACGATAACCTTGTCGCCCTTCTGGACCAGGCGGGCGGCGGCGCCGTTGACGCCGATCACCCGCGAGCCGCGCGGGGCCTCGATGGCGTAGGTCGTGAACCGGGCGCCGTTGGTGATGTTGAGCACGTCGACCTGCTCGTGCGGCAGGATGCCCGAGGCGTCCAGCAGGTCGCGGTCGATGGCGATGGACCCCTCGTAGTCGAGGTCGGCCTGGGTCACCGTGGCGCGGTGCAGCTTGGCCTTCATCATGGTCAGCAGCATGGCGTCATACTCCCGGTCTGCGGGCAGGATCGCGGCGCCGCACACACATGGCGACCGAACTGGGGCTTGGGATATAGCGGCTCGGACGGGAGAATTCAATGCAGTGCAGCATGGGTAGGCGTGACTCGTGATTCGTGATTCGTGAGCCACGCCTGGTCCCCATTCACGAATCACGGCTCACGAATCACGCCTCGCCCCTCCCCTCCTCCACCAGCCGCCCGATCGCCTCCAGATAGGCCGCGAAGGCCCGCCGTCCCGCCGGGGTGATCGACAGGGTCGTCAGCGGCTTGCGGTTCACGAAGGCCTTTTCGGCGGCGACGTAGCCGGCGTCCTCGAGCTTGCGCAGGTGGGCGGAGAGATTGCCGTCGGTGGCCTGCAGCCGCGTCTTGAGCGTGTTGAAATCCGCCGCGCCGGCCCCGGCGAGGAAGGCCATGATCCCCAGCCGCAGCCGGCCGTGGATCACCTCGTCCAGGCGGTCGATGTCGAAGCCGTCGCTCATGGCGGTCCTGGTTCAGATCGTTTCGGCCGGCTCCTGGCGCATCAGGACGAATCCCGGGACGGCCGCGAGCAGAACCAGGGCGGCGGCGTAGATCAGATAGACGGCGGGGTCGATGGCGAACCAGGCCACCAGCAGGGTCGCCCCATAGGCCCCGATGGCCGTCGCCCACAGCCAGCCCTTGCCGCTCATCGCCGCCGCCACCGACCAGCCCAGGCCGTACAGGCCCAGGATCAGCGACGGGAAGACCAGCATCGGAGCCTCGGTCCTGGCCCGGACCGAGACGATCATCAGCGAGACGCCGATGGTGAAGATGGCCCAGCCCGCGGCCGCCCAGGCGACGCCCGTGGCGCGGTTGCCCGGCCTGCTGGCCCCCGGCCGCCCGCGAATGCGGCGGTTGAGGAGCCACAATGCGCCCAGGAAGATCCCGAGGGCGCCGAACCAGATGACCGGGAAGGCCCAGGGACTGAGGGCCAGCAGGCCGGTCAGCATCGCCCAGTGCAGGACGCTGGCGGCGGAAAAGATCAGCCCCGCCGCGACCAGGATCGAGCCGCCGAGCAGCGGCGCGCCGGCGCCCTCCTGGGCCAGGGCCCGCATGAAGGCGATGTCGTCCTTCAGGGTCTGCATCGGATCGGTCATCGACGGCCCTCCCGCGGCCTCATGGCGACGGGGTCGAGGATAGGCCTCTTACTTTGCGTCGTAAAGTGCTCTTCATCAATAGGGCGGGCCGCCGCAGGGCGGCCCCTCCCCCGGTCGCGCCGCCGCCCCGGGCCTACAGCCGGTAGGCGCCGGCGTTGATCTTCTCGAAGGTCGCCCGGGTGACCTTGGTCCAGGCGTTCTTGCGCGGGTTGCGGAAATAGATCGGATCCTTGACCCTGGACGGGTCGTAGCCGTCGGCCACCAGTTCGACCTTGGTGTACTTGAAGGTGCCCGTCGTCTCGATGCGCCGCTGCAGCCGCACGAAGAGGGGCTGGGCGTAGGCCGGCAGGGCCTGTTCGACATGGGCCTGGAACGCCGGCAGGGCGAAGTCGTCGCCGACCGTCAGGGCCGCCATGCCGGCGCGGCCGTCCTGTTCGGGCACGGCGACGCCGTAGACGTTGGCCTCCAGCACGCCGGGCGCATGGGCCAGGCAGTCGGCGACCTCGCCGGTCGAGACGTTCTCGCCCTTCCAGCGGAAGGTGTCGCCGATCCGGTCGACGAAATAGAAGTATCCGTCCTCGTCCTGGCGCATCAGGTCGCCGGTCCTGAACCAGGCGTCGCCCTTTTCGAACACGTCGTGGAGGATCTTCTTCTCGGTGGCGGCCTTGTCGGCGTAGCCGGTGAAGTTGGTGCGAGCGTCGCCGGCGTCGATGCGGCCGATGCATTCGCCGATCTGGCCGGGACCGCACTCGATGCAGAAGCCGCCCGCCGCCCGGATCGGCTGTTCGGCCTCGATGTCGAACTGCACCAGCCGGGCGTTGAACCGCTTCTTCAGCCACTTCGGCAGCCGGCCGATGGCGCCGATCTGGCCGTCGAAGTTGAACATCGACACATTGCCCTCGGTCGAGCCGTAGAACTCCATCACCTGGGGGATGGCGAAGCGGTCGACGAGGTCCTCCCAGACGTCGGCGCGCAGGCCGTTGCCGAAGGCGAGGCGAAGCTTGTGGCCGCGCTCGCGGTCGTCGTGCGGCGCGTTGATCAGATAGCGGCACAGTTCGCCGATGTAGACGAACATGGTGCAGCCCTCGCCGGCGACGTCCTCCCAGAAGTGGCTGGTGGAAAACCGCTTGCGCAGCACCACGGAGCCGCCGGTCAGCAGGGCCGCGCCCATGCCGCACAGGCCGCCCGTGGCGTGATAGAGCGGCAGGGTCTGGTAGATGCGGTCGGTCTCGACGGCGCCGGTCGCCCCTGCGAAACCGCGCATATAGAGCTGGGCCCGCATGTGAGTGATGCGGGCCGCCTTGGGCAGGCCGGTGGTGCCGCTGGTGTAGATCCAAAGGGCCGTGTCCCGCGCCCGCAGGTCGCCGCGGGCGGTGAGCCGGTCCGGCTGCAGCGGGCTGCAGCTCTTCAGGGCGGCGGCGAGATCGCGGCGATCGCCGGCGACCGGGCCGAGGGTCCACTGCGCCATGGGCCTGGCGAGCTGCGGACGGACGGCCTCGAAGTGGGGCGAGGTGTCGGCGTCGACCAGGCAGTGCAGCGCGCCCGAGATGTTCAGGCAGTGCGCCAGCGGCGCGCCGGTCAGGTTGTAGTTGATCAGCGCGGTGGCCACGCCGACCTTGGTCAGGCCGTACCAGATCGGCAGGTACTCGGCGCGGTTGGGCATGAACAGCGCCACGGTCTGGCCGCGGGTGATGCCCTGCTCCTTGGCCCAGTGGGCGTACCGGTTGGCCAGGGCGTCCATCTCGCCATAGGTGAGGGTCCTGCCCTCGAAGGTGATGGCGGGCCGGTCCCGGTGACGGGCGACCGAGGTCTCGAGGTCGTCGCAGATGAGGTTGCGGCTGTCCGGCGCAATCGGCTTCACCCACTTCAGGGTGCGGCCCATGCCCTTGAGGAACCGCAACTCGCGCGCGATCCGCGCCCTCAGCTTCATGAGATCATCCTCCCGCGCCCCCTGGTTTCGCCTCTCGGGCGAATCCCGGTCAAGGGCAGGCTAGCGGTCAGGCGTTGCGGCGGGGTGAACGTTGCGGAAAGAGCGCAGGCGCGGCCCTCGCCGCCGCGATCGGCGGCTCCCGGCGGTTCCCGGCGCCGGAACTCCCTCGCCCGCCCCGTCGTTGATCGGTGGCAACCACAAGGAGCAGACGCCCGATGTCCCTGGATCGCGACGCCGCCCGCGCCCTTTTCGAGAAGGCGCCCCCGCCGCCTGCCGAGGCGACGCCGATCGTCGGCCAGCCCGTGGCGCCCGACGGCGAGATCCCGATCACGGCCGCCGACGCCGGGGTCTATGAGCGCATGACCCACAGCCATTCTCCGCGCCGGCGCCTCGACTGGCGCTATGCCGCGCCCGTGGCCGTGGCCGCGGTCTGCGCCGGCGTCGCCATCGCCGTCGCCAGCTATCGGGGCGGTTCCGTGCGGCCGGGCGCGGACGTGGCGAGAACCGAGATCGTCGCCCCGCCGACCGCGCCCCAGCCGATCGCCCCGCCGCCCGTCGAGACCGCCGCCCTGACGCCCGAACCGGTCCCGGAACCGGCCGCACCGGCGCCGGCGGCGCGGGCCGCGGTTCGCCAGGCCCCCGCCGCCCGGCGGGCGCCGACGGCGCCGCGCATCGCCGCCGCGCCCAGCGCGCTGGAGAGCGCCACCAACGTGAGCGGCCGGGAGTCCTACGTGCCGCCGCCGGCGCTCGGCACGCCGGCGCAGGTGACCCTGACCCCGCCGCCGCCGCCCGCGCCGTCGGTGGTCTCGCCGCCTTCGACGCCCGAGCCGGAGACCGAGCCACCCATCCCGCCGACCCTGCAGTAGCCGCGCGGGGCCGCCCCCGGCTGGAAGGCCCTCCCTCCGCGGGAGGGTCTTCTGTCATGCTGCGCCCATGTCCAGCCGACTCGCCCAGGTCGCCGTCGTCGTCGCCGACTACGACGAGGCCATCGCCTTCTTCACCGGCCCCATGGGCTTCACGCTGGTCGAGGACGCCGACCTGGGCGGAGGCAAGCGCTGGGTGGTGGTCGCGCCAGACGGCGGCGGGACGCGCCTGCTCCTCGCCCGGGCGGACGGCGAGGGGCAGAGGGCGGCTATCGGCGCCCAGGGCGGCGGCCGCGTGTGGTTGTTCCTCAAGACCGACGACTTCGCCGCCGAGCACGCCCGCATGACCGCCGCCGGGGTGCGTTTCCTGGAGGCGCCGCGCCAGGAGCCCTACGGGACCGTGGCCGTGTTCGAGGACTGCTGCGGCAACCGCTGGGACCTGATCCAGCCGGCCCGGCCCTGACCTCCCGGTCAGCCGGCGACCCGTCCGGCGGCGAGGGCCGAGCGCCAGCGCGCCTCGAGGGTCTTGAGCCGATCGGCCAGCGCGCCGGGCGACAGGTCCGCCGCCTCGACCGCCTCCAGCGCCTCGAAGGCGAAGGCGGCCTCGCCATGCGCCGTCCAGGACGCCTGCATCGCCAGGTTGGGATGCGAGCCCTGGCGCAGGGCGAACCAGATTCCGGCCTGACGGGTGTCGAGGTTCGCCGCCGACTGCACCCAGACCTCGCCGGTGACCGCGCAGCGGATGGCGAAGATTCCCGGCCTGGCCTTCCGCTCGCGGAACGCGCTGACCAGCGCCCGGCGGCGCTCGCGGCTCATGACCGGAACGCCCGGCCGGCCAGCGTCTCGGCATGGTCGCGCAGGTCCGCCGGCCAGTCCGCCAGGGCGGCGGCGAAGGCGGCCGCGTCGCCGACGGTCAGCGCGCGCACGGCGTCCTCGTAGCCGGGCCGGTCGCCGCCGACGATGGTCATGAAACGGTAGGCCGACTGCATCGCCTCGGCGGCCTGATGGACGGGGTCCCGGCGGGCCGCCTCGACCAGGCGCCGCAAGGTCGTCGAGGCCCCGCCCGGCTGGGCGGCCAGCCAGTCCCAGTGGCGGGGCAGCAGGGTCACCTCGCGGGCGACGACGCCCAGTTTCGGCCGTCCCGGGCCCTTAGGGGCGGCGGCGGGACGCGGCAGGCGGTCCAGCGCTTCGGCCAGCGAGCCGCGCAGGTCGAGCTCCAGCGGCCAGCTCCGGTCGTCGGCGAAGACCAGCACCCGGTCCGGGTCCGGCGCCGCCATCACCGCCGCCAGCACCTCGCGCAGCGGTCCGGCGGCGATCTTCCGCCCGCCGTCGAAGGCGGCGCAGGGGGTGTCGGCGTCATGGGTCATGGTCCGGGCTTTTCACCCGGATGAAACCTCGTGTCAATATCGCCCGGGTGAAATCAGTCCGGCTGGACCGCCATGGTCACGTAGCCGCGCTCGACCAGCCGCCGCAGCGCCTCGTAGGCGTGGGTCAGCTCCTCGTAGGTCGTGCGCAGATGGGCGAGCTGGGCGAGATCGGCGGGCGTCATCTTGCCCCCGCCCGCCGAGATGGCCAGGGCCTGGGCCACCCAGGTCGCGCGGGCGGCGGCGGCGGCCGTCGCCAGCCTCTGGAACTTGCGGGCGTCGGCCATGCCGAGGGCCTGGCCGATGACCTGCTTGTTGGCGGCGTAGGCCGTGAAGTCGATGTGCTCGAGCAGCCCGCGCATGCGGCGCTGGGCCTGGGGATCGGCGTCCGCCTCCGGCTCGAAGTGATCGTGGCGGCCGCGAAAGCTTCCGGATCGGGTGACGGACATCGCCGCCTCCTTGGACAGTCTCGCCGCGAAGCCTAGGGCGGGGCGCCTTAACGGGGCGTTAGGGAAAGAGCGTAGTAGCCGTCGGTGGTATAGGTCCCGTCCTCCAGCTTGAGGGCGTAGGGCTCCAGGCCCCAACGGACGAAGCCCCGGCCCTCGTAGAGGCGCACGGCCGGCAGGTTGTCGGACACCACCACCAGGGTCAGCTGTTCGACCTCGCCGCGGGCGTGTTCGATCACCGCGTCCAGCAGGGCGCCCGCGAGGCCGCCGCCCCGGCGCCCGGGACGCAGGTACATGCCCCACACCAGGCCCTTGTGCGCCTCCTTCCGGGCGCGGTTGCGCGCGAAGCCGGCGGTTCCGACGAGCGCGCCGTCCACGAAGGCGCCGAACACCGCCGTCTCCGCCAGAGTCCGGGCGATTTCCTCGGGCGAGCGGGCCGCCTGCTCCTCGACCGTGGTGACGAAACTGCCCGCCTCGGCGCCCAGGGCCTCGAGCCGGATGGCCTGGTAGGCGGCGGCGTCGTCCGGCGTCAGGCGGCGAATCTCGGTCATGCGGTCAGGACCCCCCGGTTGACGTCGATCAAGGCGGACGAACCGACGGACGACAAGATGCGTTCTTCGGAGAGGACCATTCCATGGCCTACAGACACATCGTGGTGCTGGCCTGCGGCGGACGGGAGGACGACCCGGCGCTGGCCGTCGCCGTCGCCCTGGCGGTGCAGAACCAGGCGCTGGTGCGGGTGCTGCCGGCCTTCGCCGACATCTCCGCCGACCTCGTGGCGCTCGGCCAGGCGGTGGGGACGATCGTGCCCCAGGAGGCCTACGAGGCGCTCGACGAGGCCAGCCGCGCGCTTCAGGACCGCATCCTCTTCTCCAGCCGCCAGGCCTGCGAGGCGGCCGACATCGCCTATGGCCCCGGCGAAGGGGTCCCCAGGCTGGAGGTCGAGCGGCACGACCGCGCCGCCTGGCTGGCCGAACCGCGCACGGCGGCCCTCGCCGACCTGGTGATCATCGGCCAGGGATTCCTGGACCGGCCAGGCGGCGGCGGCCGGGGCCTTCTCGAAGAGGCGCTGCTGGAGCTGCGCGTTCCGGTGCTCGTCGTTCGCGGCGACCCCGACAGCCTGGCAGGCCCGGCCGCGATCGCCTGGGACGGCAGCGTCGAGGCCGCCCACGCCGTGCGGGCCGCCCTGCCCCTGCTCGGCCAGGCCGGACGCACGGCGATCCTGCAGCATGCCGAGGGAGTCGATCTCATCGACGCCGCGCCGGCGCCCGAGGCGCTGGCCCGCTATCTGGCGCTGCACGAGCTGGGCGCCGCCGAGGTGGCGCAGGTCGAGGGCGACGACGTCGGCCAGGCGCTGCTGGCCCGGGCCCGGTCCCTGGGCGCCGGCCTGATCGTCGCCGGCGCCTTCGAGCATTCCCGCCTGCGCCAGGCCGTGTTCGGCGGCGTCACCCGCGATCTGATCGAGGATCGCGACGGCCCCTCGCTGTTGCTGGCTCACTGATGGAGCTGACCTTTCACGGCGCGGCGGGCTGCGTCACTGGATCCTGCACGGTCGTCGACACCGGCCAGGCCAAGGTGCTGGTCGACTGCGGCATGTTCCAGGGCTCCAAGAGCCTCAAGGCCCTGAACCACGGCGATTTCCCGTTCCAGCCGGCCGAGATCGGCGCGGTGCTGCTGACCCACGCCCACATCGACCACTCGGGCCTGCTGCCCAGGCTCGTGCGCGGCGGCTTTCGCGGTCCGATCTTCGCCACGGGCCCGACGCGCGAGCTGTGCGAGATCATGCTGGCCGACTCCGCCGACATCCAGCAGAGCGACGTCGCCCATCTGAACCGCCGTAACCAGCGGCGCGGCCTGCCCGAGGTCGAGCCGATCTACACCGCCGCCGACGTCGAGCCGACCCTGCGGCTGTTCCAGCGCGCCCGCTTCGGCGACCTGGTCGAGGTCGCGGCGGGGATCAGGGCGCGCTTCTGGCCGGCCGGGCACCTGCTGGGCGCCGCCTCGGTCGAGATCGAGGCGCAGGCGGCGGAGCGGCCGCTGCGGCTGCTGTTCTCCGGCGATCTCGGCGTCGAGGGCCAGCCGCTGCTGCAAAGGCCGGACGGTCCGACCGGGGTCGACCACGTCATCCTGGAATCCACCTATGGCGACCGGGCCCGGGTCGACCTCGACCAGGCCGGCCGCCGGGCCCGGCTGGCGGAGGAGATGCGCCTGGCCCGGGACGCCGGCGGGCCCCTGCTGATGCCGACCTTCGCCATCGGCCGGGCCCAGGAGCTGTTGCTCGACGTGCTGGCGGTGATGGAGGCGCAGCCCGACCTCGCCGGCGAGGTGTTCCTCGACTCGCCCCTGGCCATCGAGGCGACCGACATCTACCTGCGCCGGGGCTGGAACGCCGACGCCGGCGACAACCCCTATCTGCCCCTGCGGCACGCCCCCCGCCTGCATATGCTGCTGCGGCCCCAGGAGAGCGACGGCCTCGACCGGCTGCGCGACTGGCACGTCATCCTGGCGGGCAGCGGCATGTGCGACGCCGGCCGCATCCGCAAGCACCTCAAGCGGTTGTTGTGGCGGCAGGAGACCACCCTGCTGATCACCGGCTTCCAGGCGGCGGGCACGCTGGGCCGCACCCTGCAGGAGGGCGCCGACTGGGTCCGCATCCAGGGCGACGACGTCAAGGTGCGGGCCCGGGTGCGCAGCCTGGACTGCTACTCCGGCCACGCCGACGCCGAGGCCCTGGCAGACTGGCTGGCCGCCCGGGCGCCGGTGGCGGGGCGGGTGTTCCTGAACCACGGCGAGCCGACCGCGCTGAAGGCCCTGGCCGAGCGCATCGCCGGGCGCGGACTCGCCCCCGGCGGCGTAGCGATCCCCAGGCTGGACGAGACCTGGCGGCTCGAGGCGACGACCGCGAGCGCCTGCACCCGCTGCCCGCCCCGGCTCGACCCCGACGCGGCCGCCCGGCCCGACTGGCACAACGCCCGCGCCGGCTTCCTGTCCTCGCTGGACGAGGTCCTGCGCCGACTGCCAGACGACGCCGGGCGCGAGGCCCTGCTGGCGCGGCTGAGCGGGACGGTGGCGGAGGCGCGGTGAGCCGCCGGCGGAGTCGCGTCATTTCCGCAACGCCCGGACCCGGCCCGTTCGCCGGCGGCGCCCGCGCGCTTGCCGGGCGCCGCGGCGTCGTGCAAGCCTTGCGGGCGAGGGGAGGATGCCGATGATCACCAGGGGACGCCGGCGGCTGTGGGCCGCCTTCGCCGCGGGACTGTGGCTGGCCGGGGCGGCGACGGCGCCCGCCCGGGCCGAGGCGGCGCCCGCGGCCGCCGCCGAGGTCGACTACGCCGCCCTCGACGCCCGCGAGGCGGAGGACCAAAAAGTGGTCGATCGCGCGCTTGCCGCCATGGGCCGCCGCGGCGCCCGGGCGCTGGCCGACTTCGAGGACGACCTCGCCGCCGTGATGGCCCGCGCGCCCGAGACCTATCCGCAGGTCGAGGTGCGGCCGAACCTCGTCATCGTCCGCTCCGAAGATCCGGGCGAGTCGCTCGGCCTTCTGATGATGGTCGCCGCCGCCTCGGCCAAGGAGCCGGCCATGGCCGGCAAGTCCGCCGTCAGCCGGCGGAACACCTACATCACGGCCGCCTTCCTGCTCGGCTTCCGGGCGGTCGATCGAAGGGCGCCGCAAGAGGCCCTGGAATGGCTGGACCGGGGCCTCGCCCTGCAGCCGAACGAGCCCCGGCTGACCGCCGAGAAGGCCGCCGCCCTGACGCTGCTGCGCCGGTGGGCGGACACGCCGGCGATGTGCGACGCGGCGCTGGACGCCAATCCGTTCATGGGCAAGACCACCCGCGCCCTGCTGCTGCGCAACAAGGGCTTCGCCCTGATCGAGCTGGGCCGGCTGGACGAAGCCGAGGCCGCCTACGTCGAGTCCCGGACCTACGAGCCCGACAGCCCGGTCGCGGCCCAGGAGCTGGACTATATCCGCAGGCTGCGGGCCGGCGGGCCGCCGGCCCCGCCGGCGCTCCTTCCCTCGCCCGACGCCGCCCCGGCGCCGGCCGAGCCGCCGCCCGCCGACCGGCGCGACACCTGAGCGCCCGGCCCCGGTCTTGACGGCCGCGGGGGGCGCGGCGGAGGCTGGCGGCCATGTGCAACGCCTACAGCCTCAGGACCGACCTCTCGCGCATCGGGGCGGCCAGCCGCGACCAGCTGGGGCTGGACCTGGTCTTCCCGCCGGGGGTCGCCGCGGAGACCAGCAACACCCCCGTGCCGCAGGACCTCTATCCGAAGAAGGACGGGCTGTTCCTGCGGCCGCGCGAGGACGGCGGCGGGGCGCTGGAGCCGGCGGTCGGGCGCTGGGGCCTGGTGCCCTGGAACCACAAGGGCTCGCTGAAGGCGATCAAGTTCCCCTGCAACAACGCCCGCAGCGAGACCATGGCCGTCAAATGGCCGTTCAAGGAGGCGACCGCGCGGCGGCGCTGCGTGATCCCGATGACCGCCTTCACCGAATGGACCGGCCCGGCCGGGCGCAAGACCCGCCACAGCATCACCGCCGCCGACGGCGGGATGCTGTTCGCCGCCGGCCTGTGGGAGGACGCGATCCCGCAAGAGGGGCCGATGGTCAGCTACACCATGGTCATGTGCGCGACCGCGGAGGGCGACGACATGCGGCCGTTCCATGACCGGCAGCCGGTGCTGCTCGACCGGGCGCGGGCGGAGACCTGGCTGGACCTGGGGGCGGACTACGCGGGGATCCTGCGGGCGCTGCCGCCGGGGTCGCTGGCGGTGGATCCGCGGGAGCCGGCGGGGGGTTAGGACTACCCTTGTTTCGCCCGCTCGGCGCGGATGCGGGCGGCGGCCTGCTCGACCGCCTCCTGCTTGCCGAGATACTTGCCGGCGCGCTCCTCGGGCGTGCCGTGCAGCGCCTTCCAGCGGGCTTCGCGGAGAGCCTCGCCGACCAGCTTGATGTTTTCCGCCTGGGTCATCGCGGCCCGAAGTCTATCATTTCGAGGCTGCCCTCGCCACTGAGCCACAGCTGCCAGCTGTCCACGATCGGCTTGTAGACCGTCTCCAGATATTCGAGGCTGCGCGGGAAGCGGCGGCGGACATCGGCCTCCGGGATGCCATGGCCGCCCTTGGCCACGCGGCCGGCGACACGGGCCAGCGAGGTCTCGAAGTCGGGCAGGCGGATGTAGACCAGCTCGACCCGGTAGCCCGCCGCCCGCCAGTCGGCGATGCGGTGCGCGTGCGAGCGGGTGGCGAGCGTGGTCTCCAGCGCGATGTCCGCCCGCCGCGCGGTCAGTTCGTCCAGCAGCCGCAGCATCGCCCGCCCCGCCAACAGGTCAGGAACCCGCCCCTCCCCGCCGATCCGCCGCGCGATCTCGTCGGCGTTCACGAACTCGAACGGCTCGGGCCGCCGCGAAAGGATCGCGTTGGCGAAGGTGGTTTTCCCCGCGCCGTTGGGACCGGCGATGATGAGGACGGCGGGCATGGGGGCAGTCTACATGAGTGCGCCGGAGGCGCGTGATCGGAACCTTCTCCCCTTGCGGGAGAAGGTGGCCGCGCAGCGGCCGGATGAGGGGTTCCGCGGCGGCGGGGATCGGGCGGGGCTTCGTCGGCCGCTCGTCCACCCCTCATCCGTCGGCCTTCGGCCGCCACCTTCTCCCGCAAGGGGAGAAGGGAGACCGCCCTCGATCTCATGGCGGCGAGCGTGCCGGACGGGCCATCGCTCCGCGACGCGCAGCGCCCTTGAGCTGAGCAGCGACGGCGCGCCTTCGCGCGCCGTATGCGGCGGCCGCCGGCCGACGCCGCGACGAACCTGACCCGCCCGGCGAAGGCCTGGCATGAGATAAAGGGGTTGGTGGAGCGCAAAACGGACGATCCTCCCCGTTTCACCCAATTTGGAGGTAGAGATGAGTTCGTCAGCCCTCGAAAAACCCCTCGTCGAGGGCTTTGATCTCCACTGTGTGACGAGTCAGGACACCCACGCTGTGGCGAATCATCAGATCAGCTAGACGGTCGCCGTCAATGAGAACGACATGGAGGCTTGAAGCGGCAGAATGCTCGCGGGCCTGCTTTGAGAAGCCAGATGCCGTGACAAAAAGCCCCTTGTTGGCCTTCTTGATATTGAGGGCGCCGATGAAACTGTTGATGGCTTCGGGCCCGACGTTGTTGCCATCCTTGTATCGCTTCGCCTGGATATAGACCCGGTCGAGTCCCAAGGGGTCTTGGTGGACTACCCCATCCACGCCGCCGTCGCCTGATCCGCCGAGCGCCTGTGCCAGTTCCTCGCGTCCTTGGCCGTAGTTCATCCGGACCAGGAGCTGAATGATCAGCTGCTCGAAATCCGCCGGCAGCATCTGTCGCACGCGGTCGAGAATTTCGGCCTTGAGGTTGGCTTCCAGTTCTTTCCGCGCCTCCTCGATCCGTTCTTCTGGCGTGGCCCCAGACGTGTCAGCCACTGGCCCGGCGGTCGATGCCGATCTCGTACCAGCCTGCGAACTCTTGAACCATGCTTTGAACGCTGGCGATGCGGAGAGGGTCTGATTTGATATGTGGGAAGGACTGGTCGCCAGAAGTGACGAGCCTTCCGGAGTGATCTGAAACCGCCCCCTTTTGGTCGTCTCCAAGAGCCCAGCCCGGGTCATATAGAACTTCGCCCAGTGCAGGCGGTTGTGGAAGACGCCCTGCACTCCACTGGGCAGGCGCTCCGCCATCTCTTCATCGGAAAGGTCGAAGTCAGATGCAAGCTGGGGCATAAGCTCCATGATGCTTACAGGTTCCTTGGCTTCGGCGACCCTCTTGAGCAGTGGGAGCATTGCGCTCTGATAGTCCGGAATGGCCATCGCCCCTACACCTTCACCTCAATCTCCCCGCCGAGCTCGCGGAACTTCTTCGACATCTCCGCCATTCCCGCCTCCGCCACTTCAGGCGCGACGTTCGGCGCCACCCCCGCCGCGTATTCCCTCACCTCCTGCGTAATCTTCATGCTGCAGAACTTGGGGCCGCACATGGAGCAGAAGTGGGCGGTCTTGTGGGCTTCCTTGGGGAGCGTCGCGTCGTGGAACTTCCTCGCGGTCTCCGGGTCGAGGCCGAGGTTGAACTGGTCTTCCCAGCGGAACTCGAACCTCGCGCGGGAGACGGCGTCGTCGCGCAGGTGGGCGGCGGGGTGGCCCTTGGCGAGGTCGGCGGCGTGGGCGGCCAGCTTGTAGGTGATGACGCCGGTCTTGACGTCGTCGCGGTCGGGCAGGCCCAGGTGCTCCTTGGGCGTCACGTAGCAGAGCATGGCCGTGCCGAACCAGCCGATCATCGCCGCGCCGATGGCGCTGGTGATGTGGTCGTAGCCCGGGGCGATGTCGGTGGTCAGCGGGCCCAGGGTGTAGAAGGGCGCCTCGTGGCAGTGCCTGAGCTGCTCGTCCATGTTGGCCTTGATCTTATGCATGGCCACATGGCCCGGGCCCTCGATCATCACCTGGCAGCCGTGGTCCCAGGCGACCTTGGTGAGCTCGCCCAGGGTGCGGAGCTCGGCGAACTGGGCCTCGTCGTTGGCGTCGCGGGTGGAGCCGGGTCGCAGGCCGTCGCCCAGGGAGAAGGAGACGTCGTAAGCGCGCATGATCTCGCAGATCTCGGCGAACCGCTCGTAGAGGAAGCTCTCGCGGTGATGGGCCAGGCACCACTTGGCCATGATCGAGCCGCCGCGGCTGACGATGCCGGTGACGCGCTTGGCCGTCAGCGGGATGAACGGCAGGCGCACGCCGGCGTGGATGGTGAAATAGTCCACCCCCTGCTCGGCCTGCTCGATCAGGGTGTCGCGGAACACCTCCCAGGTCAGGTCCTCGGCGACGCCGCCGACCTTCTCCAGCGCCTGGTAGATGGGCACCGTGCCGATGGGCACGGGGCTGTTGCGGACGATCCAGTCGCGGATGTTGTGGATGTTGCGGCCGGTGGAGAGGTCCATGACCGTGTCGGCGCCCCAGCGGGTGGCCCAGACCATCTTGTCGACCTCGTCGGCGACGGTGCTGAGCACCGCCGAGTTGCCGATGTTGGCGTTGATCTTGACCAGGAAGTTGCGGCCGATGGCCATCGGCTCCAGCTCGGGGTGGTTGATGTTGGCCGGGATGATGGCGCGGCCGCGGGCGACCTCCTGGCGGACGAACTCGGGGGTCACGAAGTCCGGGATGCTGGCGCCGAAGTCCTCGCCGTCGCGGACGCAGGGGGCGTTCTGCTCGCGGCGCAGGTTCTCGCGGATGGCGACGTATTCCATCTCCGCCGTGATGATCCCGGCGCGGGCGTATTCCAGCTGGGTGACGGGGCGGCCCGCCTTTCCGCGCAGGACCGCGCGGCCGGTGTCGGGGAAGGCCGGGGCCAGGTGCTTGCCGGCGGCGAAGCCGTTGTCCTCGGGTTTGACCAGACGGGGCTCGGCGACCGGCTCCACGTCGCCGCGGGCGGCGATCCAGGGCTCGCGGATGCGGGCAAGGCCCTTCTCGATGTCGATCATGGCGTCCGGGTCGGTGTAGGGGCCCGAGGGATCGTAGATCGTCAGCGGCGGCTCGTTCGCCGTGGGGTGCAGCTCCACCTCGCGGAAGGGCACGCGGATATCCGGATACAGCGCGCCGGCGGCGTAGACCTTGCGGCTGCCCAGGCGCGGGCCGACGGCGACGTCGTCGGTCTTCGGAGCGATGGGGGCGTGGACGTTCATGGCGCATCTTTCGAACTGCGCCGGCTACGGGATTTCCCGTCCCCCTGCCGCCGATCGTCCCGGCGAATGCCGAGATCCAGATGATACAGGCCAGCCGCTCGGGCTGCATCTGGGTCCCGGCCTTCGCCGGGATGATCGGAGTAGAGGTAGGCTCTGCTCCCTTCGCCGGCATGACCCGGATCAGGTTCGGCGCGTCACGGCTTCAGCCGACTCTCAGGCCCTCGGCGCCTTCGGGCGAAGCGGGAACCGGTTGGCCGCCCGGAGCCGGCCCCTTCGCGGCGGGCCGTCCGGTCGGCGCTCGGTCCCCTCCGCCCGGGCGGCGCGCTGCGGGCCCCCGCGGAGAACGGCGGGAGACTAGGCGCGCGACGGGCCGGGGGCAATGGGCGAGGACCCTAGTCGCGGGTCACCGAGAAGCGGGTCAGCTGCCGGGCCGGGGCGGGCCAGTCGGGGGCCAGTTCCTGGGCCTTGCGGTAGTCGAGGAAGGCGGCGCGGGCGTCGCCGAGGGACTCGTGCACCAGGCCGCGGTTGTAGAAGGCCTTGGCCGGCTCATCGACGCCGAGCGCGATGCCCTTGTCGATATCGGCCAGGGCCGCGTCATAGTCCTGGTCGGCCATCATCGCCACGCCGCGGTTGACGAAGGCCTCGCCCAGCGCAGGCTCCAGGGCGATGGCGCGGTCGAAATCCTCGCGCGCGGCGGCGTAGTCCTTCGAACGCAGCAGCATCACGCCGCGGTTGACGTGCGTGCCGGCGCGGTCGCGCTTGAGCAGCCGCTCCTCCTGCAGGGAGCGGGTGCAGAGCAGGATCGAATCGCGGTCGCCGCGGCCGGCGAAGGCCGCCTTCGAACAGTCGGCGGCCATGCCCGTGCCGACCACCAGCACCGAGGCGGCGGCGGGGGCGGCGAAGGTCGCCAGCACGGCGGCGAAGAGGACGGCGGAGCGTCTCATGGCCTCTCCTAGGGCTTGCGGGTGACGGTGAAGCGGGCCAGCTCGCGGCGCGGCGCCTCCCAGTCGGGCTTCAGCTCGGCCGCCTTCATGTAGTCGCGCCAGGCGGCCTCCATGTCGTCCAGCGCCTCCCAGGCCAGGGCGCGGTTGTAGTAGGCCTTCTCCGGCTCGTCGGCGCCCAGCGCCAGCCCCTTGTCGATCTCCTCGACGCCCTCGCGCCAGCGCCGCTGGGCGATAAGCACCGCGCCGCGGTTGACGAAGGCCTCGCCCATCTTCGGCTGCAGGGCGATGGCGGCGTCGAAGTCGGCGCTGGCGGCGGCGAAGGCCTTGCGCCGCAGCTGGATGACGCCCCGGTTGACCAGGGTGCCGGCCCGGTCGCGCTTGACCAGGGACTCGCTCTCGAGCGCCAGCGAACAGGTCTTCAGCGAGACCTCGTCCGACCGGCCCTCGATGGCGTAGCGGGAGCAGACGTCGGCGAAACCGCCGCCGCCGAGCACGAAGACCGACGCCCCGGCGCCCGAAAGCGGCGCCAGGGCGAGGACGGCGGATGCGAACACGACTTTCGGGGCCATCGGGCGTCTCCCCTGCGTGATGCTGATCGCCTGACATGATAGCACGGGATTCACCGATCCGGGGAAATCAGGCGGCCGGTCGCAATGTCGCGGCCGGCGGGCCCAATCCGGCCCGGAGCGGGTCGGGCCAGGCAGCGAGGTGCGGCCATGAAGGTTCTCGGCGTTCTCGGCGGCATGGGTCCGGCGGCCACGCTGGACTTCCTGTCCAAGCTGCAGGCGGCCACGCCCGCCAGCCGCGACCAGGACCACATCCGGGTTCTGGTCGACATCAACCCCCAGGCCCCCGACCGCAACGAGCCGGGCAGCGAGCCCGGGCCCGTGCTGGCGGGCATGGCCCGGGGACTGGCGGCGTCGGGGGCGCAGGTGCTGGCCATCGCCTGCAACACCGCCCACGCCTATGCCGACGAGGTGCGGGCGGCCTCCGGCCTGCCGCTGATCGACATGATCGACGCCGCCTGCCAGCACGCCCGCCTGGGCGGGGCCGGCAAGGTCGGGGTGCTGGCCACCGGCCTCGCCCACGGCCTCTACGACGCGCGGCTTCGGGGCATGGGGCTGGAGCCGGTGTCGCTGTCGAAGGCCAAGCAGGAGTGGTTCATGAGCCTGCTCTACCGGATCAAGGCGGGCGAACTGTCCGAGGCGATCGAGGACGAAATGGCCCTCATCGCCTGCTCCCTGGCCGACGCCGGGGCCGAGGCGGTGATCGCCGGCTGCACCGAGGTTCCGCTGGTGCTGGAAACCGACGCCCTGGAGTTTCCCCTGATCGACGCCGGCCAGGTGCTGGCCGAACGCTGCGTGCGGGTGTGCCTGGGTTAGGGCGTGTCGCTGAGGGCGTCGCGTTCGTCGAGGCGGCGGCGGATCTCGGCGTGGGTCGCCGAATCGAGCCGGTGGCCGCGGATCAGCAGGGCGCCGACCAGGCCGCAGGCGGCCGGCACGATGGCGAAGGCGACGGTCAGGGCGGTCAGCGCGCCCGGCGCGTTGTCGCCGCCCAGCCTGGCGTCGAACCCGGCGGCGTGCAGGGCGTTGAGGCCGATCAGCACGGCCAGGCCGGTGCCGATCTTCATGCTGCCGCTGAGCAGGCCGTAGAGCAGCGCCGTGCGGTCGACGCCGGTCGCCAGCCGCTCCTCGTCGCCGACGTCGGCCATCATCGCCCGCAGCAGGATCGGGCCGGCCGTGAACGGCAGTCCGGCGAGCCCCATGGTCAGAAAGCCCCAGGCGAGACCCCCGGGCGCGATCAGCACCGACAGCTGGGCGACCGCGTAGGCCACGGCGGCGATGGCCAGCGCCCGGTGCTTGCCGATCCGCTGGGCTAGGCGCGACCAGAACGGCGCCCCGGCCAGCGCGCCCAGGAAGTAGACGATCAGCAGGATGCCGGCGAGCGAGCGGTCCACGCCGCGGATGGCCTCGAAATAGAAGAACAGCAGCGCGCCGGCGATGGCCGGGCCGACGCCCAGGGCGATGTCGGCGAGCAGCAGCCGCGCGACGGTCGGCCGGACCAGCAGGTTCGCCAGTGCGCGCCACTCCGCCGCCGGCGCGTCCACCGGAGTCGGCGGCTCGCGCATGGCCAGCAGGGCCAGGGCGATGGTCGGCGGCAGGGCGGCCATGATGAACCAGCCCATCGACTGGACGCCGGCGGCGAAGTCGAGCCCGAAGCCGAATCGCATCAGCGGCGGCATGCCCAGCACGGCGATCATGCCGATGACGACGAAGGCCTGCCACCAGCCGAACACGCGCGAGCGCTGGTGGTAGTCGGGCGCGATGCGGGCGGCCCAGGCGACGTGCGCCATCGAGGCCATCGACTGGCCGATGAAGCCCATGATCAGCCAGAACAGCAGATAGCCGCCCGAGACGCCCGGCCGGGCCATGAACAACATCCAGACCGCCAGAACGGCGATCGGGGCGCCGGCGACCAGCCAGGGCCGGAACCGGCCCCACCGGCTGTTGGTCTTGTCGATCAGGAATCCGAGCAGGGGATCCAGCCCCAGGTCGAAGAAGCGGATCACCGAGAACACCGTGGCCAGCACGCCCAGCCCGACTCCCAGTTCCGTGGCGTAGTAGTTGGGCAGGTAGACCGACACCGGCATCAGCATGGCCGACACCGGGATGCAGGGCGCGGCGAAGGCCGCCAGCCGCCCGTTCGACAGCCTGTCGGGCGACCGCGAAACGCTCGTCGCCTCGGGCCGCGCCCCCGCCGCAATCTCCAGTTCGACCGCCACCTCGCGCCTCCCGCACGGCCTCCCGTTCGCGGGTGGCGGGGCATTCTTCCGCTTCCACGCTCGCCGACGCAAGGCGCGCCGCCGCGCCCGGCGCGAGAAGGCCGCGTGGAGGATCAGGCGGCGATGTCGTCCATGAAGCCGGCCAGGGTCACGTCCAGCTCGGTGACGCCGTCGGCGTCGTGGGTGGCGAGCAGCACCTCGACCCGGTTGTAGACGTTGAACCACTCCGGGTGGTGGTCCAGCTGCTCGGCCCGCAGCGCCACGCGGGTCATGAAGGCGAACGCGGCGCTGAAGTCGGCGAATCGAAAGGTCTTGACGATGGCGTCGCGGCCCTCGGCCGCGGTCCAGCCCCGCAGCCGCCCGACCGCCGCCGCCGCGCCGATGCGTTCTCGCGCCATGACCGTCTCCCTGGCGGCGCCCGCCGCGCCCGGCGAGGGTTCTACGCGCCCTCGCGCCCGGTTCAACCCCGCGCCGCCGGCTGGAACAGCTCCACGACATTGCCCGAGGGGTCCTCGGCCAGGATCTGCGATCCGCCGGGCCCGCTGAGGATGGCGTTGCGGAAGGTCACGCCGCGGCGGCGCAGGCGCTCGACCTCCGCCGCGAGATCGTCGAACAGCAGCTGGAACCGGTTCCAGCCGCCCGGCTCGGGCTGGCGTCCGTCGGGCATCGGCCGGCCCGCCGAGCTGGTCCGGCCGCTGAGCAGCAGCCGCAGGCCGTCGCGCTCGACCGAGGCGAAGGCCGGGGCGGCGTTGAGCTGCACGACGAAGTCGAAGTGGCCGACATACCAGTCGACCGAGGCCTGCACGTCGGCGACCATGTAGCGGACATTGACGGTGGTCATCGGGGGTTCCTCGTTCGGGGCGCCGGTCAGGGCGCGAGCGTGCGGCGGAGCAGGGTTCCCAGCGCGGCCAGCATGGCGGCGCGGTCGGCGCCGCCGGCCACGGCGTCGGCGGCTTCGTGGATGGCGGCGAACATCAGCCGGGCGGTCGGCTCCGGATCCACGGGACCGAAGGCCCCGGCCTCCTGGCCCGCCCGGACGACAGCCGCGATCCGCTTGACGCCGTTGTCGGCCAGCGGCCGGCGTCCGGCGAAATCGGAATGGAACACCGCCTCGCCGGCGCCCCGGCGAGAGAGGCTGAAATCGATGAAGGCGGCCGCCTGGGCGTCGACCAGGGCCGGCCAGTCGATCGGTCCGCCGATCTCGGTCGGCAGCGGATAGGCGGCGTCGAATGCGGCGACCATGCGATCGCGCACGGCTTCGAGCAGGTCGTCCCAGGTGGGGAAGTAGAGGAAGAAGGTGCCCTTGGCGACGCCGGCCTCGCGCACGACGTCCTCTACCCGAACCCGGGCGCCGTCGGCGTTCAGCAGCCGCTCGGCGGCCTCCACGATCTCCCGCCGCCGCGCCTCGGGGCTAAGACGCCGTCGCTGGGGCCTGTCCATCGGACCGCTCCTGATGACCGCTGGTCATTAGTTACTGACCGCCGGTCAGTGTCAAGCGGGTCCCGGCTTCGCGCTTGGTGCCCCAGGCCGGACTCGAACCAGCACTTCCTTGCAGAAAGCAGATTTTGAGTCGCCTTAGGGTTGCGCAAGCGGTTGTTTTTTATACATATTTTCGGGTTGTCCCCAAAAATGTGTAAGAGAATGTGTAAGTGTGTAAGGGATGTGTAAGCCGAAATCTGGCTCGGCTAGGACCCTGCCACTGTCAGGCCGGGATGTCTAACAAACCCTAAATCCTGTCCACAGGGTCACTACGGCTGACCGATAGCCGGAAGGTCGAGCCCGGCGACACGGCGCCAAGCGTCGATGACGTTTTGGAGGATGCTCGATAGAGCCCTAGGCCCATCATCGGCCAGCACGATGGCCTGCTCCCCTCCTCCGAACTTCCCCTCGCCAAAGCGGAGCTCGCCGAAGCCGGTGCCGACCACGAGCACTGCCTCGTTGGCGGCAACGCGCCGGGCCTGGTTGTCGAGGATGGCGTGCTTCAGGGCGTCGGCGACATCCTTCAGCAAAGTGACATCGCCGATCGGCTGATCGCCACGAAGGAAGGTGCAATGTTCAGCGAGCCATTTCCTCGCGGCCCCGATCTCATCTCTTCCACCCGGTAGGTCTTCGGGTAGCCACTCCGGTCGCGCGCGAAGCACCACGTCCATGAAATGGTGCAGGTAGAAGCTGGCTGCCCCGCCTTCGCGAAGCACATCGAAGCGTGCGCGATGGATGAGGGCTTCGTCACCTTGCTGGATCGCTTCCGACAGCCGCTGCTCCGCCACGCGGTAAGCTCGCCAGGCTACCAAAACGATCTCCCGAAAATGCTGATCCCACTGCAATTGCATGGCGTGGTCCTCTGTCTATCGGAGTAACCGATGGCAGATGTTCCTGTTTTGATCTAGCATTCGTTGAATCGGAAGGGGCGCATGTCGAAGCAAGTCACCAAACGATGCCATTGGGTGTCGCAGTCCTACCTGCGGACCTTCGCTGCCGATGAAGGTCGGCAGCGTATCTGGCGTTTCAGCAAGACGGCTGGCGACCCGGAGCTCAAGCGCATCGACAAAGTCGCGGTGAAGCACCACCTCTACGCGCCGATGGGCGCGGATGGTCAGCGTACCGACGCGTTGGAGAAGAAGCTCGGCGACCTGGAGCAGTGGTTTGGCGAGCCTTATTGGAAGGCGGCTTGCAACGACTTTCCCGACTACGGCGACGAAGCCTGGCGCAAGATGATGGCGCTGCTCGTCGCGACCACCTACCTGCGCAATCCGCTGCAGTACGAACATTGGAAAGCGATGCATCGGCGGTTGGTCGATCAGATCGAGGCGTGGGGTGAGCCGCCCGCCGAGATGATCATCAAGGACAAGACCTACCAGTTCGATGTATCGACCTGGCCCGCCTACCGCGATGCGGACGACGAAGCGCTGAAGGCGAGTTGGAACGATTATGTCGGGCAGGCGGCCGGCATTGCCGAGCATTTCCTGCACATGCGCTGGGCGGTCCTGTTCAGTGAGAAGCCCGTCTTCATCACTTCCGACAATCCGGTGATGCTTGGGGATTCCGTGACGCCCTACCGAGGCATCCAGCACCCCGACACCATCGTGACGTTTCCGATCAGCCCGACGCGGGTCTTGATGATGGACAACCGGCACAGCGAGCCGGGTAATCGCTACTACCCGCTCGACGGCAGCCCGGCGCCGATGAACCTGCTGATCTGGCGCAATGCGATCGACCACATGTACTCGCACCGGCCGACAGACGAAGTGCTGCAAGAACTCGATGACGACGCCCAGCGGATGATGGGGGCGGCATGATCAGCGAACTCGCCATCCCGCTTGAACCGGCGGAGCAAGTCCTGCTCGAACGCATCGCCTTTTCGGTCGATGCGCTGCGTGCGCCGGGACGGTTTCAGGCCAATGGCGATGCAGTCGTGCAGCTTGTTCAAACGCTCTATGCGCGCGGCGCCATCCCCAAGCACCGGCTGAGCTTCTTTCAGGACCCGGAGTGGAATCCCAGCGGTCGCGGCGTTTCGATCCAGCAGTATTTTGAGCGCAACGGCACCAGCGGCGAAGCTATCCTCCGTCACGGCAATTTCTTGACCTACTTGCGCTACTTCCTGTTCGGGCCGGAGCTGCCGGCAGCGATCTACAAGCCATTTCATAAGGCGGTCGAGGAATGTGGGATGATCACCTCCGGTGACATCAAACCGCTAAGCGACCTGGCGCGGCGGTTGGCCCGGACCCACGGCTACAGCTACTCCTCGGCCGATGTGTTTTTCCAGCTGGCTCTGGAATGTGGAATGGACCCGGACGATGCGGGCTATGTCCGCAGGTCAGTCCAGCAAATCCGCTCCTAGAGAAGCCGCGAGACCTTTCCGCGGCTTCATGGAGGCCCACCGCCAAGGGGTGGGGTTCGGGTCAACCCCGCGCAGCGCCCGAAGGGTAGGGTTGAGGCGAAGCCGAACCCTTGGCCACCGATCAGCTCTTCGGCTGAAACAGCCAACCAAAAAATGCTGTCGCGCCCACTGCGCCGACCAACTGCGCAGCGACAAAAGTTGGAACCGGGGTCGGCGCGATCCCGGCGAACGTGTCGCTCAGTGAGCGTGCGAGGGTTACGGCGGGATTGGCGAAGGAGGTCGAGGCGGTGAACCAATAGGCGGCGGTGATGTAAACCCCGACCATCCAAGCCGTAGCGTCGGGGCGAAAGCGCAGCGACCCTAGGATTACCCCGACCAATCCGAAGGTCGCGACCAGTTCGGATAGCGCCTGGGCGGGACCATCGCGCAGTTTCGAGGCGGTCTGCAGAATGGGTTCTACGAACATGGCATGCGCAAGCCACACACCGAGGACCGCCCCGGTCACCTGCACAGCGACGTAGGCGAACGCATCGCGCCATCCAAGCTCGCGGCGCAGCGCGAAGGCGAGCGTCACTGCTGGGTTGAAATGCGCACCGGAGATGGGGCCAAAGATGGTGATCAGCACCACCAGGCCCGCGCCGGTGGCGACCGTGTTGCCCAGCAACGCGATGGCGTCGTTCCCGTCGGCCAGACGCTCGCCCATGATGCCGGAGCCGACGACCACGGCAAGTAGCAGCGCCGTGCCGAGAGCTTCCGCGACCAGGCGGCGCAGCATCACTCGGTGCGCGCGGGTTCGTCGCGCGTCGTACCGATCTCTTCCATGCGCGCCTGCAACGACATGCGGTCGAGGCTGCCGATGGGCAGATTGACGAAGGCGGTCAGCCGCGCGGTCAGCATGCGGTAGGTGTCAGCGAAGGCGAGCGCGATTTCGGCCGGCGATCCCGTCACCTCGGCGGGATCTGGCAGCCCCCAGTGGGCCGTCATCGGTTGGCCGGGCCAGATGGGGCAGACCTCACCGGCGGCGTTGTCGCAAACGGTGAACACGAAATCGAGCGCCGGCGCGTCCGGATGCGTGTCGCGGGAGAATTCATCCCAGGCCTTCGAGCGCAACCCGGCGATCGGATGGTTCATCCGCTCAAGCAGTTCGAGCGCGTGCGAGTTCACTTCGCCACGCGGCATCGAACCGGCCGAGTAGGCGCGGAAGCGATCTCCTCCGATGCGGTTCAGAATCGCCTCGGCCAGGATCGAGCGCGCCGAATTGCCGGTGCAGAGAAAGAGGACGTTGTAGGTCTTGTCGGTCATGACTAGCAGCACGCCTTCGCGGGTTCTGCGGCGGCCGGCGCGGGAGCGCAACACGCCGCGGCCGGTGGAGCGTCACCGCGCAGCACGACATCGGGTTCGTCCTCGCCATACGAGGTGGCATCGCCGAACGTGTAGAAGGTTTCCCAGCGAAGGCCGTTCGGGTCGTTCACCCAGGCTTTGTCCGACTGCGCGTAGCAGCAGGTCGTGGCCTCCTGGTCGCGCGTCACTTCACCCGCAGCCTTGAGGCGGCCCGCCAGTTCCATGAGTTCGTCGTTGCTGTCGACCTGGATGCCGAGATGGTCGACACCGGCGACACGCGCGCGGTCGGAGATCGCGAAATTCACGCGCGGATCGTCGAGCATCCATTTGGCGTAGTCGTCCTTGACCACAGCTGGCTCGGCGCCGAACAGGGTCGAGTAGAAGCCGATGGACTTGGTCAGGTCCTCGACGGCGACGTGCACATGCAAGCGCTTCATTGGCGAGCTCCTTTGGGTTGGTCACAGCAAGCGGCGCGGCTGGCCGCTTCTGCCAGCGGCGCGCACACTTCCGGGCGGCCCTGGCAACAATCTTCCATGAGGTAGACGAGCAGCTCGCTCATCCCATCATAGCCGGCGGTGTAGATGATGGAGCGCCCGTCACGACGGCTGGTGACGAGCCCGGCATTGCCGAGCACCGTCAGCTGCGCTGAAAGCGTGTTGGGCGTGATGTCGAGCGACCGCGCGATTTCACCGGCGGCGATGCCGTCTCGTCCGGCCTTCACGAGCAAACGAAAAACGGCCAGGCGGCTTTCCTGCGCAAGCGCGGAAAGGCGTTTGATTGCGAGCATCGATTCCATATTTCCATGTTTATGGAATTATGGAATCGCGTCAAGCATAATTGCTGAGCCTCAAAAGAGGCTCAGCTGTCGTGAAGATTCGACATGGCATTTCCATTCTTTCGATCGCGCCATGTGGTCGAGCCAGGCCGTGACATAGGCCACTGGGCCGCCAGCTTCGTCGATATCGTTGGAGCCGGTGAAGTGGGAGCGATAGCCGGTTTCGGTGATCGGCAGCGGAGCCTTCTCAGGACTGATCGAACGAATTTCCAGGTGAGCGGTCGTCACCTTGGCGAAGTCCTCCCCGATGTTCAGCCAGTCCGGTTCATAGCTGATGAGAAGGGTGATGCCTTCCCAGTCGATTGTGGTGGTTGTGATGCTGCGTTGGTCGGTCATGGCCTGCTCCCGTGCTTGCGCCCGAGGGCGCGGTGACGAGACCGCCCCGCCGTTTGGGGAAGCCGGATGGGAACAGGCCACGCGAATGCGCGCCGGCGTGCCGGGGCCATAGCTGCACGAAGCGATAGCGAAGGAAGCGGGCCGCCTTGGACATCCGGCGCAAACGGCGAGGTTTCGAACTACACCGCGCCGGGTGCAAGCCGCATGGAGTTAGCCTGACCGCAGCAGTATTCGTCAGACCGCCACTTTCGACCGGCGCGCCGTGTACCAGAAGCCAACGATCAGAACGGCCAGCGCGCTCAATTGGGCGAGCACGCCCAGCACCGTCGGGTACAGGCCCAAGATTTCGATGCGCGGTACGCCACCGAGCGGTTTCACCCCGAGCATGCCGGCTTCTTGCAGGGCCGCCACACCCTTACCGGTCAGCACCACGGCGAGGATGGCCATCAGGATGGAGCTCAAGGAGAAGAACTGCGAGATCGGAAGGCGACGGCTGTAGTTGAGCAGCAGCCAGGCGATCCCTGCCAGCACGATCACAGCAGAGCCCGCACCAGCGAGCATGCCCATCCGCCCGCCTTGGCTCCACAGCGCCACGAAGAACAGAATCGTCTCGAACACCTCGCGGTAGACGACGAGGAAGGCGAGGAAGAACAGGAACCAGGCTGATTGCTTCGAGAGAGCTGCGGAGAGCTTCTCGCGAATGTACTTCTGCCAAGCGTCGGCCTGCGCCTTGCCGTGCATCCATAGCCCGACCGAGATCAGTACGAGCGCCGCGATGAGCGAGCCGAACCCTTCGGTGAGCTCGCGGCTGGCTCCGCTAATGGTGATGATGGAGGTTGCGGCGAGCCAAGTCAGGCCGCCCGCGGCCAGCGCCGCGACCCAGCCACCGTGGACGTAGACAAGAACGTCGGTGCGCTCGGCCTTGCGCAGGAACGCGATCATTGCGACGACGATCAGTAGCGCCTCAAGCCCTTCGCGTACGAGGATGGTGAACGCGCCAGCGAAGCTCGAGCTGTTGCTCGCTTGATCAGTAGACACAGCGCGCTCGGCTTGGTCGACCAAACCGTTGATCGTGGCAATCTGCGCGCGCACGTCAGAGACGGGCGCACCGGCGGCGATGCTAGTGCGCAGCTTGCCCATCGCCAGTTCGACCCGCTGCATGAGAGCGGCGTCCCGCGCCTTCAGAATGGGTTCAATCGGCTCGAACCCGTCGAGGTAGGCAGCCAGCGCCAGGTCGGTCGCTTTGCGGCGATCCCCTTGCTGATAGGCGGCGAGGCTTTCCGAAAGACGGGTACGTGCGATGTCGAGGGTAGCGGCTCCGGGTTTGGCTGCGACGGCGTCGGGATGACGCCGCAGGAAGGCGGTCAGTGCGATGGCCTTGTCTTCGCCGATCTCTTTGGCCAGGGCAGAAGGGGTCGTCTGGCTGAGCGCTTGAAGATTGGGGAAGCGGGCGCGCAACGAAGCGTCGCTCTTCCAGAGCTTTTCACCACGCGCGGCGTCTTCATCGGTGAAGGCGAAGCGGCCGACATAGAAGGCGAGCGCCCATTGCTCGTCGTTCGGCAGATGCGCAAAGCTCGTCATCGCCGTGCCGTCGAGGCCTTGATGGATAACTTGGTAGAGACCGAACACGCTACGTTCGCGGGCCCGCGAACGATCAGCGAAAGCGATGGGTGGCGGATCCATGCCGGCGGCGGCCGGGCCATCTGCACGACCACTAGTGCCGTGACAGGCCGCGCATTGTTCTTGATAGAGGCGCTCACCGAGCGCCAGGTCAGGCGGCGCCGTGGGGGCGAGCGCGGTGGGATAGGCTTTCAGAAGGTCGCTGCTGAGACTTCGGGAGGCCCCGGCGATTTCCTCGCCGCTACTCTTGCGGTCGATCGCTGCGCGCAACTCTTTGGCGCGACGCAGAAGCTCCGCTTTCGTCGGCCGATCCGGCAAGGCTGCGATACGGGTTTCGACTTGGGCGGCGAACTCCTTCATCTCTGAGTATTCGCCGGCGCTGATGATTTTGCCGCCCGCGACCGCCCCCGGATAATCGACGCCGATATAGTCCAGAAGGCGCCACGCCGTCCGTGCGGACGCCGGCTCCTGTTCTTGTGCGTGCGCGGCCGGCGAAGCGAGAACCAAGCACAAAGAAGCAAGAGCGAGGGCAAGACAGCGCATGATAGACCAATAAGTGAGTTGCGAATGACTATCTATTGCAAATCGAGACGCGGAGCAACGGCTCCTCTACTGCCGAACGGTCTGTTTCCGAGGAGCAGCAACACCCAGCGGAGTGCGACGCTGAATATGCCGGTGGAGCAAGCGGCTCACGGCCGGCTCCTGGGCACGGCGTGGAATATGACGAGAGTGATGCCGACAACGATGGCAATGTCGGCGATGTTGAATGAGGGCCAATGCCGTCCGCCGAGATGAAGGTCGATGAAATCGGTCACAGCCGCGTGGCGCCACCGGTCAATCACGTTGCCGATAGCCCCGCCGATCACGGCACCCAACCCCAAAGCCGGTACTAGGCGTGTCTCGCGAACCAGTATCGTGCCTAGCCACGCGACGACCACCAGGGCCAGCAGCAATAAGCCCCACCACGGAACAGTACCGCTGAACATGCCAAAGGTGACGCCGCGATTGCGCACCAGGACCAAGTTCATGAAAGGCAATATCTCGGTGCCCTGGGCCGCGAGGGGTGAGGCCAAAGCGAGCGCCTTCGACCACTGATCGAGCGCGATCACTGCACCGCCTATGAACAGTCCGGCGATGCGCGTCACCTGTTGTTGTTCACCCACGCTTACGTCCTGCGGCAAGGTCGCGCCGCGCGTGATGAATGATGGTCCAAGACGAATGGAGGAACAGGCCGGCGACGATGAAGGCGACGATGAGGTCGGGCCAGACAGTGCCGGTCCAAGCGACGAGGCCGGCCGCGACAACAACGGCGGCATTGCCGATGGCGTCGTTGCGGCTGAACAGCCAAACCGCCCGCACGTTTGCATCACCGGTGCGATGGGGAACAAGCACCCACGCCGCCGCGATATTGACGGCCAAGGCGATGATGCCGAACAGCCCCATGAGGGCCGCCTCGGGCGGTTCGCCGCGGGCGACGCGCATGGCGGTTTCAACGACGACCCAGAGCCCGAGCGCGCCCAGGAAAACGCCTTGCACCAGCGCGGCGCGGGCACGCGCCTTGAGCTGCCAACTGGCCGCCAGGATGCCGAGAAAGGTGATCAGCCCGTCGCCCAAGAAGTCGAGAGCGTCGGCCTTCAGGGCTTGGGAACGGGAAATGAAGCCGCCCATGATCTCGATGACGCCGTACCCGACATTGAGCAAGACCACGATCCACAGCGCTCGCCGATAAGCGGGCGTGACATGGCTGAGGTCCGGGACGGCGTCTTCATCGGCGTCCTCCGAAAGGCGGGTCAGACGGTAACCGAGCGCCGCTACGGTCTGCTCGATCTGCTCCAGCTGTACGACGTCCCGCGCGGTGACGCTCATCCGTTCGGAGGCGATAGAGACTTCGATGCGCTGCACGCCGAGCTTGCGCACCGCGCTTTCGATTGTTGTGGCGCAGGAGCCGCAATCCATGCCCGTCACCCGATATTGGGCGTCGATCGAAGCGGCATTTTCAGTTGGGCGTTGTGTCATGGCGGGGGACGCTACATCCTGTAGTGACTACAGGAGCAAGCGGAATTGTGATTGCAATCGGGGCATTGTCGGAACGGACGGGCGTCAACGTCGAGACGATCCGCTACTATGAAAAGGTGGGCCTAATGCCCGCTGCACAGCGCACAAGCAGTGGACGTCGCGTCTACGACGAAGCACAAACTCGCCGCCTCCTCTTCATCCGTCATGCGCGGGAATTGGGTTTCTCGCCTGCGGTCATCCGCACGATGATCTCGCTCCAAGAGAGCCCAGGCACGTCCTGCGAGCGGGTGAGCAAACTCGCGAAGGACCAGCGCGACGCGGTCGACCAGCGCATCGCCAGCCTTACGCGCTTGCGCAAGGAACTAACAAGTATGATCAGGTCATGTGAAGGAAATACCGTTCAGCATTGCCGCATAATCGAAGCTTTAGCAGAGCCGATGACTTGTTTACATGGCAATTCGTAGAGTAACGGCGACGTCGTATGTCGCCTAAACGAAGAGAAAACTCTTATCCTCCATATTATGAAGCGCGATCACTTATCGTTAATTTTAGCGATCGCCACGGCCTCGGGATCAGGATCGAGACCGATGACCCGACAATTGGGCGCGCGCCTTTTTGACCAAAATGGCGAAGCTGCCGGGGTCGCATCCGATGTCCAGGATCGTGTCGTCGGCCGTCGGCGCAAGCCGGACGACCAGCACTTCGCGCCAACGGCGCTCGCGCGTCGCCAGTGCAAGGGCGACATCATCAAATCCAGTCCATCCCGCTTGGCCGAGGGCGGGTCTGAAAACGCCTGTTGTTCGCGACTAAGATAGAGCCCCTATCGAGCGCTATCGAGCAGCGTTGAAGGCGCCAGTGCGTCGGACGCGGCGAACAGGTTCGCCTTTGGCGCGGCCATGGCGGACGCGGCCGATAGGCCGCCCACCCCGGCGCCCAGCATCAGCGCCAGACCGACGGCAGCGGCGCGCACGGGCCCCGCAAACAGCGTCAGCCCCCGGTGATCGCGGCCGCGCAGACGGGACTGCACGCGCAATTCGAGGCCGACCAAGGGGTGATCGGACGGCTGTTCGCGCAGTTGCGCCAGAAGGGAATCGAGCTTGTCGGTCATGGGTCTACTACCTTGCCTTCTCACCATACGCGGGCGGGCGTGCATACCCCTCATCGCCGGCGCTGAGGGGTATGGGGCCGCGCCGCGTATCTACCTGTCGAGGCGCCCGGGGCGTGCGAACCAACTTGCAGGAGCAACCATGAAAACCAAACTGATGATCGCGGTAGCCGCCGCGCTGATTTCGACCGGCACCATCGCGATGCCGGCGCTGGCCCATCCGGGCGAGGATCACGCGCCCGCGCCGCAAACGGCGGAAGGTCAGGGCACGGTGAAGGCGATCGATGCCAAGGCCGGCACGATCACCATCGCGCATGGTCCCATCGCCGCGCTGAAATGGCCGGCGATGACCATGAAGTTCAAGGTCGAGAAGGCCTCGATCCTGAACGGCGTAAGCGCGGGTCAGAAGATCCACTTCGTGCTCAAGAACATCGGCGGCAAGCCCGTCGTCACCGAAATCCACGTCATGTGATGCATCGAGGGCGCGCCAACGGCGCGCCCTCGACTGCGTTCTAAGGAGGGGCGCACGATGGCAAACCGGACTTTCAAGGCGGGCGCGTTCGCCCTGCTCATGGCGTTGACCGTGTCGGTTGCGCCGATCCATGCGGCCGAGCCGGCGAGCGCGCCGGCGACCGCCGAAGCGACTGCGCCCGCAACCACCGAAGCCGCCCCTGCGATGGCGGACGACATGCCGGTGACGGACATGGCCTGGCCCACCGAGGGTGGCGGCGGCATGCAGATGTCGCACGACAAACCGAAGACCTTCCAAGGACGCCTGCTCGCCTGGCTGGGCATGTGGCACCCGGCGGTGATCCATTTCCCGATCGCGCTGGTGCTGACCGTCGGCCTTCTGGAAGCGGCGGCGGCGCTGCGTCGTCAGCCCCTCTACGCCGCAAGCAACAAGCTTCTGCTGGGCATCGCGACCCTGGGCGCCTTCGCGGCCGCGCCGCTCGGCTGGGCGAGCGCGGGGCTTCCCGCGCCGGACGATGAAAGCGCGCTCACCATCCACCGGTGGCTCGGCACGGCGATGCCCTTCCTGATCCTCGCGCTATGGTGGCTCAAACGCCCCGCCGAAGCGGCGGCCCGCCGCTTGAGCACACGCGGGTATGAGGCGGCGCTTGGCCTCACCGTCTTGCTGCTGCTGGTCCAGGCCTATTTGGGGGCCGAGGTCACGCACGGCGCCGGCCATTTGAAGTTCTGAGGTTTTCCTTTGCGTGAGGGGTGCTGATTGCTCACGCGTATGAACAAGCGGACCCCGACTGACCTATCTTGCTCGGGCGGGCCGAAAGTGACTGGGGTTTCGAATGGTTGATATTGCCCGCCGTACATTGCTGAGAAACGCCAGCCTCCTGGGTGCGGGCCTGGCGGTGACAAGCCTCTTCCCGGCCTGGGCGCGCAGCAGTTCCTTGGGACTGGTGCGGGACCTGCCCTCGCTCGCGGGCGCGGACATCAAGCTGCGCATCGGTCATACCGAATGGCCGGTCGACGGGCGCAAGGGCCATGCGGTCACCATCAACGGGACGGTGCCGGGTCCGCTCATTCGCCTGAAGGAAGGTCAGATGGCCCGCATCGCGGTGACCAACGACCTGCATGAGGACACTTCGATCCACTGGCACGGGCTGATCCTGCCTTTCCAGATGGATGGCGTGCCGGGGGTGAGCTTCCCGGGGATCAAGCCGGGCGAGACCTTCGTCTACGAGTTCCCGGTCGTGCAGTCAGGCACATACTGGTATCACAGCCACTCGGGCTTGCAGGAGCAAGAGGGCCATTACGGTCCGATCATCATCGAGCCGAAAGACGCCGATCCGGTCGCGTTTGACCGGGAGTATGTCGTCGTCCTTTCGGACTTCGCGTTCATGCATCCCCACGAGATATTCAAGAAGCTGAAGGCCCAGGCGGGCGTGTTCAACTTCCAGAAGCAGACGGTCGCGGGCCTGTTGGCCGGCAAGGATCAGTCGCTCAAAGACCGCACCGAATGGGCCAAGATGCGGATGGACCCGACCGACGTCTCCGACGTGACGGGATCGGTCTACACGTTCCTGATCAACGGCCATGGGCCGAACGATAACTGGACGGCGCTGTTCAATCCCGGCGAACGGGTGCGGCTGCGCTTCATCAACGCCGCCGCCATGACCATCTTCAATGTCCGTATTCCGGGTCTGTCGATGAAGGTCGTTGCGGCCGATGGCCAGAACGTCAAACCGGTCGATGTCGAGGAGTTCCAGATCTCGGTCGCCGAGACGCTCGACGTGGTGGTGCAGCCGACGGAGGACAAGGCGTTTACGCTCGTGGCCGAGGCGGTGGACCGCTCCGGTATGGGCCGCGCCACACTAGCGCCGCGCGCCGGGATGGTGGCGGCGGTGCCGCCGCTGCGCGAGCGCCCGCTCGCGACCATGAAGGACATGGGCATGGATATGTCCATGGGCGGCATGGAAGGCATGGACCATGGTGCGGACGGCGGCATGCAGATGGACATGTCGGGGATGGATATGTCCGGCATGGACATGTCCATGCGCAATCCCGACAACGCCCCGCAGGTGAAGATGGGGCCGGGTGTACAGACTATCTCGCCGATGCCGATGGACCGCATGGGCGAACCCGGCCAGGGCCTGGAGAATGTGGGCCATAAGGTCCTCGTCTACACGGACCTTGAAGCGCTCGATCCCAATCCCGATACGCGCACGCCCAGCCGTGCGCTGGAGCTTCATCTTACCGGCAACATGGAACGGTTCATGTGGTCGTTCGACGGAGAGAAGTTCTCGGAAATCACCAAGCCGATCCCCTTCCGCCTCAACGAGCGGGTGCGGGTCACCCTGGTGAATGATTCCATGATGGCGCACCCCATCCACCTGCATGGGCATTTCTTCGAACTGCTCACCGGGCCGAAGGGGAAGCACCCAAGAAAGCACACGGTGAATGTCGCGCCGGGGGGGAAGGTCACGTTCGACCTGACGGCGGATGCGCCCGGTGACTGGGCCTTCCACTGCCACATGCTCTACCACATGCATGCGGGCATGTTCCGCGTGGTGAGTGTGCGCCCGATGACGGGAGCCGCCCAATGAGAGCCGCCGCTTACCTGACCGCTCTGGGCCTGGTGTTCGCGACGCCCGCCTTCGCGCAACAGCACCCCGGTCATCCGATGCCGGCGCAACCCGCCCCCAAGGCGCCGGCCAAACCGACCCCGCCGCCTGCCAGGCCGGCCCCGGAAAGCGCGCCGGAAGCCGACGCCATGGAGGCGATGGACTGGCCGACCGAAGCGCCGGCCGCGGACGCCAAGTCGGGTGACATGCAGGGGATGCCCGGCATGGAAGGAATGCCCGGCATGGAGGGCATGGATCACAGCGCCCACGGCGGCGACCCCGATGAAGCAGTCGGCAGTGAACCGCCGCCGCCGGCCCCGGACGATCACGCGGCCGATGCGATTTTCGGCGCGGCGGTGATGGCCTCTTCGCGTGATCAGTTGCGCGAGGAGCACGGGGGCAGCCTCAACTGGAAAGTCATGATCGACGAAGCCGAGTGGCGGGTGCGCGACGGCGAGGACGGCTACGCCTGGAACGGCGAGGCCTGGTTCGGCGGCGACTACAACCGGTTCGTCGTGAAGTCCGAGGGCGAAGGCAGCAGCGGCGATCTCGATGACGCCGAAGTCCAGTTCCTCTATTCGCGGGCGATCTCGCCCTATTTCGATCTGCAGGCGGGGCTGCGCCAGGACCTTCAGGACGGCCCCAAACGCACCTACGCCACGTTCGGGTTCGAGGGGCTAGCGCCCTACTGGTTCGAGACCGAGGGCGCAGTGTTTCTGTCCAACAAGGGTGAGGCGCTCGCGCGACTGGAAGGCAGCTATGAGCTGCGTTTCACGCAACGGCTGATCCTTCAGCCGCGCGCGGAAATGAACTTCTCCGCGCAGGACATTCCCGAGCTCGAGCTTGGGTCGGGGCTCACCGACCTCGAACTGGGCCTGCGGCTGCGCTACGAGCTGAAGCGGGAGTTCGCGCCGTATGTCGGCGTGACCTACGGCCGCAAATTCGGTGGCACCGCGGACTATGCCAGGGCGCTGGGGCAGGACGATAGCGAGACAAGCTTCATCGTCGGGGTGCGCGCATGGTTCTAGGCACGCGCCGCGTCTTCTTCGCTGTCGCCGCCGGCCTGTTGCTGGTGGCGTGCCAGCCCGGCAGCGCCGCCGCTGCGACCGTGACCGTCTACAAGGATCCGAGCTGCGGCTGCTGCTCGGGCTGGGTGGAGCATCTCAAGGCCGCCGGGTTCACCACGGCCATTGTCGAGACCACCGACCGCACCGCCCTGCAGTCGCGGTTGAAACTGTCCCCCGGAATGGGCTCGTGCCACACGGCCCAGGTCGAACAGTACCTGATTGAAGGCCATGTCCCGGCGTCCGATATCCAGCGGCTGCTGAAAGAGCGGCCGGACGCGCGCGGGCTGGTCGTGCCCGGCATGCCGCTTGGCTCTCCGGGGATGGAAATGCCCAACGGTGCGCGACAGCCCTACGACGTTCTGCTCGTGAAGGTGGACGGTACGACCACCGTGTTTTCCCACCACCCCTAGGGCAAGACCCCCATGAACGCGCTGCGCTGGGCGCTCCAGTTTCACAAATGGGTCGCGCTGGTGATTGGCATCCAGATTCTGCTCTGGGCGCTGGGCGGCCTGGTCATGACGGCGATCCCGATCGATCGCGTGCGCGGCGAGCACCATGTGCCGGAGCCCGCCGCGACAGCGCTGCCGACAACCGAGCTAATGCCCTTGGCGCAGGCCACGGCCAAGGCGGGTTTCGCGCCGGTGAAGGCGGAGCTTCGGCAGACGCCCCGCGGCGCGGTCTGGGTGCTGCATCCGGTGAAGGGGGAGGCCTCGGTGCTTGACGCCCGCACCGGCGAGCGTCTTGCGCCGTTTGGGGCGGAGGACGCACGAGCGTTTGCGAAGGGCGCCTATCGCGGCGCGGGCGTTCCGGTGCGGGCCGTGCTTCTGAAGAATGCTCCGCAAGAAACCGGCAAGCAGGGGGCGCTGTGGCGTGTCGACTTCGCGGATGCGGAGCGCACCACCCTGTACCTGGCGCCGCTGACGGGCGAGACGGTGTCACGCCGTTCCAATCTCTGGCGCTTCTACGATTTCTTCTGGCGGCTGCACATTATGGATTGGAGCAAGGGCGAGAACTTCAACCACCCACTGATCATCGGCGCAGCGATGCTGGCGCTGACGACGGTGCTCAGCGGGTTCGTGCTGCTGTGGTCGCGCCTCGGCAGGGATTGGAAGAAGGCTAAAGCGAGCCTGCGACCCCAAAAAGGGCAGCCCGCCTGAGGGATAGCGCCTGTGTCTGCGTAAGGCTCAGTGCGGCTATCGCCATCCATTGAGGAAAGCGCCTCCGGAAAGACACCAGCCAACACGGAACGATCTGGCTTCCCTACAGTTGAGGCATGAGATCGCCTCGATGATTGATGTATTCGCCGTTCAAATGAATGGCGAACTTATGTCCCTTGCGGCCTGAACAAGGTCCATCGCAAGGAGACAGACCATGAAGATTCGTCACATTACTCTATCACTGGCAACGGCCGCGCTTCTCATCGCCGGCGCCGCCTCCAGTTCCATCGCCGCCGATCAAAAGACCATGGCGGGCGACATGCGTGATCCGTTCATGCAGGCGGAGATGCAGATGCATGACGCCATGATGAAGGCCAAGGACGCGGACCCGTCCCGCGCCTGGACGCTCAAGATGATCGAGCATCATCGCGGCGCGATCGCCATGTCGAAGATCGTTCTGCAGCACGATCCCGATCCGGAAATCCGGAAGATGGCGGAGAAAACCATCGCCAAACAAGAGAAGGAAATTGGCGAGATGCAAGCCTGGCTGAAGCGCCATCCGCGCTAGCGCGATCCGCGGGGCCTGACGGCAACGACAGGTCGTCAGACGCGCCGTACGCCTGAGGGCTTCGCATCGCGGCTGCGTATGGAATGACGAGGGGAGCGTCATCCATGCGAAGCGATCAGCAGGACTTATCCGGGTTCGCCCACTGCCGGAGCGCCCGACGTGAGCGCGGCTGATCGCGCGAAGGGAAGTTTTCCCTCCCAACTCCACAGCCTCACCGCGCTGCGCTTCTTCCTCGCGCTTGGCGTGGTGCTGTTTCATCTGCATCTGGGCTGGCGCTACGACGACATGGCCGTCACCTGGCTGTTCGAGCGCGGGCGGCTCGGGGTCGATGTCTTCTTCATCCTGTCCGGCTTCGTGCTGACGCATGTCTATGCCGGCGCGCTTGAAGCCGGGCGGTTCAGTTATCGAAGCTTCTTGACGGCCCGGGTCGCCCGGATCTTTCCGGTGCATGTCCTGGCCCTGGCCGGCATGTTGGTGATGGTGCTGGCGGCGGAGTTGTTGAACCAGGAATATCGCAGCGAGCATTTCACGGTGGTGGGCTTTCTGAAGACCTTGCTGTTGGTCCAGGCTTGGTTTCCGACGAGCACCCTGAACGAATGGAACGGTCCGTCCTGGTCACTCTCGGCCGAATGGTTCGCCTACCTTGCCTTTCCCCTTTTTGCGTGGATCGGCATCCTGCTGCGGCGCCGACCCTGGTTCATCGTGGTCTTGTCCGCGATCCTGTTCATCGGACTGGATGACTTCTACCGCTCGGCGTTTGGCAAGCTGCTGACGCATGCGGAGGAAAATCTCGGCATCCTGCGCATCCTTCCCGAGTTCCTGCTTGGGGTCGGCCTCTACCATTGGGGTCGCCGGCTGAATCCCGGCCCGATCCTGGCCTGGTTTTGCGCCGGCGCGAGTTTGATCGCGATGCTGCTGGCGATGCATCGCGGCCTCGATGACCGCCTGATCGTCTTCCTGGCCGGGGCCTTGGTCTTGAGCCTGGCGCTGCTATCCAAAGCGCGGACGGGAGCCCGATCCGCGGGCGGGGTGCTCGTGCTGCTTGGTGAGGCGTCCTACGCGCTGTACCTGATCCATATTCCGCTGTTCACCGCTTGGCGCGGGCTGATGGCGGCGTTGCTGGACAAGCCCAGCTCCTACAAGCTGCACTGGGTGGAGGCCGGGGCCATGCTGCTGGCGGCGCAGGTGATCGCCATCCTTCTTTTCCTGTTCTTCGAACGGCCCGCTCGCGACTGGATCAAGTCGCGATGGGGTGGGCCTCGCGCTCAATCTGCTGAACCTCAATAAGGAACCTGCTTCATGGATCGTCGTACCCTTCTTGCCTCCGCGCCGCTCGGTCTGCTCGCCACCGCCACCCCGTCGCTTGCCGCCGCCGATAGCGGCGCGGTCCAGACCGTGGAGCATTTTCACGCGGCGATGGGCCGTGGGGATGCGGAAGCTGTCGCTGATCTGCTGCTCGATGACGCGGTGATCTTCGAGCAGGGCGGCGCGGAATCGTCCAAGGCGGAGTATGTCGAGGCGCACCTGCCGGGCGACATCGCCTACAGCCAGGGCATGACCGACACGGTCACGAGCCGGCGCTCCACCGTCGAAGGCGGCGTCGCCTGGGTTCTGACGCAAGGCCGAACCAAAGGCAGCTATGACGGCAAAACGGTCGACCGGCTGACGACGGAGACCATGGTGGTGAAGAAGGCGAAGGCCGGTTGGCGCATCGCCCATATCCACTGGTCGTCGCGAGCGGCGCCTGCCGCTTAGCGGCCGGACTTCTCGTTCAGGATCGCGGTCAGCTGGTCGATCTCGGCCTGCTGGCCGGCGATGATGGTCGTGCAGAGCTTACGCAGGCGCGGGTCGGACAGATCGGCTTCGCGGCACATGAGGATCGCGCCCGAATGGTGCGGGATCATCGAGCGCGCGAATTCCTTGTCACCGACAAAGGCCTGTTGGCGGATGGCGAGGAAGCACAGCAGCCCCAGTAGCGTCGCACCGAGATAGATCGCGATGTTCCAGCGCCGGTTCTTGTACATCATGCCCATCAGCATGAGCTCGAGAACGACCATCGGGGCGGTCATCAGACCGGCCATGTAGGCCTGATTGAAACTTGGGTAGACGTTGCTGAGGGTGTTCACCATCGCGTACATCAGAATGTACATCGCGATGAAGGAGAGGATCGCCATCAAGGCAAGCCGGCGATAGTGGCCCACCATCATCTGACGGTGTTCCTGGGCCTTGTCGTGATGTTCCATGGCGCGCTCCTCTCCTGATGGGTCAGACCCACCCCCTCCCTTAGCTACGCAAGGAAGTGCCTTCGCCCTCAGCCGCCATCCCAGATATCGGCGGCCTGCCCAAGCCGCGGCTAGAGATCCTGCAAGGCGAGCGTTTCGGAGAGCGCCCGACGGGCGCGGTAGACGCGTACTTCGATCGCCTTGGCGGTAAGGCCGAGCAGCTTGCCGGCTTCGTCCTGGGATAGACCTTCGATGGCGGTGAGGATCAGCGGCTCCTTGAGGCCCGCCGGCAGGTTGGCGATGGCCTGGTCAAGGCGGGTCAGCTGTTCCTGATCGGAAAGCATGGCCTCGGGCGAGGGGTCGTCGGTCGTCAGGTTCTGACCGGTCCAGCTATCGAGGCCCTCGTTGCGGGTCAGCCAGCGGCGCACCGTGCGGCGCCGCGACCAGTCCCGGCATTTATTGAGGGCGATGCGGCGCAGCCAGGTCGGGAACGGCCGCCCCCGGTCATAGCGGTTCAGCGCGCCCCAAGCGGCGGTGAAGCTCTCCTGCAAGAGATCGTAGGCTTCGTCGGCGTCGCCGGTGTAGCGGCGGATGAAGCGGTAGAGCCCATCCTTGTGGCGTTGCATCAGCCACGAGAAGGCGCGCTCGTCGCCCGCGACCGCGCCGGCGGCAAGTTCTGCGTCAGACGGCTCTGACGCCGCGCTCACCGTCCCTCGTCGGTGAGCGCCGAGACGATTTCTCTATCGAAGGTCTTTGCCTGTTCGGGCGTCAGCACCGAGCGCATGTCGAAGACATGGGCGATCGTCGCCTTCTGCAGCGCGCCCATCGCCATGTGCAGATGATCGATGGCGGCGTTCAGCTCCGGCGAATCCTTCTCCCCCTTCTGGATCGCGACGGCGAGTTCGCGGTTGGCGGAGCGGATTTCGCCTTCCAGCCGCTTGCGTTCGGAAGCGTAGCTCTTCTCGATGGCATCCAGCCGCCGCGATTGTTCGGGCGTAAGGTCGAGGTTCTTGTGCACCATGTCGTGCAGCGACGGCCGGCCCGTGTGGTGACTGACCACGTAGTGCGCGCACAGCCAGGCGCCGCCCCCGGCGGCCAGCACCACGAGGACGATGGTCAGGATCAGGTTTCGAAGGCCCGGTTTCATCCATGTCCCTCCAACAGTTCGGACGGGGCGAGTGACGGTGTGGTAAGTTGCGCGGCCTGCTGCGAGCGCAGTGCGGCGGTGGCTTCGGCCCCGCCGAGCGCAACGCCGGTGACCAGCGCGAAGGAAGCGGCCAGCATCTGGGCGGTCCGCCATTGGCGTTCGAGCACGGCATTGGCCCGCACGGCGCGCACGCGTTCCCAGACCCGGTCTTCGAGCCCATGGAGCATCGGCGCGGCAGTGGTGGCGCGCAACGAGCGCAGTGTTTGATCGAGCGTATTCATGAAGCGGCGCACCTCCCGCACCCCCTTACTGATACGCATGAGGCCCGCTGATCCCTCACGCGTGCGAGGGATGGGCGTCGGGGCTGCGTAGAAAGAGGTAGCCGCGCCGGTCATCGCAGGGACCGTTGCAGAATGGCGACCAGTTCATCGGCCTTGGCGCGCTGTTCCGCGGCAATGCCGCTGGCGAAGGCGGTGGTGACGCAGTGGTCGATATGCTCGCGAAGAAGCTCTTGTTCGACCTTGCTGAGCGCGGCCCGGACCGCCTGGAACTGGGTGAGAATGTCGATGCAATAGCGGTCATCCTCGACCATCCGGCCGATACCCCGGACCTGGCCTTCGACCCGGTTCAAGCGGTTCAGGAGTTTGGCTTTGTTTTCACGATGCATGCTTCACCTATTGCCCCAACCCTATACCCCCACGGGGTAATTGACAAGTACCCTATGGGGGTATATCTCAGCCGCAGTCACCAATGCCCCCCGGGGGTATACAAACGAAGGAGGTCGTCGTGAGCGATCATCAGCATGGACACGATCATGATCACCACGGCCATAGCTGCTGCTCCGCCAAACCGAAGGCGGAGGCGCACACGGTGACCGACCCGGTCTGCGGCATGAATGTCGATCCAGCGACCACCCCGCACCATGCCGAGCACCAGGGCGAAGCCTTCCATTTCTGCTCGGCGGGTTGCCGCACCAAGTTCATCGCCGATCCGCTTAAATACCTCTCCAAGGATCGCGCCGAAGACCCGCCTGCCCCACCCGGCACGATCTACACCTGCCCGATGCACCCCGAGATCCGTCAGGTCGGACCGGGCAGCTGTCCGATTTGCGGCATGGCACTGGAGCCGGAGACGATCACCGCCGATAGCGGCCCCAACCCCGAACTCGCCGACATGACACGCCGCTTCTGGGTGGCAGTCGCCTTGAGCCTGCCGGTCTTCGCATTGGAGATGGGCGGCCATCTGTTCAACCTGCACCATTACGTGCCCGGCCAGTGGTCGAACTGGATTCAGTTCGCGCTCGCCACGCCGGTCGTGCTCTGGGCCGGTTGGCCCTTCTTCGAACGGGGCTGGGCCTCGCTCAAAACCCGTAACCTCAACATGTTCACGCTGATCGCCATGGGCGTTGGCGTGGCCTGGGTCTACAGCGTGGTGGCGGTCGCCGTCCCCCAGATATTCCCCGACGCCTTCCGCAAGGAAGACGGCAGCGTGCCCGTCTATTTTGAAGCGGCGGCGGTGATCACCGCGCTGGTCCTGCTGGGCCAGGTGCTGGAACTGCAGGCGCGTGAACGCACCTCGGGCGCGCTCAAGGCCTTGCTCGATCTCGCACCGAAAATGGCGCGCCGTCTGCGCGACGACGGAACCGATGAAGAGGTGTCGCTGGACCTGATCGCGGTCGGCGATCGGCTGCGCGTGCGCCCCGGCGAGAAGGTGCCGGTCGATGGGTCGATCCTTGAGGGCCGCGCCGCGCTCGATGAATCGATGGTCACCGGAGAATCCATGCCGGTGACCCGCGAGATCGGCGATGCCGTCATCGGCGGCGCGATCAACAAGACGGGCTCGTTCGTGATGCGCGCCGACAAGGTCGGGGCCGACACGTTGCTTTCGCAGATCGTGCAGATGGTGGCGCAGGCGCAGCGCTCCCGCGCGCCGATCCAGCGGCTGGCCGATAAGGTTTCCGGCTGGTTCGTGCCGGCGGTGATCGCGGTAGCGGTCATCGCCTTCATTGCCTGGGCCGTGGTGGGGCCGGACCCCCGTTTCAGCTATGCGCTGGTGGCGGCGGTCTCGGTGCTCATCATCGCTTGTCCCTGTGCGCTGGGCCTTGCGACCCCGATCTCGATCATGGTGGGGGTCGGTCGTGGCGCCCAGGCCGGCGTGCTGATCAAGAACGCCGAAGCGCTGGAGCGCTTCGAGAAGCTCGACACCCTGGTCATCGACAAGACGGGAACGCTGACCGAAGGCCGCCCCTCGGTCACGGCGATCACCCCGGTGGAAGGCGTGGATCGCCTTACGCTGCTGCGCCTGGCGGCAAGCCTTGAGCGTGGCTCGGAGCACCCGCTGGCCGACGCCATCCTGCGCGCCGCCGCCGATGAAGCGGTCGATCTGACGGAGGCCAGCGAGTTCGATTCCCCGGTGGGCCGCGGCGTGCTCGGCATTGTCGAAGGACAACGCGTCGCCATCGGCAGCCGCCGCTTCATCGCTGAGCAAGGCGCCGATATCACCCCGCTGGATCCCCAGGCTGACGCGTTGCGCCGGACCGGCGCGACGGTCGTCTACGTGATGCTCAATGGAAGGCTGGCCGGGCTGATCGGTATCGCCGATCCGATCAAGGCCGGGGCGCGGGCTGCGATCGACGCCTTGAAGGCGGATGGTCTGCGCATCGTCATGATGACGGGCGACAACGAGACCACCGCCCGCGCCGTGGCCGACACGCTCGGCATCACCGAAGTCGCGGCGGAAGTGCTGCCGCAGGACAAGGCGTCGGTGGTGGAAAAGCTACGCGGTGAAGGACGGGTCGTGGCGATGGCGGGCGACGGGGTGAACGACGCCCCGGCCCTGGCGGCGGCCGATGTCGGTATCGCGATGGGCGCCGGGGCGGATGTCGCCATCGAGAGCGCCGGCGTGACCCTGCTCAAGGGAGAGCTGGGCGGGATCGTCAAGGCGCGCACGCTGTCGCGGGCGGTGATGCGCAACATCCGCCAGAACCTGTTCTTCGCCTTCATCTACAATGTGGGCGGGGTGCCGATTGCGGCGGGGATTCTGTACCCGGTGTTCGGCTTGCTGCTCTCGCCGGCCATTGCGGCGCTGGCGATGGCGCTGTCCTCGGTCAGCGTCATCGGCAATGCGCTTCGCCTGCGCGCGGTGCGTCTGTAGAAAAATCCGCCCGCATCGCTCCGGCGTGAGGGATGCGGGCGCGAGCGCCGTATAGCCCCTAAAGGGGCTTGGCCAACGAGCCCTCTGCACGGGGGCGCGCATGTATCCGAATGATATTCGGCCGTTGACGTCGTTGCGGATCGCGGCCGCGTTGTGGGTGCTGGTCTACCATTTCCGTGAACATCTCGGTCTGGATGTCGACCGGCTGGGTTTTGTCGCCAAAGGCTATCTGGGCGTCGACCTCTTCTTCATCCTGTCGGGCTTCATCCTGAGCCACGTCTATCTCGGCCGGGTCGAGGAAAAGCGCTTCAACTACGGATCGTTCCTCTGGGCGCGCCTGTCGCGCATCTACCCGGTCCACCTGGTGACGCTGGCGGCGACGGTTGCGATCTGGCTGGTCGCCATGAAGCTGGGCGCACGCTATGATCCGGTCGCCTTCGATCCGTTGGTGCTGCCCCAGCATCTGCTGCTCATCCACGCCTGGGGCACGACCCCGTCGGTGCAGTGGAATTTCCCCTCCTGGTCAATTTCGGCGGAATGGTTCGCCTACCTGATTTTCCCGTTCGCGACGCTGCTGGTGCTGGCGCTGCGACGCCTTGCCTGGCTCGCGGTCGCGCTTTCACTGGGCCTGTTCTTTGTCATGTTCTGGAGCGTGGAGTCGAACGGTCTGCCGCTTTCGGAAGTGACCCGGCTGGGCATCATTCGCATCGTGCCGGCGTTTCTGTTCGGCGCCGCGCTCTATCAGCTGGGCCGGACGGTGGTGCTGCCGCGCTTTGCGGCGCTGCTCGGAACGAGCATCGCCATCCTGTGGATCGTCGTGGGCTCCAGCCTGCATTGGAGCGACGCCGCGATCTGGCCGGCCTTCGGCTTGCTGATCTTCTCGCTGGCCGAAGCCTCCAAGACCAACCCGCGCGGTGTGCTGGGTTCGGTCGCGCTCGTCTATCTGGGGGAGGTTTCTTATTCGGTCTACATGGCGCACCTGCCGGTCGACATCGCCTATTTCCACGCGCTGGACCGCATCGCCCCGAACCTGTCAGGCGCGGCCGCCTGGGCCGCCTGGGTTGGCGTTTTCGTTGCGACCCTCATCGCTTCGATCGCCCTCTATCACCTGGTCGAACGCCCGGCGCGTAACTGGATGCGCGCGCACGATCCGTTCTTGCGCAAGCCGCCTTCTGAGCCGAAACATGAGCCGGTGATCTGATGCGCAACGCGAGACGCCCTTTGTCGATCCAGGCGCGCCGATCTGTCGGCGGCGCGATCGCGCGTCTCGCTCTGGGGCTGGTCGGCGCGCTGATGCTCTTGGCCGCGCCCCTCTGCGTCGCGCAAGCGCAAAGCAGTGAGTGCGACACGATGGCGATGATGCCGCTGGATAGCGGCGATCAACATGGTCATGACCAGAATGCGCCGGTGGCGAAGCTGGACTGCGCGGTCGGCTGCCGACTGCTCCCTGAGCTCGGCCCACAGGTCATCGCGCCAGTGCGCGTGGTCTACGCAGTTGAGTTCGAAGCGGAACGGCGCGTGGCGGAAGGGATCGTCGTCGACCCTGCCGTGCCGCCTCCCCGTGGGTGGGTCTGAAAGACAAGACCATCCCATCAACTCAACAAGGACTATTGTTATGAAACGTATCGTTCTGACTGCCACCCTGCTGCTGCTCGGCTCTGCCGGTGCGGCGTTCGCGGCCTCGCCGGACACGGTCATACAGGCCGTTTCCAGCTGTTGCGAGGCTCTCGCCGCATGCTGCGGCGGTGGCATGCCTTGCTGCCCGTAGCGGGTTAGCGAGAGTTAGCTAGGGGGACGCCCGCGCTGGCAACAGCGCGGGCGTCTTCTTGTTTGGAGGCGTGAGACATTTGTCCTTACAGGGCGGATCGGATCACCCCGCAACAGGCTCCGCTGGGTGTGCTCTGGGCGATTGATGCATCAGCCGGTAGAGCGCCGGCAGGACAAGCAAGGTGAGGATCGTCGACGAGATGATCCCGCCAATGACCACCGTCGCAAGCGGACGTTGAACCTCAGCGCCCGCCCCTACATTGAAAGCCATCGGCACGAAGCCGAGGCTGGCGACCAACGCAGTCATCAAGACCGGCCTCAGACGGGTAAGCGCTCCCTCACGGATGGCATCATCGAGTGCTCGGCCTTCCGCCCAGAGGCTGCGGATGAAGGTCACCATCACGACGCCGTTCAGGACGGCGACGCCGGAGAGCGCGATGAAGCCAACGCCCGCCGAGATGGATAGCGGAAGGTCGCGCAGGAGAAGCGCCGCCACACCGCCGGTGAGCGCGAGCGGCACCCCGGAAAAGACGATGGCGGAATCTTTGAAGCTGCGGAACAGGGCGTAGAGCAGCCCGAAGATCAGGAGCAATGCGGCCGGCACGACAAGCTGCAGGCGCTTGGCTGCCGAAATCAGTTGCTCGAAGGTGCCACCGTAGCTCACCCAATAGCCGGCAGGGATTTCCACCTCCGCACCGACCTTCTGCTGGACCTCGGTGATGAACGAACCGAGATCGCGCCCCCGCACGTTGGCGGTGACGACGACACGGCGTTTGCCGTTCTCGCGGCTGATCTGATTGGGCCCCACCTCGACCGCGATGTCGGCGATCTCGGCGAGCGGTACGAAGCCGCGCGGTCCTTCACCACTGATCGGGAGTGGTACGCGCAGGCGACCGATGGCGTCGACATCCCGGCGAATAGTCTCGGGAAGCCGCACCACCACATCGAAGCGGCGGTCGCCCTCGAAGACCTGACCGGCGACCACGCCGCCCATCGAAGCCTGCACGACCTCCTGCACGTCCTGGATGTTGAGACCCAAGCGGGCAAGCGCGTCGCGTTTCGGCGTGATCTGGAGCACAGGCAAGCCGGTCACCTGTTCCACACCGACATCCTGCGCGCCGTCGATGCCCTCAACGACGCCTTCCACCGCCTTGCCGATGCTGAGGAGTTGATCGAGATCGTCGCCGAAGACCTTGACGGCGACGTCTGCTCGGACGCCTGAAAGCAGTTCATTGAAGCGCATCTGGATCGGCTGGGTGAACTCGTAATTGTTGCCCGGAATCTTCGCGACGGCGGCCTGCATTTCGGCAACGAGTTGCGCCCGCGGCTTGCGCGGGTCGGGCCATTCCTTGCGCGGTTTGAGCATGACGAAGGTGTCGGCGACCGAGGGCGGCATCGGGTCGGTCGCGACTTCCGCAGTGCCGATCTTGGCGAAGACCCGCTCAACTTCGGGGAACTGCTTCAGCCGGGCTTCCAGCGCGGTTTGCATTCGGACGGCTTGGCTGAGGCTGGTGCCGGGGATGCGCAACGCATGCAGCGCGATGTCGCCTTCATCGAGGTTGGGCACAAACTCCGAGCCCATCCGGCTGGCGGCGAGGCCAGCGAGAAGCACCAGGCCTACCGCACCGACGACGAAGGCCGTTCGCAGCCGCAAGGCGGTATCGAGCAGCGGTTCGTAGAGGCGACGGGCGCCGCGCATGACACGGCTCTCCTTCTCCTCCACCTTGCCGGTGACGAACATGGCGATGGCGGCCGGCACGAAGGTCAGCGACAGGATCAGCGCGGCGGTAAGCGCCATCACCACGGTGATCGCCATGGGATGGAACATTTTCCCTTCGACGCCGGTGAGCGCGAAGATCGGCACATAGACCAGGGTGATGATGAGCACGCCGAACAGCGAAGGCCGGATCACTTCGCTGGTCGCCTGAGCGGTCAGGGCGAACCGCTCCTCACGCGTCAGCAGGCGGCCCAGTTGATGCTGCGCGATGCCAAAGCGGCGCAGGCAGTTTTCGACGATGATGACAGCCCCATCGACGATCAGGCCGAAATCGAGCGCGCCCAGGCTCATGAGATTGCCGGACACGCCGGTGCGCACCATGCCGGTGATGGTGAGCAGCATCGAGAACGGGATGATCGCGGCGGTGATCAGCGCGGCGCGGAAGTTCCCGAGCAGCAGGAAGAGCACGACAATCACGAGCAGCGCACCTTCGAGCAGGTTCTTCTCGACGGTGCCGATGGCGCGCTCGACCAGTTCAGTGCGGTCATAGACCGCCACCGCAACGACGCCGGATGGCAAGGCTTTGGCGGCGGTCGCCAGCCGCTCGGCGGCGGCTCGCGCAACGACACGGCTGTTCTCACCGGCGAGCATGAACACGGTGCCAAGCACGACCTCACGGCCGTCTTCCGTGGCCGCGCCGGTGCGCAATTCTTCGCCCATCCCGACATCGGCCACGTCGGCGATGCGGATCGGAACGCCGCCGCGATTGGTGACGATGATGCTGCGCAGATCGTCGATGCCCGAGGCTTGGCCGGGCACGCGGATCAGGTACTGCTCGCCGTAGCGCTCCACATAGCCCGCACCGACATTGGCGTTGTTGCGGCTGAGCGCGTCGGTCACATCGCCCATGGTGAGGCCGTAGGCGGAGAGCCGCTCGGGCAATGGCGTGACATGGTACTGCCGCTCGAACCCGCCGATGGTGTTCACCTCGGTCACGCCGGGCGTGTTGCGAAGCTGCGGCCGGATCACCCAGTCCTGCAACGTGCGAAGGTCTTCGGGCGTGTAGGCGGCGCCGTCAGGTTTACGCGCTCCGGGCTTGGCCTCGAGCGTGTACATGAAGATCTCGCCGAGGCCCGTCGCGATGGGTCCCATCTCGGGCGTCAGCCCTTCCGGGAGCTGCGAGCGGGCGGCCTGAAGCCGCTCGTTTATGAGCTGACGCGCGAAGTAGATGTCGGTGCCGTCAGCGAAGACGGCCGTGACCTGGCTCAGCCCGTAGCGCGAAACCGAGCGCGTGTATTGCAGGCCGGGGACGCCCGCGATGGCCGTCTCCACCGGGAAGGTCACGCGCTGCTCAGCTTCGAGCGGCGAGAAGCCGGCAGCCTCCGTGTTGATCTGCACCTGGACGTTGGTGATGTCGGGCGTGGCGTCGATGGCGAGGCGCTGGAAGCTCCAGACGCCGATCGCTGCTGAAACTAACACCAAGGCCAGCACCGCCCAGCGGAAGCGGATGGCGAGGGTGATGATGCGTTCGAGAACGCCCGGTTGGTCGACCGGCATCGCAACGGGCTCAGTGGTCATGGCTGGCCCCCGACTTGTCGATGTCGGCGCGGATCAGGAAGGAGCCTTCGGCGACGTATTCCGTCCCTGGCTCCAGTCCGCCGAGCACTTCGGTCCATTCCGGCGTGCGGCGACCGAGTTCCAGCATCCGAACCTCGTAGGTGTCGCCTACCCTCGCATAGACAACGGTAAAGTCGCGGAACGGCTGAAGGCCGCTCGTGCGTACGGCGAGGGGCACCGGCTGAGAGGACACGGCGACCGACCCTTCGACCCCCATGCCCGGTCGGAACTTGTCGGCAAGTGCGGGGGGGATTTCGACGTGGGCGACGAGTGTCTGGCTTTCGAGGTCGGCGGTCGGCAGCACCGCTTCAACCTTCGCCATCACCCGGACTTCCCCGGAGAGGCTACGCAGTTCCACGACCTGGCCGGGGCGGATGCGCTCGGCATCGCGCGGGTAGATGAAAAACTCGGCGTGAAGCTTCGTCGGGTCCGCGATGACGTAGAGGGGTGCATCGCCTGCGACGCCGCCGACATTGGCGTTCTTCTCGACGATCATGCCGCTGATCGGCGCGGTGACATTGTAGGTCTGAAGGCTATAGCTCGACTCCACGCGAGCGATGACTTGACCCTTGCGCACACGCGTCCCCAGCTCGACCGACATGGAGACGATGCGGCCCGGATAGACGGCCCGCACTTCCGCCTTGCCTTCTGGCGTGACTTCGACGCGGCCGGATAGATCGATCAGTTCGGAGATGTCGGCCGGGCCGGCGATCAGCGTCGTCACGCCGCCTGCTTTGGCGGCATCGGCGGTGATTGTGGTGCGCCCCTCGTAGGAAGCGTAGCGCCATGCATGGGTTTTGCCGTCGATGACGGCACGCACGAGGACATCGAACGAGTGGGGTTCGATGACGACGCCATTGCCGCGCAGATAGTCTTCAGCCGGGGCGAAGGCGAAGCGATCGACCTTGTTGCCGAGACGCGTGAGCTCGACGGTCAACTGGACGGTCTTGGGATCGAGCGGTTTGTCGTTGCGATAGGCGTAGACGTGAAACTCGGGATCGACGCCATCTTCGAAGATGGTCATCTCGATGGCGACGTCACCGTCGCGAAGCATGCGACCGCGGTGGGGGCCGCGTTCGTACTCCGTAGCGGCAGCCCCGTGTTCACCAGCGGGAGCCTCGGCCTTGCCCGGCTTGATCAGAAGGAAGACGCCTACGACCACCACGGCGAGGACGGTGATGAGGATGGCAATTGCGGCGGGGCCGCGAAGGAAGCGACTAGGCATCAGCGGCTCTCCCGAATGGCGATGAGGGGAAGGTGGACAGCGAGCAAACGGTCGAGCCGCGCGCCATCGAGATGGAAGGATTTGAGAAGTTCGATGCGGCGGAACTCGGCGTCGGTGACGGCCTGTTCGGCCTGCATCACTTCGATGAAGGTGAAGGCTCCGCCACCGCGGTTGAACCCGTCACGCACCAAGCGCACCGCACGGTCGGCGCTGGGCAGAACCTCCTTATCGATCCGTTCGATCTCGCGGATGGAGGCGGCGCGACGGGCGACCAGGCGGGCGATTTCCCGCTCGCGTTCGATGCGGAACGCGGTGAGATCTTTCTCCGCTGCGACACGCTCGGCTTGAGCCTGTTCGATGGCCCCCTGATTGGTGTCATAGCGTTGCAGCGGAATCGAGCCGCCAACGACCAACGCCGCCCCTTCGCCGTCGGCGAGGTAGCGGACCCCGGCCCGGAAACGTGGGTCCGGTACGGCACGGCTGCGCTCAAGGGCGATGCGCGCACCGGCGAAGTCGCGCTCGGCGGCGAGCAGACGCAGGTCCGGCAGATCATCTCCGAGCGGCGGCGGCGAAGTCAGAACGAAGGTGAAGAAGGCGCCACCATCGAGATCGATTTCCGCGCCACCGCCCCAGAAGGCGGCGAGGTTTGCACGGGCGGCACGCGCCGCATCCCGGGCAGAATCGAGGGCGATGCGAGCCCGCGCCACTTCGGTGCGCGCACGCTCAGCCGCAAACAGCGGATCACGCGCTGCCTGGACGCGTCGAGCGACGTCGCGCTCCAGGCTCTCGGCGATCTTCAGGCGGTTCTCAGCGACGGTTACCATCGCCTCAGCGGCCTGGGCCTCGACCCACGCGGCCTGGACCTGCTCCAGAAGATCAAGGGAGCGCACAGCGCCGCGCAGCCGCACGACCTCACGTTGGGCTCGCGCGACACCTTCGCGGGCGCCGCGCTTATCGCCGCGCTCCCAAGGCTGCTCGTAGTAGATGGTGGCTTCGGTGCGATCGAACGCCCCCATGCTGCCGCCGACGCCGGCGAAGTTTTCAAGGTCGATCCCGATCGATGGATTGGGTCGGACACCGGCTTGGCGGATTCCGGCTTCGGCCGCATCCACGCGTGCCCGACTGGCCTCTGCGGTGGGGTCGAAGGTCGCTGCGCGCGTCAGCGCATCCGCGAAGGTGATCCGCTCAGCTGCGTAGGTTGGCGGCGGCAGGATCAACGCAATCGCGATAGCGGTTGCGCACAGGCGCGGCCAACGGCGCGCGCGAAGTCGAGTAGTCATGATGCGTCTCACGAAGCAGGTGTTGTGCGGCCCGCGTCGCGAAGACGCGGGGGATCAGGCGTGAAGCGTGAGGGCTTTGGGAGGTCGCTCGGGACCGTGGACGCCTAGTCCGGCGGGCGCGACATCGGATCGCACCGCGATCGTGGCGGTACGGATCAGGGAAATGCCGAAGGGGCCATTGTGGAATGCGATCAGGCCACCGGGCGTGTCGGAATGGTGGTGGTGGTGCGTAGGCGCATCACCTTGCTTTCCATCCTCACCCACCGCGTCGGCGAGCAAGTCGCCGGGATGATCCTGGTCGTCGTGTTGATCGTCGTGGTGATCGGCCACGAGTTCCAAACCCACGACGCCGTGCGCGTGGTCGCCGCCGTAGCTGTGCTGCATGCGATTGACCATGCTGGCGGTCGACATCTGCACGAAGACGAGCGCCAGGGCGACGCAAAGCGTCGTGACGATGGTCTTCACGGCAGAATGGTTGGTCCGGGTCATACGAGTGTAAGGGCGTAGCTGTTGCGAAGGATTCTCACAAGAACATTCAGCGTCAGAGGTATTTCGCCAGCTGACCCAACTCGGCGAGCTTGTCGCGAGCCTCGCGGGGAAGCGGCCCCACGACGGCTTCAAGGTGATGCTCGATATGGTCGGCGACGATGGCGCTCTTCGCCTTTTCCAGGGCGCCGATCACCGCTTGGAGCTGTTGGACGATTTCCAGCCCGTCGCGGTTCTCTTCGATCATCCGAACGATGGTGCCAAGATGCCCCTGCGCTCGCTTGAGGCGGTTCTGCATGGCCTTGTCGTGCGTATGCATGGGACCTCCTAGGACGCGCCGCCGAGGGCGAGGTAGCCGTTGATCCCCATGTACAGGCCGATCAGCAGGATGACGATGCCGGAGAAGAAGGGCGCTTTGCGCACGATCTCACCGAAGCCGGACCAGCGTTTGGAGACATGCTTCACACTAAGCGCGGCGATCACACCGGAGGCCACCATGGTCAGCGCGAGCCCGATGCTGAAGCAGAGCACCAGCACGGCGCCGAGCGTGAACTGCTTTAGCTGGAGGCAAAGCAGTAGGACGGTGATCGCCCCCGGACAGGGGATCAGCCCACCGGTCAGGCCGAACAGAACGATCTGGCCGGTGGTGACATTACGGTCGGCGAAGCGCCGACGAATATCATTGGCGTGCGCCAGCTCATGGGCGTCCTGATAGCCGCCGGCCGACGCATCAAGGCCGCGTAGCTCCTCATGGACATGGTCATGTCCATGGTCGTGCTCAACGAAGGCGACGTCGTAATGGTGGGCGTGGTCGCCATGGGCGAGTTCCAGCCGCGCCATGAATTCATGGGGTTCGGGGATGGTGTCGGTCGATGCCAGATAGCCATCGCGTGCGACGAACGCGAAGCGTTGCCGAGTGCCATCGGGGCGCTCGGTTTCCACATGAACCGCATCGGCCAAAATGCGATGGCCGTCCTGTTGGGTGAGCCGAAATTGCGGTGGCACGCCGTCTTCAAAGACGCTCAGCAGCAGCACGCCGTGCCCGGTATCGATGCGATGGCCTTCATCGGCGTGCGGATGGTCATGGTGGTGGTCGTGATCGTGCGCCGCCGCGAGCTGTTGGTCGCGCCGCGCCCGCCACAGCATCCAAAACGCCATGCCAACGATGACGATGCCCGAGACTAGCTGCAGGTAGGGTTCGATGGTTTCGGTCGCGACCCCGCGCCAGAGATAAAGGCCGCCTAAGGCGATGACCCAGACAACGAGCGTGTGGGAGATCGTCGCGCAGATCCCGAGCAGCACCGCCTGCCGGATCGTGCCGCGAATGGCGATGATGAAGGCCGCCATCATCGTCTTGGAGTGGCCGGGCTCAAGCCCGTGAAGAGCGCCCAGAAGGATGGCGCTCGGGATGAATAGCCAGGCGTGAGCAGCGCCCTGCTGAAGAAGTTCTGCGAAAGGGGTCATGGCGTTATCCTATCCCCCAGGGGAGGATAATGCTAGCGGATTGGACGAGTTATCCCCCGCCACTCGCATGCAGCCAGTCCACGGCCGCTTGGGCCTTGCCGGCGGCAGTGAAGATGGCCCGGCTATCGGACTTCAGGACATCAAGCCAGGAGGCGAGGTAAGCGGCGTGATCCGGCCGGGGCTCGGGAGAAATCCCGAGATCGGCGCAGAGGAAAGCGGCGCCGAGTTCAGCGACGAGTTCTTCCATCGCGTAGGCGTTGGAGCCGAACCGGCCGCTCAGGTCACGGTCCAGGCGATCCTTGTGTCCGGTGGCGTGAACGCTCTCATGGCCGCGGGTTGCGTAGTAGGCCTGGGCGTTGCGGAAGCGACTGAAAGCGGGAAGATGCACGCTATCGCTCGACGGTCGATAGAAGGCGCAGTCCTGATCGTGATGCACGGTGATGGGCAGCCCCGCGAAGAACGTCTCGGCCGCCGCGATGCGTTCGGCATCCGACAGGGTCGGTAGCAGGGGAAGCTCGAAGCCGTCGACCTGGGCGGCGTTGAAGACATGGTAGGCGCGGGCGACGAACCGGGGACGGTCTTCCTCGGACGAAGCGGCTTCCTCGCCGCTGGCGCTGCCGAGTTGTTTCCAGAACACGACGGTGGCGGACGTCTCCCCCTTGCGGACCGGATGACCGAGTTCGCGCCACTGCTTGAAGGTGGCCCAGAACGGCGTGGCATAGCCTCGGGCGTTGCCGATCAGCCAGAGCAGAAGGGTGTTGATCCCGCGATAGGGCCGGTCGCTTGCCAGGTTCTTCGGCAGACCGGGAATGTGATGCCAGGGAAGCTCGAAGCCGCCGCTGCCGGCCTCGATGGCGGTGACGATCTGTTGGGTGACCTCCTCGTAGAGGTCGCGACGGGAAGATGGGCTGGTGGTCATGGTTGGCTCCTTGGAGCCGCGCACCGCGCGCGGCTGATGGAGCCCGTTCGCCCAACCGCATCAGGTGGTGGGGCACACGCCGCGCTATGCGCGCCGACGATGTCGGGGCGGAGCTGCACGAAGCAAAGCGGAGGAAGCGAGCCGGGTTGCCCTACCGGCGTGGTTGGGCAGGGTC